>DASSFI010000016.1:0-42853 GCA_035694465.1 Pyrinomonadaceae bacterium | reverse complement strand
AGCGCGCAATCCGTGTAAGGGCAGACCCAACCATCCTGAATACAGTTACCTCGAGAAATGGCCCGACACTCGGATTAAAGAGATCGGAAGACGACAATTAAATCCATCGAACGTACTGTAGGGGCGGCCCTCCGTGGCCGCCCTTGTGTGGAACTCATCGGATTCAGAAAGCAACGACCTCGGATTCGGCGAATCCGGTTCCCACCCAAGGGCGGCCACGGAGGGCCGCCCCTACAGTACGTTCGGTGGATTTAATTGTCTTCTTCCGATCTCTTTAATCCGAGAGTCCAGCCATTTCTCAAGGTAACTGTACTCGGGATGGTTTGGTCTTCCCTTACACGGATTCCGCGCGGCGTTGTAGCAACAAATCAACGACCAACGCGGATGGGGACTCCGATTCGCGTCGGAACGATGCAGCAGGTTCGCATGAAAGAAAAGCGCACTGCCCGGCTCCATCTCACAGTAGACAAGTTCGAGATGCTTAAGCGCCTCATTTACGCGATTCATGTCTGCACCCGTCTGATCCCCTGTCTTGTTGTGGTCTATACGACCCATCAGGTGCGAGCCGCGAATGACTTGCAGACACCCGTTGTCACGCGTCGCTCGATCCACTGCGATCAAACAACTCGCCATATACGGGAAGAGACAATTGTTCGCATACCAGTAACCGTAATCCTGGTGCCACTCCCATGAGCCACCCACAAACGGCTCCTTCAACATCATCTTGTGGTGATAATGATAAACCTCACCGCCAAGTAACTGCTCGAGCGGATCAACGATCCGAAAGCAACGTACAAACGCGCTATAGATGTCATCTTCGAGAACATCCGTCAACCAGAGTTTACTCGTCGCCGACTGGGCATCACGACGCTCGAGCGCTTCGTGTTCGAGTCGCCGATCGTTTTTGGCCACAGTGATCAGCAACTTCATCTCTTCAGCATCGAAGAGCGCGGGCATCATCAGGTAACCGTCGCGATTGAATTGATCGAGTTCCGGTGAGGTTAATTTCGTCATACATCTTCCGCTGTCGCAAATGGCCATTGTTTGGTTTGGCGCGACCAAACGACGAAACACAACAGACCCAAAACCAATGTCCCGAGGCCAAAAGCAATGATGGTCCAGTTTGTGGTAGCAAACACAAACATCCAGCCGAGTAGCGCCAGCAGGTTTGGTAAGGGATAAAACCAGATGCGATAAGGCCGCTTCAGTTCGGGTTCATTCCGGCGCAGCAACGTCACCGCCACAATCTGTCCGATGAATTGAATGAGAATACGAGTCGTGATGAGGGCGTCGATCACCATGCCGAGTGAAAAGAAACTACAAACGATTGCAATCGTACCGAGGACGATTAGTGAGACGTACGGAAAGTGTTTCCGTGGATGAAGCCGGCCAAAGATCTTGAAAAAATAACCATCAATCGCTGCGGCATATGGCACACGTGAGTAGCCGAGTAAAAGAGCGAAGACTGATCCGAACGCGGTCCAAAGCACCATCGCCGTGAAGAAGGTGGCCACGCCGCCACCATAAACACGCTCCATAAAGATGGAAACAATAAAGCTGGACTGCGGATGCTGGTCCGCCGGCACAAACTCGCGCCACGGTACTACCCCGATCACAGAAAAGTTTATGGCGATATAGATAATCGCGACTGCGATCACGCTGATTATGACGGAGCGCGGAATCGTTCGTCCCGGTTCCCTAACCTCGTCGCCGATGTAACAGATGTCGTAATACCCGAGGTAATCGAAGATGCCGATGCGTGTAGCAGCTCCCAGACCGAGAAAGAAGCCAAGAGAAAAATTGAATGCACCCGGAGGAAAATCAAAGGCGAGTGCGGAGCTAAAGTTAAAGACGCCGGTCACGATCACAGCCAGCGTCGTCAGGATTGTTCCAATCCACAAACTAACCGTCAGCTTACCGATGAAAGTAATACGGCGATAGAGCAAAGTGATATTCAAAACTCCGAGCACAATGACTACGGCAAGCGATTGAGTCCGGCCGATGTCTTTCCAGATGTAGCCGAGATACTGCGTGAAACCGATATAACCCGAGGCGATCTCTAATGGTCCACTCAGAATGAACTGCCAGATAAACAAAAACCCCATCAGCCTTCCATACGTCTCGCGCCCAAACCCCTCGCGCAGGTAAAGGTAGGAACCGCCTGAGCCCGGCATCGATGCGCCGAGTTCACTCCAGATCATGCCGTCCGAAATTGTTATTACTAACGCGACCAGCCAGCCGAGCATTGCCTGTGGTCCACCCAACGTTGATAACAGCAACGGGATCGTGATGAACGGGCCGATGCCGATCATGTTGGTCATGTTGAGCGCGGTGGCTTCGAGCAATCCAAAGCGCCGCAACAGGTGTGGTTGTTCGGTCGTGTTTTCCGGCTTTAGTTGATCAGCGTTCATCTGTTGTCGTCTGGTTGCGAGATACCTCTTCCTTTTATCTGCGAGTGCGCGGTAGTCATCCACGTCCGGTAGTCTGTTCCGGTTCCGCCGATGAGTTTTGGATCAGCTTTGCTGAAGCCTGGCTCCTGGTTTGGATCGGCCAGACCACCTACAGGCACATCGGCTCCACGATTGAAAAATGTGTTTTCGCGATGGTCGAAACCGTTGACTTTCACACCTGCGCCGGTGACCTGAAAAAGCATCGTTTCATCGACGACGCCCGACAATACGAAAATGTTTTTGCGCAGTGTGAGATTATCCGTTTGCGTTAGTCGCACGGATCTTCCGCAGCCGCGGGCAGGACTGTCGACCTCGTTTCCCGGACGGATCAACAGCACGCCTCGTTCACCGATGCCGACGAATGTGTTGTTTTCGATGGTTGCGTTCTTTGCGGCCCAGAGTGAAATCGGTTCCACGGGTCGTTCACCGGGACGTGTTGACACCACGAGGTTGTTCCGCGCCGTCATGTCATAAGATTCGTACTTCACAAATGAGCACAGATCACCATGACGTCCATCAATGAAAAGATTTGGATCCGTTGAGCCTCCGGAAAAAGCGCTTCCTGAATTATCGACGAACACGTTTGCCTCGATCAGAACCCGACTGCTCCCGCCTTTTGAGACGACCCCGCGATAGGAGTTACGGATAAGGTTTCGCCGCACAGTCACGTCGTCTACACAAGGCAGATCGATAGCTGGTTTGCGTTGATAATTCTTGCCGTCAAAGAGTTCGTTGTCTTCAATCGTGATGTGATGCGACTGGTTAAACTTGATCAGATACAGCCGATCGTCATCCTGCATCGGATCGTAAGTCGACGTGCATCCGGAAGGTGGACACTCATAGTGGACTCTGCAATTGCGAATCGTGATGTAACTGGTCCAGAGGTTACGGTCATACCAGGCAGACGTGTACCCACCCGGCGGATCGTTCGTTTTTACGTGATTGAATGAGTCCTCCGGCTCGTAGACGCTATCGCCGTGAATTCCGTTTCGGCGTGAATTAAGTTTCTTGCCGGTCGCGTCGCGATAGTATGGATTCGGGAAGATGTCGAAGCCATCGATGACGATGCCCTGCGCGAGGTGGAAACGAATGTGATCGACGATCACGCCATGCTTCGATTCGGCGCGGATAGTGAGCGGATTCTTTGGGTCGTAACGATAAATGCCGGTTGTGTCCGGACGGCCGGAAACAGATGGATACGGATCATCTGGTTGTAATTGATCTGCGAGTGTCAGGGTCAACGTCAACCCGCCCCACCGGGCTTGCGCGCCGGCTTTACGATAGTCGCCATTCTTTGCAACGATCGTGTCGCCGCTCTTCACGTGCTGAAGCGCAACCCGCCAAGATTTGAAAGGACGATCGTAAGTTCCATCCGCCGTACGGGTATCTCGATCAATCAGATCGACGTAGACTGTCTTTGCAGAACTACTCTGTGGAACTTTTGTGTTCTCTGTGGCAAACCATAAACCAAACACGGAGACACAGAGAGCACAAAGGTGGCACAGAGAAGCAGTAATCATCTGCTGTCGCCTTCGGCTTTTTGCCAGATGCCGTTGAGCATCACACGCTTGATGCGTCGCATGTCACTGATGTTCCGGGAAGGATCGCCTTCAACTAAAACAAGGTCGGCAAGCTTTCCTGCCTCGACGCTACCAAGTCGATCCGAGATGCGAAAGTAACGCGCGTTCTCCATCGTACCGGCCACAAGAGCCTGCATCGGAGTTAGACCAGATTCGACGAGTAGCTCCAACTCGCGTTGATAAGCCCAGCCTCGCCGGGCATGCGGCACGTCCGAGTGGGAACCAACAACAATCCTGGCTCCGGCTTTGTTAGCAAGTCTGACAAATGCCTCCATCTGCTTGAAGCCATTCTCCTGAAAAGCACTGGTGTCCTTATCGCCACGCTGCTTTTCGAAAACAGCAAGTGTCGGCGAAACAAATACGCCGCTATCGGCGATCAATTTGAATAGCGAACGCGCCTGTGTCGTCTCGAGATTGATCGAGTTCCAGACTTTGTATCGTCCGTCGCGCCGGGCATTGTTGTCCGCCAGTACTGCTTGCCGATATTTTTCCGCCTCTCTGAGTGGCAGCAACGCGGTACCGAAAGATGTGGCATGCTCAATACCGTCGATCCCGGCGTGAATGGCATCACGCGCATCGAGAATCTCGAGATGGCCCATGACTGGAACGCCGCGCACATGTGCCGTTTCTATCGCCACCTTCACGAGGGCGAGCGGGAGACGAAAGTAAACTTTGATCCCGGAAGCACCGTCATCGATAAAACGATTTACGGCGAGTCGCGTCTCTTCCGCGTCGCGTACGATGAAAGAGTCGGCCGGATAGGCCGGCGGCGGTGAATCGAGGTGTGGCCCACATAGAAAGAGTCTGGGAATCGGCGCAGCAGCGATCCGCGCCTGGGCGTACGCTTCGATCCACTGTCCCGGATCGCGTAACGAAGTCACTCCATGTGAAAGGTAGAGTGCCGGTAGTGAATCGTCGCCGTCGATGTGAAAATGAGCATCGATCAATCCCGGTAAGAGCGTGAGACCTTTGGCATCGACCACGACTGCTCCGTCCGGAATCTTCACCAGACTTTGGTTGCCAACGGCGAGTATTCGATCACCTCGAATCACAACAACCGAATCCGAAACAACTGGGCCGCCGCGACCGTCGATCAAGTTTGCGCCCACGATTGCGATAACCGCTGCGCCCTGTGGCTGTGCAACGTGGTTGACCTCACGCAGAGATCGTTTCGTTGGCTGTGCACAAACCACAGCACAAACCAGAAAGAGAAACACTGCACTCAAAACTCTCATAAAAATCCGTGTAATCTGTGGCTTATCGACTTAGCATTCTTACTCGCAGTCGTCCGTCTTTTTGTCCCTTGAAGGGCGCATACAGCACACCCGACTCGTTCGCAGTTCCGACAAACTCTCCCCCGGGAACGCCGTTGAAAAGACCACCGCGCCAGTTTGCTCGCCCACCTGTCATCTGTAATTCGTATTTTGCATGTGGCTTTAGTCCACTAATGAGGAGGTTAGCTGTCTCTACATTCGGGATCGTCACCTCAGCATCAGTAACGAATCCTTCGCCGGTAGCGAACAACGTCACGGTGCCGCCTTCGATGAGAGCACCAATCAAATTGGAACCATCAACCAGCTCGACCTTTGGCGCCTGCACGTCGCCTTTATCTCCGATTTCAAGAACATTTAGAAAGAAGTCTTCTTTGGCAGACTTGGCCGGCGACACTTCCACACGCCATTGAGCCGGAACAACCGCACGCGTGTTCGACGGCAAAAGTTTCTCAAAATCTTCACCCCAGAACGCCTTCCACATCTTTCGCAAATATGGATCTTGCGTTAGTGGACCACCTGCCGGGGGATCAAGCGGCCAGTTCTTGCCGGACCCCCAGGCGCCACCAAATTCGTCTCCCGGCGTCCAGAACTCCCAACCCGGCCCACCGCGCGTAATCAACTCTCGTTCGCGTGGCAGTAAAGTGTGAACTCGCAAACGCCCACCGCCATCTTCATATGTGAAAGTTGAGGCGTTCGCGTAGGCAGTGCCACCGTGACCGGCGTCTTTTCCTTTATCGCTCGCCACCACTGAGGGTTTGCCGACCCCGTGCAGCAACCACACTTTCTTGAAGTTCGCATCGGTAGTTCGCACCCGATCGAAAACCACCAGGACATTGTTACCCGGCGTGTAAGCGACCTCGCGTGTGAATCGCTCCATCTTCGACGGTTGATAAGCATTGGTCGCATTACCACGCGCGTAAACATATGTTCCATCCGCGATATCGGTGACTTCCATGTGACCGGTGGCCCATAAGTCACGGGTGCGCTCGAAGTCTTCCCTGCTCCGGACCGTATTCCAGTAGCGTGAAGAATCCATTCGTTGACCGCCGTCGTTAGCCGCGGGCCAAAGGTTCTCGGCCCAGAAAAACTTTTCGCCCGTCTGATAAACGAGCATCGAGTTATGCGCGATCGTGCGGCGGTAGTAGTTCAGATAGTGCGGACTTTCCGTGTCCGTGTAGTCTGCGCCACTCTCTGTTGCCAAATAGCCTTTGTGATAGATGACGAAGTGATTCTGATCGAGGTGGTCGTGCTTGGCGAGATACGGACCGGAATTGAACTGTATCCAGGTCGAATCAGGGCCAAACCCGTCGCGCATAATCAAATGGCCGATCCCGCGAAAGAGGTGTGCACGCGGAATTTCCGCGGCCGTGCTGTCGGCAGGATTTCGTGGCGTTACGTTTGGGTCATCCCACAAAAACTGCGTGATCGCGACGCGCCATTTCGGTTGCGCGGGCCAACCACTCTTGCGCAGGAACCAGGCGGCGTACGGATCCTTGAAACGATTGATCGCGTAACCGAAACAGATGTTGTCTTCCCACTGCAAATATGGAAACTCGTTATCGTCGTCACGTGCGGTCGTGCCATCAGGCAAAACTTTGTAGAGATACGTGTCGGTGTAATGTTGAAAGAGCGTGTAACGCAGCGCCGGATCGCTGTTAGCCGTGGTGCGTAACAACTCCGCCATCATCGCGAGAGGTGCAAAAGTGATGCGCTGGTAGTCCATCGACTCGTGGTAACCACCGTCAGGCGTGATGAAGTTGGTAAGGTCGAGAATGTGATCGAGAACGGCGCGCGAGTGTTTTCGCAGGGGCGCTGCGCGTGATTCAACCGACGGATGACCTTCGATCGCGGTTAAGGCAAAAATCGCGAGCGTTAAGTAGCGAACGGGATAGTTGTGATACATCGCGAGCTGCACTTCTTTTAGCGACTGGTCCTGCAGCATCTTTTCTGCGGCCCGCAGAAGCTCAGCGGCGACGCGATCTTTCAGTTCATTGTCAAAACCCGGATAGTTGTAGAGCCAATCGAAGGCGAGTGACCATTTGACGTACTCAGGATAGGTACGAGATCCGACCTGTTCGGGTGTGTGGTTGGCTCGGATTTTTTCCACCGCTCGTTTGGCAAACGTTTCATCGCCGGTGAGGAGATAACTTAATGCCCAGCCGTCGATGTCCTCAGAAGGTCGTGCACCGGCTTCGTACCGCGCGCGCAGCACCTTGAACCCTGTGAGTGGATCGTTCTCGCCGATCAACATGCGAGGATGTGTGATCGTGGTGGATTGGGTGTGGACCGATGGAGCAAACGTCAGAAGGCAGCATGCCAAAATGAAAACTTTGAGCGCCCTCGTACGAGCGATCAGTTTTACAGGATGAACATGATTTGCAGGATTAACAGGATGATTTTGCATGCGCTCAGCTAACGCGTTCCTTTTGCCAGATACTTCAACCACTGCTTCGCCATTAACCGGTGATAAGGTTCGGTCATGTGAATACCGTCAAGACACATGAACTTCGATCGATCGGGAGCGTTCGCAAGGATGTTGCCGACTTCGATCACTTCGATACCTGCCGAATCCGCGGTCGCGCGTGCGCGCTCAACAGTACCGGATGTTACCGCTGCCGGATCGTGCACCTCATCAAACATGTAAGTCTTGATGCCGGCGTCGCGCAGGCCTTCTCCCATTGACTTCAGAGCTTCGTAATCCTCGTCAGTTCGTGTCATCACCACAAACAACACCTTGTCGGGCTTCCAGGCGAGCAGGTCATTAAAGAAACGTTTCTGCGCTCGCGCAGCAGTTAGACCTCCCGCCGCAAACTGCTTGAATTCCACTTTCGGATTCTCACGTCGAAAGACATCGATAACGATGGGCACAAAACTGGACGGCGACGACCAGTGCAAACCCATCGTGAACGAATGGCCCACCACCACGATCTTCTGAGCCGGCATGACGCGCAGTTGCGGCTCGAGGTGTTTGACGTCCGCTTCTTTCAGCAACTCCGCCGCCAGCACACGCTCGTCGCGAATGTGCAGATTCTTTTCACCCCAATTCCAGATCTTTCGTCCGGCTATCTGCCACTCCGCGGCGGTGGCGCCAACGGGCGCCTCACAAGACTGGCCTTCGAGTTTGCGTCCCACAGCAAGCAGGTCCGCATCTGTTCCCGGCAGCTTGAACTGGCCCACGTAGACCGGAAGACCAAGCCCGATGTAGAAAGCGAATTCTTCCTGAAGCCGATCGCCATCACGCTCAACTTCGAGAACGGTTTGATACAGACTCGCAACCGCGCGGGTTTTGACATCGCTCGCTTTCGTGTTTTGTCGCAGGTAACGCGTGAAGACATTCACGGGGGCGTTAACAGGAATCTGGAGTTCTGAAACTAGGATCGGCAGCAGGTCCTGCTCCGGCTTGAATGTGCTTTCACGACCAGCAACCCACCGGCGTAACTGCTTTAAATCAGTCTTGAGCAAGTTTGCCTGATGCTCTGAGAGCGCATTCAGTTCAGTATCAGAAACGGTATTTGCTGAGAAACATTCCTGGCCCTTGCCAGACTGTTTAGCCAGCAGCACCTGGTAAGCGTGAACGGCGATTACGTTTGCCTCGACGAGTTTAGCCAGACGCTTTTCGGGAGTTTCGGCGCGCTTTGAGCTCTGTGACTGAACAGAGTAGAGGGCGGTGAACGTCGCGACAAACAGAATTAAGACTTTGATTTTCATTAGTTCCAATTCGCGAGCAAGCGACGGTACATTCGTGTCGCAAGTTCCAGTTGTTCGACTGCAATGAACTCGTTCGCCGTATGTGCCTGCGCAATGTCACCCGGTCCGCAAACGACGGTTTCGATCCCAACCCGCGCCAACTTGCTGCCGTCGGTCCCGTAGTTGACGGCAGCCAGTTCGCTTGTAAATCCGAGTTCTTCCTGCTGTGCTCGGGCGAGTAATTTGACGATCGTTGCTTCAGGCGAGGTCTCCATCGCCGGGTCGATCAGGTAAGGTTCTTCGAAGGTAAATTGAACTGATTCACCGAGCCGTTCGCGCAAAAACTGTTCGCAATCTGCGATGGCCTGTTTTCCGTCTTCACCGGGCAACATTCGTCGCTCCAGTTCGAGCACACATTTGTCGGGAACGATATTTACCGAGTGACCGCCGGCGACTTTGCCTACATTTAATGTGGGATGCCCTAATCTTAAGTGAGATGAGTCTTCTGTGAAACGTTGCGCGTGCTCCTCGAGTGCAAGCGCAACACGAGCACCATCGTAGACAGCATTTCTTCCTAACTCAGGCGTTGCTCCGTGAGCACTTAAGCCGTGAGTCTCGATGCGCCAGCGCACGATTCCCTTGTGGGCAATGACGCGACGCAGCAGTGTTGGTTCACCAATCACACAGGCGGAAACAGGCCACGATTTTTCGATCAGTTTCCACGATCCGGAGAACGCAAATTCCTCATCCGCCATCGCCGCAAACACTACCGGCCGCGGACGCTCGGGTCTTTGTGAATAGTCGATCACTGCCGATATCATGGCAGCCAACGACGCCTTCGCATCACATGAGCCACGCCCGAAGATGCAACCGTTTTCGATAATCGGGTCAAATGGTTTGATCGACATGTTATCGACTGGAACGGTGTCCATATGCGAATTGAGCATCAGTCCATTCACATCACTCCCGGTTGAATGAACGATCGCGATCACATTGTCGCGACCTTCAGCTACGCTTTGGCGTTCACAATCAATGCCTGCGCGCGAAAGTATTGTCTCGATAAAGTTCGCCATCGCGTTCTCGACATACTCACCGCTATTCGCCCGCATCGGGTTCACACTGGGAATCGCGATCATGTCGCGCAAGAGTTGAAGCGTATTGGGCATTCTAACTATCGCTCTTTCGATTTATTCGGAACGTACTGTAGGGGCGGCCCTCCGTGGCCGCCCTGACGTTGAATCGCGTTCGTAAAAGTCGAGGTCGTTGACTCTTGGAACCCTGTTAGCTACACAAGGGCGGCCACGGAGGGCCGCTCCTACAGTACGTTCCGAGTAGCGCAATCTGAGAAGTTCATCAGTGTCCCACAGTTGAATTCGCAGCGCGTTTTAACTCTGCGAGTTGTGATATCGCAAGCTCGTTTTGTGGATCGATCTTCAATGCGCGTTCGAGGGCCCCGCGCGCTTCCTCATTGCGACCGAGTGCCTTCAGCGCTGCTCCCGCGAGCACAAAACGAATCGCGCCGGAAGGCGGCCACGGTTCGGCCTCAAGCATTTTTTGCTCGTCGTTTAGCCTTGCTAGTCGCTCGTAAAGCTTGCGCGCTTCAGCCGCGCGCCCCACATGTTCGAGAGCAACGGCTTTGTAGTAATAATTCTCCGACCACGGCTCTTCGGGTTGCGAAGGAGGATTTAGCTCTTCAGTCGCGGCGCGTTGCCACCAACGCTCGGCTTCATCACGTTTCCCCGCCGCTTCAAATTCACGCGCTGCCGCCACGTAGTACTGCGCCTGCGACTGCATCGCAGGCCGTCCCACTCCAAAGTTCCGCGGAAACTCCGTGACTGCGGCAAACTCTGAGGCGGCTTTTAGATGATCGCCGGCTTCCCGAGCTTTGCGAGCCAGCCCGAGGTGTGCTTTCCGGTAGAGTCCGAGTGCGGCGTCCTCCCCTTCGCCGGAGGTAAAGGTTGTTTTTGAAAGTAACGTCGCCGCGTCAGAGAAGCGACCAGCATCGATGTAAGCGCCGGCCAGCGATTGCACTGCGGCTGACTGAGCTAAGACAGGAGCCGGAGCACTTTCCAATGACTTCACGCGGCGATCAGTTGCGCTCATCTCTGCAAACAACTTGTCGAGCTCGATGTAGAGGCGAAAATCGTTCGGAGAAACACTGATTGCCCGTTGATATTGAGCCGCCGCTTCTTCTCGGCTTTGACTTACAAGCCACAAAGCTCGGGCATAATTTCGCTGCGCTATCGTGTTCGCAGAATCCAGTCTTACGGCATCGCGCCACGCAGCCAGTGCTTCCTGATCGCGATACTTTGCGGCGAGCACGTTGCCGAGGTAATAAGCAGCGCGGCCGTCGTTTGCATTAGCAGCAACCGCGGCCTGCAACACTTCGATTTCTTCCACTCGATGAGGAAATACGAATGCGGGATCGCCCTTCGCGCCCAGAGCAAATTGAGTGCGCGCCCGATCGCGTTCGCCGGCTTTGGCAAACAGGTAACCGAGTGTGTAGTAAAGCAATGGATGAATGCGCTGCTTGTCGACTACAAGATTTCCAGATGGTCCAGCTTTAATTGCATCTTCAAGAACATCGATAGCTTCACGATTTCGTCCGATGGCAACGTAATCAAAGGCTAGTTCGAGCACCGCATCCGGTTCACGCGCTAACAGGTGTCGCAATTGTTCTGAAGCTGACTTTTCGTTTACCGAATCACCGGCAGCCTTGTTGATCAGATCCTGCTCACGAAGTGCGAAATAATCGATCGGCAATTCGGTCACAACCTGATTGATTCGTGTCCGCGCCGATTGGACGTTCCCATCCAATCGTTCTGCGACCGTTAACACGGTTCGTGCTTTCAAATCACGTGGATCGAGCATGACTGCCTGTTGCAGATGTTCGAGCGCCTGCTTTACGTCACCCTTCGCCAGCGAGATCTCTCCGAGAACGTAGCGTGCCAGCGACTCGCGATAACCTGAACGCACAAGCCACAGCAGATGATCTTTAGCTTCCGAATATTGGCCCAGGGCGCGTTGGACCAGAGCCAGATAGTAGTGAGCGTCGGTTGCGTCTTTGTTTCGCACGAGCGCTGATTCAAGGTGCTTTGCGGCGGTCCCATATTCACCGCTTCTATAAAAGGACAGGCCGAGGGCGATATGAGCCGGCGTAAAACCGGGATCACGCTTCAGTGCTTCGAAATAAGCCCCGCGCGCTTCACGTTCTTTACTCTTTTTGTCGAACGCGAGTCCTTCAACATAGCTTTGCTCTGCGCTCGCAGGATTCTTCGGGTCTGCAAGCGGACGCGTGGCTGGTTTGAAGTCGGGATTATTATCGATTGGCGAATCCGTTCGATAACGCAGTAACAGACGACCATCCGAACTCTTAAGCGTAATCTCAAGCGGTTGCCGTGGCGCCGGAACTTCGATCGTCGTTGTAAACGGCTTTGCCGGATCCAGATCCACTCTGGTTGCGTGTACTTGTTTACCGCCATTCGCTAGCGCCAACTCGGCCTGACCGAATCGTTGATTAGCAGCAATTGAAATCGTGGCCCGACTTCCCTGCTGGCTGATTCGCAACGCTGCGTCTCGCGTCGCCTCATTCCATGCTCCACCCATTTGATTGACGCCATACCAGTATTCAAAGAAATGTTCGACGCGATGCGCCGCAATAAACTGGTGCTCCATCTGAGTCTCAAAGCGACCACCCTGAAACTCCACGTACTGTCCACCACCGTCAGTTAACTTATCGATCCAGACATCGCCGTTCTCATCGGTTCCCCACGTCCAGGTCTTCTTCCCCGGCAACTCACGATGGTCGGCCACGTGGACCACACCCCAATCGGATTTCTCGTAGTAAATACCGAAGTAGTCGCGCTTGGAATCACGCGCAAAGAGGGAAAGAAAGTTTGGCACTTCACTGAAACGACCAATATCGACCCCTTTTTCGAGCGGAAACTTGAACACGGGCCAGAACGCGTGCGGATACGTTTCACGCATTGGATAGTTGAAACGTAAGTCGGGCGCGGCCGGCGCACCGGCAGTGGACCAGTACCAGTAACGTCCCGGCACCGCACGTCGATTATTCAACGTGACTTCCGATTCGAGCACTCGCGTCCCTGGTCGCAAACGCAGGATCACTTGCCACTGCATTCCCTGCACACGTTCGGTGTCACCTATGGCTACGGACGCACTCCCGTCAGACTCGTTGCGAATCACATAATCAATCGGAGAGACCGTGGTGAGAGTGTGACCATCGGGAAAGTTCCACTCGATGCCACCCGAAACCCATGCGCCTCGCAGCGCCACCATGGCGTATTTCATTACCGGATTTGAGTAAAGTATGTCGCGATTGATGGTCTTATCGAAGATGCTGTAAACGTGACCGCCGAGTTCCGGAAGTACCGTCACCTTCAGGTATTCGTTCTCGAGATAAACGGCCTTCCAGCTCTTGTCTTTCTTTTCCGTACCGAGCGAATCAAGAAACGCGTAGGGGTAAACTGGTCTCCACTTACGTCGCTGCGAGTCGAGCAAAGCCGGATAAGGATTAGGCGGATTGAGTTCATAGGTCGGGATAACCAGCGGTCCTTCCCAAACGCGTGGAGCGTCTTTGGAAGACTGAGCGGCCGCGACACTCGCGATTGCGAGCATGATGAGGGTTAGCAATAGATGAATAAATAGACGTTTCATAAGCTAAACCTTTCAACGGCGGTCGTGTACCGGTCAACCTTGTCGCCTGACACAGTGAACCCGGTTCCAACTCCTGGCGGCACTTCGATAAATCCTCTCTCGTCGATCGCAATTGCGGGCTCGATGATGTCATCGACATACCAACGCGACGAAGCCTCGATGTCGGTTGGGAATGAAAACTCTGAGTGCATCGCGAGATGCAGAGCTTGCGCCGAGGCGATTCCCAATTCAGGCATGGTGCCAACCCAGCATTGAAGACCAGCGGAACGCGCAGCCTTTAGCATCAACAGCGCTTCACTGAGACCACCAACACGCTGCACTTTGATGTTGATGATCCGTGCGGCCTGGTTCGTGATTAACTGGCTCAACGCGGCCAGAGATTCGGCGGATTCATCGGCACACAACGGAGTTTGCAAATGCGACTGCAGCTCGCCAGCTTCGGCGACGGCGCCTGCAGCAAGCGGTTGCTCGATCATCATCAACTTAAACTGGTCCAACTCACGAAAAATCTCCACATCGTCGAGTTGATACGCAGCATTTGCATCGACCATCAATGGAAGTTCCGGAAACTGGGCTCGTATTGTCGCCACTGGTTCGACATCCCAACCCGGTTGAATCTTGATCTTCACGCGCTGATAGCCTTCTTTGACGTAGTGGCTGACGCGCTCGAGCAGTTGATCGATGGTTTCGAAGATTCCAATCGCGACGCCTGAAGGCACAGCGCGTCGCTTAATGCCGAATAGCTCGTATAAAGGCTTTCGTTTCGTGTTGGCGTATGCATCCCACAACGCTCCCTCGAGGCCTGCCTTCGCAAATGGATCCACTTCTTCCTGACGCAAAACTTCATAGAATCTCGTCGGGTCAAGGGCCCCCACGGACAACAATCTGGGAACCATTTCTTTAAGCGCTGCCCATGAACTGTCGGGAGTAGCAGCAGAGTAGAACGATCCGGACATCGGCGACGCCTCTCCCCAACCAACAACTCCCTGCGCCGTCGTAAGTTCAACCAGGATCGCATCCTTCTCCGCCACGACACCATTACTGATCCGAAACGGCTCAATGAACGGCACCCGCACACGATGCAAAACTGCTGACGAAATCGTAATCAAAATCCGTTCCCTAATCCGTGTCATCCGTGGCTCATGTCATCGTCGAGAGCATCTCTTTAGTCACGCGATTCAACGGTGATTCACCATTTGCGAACCGCACCACTTCTTCAACCGCGATTGCTCCCATCTCACGACGCATCTCAATACCGCCCGCCGCGATGTGCGGAGTAAGAATGACGTTCGGCGAGCGGCGGAGTTCGTGATCTACCGGCAACGGCTCCAAAGGATCGGTCACGTCAAGCGCGGCCGTTATCCGACCCTGCCGTAACTCATCAAGCAACGCATCCATATCGATCAACCCACCGCGCGCAACGTTGATCAGGCATGCGCCATCCATCAGCAGCGACAAGCGTCGCTGGTCAAACATGCCACGAGTTTCCGGCGTTAAAGCCGCGCACAAAACAATCACCGAACACAAGCCAACTAATTCGTCGAGTTCGACAAACGTCGCTCCATGCGACGTAATCAATTCGCGGCTTGCATACGGATCGCTCACGAATACATCGACTCCGAGCGGCGGCAACAACCTTGCGAAAGCACGCCCGATTCGACCAAATCCAACTATCCCGACTCGACGGCCAAAAAACGTCTCGCCTTCGCTAACCTCAGCGTTCGTCCTGATTACTCCGCTGCGCATCTCCGCTGCGTAGTCAGGAATTCTTCGCACAAGTGTCAACGCCAAAGTTAGCGCCATCTCAGCCACGCCTCGAGCCATCGGATCCGCAGCGTTGGTAATCGTCACAAATTCAAAAAGCTCCTCCGCCACCCGCGACTTAACTTCGCCGCCGCAATGCGCAATCAGCTTCACGCGTGGTTTCTGGCCCAACATCTTGGCAGTCAAAAATGGCGAGTGCCACGTGGTCATGAGCACATCGGCGCCAGCGATCTCAACCCGTAACTCTGCCGAATCTTCAGTTGACGTAGTTCTCTTCCAGCTCGTCACGTCCGCGAGCTTCTGCAATGATCTCTCAGTAAAGAAGTGCTGGAACAAGACGTCACTTGCCAACACCAGAACATTCGGTCGCGTCACTTCGATCCTCAAGCAGATTGCGGATTGCGTTACAGAAGTCCGGCAAGGCAATGTCAGGTTCTTCGATTTCGGGATGCCAGTACTTTTCCCATTCGAAACTGATGTACCCGTCGTAGTTCAATTCTCTAATCGTCGCCAACGTTTCAGAGAATGAAACGCGACCACGGCCGGCTAACACTGGTAGCCAGTGCTCAACACCGTCGACGGGTTTCGCGTCTCGCAGATGAATATGAGCCAGATATGGTTGAACTGTCCTGCCAGCGTCATGGACCAGGTCGCCGGCGGCTACGGAATTTGCGACGTCCCAAATTAGTTTTACTTTTGGATGATTCGCGAGCCTCGCGATCTCCACTGCACTTTCGGCGCGAGCGAAGTCACCATGTGTCTCAAGTGCGACATCGACATCGCGCGACATGCGTGCCGCGATCTCCTGCAGGCATGAAACTATCCAATCGCGCGTTTCCGTACGCTGCACCCCAGGTTGAATGCGATCGGGGAACACGCGAATGATTGGCGCACCGAGTTGTGCGGCAAGTTCAGCATGGGCCAAGGCAAGGTGCACCTGAGCTGCACGCTCACTCGGCTCCGGTGAATGAAACGTGCACGAAGTGTCGACGCAACAAACTGCAATTCCCTCGCTCTCGAGATTGGCTCGTGTTTTGGCAATCTGCTGTGCAGAAAACTCGGGACGGCCAAGTAAATCCAAACTGCCACCCAACGCGCGCAGCTCAACTGCGTCGTAGCCCCACTTGTGCGCGGCCGCGATGATCCTGGGAAGATCCCAGTCGGGACAACCAAGCGTTGAAAAAGCGAGCTCCATATTTACTTTGGAGTGCGGCGGCCTCGAGCCGCCGCATTCCAGTGAAACGTCCTGTTACTACGGCGTGAACTCAAACGCTCCGATATCAATCGCTCCAAACACCGGTCGCGCCTGCGCTGTGCCAACTGCCAGAGCAGTATGGAACGGCGGCAGAAACGCAGGTGGGAATAAAGGACTGATGAACGGATGTCCCGCAGGACTTTGCGGCGCGCCGTTGCCTGCGTTTACGAGGGGACTACCGGCTGCGGGTCGCAAATCAAGAGTCGCAATGTTAACGAATCCCGGACTCGCTCCAAGTAGAGTTCCGGTCCACGCCGTTGGAATCATGGCCGAACCGGTCGTCACCCAATTGTTGCTGCCGGTACTTACTCGACCCGCCACCCAACGAACGCGTGTCTCCAACACAACTTTGTCGATCGCGGCGCCACCGACGCGGAAGAACACGTTGTTGTGCATCTCCAGACTGTCAATCCCCTCGAAGATCTCCACACCCGGACTGGTCTGTCCCTGGCGCAGGATGAACGTATTGTTCACAAATCGATAACGTCCGTCGGTGTGTCCGGTGCCGTCACCACCGACGCGGGCCATGCGTGTACCCTGCGTCGCGATGTGTTGAAAGACGTTTCCGACCACATCCGAATCTTCTCGAGCGGTTCCCGTATCGACGTCCTTGTTACCGTGTGGATCAGGACCAATCAATTCGATCTCGCCATATAAGCCGCCAGAAACCCAGTTGTAATAGATCTCGTTACGTTCCGCGCGGCTCTTGATGTTGTTGCCGCCATTTTGATCGTGCAGATAGCAGTACTGCATGCGGAACACTGAGCCCGGATGCATTGCCTCGTCAGTGGCCATGTAGACGGGATGCTGTCCGGTGCCATTGCCACAGTGATGGACCTCGACATATTCCATCAATAACGAGCCGGAGCCCGTGTCGGCGCCGAGAATTCCGTGGGCCGGACAGTCATGGACCACGCAGTCACGCAAAGTTATGTCGTGAGCGTGGTGATAGATGCCACGAAAAGTGCCGCCGGTTACGTCGAATCCCTCGAACACGTAATGATCCGACAAACGAAATTCGACCGTGTTAGTACCGCCGGAGATGATCGGACGCAACCCGTTAACGCGAATCCCTCTGATCGTAATTTTGTTTACCACGGTACCCGGCCGGGTGAATATCAAGTCACCCGGATAGGTCGCATTGCCGTCTACTTCGGCTATGTCGCCAGGGTTAAGCAGCGGTGCGACATCCTGCAATTTCTTAAAGGTTCGAGTTGGACCAACTTGATACGTCACCGCGAAAGCGGTGCTCCCACAAGCAACAATCAGGAACAGTGTGACTATGAGGTGTTTCATCGATTCTCCCTTCGTTTCCGGTGTCGTCCTTATTCGATTTCTCTGAATCACAGAGAAGTCGTTAACTAATTCGCCCTCTGCTTCGCAATCGCCTGCGCGAGTTTGTAGCGAGCGCGTTCGTAATCATTTCCAGCTTCTGAAAAACCAACGGCTGGACCTGAGTCGGAAAAAACATGGGGGACCACTGATTGGAGAACTTCGTTAACTAGTGCGTCTAATTTCAACTTTCGCGCGAGCGTTAAATACTGGTGGTCCTGTAGACCACGTCGAAAATTTGCGAGTTGAATGGTTGATATTGGCCCACGTATGCCGCGGTCCTGTTCGGGATGAAGCTTGTCTTCACCGGGATAGATCAGAACGCCGTCGCCATTTATATAACCCTGATCGTCGAGCGGTTTATTTGGTTGGCCACGATTGTCGAATGTGATCGGATTGGCCCAAACGTTCTGCCTGCGCTCGCCGACCTTCTGCCGGTTGTGCTGCCAATGCACTCCGTGCCAGTAAAAATAATTGTCGATGTCGTGTTTGAAGCAGGCCCAGATGGTGGCGCGTGGATCTGTGGCCGGAGCATCGATCACGATCGCACCAGCCGCGGGACGGCCACCGTTGTAAATCCAATATTTTCGTCCGCGCTGGCGTTCTTCGCTGGCACGCTTGATGTCATAGCCAAGCGGGCCGGTGTCCCAGATATCGATCGCGCCATCGAGATCTTTTACGTAGTGCTTCGTTACAAAGGTCGGCAATGCTTTACCCGGACCAGGATTGGAATGCAGATTCTCAGCGAGTTGGCGGATGTAGTTGTACTCCGAACGACCCGGTTCGTCGGGTAGATATAGAAAAGTGATTGCGTCAGGAAACTTTGATTTCAGGAACGTGATCCAGCTATCGGCTTCACGCCATGCGCTCGCACGTTCATCGAATGTCTTTCCCGGTCCGTAAAACGTGCGCGGGATAATCTGATTGCCAACCCCGGCGCCCGGACCTTCGTATCCTTTTGCCTTCGTGAAATCGGCTCCGTCGAAACGACCGAGCGCGGCCGACACGGAATTAATGTCGTAAGCATGAACCAGCTCGATGCGCTGGTGGTGGGCAAAGCGATGATATTGCGGATCCAGATCGCTACCCTGATAGAGCTTCGGTTGCGAACTCTCGTAATAGACCATCGCGTGCATGCTGTTTTGATCGGGCAGAGTGAAATCAAACAGCTCCAGTTCGACGGGTATGGTTTGCTTCCGACCATCAGCGTCCACAGTGATCGTTCCTGAGTAGAGACCGGCGGGAAGATTTCGATCGGTATAGACTTCGATCCAAACGGATTGATTCTGTTTGCCGGCGACGTGGAGTGGAAAACCACCGAGTCCAGCGCGCGCATTCTCCGGAATCAGTTGCACCGGCTTCCATCCGGTTGGATCCTTTGGCGCCGCTGGAGAGCCGACCTTGTAGATCCATTCGGCATGCGACGGCACTTCCACGTTCATGTAGTTGACGGAAAATATCTGGATGGGACGGCCCGTATAATTCGTCGGGTCTGAGCCTGGTGTGGTGTACGTGATTCCGAACTTACTGCCTTTTTGAGTGAGGCGAGGCAGCGTGACCGTTAAACGATTGATGCCGTTGTCATCCGCTTCGACGATCAGTTGAAACGCAACGATCTCATTGCGCGCTCCGAAGATCTTTACCTTGTGGCCATCCCACGCTGAGTTCGACGATTTGTTTGGATTGTTGAGATCATCTCGCTCCACCTTCTCACCATCGTTAACGGCCCAGATCGTGCGAACGGACCCACGCGCCAAGGGAACGCCCAGCAGATAACAGGCAAGCAGAACGACGGCGCACACCCTCGATCCTGTTTTTTTGAATTGGTCCATGTCTTAGTCTGAAACTGGTTCGGCGGCGATCGTCTGAGCTCGAGTTTTGTCTGATTCAGTCGGCACTCGCCCTGCCACGATGAATGCAAGCCCGATCAGCGTGGTCACAACCGCATAAATCCCAACAATCCAACGATCGCGTCCCGGCGCACTCGCAGCTACCAGCAGAAAGCACGCGGTACCCATTCCCGTCGTCACTTTGCCAACGAGCGCGAGTTGCCCACGACCTGACACACCGGCCGCTCCCAGTTCAGTCGCCGGATCGATCGGCGTTTTCAGTTTCGCGAAGAACGCATCAACCTTCCGTGCAAACTCTCCCTCAGGCGAGATCAACAACACCGGAATGAAAAACGCTATCGTCGTAGTAATCGCGGGAATACCGATCAAATACGTTTCGTTGAGTCCCATCCCGAGATAGCGATTCAAGTAGAGGTTGACGAAGAGTGACGTGATCGCCCCCACCACGTATGCGCAAACTGCCGACCACCATGGACCACCTTTTGCCGCAAACCCGTAGAGCAGCGGAAGTCCGAGCGGGATAAGAAACATCGATTCGAGAATAAAAAGGAGCGTGAAAATGCCCGTCGCGCCCTGTGCAAAGAGCAGGGCGACACAAATCATCACGAGTCCAACGCCAAGCGACGTCAAACGGCTCGCCGTCAGCATGTGGCGATCAGAAGCATCTTTGCGCAGGTAACCCTGGTAGATGTCCTTCGCAAAAATGCCGGTGATGATGTGGTTGTGGGCCGACAACGAGGCCATCGACGATGCCAGCATCGCCGCCAGCAAAACGCCGATCATGCCCGGTGGCAACACGCGCAGTCCCATCGCGATATACGCGGCTTCCGAAGGCTGTTTGAGACCGTTTGGAACAATCCCCAGATCAGGTATCGCGACCCGCGCGATCAGTGGCGGCAGATAAAAGATCAAACTGCCGATCGTGAACAGGACCATGCAGAGAACGGCAATTCTCTTTGCCGACTGCTCGGTATCGGCACAGAAATATCTTTGCGCGTTGCCGAAGTTGTTGTAGCCGGTAGTTTGCGAAACGGTGTAGACAATCAAAAACAACCAACCGTAATCACCCGCAAACGGATTGAAGTAGCCAGACGGTGCTTGTGCGATAAAACTGCTCAGCCCTCCCACGTTCGAAAGCGAAAGCACCATCAGCACACAGGCAATTGGAAAGAGGAACATGAACTGAAACATGTCCGTAAAACACACGGCCCAGTAACCGCCGAGCACCGTGTAAGCCAGTACGACCAGACCGCAGATGATCACGAGGTATTCGACGGGAACACCCAACGCAATCGACATAAAGCTCGACAGCGCAAATAAACGCACTGAGCCAAACATCAACTGGCTTGGACCAGTCAACCACGAGAACATCTTGTGAGTGCCCTCGCCAAAACGGCTGCGAATGTATTCAACTACTGTGGTTACACGAGAACGTCGCCATGCCTGGGCAAAGAAAACGTAGCCGAAGAGAAAAGCCGGCACCGCGAGGAACATGAGGAACACGCCGATAATGCCCTGGCGATAGGCGAAACCTGCTCCACCCGTAAATGTCCAAACTGAAAAGCCGGACATGAAGGACGCCATTCCCGCAACCCACCACTCAACGCGATTGCCACCTTTCAAAAAGTCTGCGCCAACGCGCATGAAACGCATGAAGTAGGCGCCGATGCCGGCCATCAACAGGAGATAACAGACAAGCACGACGTAATCGATCATGTGAACTGAACTGTGCATGCTGTTCTCCTTTTGGAGCGACTTAGCGAACGTGGGGAAGTTTTATTTAGTGGCTCAAATACTCTGCCGCGACGACGTCGATGAACAAATGCGCGTCAGGATGTGTGCGCAATATCGACGCCGGACAGCTCGTGCTGATCGGGCCTGTGACAGTGTTTTTGATCGCCTCGCGCTTGGCCGGTCCCGGCGCAATCGCGAATAGTTTCGGTCGCGCCATTAACGTGGGGATCGTCAACGACAGCGCATCCCTGGGAACTTCGTCGAGCGACGCGAAGGCGCCGTCATTCACCTGTTGATTTCTGCAGACTTCATCGAGTTGGACCACCTTGACAGATTCCGGATCGTTGAAATCACAAAACGGCGGATCGATAAAAGCCAGGTGACCGTTTTCTCCGATTCCCAGCACGGCGAAATCAGGCGGATTCTCGTGCAAGAGTTCGGCGTAGCGCTTTGCCTCCTCGGCTCCATCCGGAGCATCGCCACGCAATCCATGAAATTGTCCCAACGGGACTTTGTTCACCAGGCGATCAATTAAGAAACGCCGAAACGACTGCGGCGCGTGGTCATCCATACCAAGGTATTCGTCGAGATGGAAAGCAATCACGCGCGACCAATCGATATCCGGCGCCTCAGCCAGATTCGCCAGAAACTCATTCTGGGACGGCGCGGACGCAAGTATCACGACTGCTTTACCGCGCTCTTGAATCGCACGTCTGATCTCGGCTGCAATCACTGACGCCGCGGCCTGGCCCATTGCCGGTCGCGACTCATAGACGTAAACATTGAGCTCGTCCGCGCGAAAGTTTCTGTTCAGTCCATCTTGTACAGTAGCCGTTGATTCCATCGTGTCTCCAATTTCTATCCACAGATTACACAGATTCTGTAAGTCAATCTGTGTAATCTGTGGATAAAGCTCAGCCGACTTCCGGACCTGCGATTGCGACAACAAAGGGCGATGTCTTTGCCGCTGGACCACGAGCACGCATTCGTATCAGATCACGTTCTTTCGCAAATCCACGTTCAGATAACAGACTCGTGCTGAGACCACATTCCGTATTGAAGTCGATATAAACAGGCCGTCGATCCAATTGACTCAACACTCGATCAAGCAACGTCTCTGCCTGTTGCGCATCTCTTGAAACTACGGGGCCGACGTAATTCGCTCGCGTGCCGCGTCGCGCCAGCGAATAGCCGTTCAAAGCATCATCCGCATCTCTGACTAAAACAGGTGAAACTGCGGTGTTCTCGATTAGACATTCGATCAGCTTTGAACGATCTGCATTGAATGCAAGTCGATCGAGCGCCAGCAAAGCATCGCGATCTGCGAACGTTAGAGTCTTTGTGTCGCGCGCTTCTGAACCGGCGGTTCCGCTCCAACGCTCGACTGTTGACTCAACCTCGAATCCAAATTTCTCGTAGACCGGTTTTCCCAGCGCCGTAGCGTCGAGCTTTATCGTGTCGACCTTATCCTTCAGATAATCGAGCGCTACGTTCATCAACTTCGCTGCGATTCCCTGGCGTCGATATTGCGGATCGACCAGCACCATCCCAATCCAAGCCAGGTCATTGCCGTAAGTTGTGGTTGTCGTCGTTCCAACCAGTCGGCCATCCCTGATCGCGCCAAAACAGCCGTTGGGCTCCAACGTCAACAAACGACGCCAGTCGTCCTCGGTCTGATTCCAGCCGGCGGCTTCTTTGAGCTGCATCGCGGCGGGAATATCCGATTCAAACAACAGGCGAATCTCTACGGCAGTCGACGGCGGCATGATTCAACTCAATACCGAAACTTGTTCTGCCCAAATGTTATTTGCCGGTTCCATGCAGAACTCAGCCATTCGTTTTATGTTCCACTCGACCGGCCAACCGAATATGCGACGCAAATTCAGCAACCACGCGAGCAAACCTTCTTCGGGATGGAAGTAGAGCTCGAGTAAGGCTCGGGCCGTTTTCCCACCGGATTTCATCGTGTATTCGCCACTGGGTAGCTGAAAGAAAGTATGAATTTGAAAACTGCTGGCGCCGCGCAAGAGATATTCGGCGGCTATTCGTCCTGAGACGATGTTGCCGGTGGCGCTAATCGGCAACTTGCAGACTGGAATTGCTTCCTGTCGCTCAAGCAAACGCAACTGGGCCAGTACATTCAAATTGCGGGCGCTCAGATCTGGCCCACCGTAGGCCGTGCCGCGAACGCCGTCGAAGACGCGATCCGGATCGAACAATCGATTTGCATAAACAAGAAAGTCAGGTACTTCGTCGCCGGAACACTTCTCGTTTACAGCTCTCAACATCTCCAGTTGAAAGGCATCGTCAAGGATCGCATTGAAAAACTTCAGACCGATCTTGACCGTCGCTGGAGCGGCGCCACTTCTCATTAACGAGGTAACACGTGTCAGCCATTCAATAATCATTTCCGCCTGAGCGGCCCGGTCAGAACCCGCCAACGTGGGACTGAAGTCCTTTTCGATCAGCATCGGCGCATTCGGCTCGTGTCTTTTCCAGACCTCGACCAGACACTTTGTGGTGTATTCGTATTCGCCGGTTTTCCAGACACTCTCCGCAACACTCGGCAGGTGATACTTGCAGGAGGGTACAACCAACACCGAGGCAGGCCGCGCAACGGACAATGCCTCGTCAAAAAACTCGAGGTACTTCGCGAACGTGTCGTACCAGCCTCGCCCTTTCCAGGAGACAGTCCAACCTTGAGTGTTGTCCTTGCCGGTAATTCGTTCCACCATCATCTTCGTTTCTTCGATGGCCCATTCGCTCATCGACTGCGCGCCCGAAGCATCTTCAGCGATGATCGATTTGAGAACAACGAAGCCGAGCTGCTCTTCGCAATCACGCCTCACCTGCGACAGATTTAAAGAGAGTTGGCCCGAAGCTTTACCGAAAGGGTTCTTGATCGGGTGGTCGCCGTATTCACTGCTCAAGTCGACCTGATACTCCTCACGAACATACTCTTCCAGACTGGCAGGCAGGCCGGTTCGAAAACGCTCGTAGTCGCGCGCTAACGTCGCACGTTGTCGCGAGTCCAGTTCCGGATGTCCGCTGAGAGAAAGCATTATTCAACCAGCACGTTCAGGTTGTTCAGCACCTTTGTGATGTTATCGACTTCGTCCGGAGACAAAGCCGGTCCCCACGGATCGTTGGCTGCTTCTGCTGGAATCACGCCAAGCTTTGCAAGAGCAACCAGAATGCGACCGATATAACCTTCCATCGGATCAATAAAAAGTACTTCGGCGAGTTGGTCCACCATGTCAGAGAGCGCAAGAAAGCGGTCCGCATCACCGGCGAAGTGGGCGTCGATCAGCTCAGCCTGAAGATCACAGCAAACGGCTCCCATGCCGACGAGGGCTGCGTCCGCTCCTCTTCTTAAGCTGTAACCGAGAAATCGGTCTTCACCCGTGATCAGCAGTTTGTCCGGGTGTCGCTGAATGATTTGACGCGCTACGTCCTGGTAAGTCATCACACTGTCGAGTGTGGCCATCTTGATGCCGATCACATTTGGCAATGCCAGCAGTTGGTCCAATACGTCCGGGGTGTACGACACGCCACCGGCAGCTTCGTAGAGATAAAACAAGACGAGCGGCAAACCGAGATCTGCAAGTTGACGGTGATGCTCGACGATTAGCGAGTCCCTTTGTTCGTGATGCCTCAACCAGCTAGGTGGGTAAGCGAGTAAAGCGTCTGCACCGCAGCGCGCGGCGGTTGACGCCATCGAGAGGGTGGCAGCAGTTGCCTCATCTGGATCTGATTGATTACCGCGAGCACCAACACCGGCGATGAGAGGTTTATTTGAGACACCTCGACGCCACTCCTGAATTACGCGTTCGGCCGTCTCACCATCAAGCAGCAATCCTCTCCCTGTGTGGGCCCAGATCGCGACCGCGGCGATCGGTTGTGAACTCATGAACGCAACGTAGGCTTCGTGTGCACGCTCGTGAAAACGCCCTTCACGATCGAACATCACCGGCGCCGCAGGAATCAAACCTCCAGTAAGCGTCGCCTTCAGGTCTTCAGGAGTGCAGTTCATCTTTCACCCCATGTGCGGCACGGACAACAAACTGTTCTGAATCAAAGTAAGAGCGCCTTTTAGACTGGGCCGAACCTCAAACGCAGATGGTCTAATAGCCGCGCGATGTGACCGAGGCGCCAACAGGTTTCGCCTTGTCTCTTCGACAATGATTGGTTCAATCAGGCCCCAGACTTTCGTAATTTCACCGCCGATAACGACAACTTCCGGATCGAGCCCATTGATCAAACCGGTAATTCCAATACCGAGATAACGGGCCGTTTCACGAACCGCTTCTGTTGCCGCAGAATCTCCCGCGTCAACCAGCTCAACTAATTTACGCATTGTCGCAACACGCTTGCCGCTCGTATCGCGTAAGTCTGCGTACCTTTTCAAGGTTGCCTTGTCCGAAGCATAAAGATCCCAACAGCCTTTTTGTCCGCAACGGCAATCCGGACCATTCAGCTCGATGGGAATGTGTCCGAATTGACCGGCGGTATTATTTCCACCACGATAAAGACCACCGTCGATAACAACGCCGCACGCCAGTCCGGTGCTGACACTGACGTACAGTAGATTGCGAACGTGTGCGTATTGAGCTTTGCCGTGCCAGATCTCGGCCAGCGCCGAACAGCGCGCCGAGTTATCGATAATCACCGGCAGACCAGTAGCTTTTTCCAGCAGATTCACTACCGGCACATCACGCCACGGCAGGACCACTGAGAGAAGAAACTTGCCGCTCTGGTTATCCACCAGACCCGGCAGGCTGACGCCGATACCGGGAAACTCGATGAACGAATCATGCTTGAGTCGAAGCTTGCGAATCTCCTTGCCGATCTTGCTTAGAAATGACGAAGCGATCGATCCGGTTTCGAAACTGACGCGCGACACAATGCGATTGTTGAAGTCGCTGAGTGCGAGGATCGTCTCATCCGCACGTATGTCGAGTCCGAAAAGACCAAAGCGTTTAGCATTGAGACGCAAAGGCGTCGGAGGTTTACCGCCAATCGGCGTTGTTCTGCCCGAGCCTTCTTCAATGATGCAGGCGTCCTTTAGTAACTCTCCGGTGATAGTGGAGATCGTCGCTTTCTTTAGCCCACTTATCTTTGCAATTTCGGCGCGTGAGATTGGCTGCCGATCCGAAAGAATGCTTAGCAGGATGCGCCGGTTAACCAACCGCAGCATGTCATGTCCCGCCGCTGTGACATCGGCGAGATTAGGTTTACGTGAAAACGTGTGACGCGAAGCACTACTCATGATATTTGAAAAAACCCGCCACAGATGAACGCGGAATGCTCTGTGTAATCCGCGTTATCTGTGGCAAAAAATCATTCGTCTAGAACGTGAGCCGTAGTTTCGCACGAATCGAGCGACGATTATCAATTCCCTCTTGCGTGAAACTGAGATTATTGCGCCCGAAATTGTCGTTGGGATTCACCGCGGTGATCACCGGCTGGCCTGACGAATTCAAACCGATGTCAAAGTCACCGAGATTCGCGAATTGAGTGTCAAGTGGCGACAGCAGAGGATGGTTAAAGACGTTGTTGAAGTCAAAACCAACCTCAAGCTTTGTCTTCTCACTAAATCGGAAGAACTTGCGGAGACCGAGGTTCACACCCCACGTCCCTGGCCCCACGAGCGAATTCCGTTTTGCAACGTCTGGATTATCGAACACGTCCGCACCCGTGGTTGGCAGAGCAAACGCGGCCGGATTGAAGAAGCGATCTCCACTCGCACCTGCATAGGGGTTGCCAATTACACGAGGTCGAAAACTTGGACCACTGAAATCGCCGACGGCGTCAACAAAGCCGCTGGCGATATTACCTGGGAATACCGGATCGCAGTTATTGCAGGTCCAGAACGGTGTGAACCCGGTGCCACTCTTGGCGAACATATTCCAGGTCACCTGGAAACCACCGGCAACGGCATCAACCCACTTGGAAGACGAGCGGCCAAATTGGCGACCCTTTCCAAATGGAATGTCGTACGCGCCATACGAGACGAACCGGTGACGCGAAACAAACGAGTCGAGAGAAAGATCCTGATCCGTATTGAACTGATTGTAGAGCGCGCCTCCGAGACTCGAGTTGCCAATATCGAGACCGCTCGATTTCTGATCGAGCAATGTGTAAGACGCATTGAACGTCAGTCCTTTGGCGAACCGACGGTTCACCTCGATCTGAAGCGCATGCGAGTGACCTCGACCAACATTCCCGTAAGTTGCCAGGAACGAACCGAGTCCATTAGGAAACGGACGTCGTGCTTCATCCTCTGCTGATTCAACGCAGTTGCCAAGATCATCTGTAATCACACCCGGTGTAGTGTCATAACAGGGATTACCCTCACCATCGGTGACACCGAATGGTGTGTTGCTGGGAGCCAGCTCATTGAGATCGAAGCCGGCGATTAGGCCATGGGCACGTGAACCAATATACGACACGCGAATACCGAGATCGTTCTTCAACTCGTATTCGAACGTGGCGTTGTACTGTTCGATGCGCGGAGCTTGCAGATCAAACGGAATGGCGTTGGCAGCTATTCCTTGAACTGAGGCCAGAGTTGCATTATTGAAAGGCGTCAATCCGCGACCGAAATTACCACCAGCCGGATTGATGCCGCCCGGAAGACCTACCGTTTGCCTGGTTCTTACACTCTGGTTGAACGTATTTGTCGCAATCGCATCGCGCATTCCCTGTGCCGCAGAGGTCGGAAAGACAATTCCATAACCTCCTCGGATCACGCTCTTTTCGGTCATGCGGAAGGCTGCGCCGAGACGCGGTGCGAAGTTGTTTTTGTCAGTGCGAACAAGACCTCGCCCAACTTCTGCTTCATCCGCTGTCACTGTTCCATAAGTAATGAAGAATGGATGAATTCTTGCTTTAACAGCTTCGCTGGGAACTACGAAGCGGCCTTTCCTGCCTCCATTGCCGGTGCCCGTTGGATCAAAGTTCACCATCAAGTCGTTCTTATCGACGAACGGTGTGATCAACTCGTAACGCAAACCGAGATTGAGGGTTAACCGCGGATGAATCTTGAAGTCATCCTGGACGAAGACGCCCGACTCACTATTCGATACATCAAGCGCTGGACGAACATCGCGCACAAAGAGTGCCGAGTTGTTTACAGTCGACGGCATACCGAGCAGGAACTGAGCGAAGCCGTTAAATGTGGCACCCCACGTCAGGGTTCCGCGCGGATTGTTTCGGTTTAGAGCAAAACCATCAACAGCCTGGTTGCGCACGAAGTCACCGCCCGCTTTGATGGAGTGTTTGCCTTTGGACCAGGTTACGGTATCGCCAAAGGTGGCGAGCTTCTGGTCCATTGGACGATCCGTGTTTCGACCGCCGTTTGGAATACCTTGGAAGGGTCCGAACGTAAACGCTACCTGACCGGGAGTGTCAATAAGGCTCGCGCCGACTACAGAACCGTAAGCCGTTATTTCCTGGTCATTGAAGCCGACACTGGAGAGAAACTCGCCAGTTGTTATATTTGCGCGTCTGTAGAGGTATTGGTAATTGATACCTCCCCGCGCTTCGTTCACGACAGTGTTTGAAAATAAACGCGTGTACGAGAGCGAGAGCGTGTGATTCTTTTGGTGCTGCGCAAGTAGACCGAAAGCCGGCAATGGACTCGCCACCAGGCCGCGGTTGCCGTTGCGCACCTGAAAATTGTAAACCGCATAGAACTTATCCTTGTCGGAAAAGTCGTGGTCCAGACGCAAAGTCGCGAGGTCGCGTGTGAGCAATCCGCCGAAGCTCTGAGCGAAATCCGCCAGACGGCCGGTCGTGTTTAGACCGGTCACCGGATTGACGTTGAACAACGGCGCCCCCGGATTTGCGTGAGGGTAGTAGGCGTTGAGAATATTCAGAGCGATCGGGTTCAGCAGGCGTGTGGGTATGGTGACGAATCGCCGCGTTGTGCCGGTAAGAATCGTGTTGTTTGCTTGTTCTTGTGGCGTCAGTAAAGCAAATACTCCGGTTGGGACCGCAGGCTTGCTCGTGTCGGCAATCTGAGTGAAGTTACCGGCGAGGACCAAGGAACTCGGTATGTTGTTTGATCTAACTCGGACCGGCGCAAGATCCCAGCGTCGCTCGTATGACATCAGGAAAAATGTCTTCTCCCGGTTGATCGGAAGTGGACCACCGAAAGATCCACCAAGTTCATTTAGGTTGAAATATGGTTTGGGGAAAGTAGGCACAGCACTGGTCGGCAAAAATGTCGCCTCATCAATCTTTTCCTGAAGCGAGCGAGCAGCGAGAACTGAGTTCTTGTTGTTGTAAAAGAGCGATCCGTGGTACTCAGATCCACCGCGCTTTGTCTCGATGCGAATATTTGCCACACCCGAGTATTCAGCGGTGAAATTCTTCGACAACACGATCAGCTCGCCGACGGTTTCGAGAGAAGGCTGGCTCGACGTGGGTTCGCCGAAGATTCCGCCATTCGTTCGTTGGCCATCGAGCGAGAAGGTTGCACCGTAACTCTGGGCGCCAAGGAATTTGAAAGTGCCATCGCCTCCCGGTCCCTGCGTGATGTCCGGATTCAAATAGAGGAACTCCAGAATTTCACGACTGTCGCGCGGCACTTCCTGAAGCTGTTGATTGTTGAGAGTGCCGGCGATGACCGGTTGATCGCGCTGAATCAGTCCGGCATCATTACCGCTAACCGTCACGGTCTCATTTTGAGTACCGACTTCAGCCTTGATATCTGCGCGAACAGTCTCAGAGCCATTGAGCACAGTCTCCACAATTGTCTTTTTGAAGCCCGTCGCAACGACCATTACTTCATAAGAACCTGGCTTTAAGGCGGCAGCTTCGTAATTTCCTTCGCCATTAGTGGTCAGGTCTCTGGAGAGGCCGGTGGCTTTGTCTGTGATCTTGACTGACGCGTTCGGAATAACGGCGCCATTTACGTCAGAAACGGTGCCCCGAATGGTTCCGAGGTTTGTGCCCTGTGCGAGCGCAGCGCTCATACAACACAAAAGGACTCCGGTCACTAAAACACTCGTCATGACTGTGCGTAGGATTTTCATGTCTGACTCCTTAATAAACTGAGCGCATTAGCATGTGCAGACACTCCGGGGGGAACGAGCACCGCTATCCGGTTCAGTAAAGATAAACTTCCAAAATCTGGGAGGTTTGTTCACGTTTCAAACGAACCTTGGCTACCGCGTCCAACCAAGTCATCCGAGCGGGTTAGTTCGAAGCTAAGACTAACCTACCGTTGTTTACTGCACTCTCTTTTTGTTGCCGCCTTTGGTTGTTCGCTGTGATGGACTCGAGCTAGTCCGCGACCTTAAAAAAATCTGGCGCGCTTATAACATCCACCCTCGATCGATTGCAAGAGATTTTGTCGTGTCGGAACGAGGCGTCCGTACGATTGTCATTATTTGATCATTGGCAGAATTAACGCTGAGCTGTGTTCACGATCGTGGTAAATGATTTGATGCGCTTTCAACGATCGGCTCGCACCCAATATGTCTTCGCCTGTATTCAGATTTCGATTGAACCGAGGAAAGTTACTACTCGACACGTACACCCTGATCCGGTGACCAGCCTTGAACACATTCGCCGTCGCCCACATATCAATCGTGTACTTGTAAACCTTGCCCGGAGTAATTGCCGATGCCTGTTTCGTACTTTCTCGATACCGCGCTCGCACAATGCCGTCGGTTAAGAACCGCGCATAACCATTCGCATCGACGTCAACCAGTAACGCCGTGAAATCCGTGTCCACGGCGGACGTCGACGCATACAGCTCAAATGAAATAAATCCTGTAACCTCCGTATCTTCAGTCAATTGCGGCGTTGAGAACACAAGCACATCAGAGCGTGTTTCATTCGGTCTTTGATCTGCAGGACCAGGCGGAATTCCCTGCCCGCAACACAAACGTCCGCCAATCGTCGGCACCGGATTTTGCGGGTCGTAGTCGAACTCATCCTTCTTTTCGACATTGGCCGGCGCCGTCAAACTCAACGATCCATCGCCTGCGATACTATTTGCTCCTTTCGTCGAGTGCAGGTAGTACTTAGTGTAACGAGTACGTGCAAGCGGAAACTCTTTTTCGTCGCGCCAGACGTTGCTACCCATGATGAAAAGACGAACGGGTGCACCACTTGAATACTCGTTTTTTATCCCCTTCAGAGTGTAGTCAAACCACTTCAATGTTTCGGCGGTCGTGTCCAACACCGCGGCTTTTCCAAACACAACATCGCCAATCTTTCCCTCAGCGGAAGTCGGCGCGTGAGCCCATGGACCAACAATCAAACGCTGACCGGAACGAGCTTCTGCGGTACCGGCTTCAGCATGCAAGCCGGTGTAGTTCTTGATTGACCCTTTAAGAAAAAGATCGTGCCAGCCCCCGGCGTGCAATCCCATCACTGTCATGCGCGAGTAGTGATCCGACACGCGCCACTGCGCCCAGTAGCTGTCGTCACGTTCATGTGCCAACCAATCGCGAAAGTACGGTGCGAGTTGAGAAATCTGCGGCGTTTTTAGAATCGTGTAGTCCTGGAGCGGCAGGCTGTTGACCCATTCTTTTTGCGCCTGGGCTCCTTCTGCGCGACGACGCAGCGTGTCGATCGCAAGCCCCGAAGTCCACGAACTACTGAACCACTGCATCAACGCACCACTCTGATAGGTCCAACCGTTGTAATACTCCGAAGCAGTCACATAGGGAAATATCGATATGAGGTGCGGCGGTACTGCCATTGCCGCCAGCATCTGCGTGGCGCCGACATACGAACCGCCAAACATACCAACTCGCCCGCTGGACCCATTCAGTTTTGCGGCCCACTCAACCGTATCAAACCCGTCAGCACTCTCGTTGCGAAACGGATAAAACTCACCACCCGAAGCGAACCGGCCGCGTGTGTCCTGGAGCACAACGATATATCCATGCGAGGCCAGTTCGTTAGCCATTCGCACATCGCCGGCCCGGTTATAAGGTGTTCGTTGCAGGAGAACGGGAAACTTTTCATCACTTACCGGACGATAGACATCCGCAACCAGCGACACTCCATCTCGCATCTTCGCACTTACATTCTGCTGAATCGTGACCCGGTAAAGTGTTTGCGCCTGCGCGGTCGTGGTATGGAAACCGAGAACAAAGAACGCGGCAATCAATACCCGAATGGTTCGCTTCCGTTGAGCAGCCATAGTTGATTAACCTCTTATTCGTCGTACTCCTTCGCCCTGGTGCTGCGCGAAATAGACGAGCTGACTCGTGAATTGAAAGGCCCAGTTAAAAGCACGAGCCGGCCGATTCATGTCAAGCTTAACCGCGAGATCGAGGAAATGCTGAAAGCGTTTCTCATAGATCTCTTTCCGTCTGCGGTCTTTAGTGAAGAACAGACCGAGAGCAAACGTATAAGCCATCTCAGTGTTGTGCATCTCCATGTCTGGGCCAATCTCACCGGGCGATGCTTTTGGGTCACCAGCAGCAAAACAGTTAATGACGTAATAGGCTTTTGATCCGTCGGGAACGATGCCTTGTCGATCGAGAAAGTCACACCATTTCACAACTATCTCGGCGACGCGACTGTCACCCGTAAGCGTCCAATAATGAAAGAGTGGATCGAGCAACAACGCCATCATCCACGCCGAAGTCGCACCGGGAAATGTTGCTTCGCTCGGATCGTATAGTTCCCAGTTCTGTCGTAATGAGCCGTCTGGGGACCGTCCATCGGGAGGTTGCTGCTGGTGTTTGTAGTAAGCATCGACACACTCGCGAGCTTTGGTCCAATATTTCTTATCGCCCGTCATTTCCCAGCCGTGCAGTACTCCCAATAGACCATAACCCTGATGTCGCAGTGTCCAGAAGTTTCTCCCGCGCTCCGGATCGACGCCGAGTGGAACCGGCTTGATCAGGTCAGGACGATAGACCGGATTTTGCTGTTTGAAGCAGTACTCAGCCATCACCCTGCCACACGCAAGCGCACGTTCATCTCCTGTCAGAAGATAGTGAATGTGCATTGCTCTGGGATAAACGTATTTCAGATCGGCGCCTTTAAGCGTAAAGATTCCTGCATCCGGACCGTCGAGCTTTGTGTGTTGCCGAACAAAATTGGCGGCGTGATAAGCCGCGTCGAGATACTTACTTTCCCCGGTGCGAACGTACATCTTGTAGTAGCAAGTCGTTCGATCAAACAGCCATTCGTGATAGACGGTACTATCGAGATAACGGAGTGAGCCGGGAAAGTTTTTCTCAACAAACCGGTCGTAACTCGAGTAGACACCCGATCGAGCAACAGGAATCTGCGGACCGACAAGGCCTGAATCACACAACCAGTCCGCCGGCAAAATCGCCACGACGCGGGAACCTTTTAACCCGTCTTCGTCAATTAATGTTTTTGAAATGGGTACAAAGTTCGACTCCACCTGGCTTTGTCTGCCATCGAAAGTAACGGTAACTCGCTGCGTTTTCCGTTGAGCGAAGTCGGCTTTGAACTGAATCAACAACGACCTGATCGAGCCGTCGCGGCCACCTGTGCGCCACAGTTCGAGAGGACGAACAGCACTGGACAACTCCGTGCCACCTTCGTCGACTATTTTTATCTTCCGTGGATCTTTTAGAAACCCAAACGGCAACGGGAGGCCAAAACTTACAACCTCATCGCCGAGATCATCAGCGCGACCTTCAAGCGTCACGGTTAGTCTACCTGCCGTGGTCGCATTCACATAGCGCGAAAGAGGAACAGCGATGAGTGCCATCATGCTGTTCTTCAAGAAAGTTCTGCGTGAGTTTTCCGGCATAGACTCAAAGACCCAGGAGGCGAGCCGCGTTTTCGTAATAGACCTTCTTCAAAATCTGCTCAGGCAATCCGATGCCATAGATGCGCCAGCGACCCTGGGGCGGAATCGAGGCCGGCGCGTAGTCAAAATATTCGTCTTCGGTCTCGAGAAAGCGGTAATAGATTTCATATAGTTCATTGCCGAAGATTTGCTGCGGGGTTTCGACACCGTGCGGTGTCGCATCGGTGGCAAACAAAATTCGATCCTGGTACTTATCAAAAAATTTGCGCGACATACGTGGCTGTCGACCGAGTTCGCCGATGCGAGCCGCGATATCGACGTACATATTCGGATAACGATCGAGACATTCTGAAACGTAGGGCAGATTCTCTGAATTAGCAGTGTGAAGTGCGACAAACTTCGTGCGTGGATGGCGCTGTATCACACGGTTGCGAGCTTCCTGCAGGGCAGCGTTACTGGGATAGTCTTTGCCATGAAAAGACCAATCGGGATGCGCGCTCAATTCTTCAAAGCGCTCGTTAAAACGATCGGTGGGCAGAAAAAACGCCTCCGGATCCGACACATGTATGGCGACCGGCATATCTAGCACACCGGCTGCTTCCCACATTTCATCGAATCTCTTGTCGTCAATCTCTACGAGTGGACCAGTGGTTACGTTTTCGCGCAGGTAGAGACCGAGAGTCTTAAGAATTTTTAGACCTCGCGCGCCGGCCTTCTTTGCTGCTTCCAGTTGTTCCGCCTGAAATCTGGAATAATTTGCCATCCTGATCTTCGCGTACCAGGGTTCGGTGAAGACGATAAATCGATCGCGATGGGGTTGCTGCCAGTGACGGATGGTTTCTTCAAGCAAGGGGCCGTATCCACCCGTTAGATTAACCATGACACGGACGTTCTTTGCGTCCATCACCTTCAGAATCTCGGCCGGAGTGGCAAGGTGATTAACCACATCGCGTTGGCCCTTGCGGTCTACCCATGTCAGGTGTGTGTGAAAGTCGATGTTAGGAAACCGCGAACGCGGCACATGCGTTTCCGGCACGTGAAGCATGCTCTTCGGCTCGTAATCTTTCAGCGCCAGGGGTTGGTCCGACGTTGAAGGTGTCTGAGCGTGCACTCGATCGAAGACCTGTGTGCCGAAGGCGCCAAAGCCCGCAGTCGCGACCGTCTTAAGCCAATCTCTTCGTCGTAGAGCCATGCGTTGTCTCCCTGTTTCTGCCAGCACACAAAATTAAATTTTGCGATCCCGAGCGGTTAAGGTATTGTTTGTAAGCAACCCGAACAAACCTCTTGCATTGCATCAATGCTTCGTGGAGGAGTTAAAAAGTTCAACCCAACTTTTGTTCGAGTACGCGGTTTATAACACCCGCAACGTAACCTGGCAAAGTACTTTTTTGAGTACGTGACGCGATTTACACGAAGGCACGCGGTCACCACGCATTTTCAACGGCATGAATTTGTCTGACCTTAAAATTGCTCTGGCCAGTGTGATCACCGAGGGCGACGTCGATCTCCAACAACGAACAGAGCGACTCACAACACTCTCAGATCTCTTCTTCAAACATTATGGCGACGGACCCGTTTTCCTGTTGCGCGCTCCGGCGAGAATAAACGTTTTGGGCGAACATATTGATTATGTTTCGTATCTACCAACCGCTTCGCTCACGTTCGGCAGCCGTGAGCGCGACGTATTCATGCTTTACAGAAAATCGGAAGAGCCTGTAGTCGAATGTGTTTCCTCATCGCCACAGTATGAACCGTCGTCATTCTCGATATCGGATTCAGCGATCGATAAGTTTGGAGCTGAGGTTGAGGCTGAGTGGCTTGGTTTCTTATTTGCCCATGAAAAGCCTGAACCTCATTGGCGAAATTACCTTGAGGGCGCTGTCACTTTTGCACGGGGCAAGTTCGGACCTGAAATCCACAATGGAATTTCCCTGGCGCTCGATTCAAACATACCCGCAGGCGGCGGCGCTTCATCGTCATCTGCTTTGGTGGTGTTGGGCGGAGCCGCGATTCGAGATGTAAATGGAGTTTCGTGGACGCCCGCAGAACTCGCGAAAGACTCGGCCATGGCTGAGTGGTATATCGGCACACGCGGGGGGTCAATGGACCACACCACGATTTGTCTCGCCCAGCCGACCAGCGCAGTTTTGATTAACTATGCGGTAGGACAAACAAAGCGCGTTCGACTTCCGGACCAGCCCTTCGAGTGGATCACATTCTTCTCGAAGCCCGCAGATAAAGGACGCGAAGTCATGATCGAATACAACGAACGTGCCGCCGTCTCACGATTATTAATTCCAGCCATAATCGATAAATGGAAGACAATCGCGCCTGCTCAACATAATGAGTGGGAACAGATATTGAAACCAATCGCGGCGGGTTTGATTGACTCGTTTAAGACAGCAGAAGCTCTTTTACTATCGCTACCGGAAACGATCTCAATCGACTCAATAAGCGCGGACTACCCGGCTGCCTTCTCAGAATTGCAGAAGTCATTCCCTGCCCTGCTCGATGAAACGTCGCGCTGGCCTCTTAAAATTCGAGACCGAGCGCTGCATCATTTAAGTGAAATCAAACGCGTAACCCTGGCCACACGTGCATTGGAATCACTGGAAAATGACGAGAATTCCAGCGATACCCTCCAGGTCATGCAGAACATTGGCAAACTGCTCGACGAATCGCATGCGAGTTTGCGCGATCTTTACGAAGTTAGTGTTCCGGAAGTCGAAGAATTGCTGGCGGTGGTTCGTGATGACGCTCACGTGCTCGGGGCCCGTTTGATGGGCGGCGGATTTGGCGGAAACATTCTGGCGTTAACCACCCGAGATCAGCGTGACAGCTTAATTGAAAGAGTGCAGCGAGAGTATTACGCGCCTCGCGATCGCAACGGTGTTCGCGAAGGATCGGTAATGGTATCGACACCTGGTCCGGGACTGGCCGAGGTTGATCTGAACGATCTCTGGCGCTACTCGATTGTTGCCATCAACTCACTTGCGCCAGCGGCGTCACACGCAGCGAATCTGCGTCGCTTGATTGACGCCGCGGACGTCGCCCTTGATCCACGCGATATCTGGCCCGTAATCGTTGCCGCCGGAAAAGGTACGCGCGCCTCGGAGACTGGTCTGAAGACGCCGAAACCAATTGCACTCGTCGGCGACACGCCTGCCATTGTTCATGTCTTGCGGAACATTCGCGACGGTTTGGGTAAAACTCGGCCGCCCGTAATCATTGTTTCACCAGACACCGAAGCCGCAATTCGCGAAGCACTTCAAGACGAAGACGTACTCTTCGTCACTCAGCCTGAACCGCTTGGAACAGGCGATGCCGTACTAAACACTCACCCACTGCTGCACGATTTCACGGGCCGAACCCTGGTTGTCTGGAGCACGCAACCTGTCATACGTGAAAAAACTTTTGCGCTCACCGCGAAGCTAGCCCAACTGTTTGAAGTTTACGACATGGTCCTGCCGACAGCGTTTGTGCAACGTCCCTATGCGCCGCTCCAGCGCAATGCATTGGGCGAGATTGCAGCATCACTTGAAACACATCTTGAAGCTGCGCAAACAATCGAGTCTGGTGAAACAAACCTCGGCCTCTTCCTGGTGAAAAACCAAAAATTGTTCGAGACCTTGCTCGATCTGCGGAGTCGTTACTGGAACGATTCAACACGCCGTTACGATCGCAGTCGGGGTGAGCTTGGCTTTCCTAATGAAGTTATCAGCGCTCTTGCGCCACGGAAGCACGGCGTGTTCGCCATTCCTTTTGCGGACGCGCGAGAAGAGCAAGGCATCAAGCGCTTGGAAGACCTCGAGTGTTGCGAACGATTCATTTCCGAACTCGAACAGGAAAATGACAACGACGGTAAATAGCGCTGGGACCTCGCGCAAACCGATCTCGAACCTGCGCTGGTGGATCGGCGGATTATTGTTTGCTTCCACCGTCATTAACTACATCGATCGCCAGACACTTTCTGTTCTTGCACCTTATCTCAAAGAACAATACGGGTGGAACAATCAAAACTTCGCGATGATTGTGATCGCGTTTCGTGTGGCTTACTCAGTTGGACAAACCGTCTCGGGTCGTTTGATCGATCGCATCGGCACACGCAAGGGACTCACGATCACGGTGATCTGGTACTCAATCGCGGCGATGTTGACGTCGTTCGCCGGCGGTTTACGCAGTTTTGCGTTCTTTCGTTTCTTACTCGGCGCAGGTGAATCAGCAAACTGGCCTGCCGCCACAAAGGCTGTAGCCGAATGGTTTCCCAAAAAGGAACGCGGTTGGGCCGTGGCGCTGTTTGATAGTGGTTCTTCGATCGGCGGAGCAGTCGCCCCGCTACTCGTCATTGGCTTGTACAAATATTTCGGCGGCTGGCGACCGGCTTTTGTAATTACCGGGACGCTGGGTTTTTTATGGCTGATCGCATGGCGCATGCTGTATCACCCACCCGAGTCGCATCCGCGAATTGGGGACGCTGAACGCGCCATGATTCTGCGCGATCGAGTCGAGCTGGATCAGCAGGACGAACCGCCGGCGCAACAGACGAGATGGCGAGATCTGATCAAACTACCGCAAACCTGGGCCGTGATTGCAGCGCGGACGATGACCGATCCGGTTTGGTTTTTTATCACCGACTGGTTTGCCATCTATCTCGTGACTAAAGGCATTAACCCTGAGCAGGGACTGCTGGCATTCTGGATTCCGTTTGTGGCAGCCGACCTCGGTAATTTTTTTGGTGGCGGAATGTCGAGTTGGTTAATTCGACGCGGTTGGCCCGTCGTCAAAGCGCGCAAGGCAGTGGTTGTATTTGGCGGACTGGGAATGACTCTGCTGATCCCAACTATCTTCACTTCGAACTTACTGGCGCTCGCCGGTCTCTTCGCAGTTTCCACGTTTGCATACGCGTCATTCTCAACCATGGCCCTTGTGCTTCCATCCGATCTTTACCGCAGCGAATCGGTAGCAACCGTCAGTGGCATGAGTGGAACGGGCGCCGGCCTGGGAACGATCGTCTCGACATTTCTGATCGGCTATGTTTCAGATCATTATTCGTTTGAACCGATTTTGATTACTGCGAGCTTCATTCCTTTCATCGGCATGATCCTGGTGTTGATTTTGATTCGTCGACGTGATTGAAAGGTCCACGTTTATGAGAAGACGAACTTTTATTAAGGCGGGCGCGGCGCTTTCGGTCGCGAGCGCTCTGCCGCAGATAGAAGCGCAGGAGATCCCTTCACACAACTGGGATAACTACGATTTTGGCTCGGGACCAGAGGTGACCGATCGTCTAAACCAAGGTCCGTTTGGAATCGAACAGGACGCCGGCTGGTACACAGTTCTCGTAACCTCGCAATCAAACAAACCGGTGCGGAATTACGGACTCGGTCTGGTCGGCTACACGTGGGAAGAAGGTGGCCCATCACTTGCCGCTCGCGCCGGCCGTGAAACGCTCGAGCAACATGTTGAGAAGATGGCGTCGCTTCCATTCGTCGATCTTCTTTACATTCGTTGTGACTGGCGTGATGTGCAAACAGTTCCCGGCAAATTGAACCTGCATCCGGTTTTCAAGTTAACTCTCGATGCGGCTAAACGTCACGACCTGCGTGTGGCCTTTCGCATTCAGCTGTCCAACACTGAAGGCCAACCTGAACGATTGGCGCTACCGGACTATCTGCAAAAACAAGTACCCCTCGTAAAGATTGGCAGGACTTACGGCGCCAAAGAAGACTTTGTAGAACCTCGTTACGACCATCCGCGATTTCAAAGTGCGTTCAAAGAGCTGAATGAGTTGCTCGCCGCCGAGTTTGATAACCACCCCTTGATCGAATTCGTCGATCTCATGATGTACGGCTTCTGGGGCGAAGGTCACACGAGCAATCTGCCGAATCCGTTTCCGGATTATCTGACGGCTGCACGGACGTGCCTCGACATGACTAAACTCCAATTGGACGTTTGGAAAAAAGTTCCCCTCGCAGTGAACACTCAGCCTGATATCAGTAGTGTTGGCAATCGGGAGGTTCAGGATCTCTGTGTGCGATCCGGTTGCTGGTTGCGCTCAGACAGCATTGTCATTGAAGAGCCCATTCAGATCGAAGCACTCGCAAACCGGCCGCCGTGGCTTGCAACCGTGATGGAGGATGGTTATTACCGCCAATACAAAGTCGATCCAAAATACCTTCCGGTTGATGAGACCGGTATCAACGTGCTCGAAAAGTGGATGTTGCATGCAATCGATCTCGGTGCTAACTACTGGTCACTCTGGACCGAGGCCGATAATCTAAAACGATATTACGAAGTCTATCCGAATGGTCTCGACACGTTACGGCGTCGTCTCGGTTATCGAGTGCGGCCGTCCTGGATCTGGCAGCGAAAGCGATATGGCACTGATGAAATTATCGTGGCCGTTTCTAATGATGGCGTGGCGGGTGTACCGGGCGTATTACGTCTCTACCTCGAAAGTCACGATGGAAAAATTCAACTGGCCGGCTCGCTCGACGCGGGTCACCCGCATGCGGGGAAGATCCGGCAAGCTTCGCTCATCCTGCCAAAGAATAGCGATGGTTTAGGACTTAAGATTAGAGTGGAGCTCGAAACAAAAGGTGGTGTTCGCCGGCCGGTCAACTGGGCGACAGCGCAACCAGTGAATGCGGATGGTTCGATAAGTTTCCAGTTACTACGGCGCGACGATCCCAAATGGCGAAAGGGTGTTTGATTCAATCACATGACCTACTCAATCGGCGTAGATCTCGGCGGAACAAATATCAAGATCGTCGTCGTTTCCACTGATGGGACGGTGCTCGAGTACCTGACTTGCGATACCGCCGACGCCGAGGGCTCGTGGGCCGAGGCAATAAAATCCAATCTCCACCAAATTCAAAACCGCCGCGGCTACGCGCCGGCGCACGTCGGTCTAGCTGCTCCCGGCCTCGCAGCTAGCGACGGTCGCTCGATTGGTTACATGCAAGGACGCCTGAAAGGACTGCAGGGCTTTGTGTGGCAGGACTTTTTAGATGTGGCTACTCCGGTGGTGGTGCTGAACGATGCGCATGCGGCTTTGTTGGGCGAAGTTTGGCAAGGTGCGGCGAGAGGTTACAGCAACGTGATTCTGCTGACTCTCGGTACAGGAGTCGGAGGCGCAGTGCTGGTTGAAGGTCGTTTGTTCAAAGGACATATCGGACGCGCCGGTCATCTGGGTCACGTGTCCGTCCACTCCGACGGTACACCGGACATTGTGAACACTCCGGGAAGTCTCGAACAGATGATTGGTAACTACAATCTAGCCGAACGCTCCGCAGGCCGCTTCACGTCTACACGCAAACTCGTCGAAGCTCATCTTGCAGGCGATACGGACGCGAACCAGATCTGGCTTCGTTCGATCTTCCACCTGGCCGTTGCGGTCGCTTCATTCATCAATAGTTTCGATCCGGAGATTGTCATCATTGGAGGTGGCATCGCTCAGGCAGGGGCCGCATTATTCGACCCCCTTCGCGAAAACCTCGATCGGTTTGAATGGCGACCAATGGACCACAGCGTTCCCGTCATATCCGCAGCCCTCGGTGAAAAGGCGGGCGCTATCGGCGCTGCCTACCACGCGATTCTCGAAGCGCACGAATAATCGACTCCCTTTCGTTTACTTTCATTCGAAAGTTCAACTTACTCACGGCAAAAGATGCTAGCATGTGAGCCGATGCTGAATCTTGAACGAAGAACAAAGATTCTCGAGCTGCTGGAAAAGCACGGGCAGGTGGCTGTTCCGGATCTGAGCAGACGGTTCAAAACGTCAGAAGTAACGATTCGAGCCGACTTGAAGGAACTGCATGACCGGGGCCTGATTCGGCGAGCTCACGGCGGCGCAGTTAAGGTCAGCACCGTAAGCATGGACCCGTCGCTTACGATCAAGGCGGAACTGCATGCAGATGAAAAGCGCAGAATCGGCGCTGCCGCTGCCGAGATGATCAACGATGGCGACTCGATCATTCTCGACTCCGGTACCACCACGCAGCAAATCGCGCGGCAGATCAAGCACAAGAAAGACCTGAAGGTCATTACGAATGGGCTGAATATCGCCACCGAACTCTTCGGCGTCAAAGATATTCAATTGATCTTTTTGGGTGGAGTCATTCGCCAGAATTCATTGTCTGCGGTCGGCCATTTTGCAGAGGACATACTGGCTCAGTTATCGGCGGACAAAGTTTTCCTGGCGGTTGATGCCTGCGATCTCGATTTCGGTCTCAGCACGCCGAATCTCGAAGAGTCGCAGGTCAACCAGGCGATGGCGCAGATCGCAAGAGAGAAGATCCTTGTGGCTGACTCGAGCAAGTTTGGGAAGAGGAGTCTTTCGCGAATTATTCCGCTTTCCGAGGTGGATGTGATCGTTACCGACCGCGGACTTCCGGCCGAGATTCAGAACGAGCTGAAAGCACGTGAACTGAAACTGGTGCTGGTCTAATTAGAACGTACTGTAGGGGCGGCCCTCCGTGGCCGCCC
>DASSFI010000015.1:0-5220 GCA_035694465.1 Pyrinomonadaceae bacterium | reverse complement strand
CAATTCGATACCAAAGCGGTGCCAGGCCGCCGCACTCCAAAGGGCGTCCACTCATTCGTCAATCGCCAGACTAAGCTATGTTGCGAATGATGGCTTCGAGCGCGTCATCCTTGCTTTTGATCGCGGCGCTCTTCGTTTCCGTCTCTTCCTTCTGCTCGTTGAAGGCTTGCTGGACCAGCAACTGATAGTTGCCCATGACTCTGCTGGCCTCTAACTGTTTGTTTGCAAAATCCGGGTCTGATGGGTCCAGAGTAGGAATGTCTGGTCTTGGTGGAATTGTTACTGCCATGATCGTTTCTCCTCTTAAATTTTTACATGATGCTCTTCGCTTCAAGAGCGTCGTGGATACCCATCACCATCGCGCGGGCGCGATTGGCGGCGGAATTTTTCTGTTGTGGATCCAACTCGATCGCTCGTTTGAGATCGGCCACCGCTGCCTCGCCCTCTTTTTGTCGCAAGCGAACTTCAGCTCGGTTCACGTAAGCCGCAATCTGCCGATCGTCCAACTCAATGGCCCGGTTCAGATGCAGCATGGCCAGATCATTTTCAAGCGTGCGAGTTAACAGAGCACCGAGGGCAGCGTGAGCGTCACTGCTCTCCGGATCCATCGCTACGAGACCTTCAAAGACTGTTCGTGCTTTTCCCAAATCGCCACGGTTGTAATACATGCCGCCGATTCGTCCCATCTCGCGAAACTCTCTCTCGGTGACACCGAGTCGCTTCCGCGGTGAAACAGAGTTCGTGGCCGCTCTCAACCAGGCGGGCTCGGTTTTCATGTTGCTGGTATTCGGTTTATTCACGGCAGTCTCCGAGATCGCCGGCTTAAGCCTGAATCGTAGCGCTGCCTGCAAAGAACTGAATATTTGTGCGCGCGTTCTGAATCGTTTGCCTGTCCTCGGCGTTTTGCGAGAGCAAGCGGAACAGATCGCTCAATTTGTTCATCATCTCGGATGGTTCTTTGGCACTGAAAACTTCGCCGAGCAACTTGAAGAGTTGTCCGAGACGGTTGGATGAAAGCTCGTCGTCTTCGCCGCGACACTGGCAGGCAGTACGCGAATCATTCGTCCGCTCATCCGCTTCCGAACGGTATTCGTTATCCGAATTAAAACTCTCGGGGAGCGGCTGGCGAGACGCGACGTTATTGGTGAAACCACCGTCACCAAATGAGCTCATCAAGCTGGTCAGGTCCTGCAATACGCCGGGAATATTGCCGGTGGCGAAATCGAAGGCGACGTTGACCAGCGGTTTTAAGGCCCCCAGACCGATCGAATCGAGCAAGCCACCGAAAATTTTGTCGATACCAAACATCTTTCCTACGCCTGCGCCCATCTTCGTGTCCTCCTTTTCTGCTTTCACTCAAATTATCGGGCGCGGCTGGGAAAGGTTGCGTGGAAAACCGGGAAAATTATTCTCCGTTTTCACGAAACCCTCAGCCTTTTTCACCGACAATCAAAGCAGGGGGATAAACCATGCTTGAACCTGTCTCGAGTGAGTCTCAAGTCGTCACAACGCCAAAAATCGAAAAACCCGACTCGCCCGCAAGGCCGGAGACGCAATCTGAAAGTGTCCAGTCAGTCGCCAAAAGGAATGATCTGGAGTTTCATTCAGCGCTCGCACGTTTCAGACTCTTCTCCAACACCGCGGCGGCACAGACTCCACCCACTCCCGTCCGCCAGGTTCGGGACGACGTGGTCGACGCCGTGGTCGACAGCTTTGATTACACACCGACGTCAAGCTGGCAGGATCGTCTGCTCTATGTTCTGAAAGAGGACGATGATCTAAACCTGACTCACGATGAGCAACTCGCGGTTATCGGCGGGCTGACTGACCGCATGTTGAAGGAAGATTATGCCGGCGAGTTGTTGCGCTCGACCTTCCTGAACTTTGATACGGCCGACCTGAGAAACGTCGGTTACGACAATCAAAAGTTACTATCAGGACTGATCGGAGACGCGTATGAGGCTGGTTATATCTCGGATTCGGATCTCAACCAGATTGCGAGAGCATTGGGCGCCGAAGATACCGAAGGTCTCATTCTGAATCTCGCCTCAGATCCGAGTAACGTATCCAACTACGGATCTTCTCGAGTAGTGGAAGCATTGGGTCGTCAGGCCGACTCTCTCGGTTATGAAACCGCCGCGGCCCTCGCTTTCACTTCATCCGAGTCATTAATCGGCGAGCATTACTCTTCTTCATCAGCTCAACGCGACGCTTTCAACCTGGTTCGTGGTTATCTCGAGAGGTTTGACGAGCACAACGAGAGAATCGGCTTTTACACGGATTACACCGGCGAATCTGCCTCGCTGCGATCGCAGTTCACTTTGGCATTACTCAACGCCAGTCGTCTAACAGCGAATGGCAATGGATACAGTCAAAGCGACTTTGACAACCTGCTTCGTCGCGTCGGCCCGGATGTGGTCAACGAAGCAATCACTCGCGGCGGAAACATCACCGGCGACGATTACCTTAACAATTCGCTCGATGCTCTCGGAGACGCGTCACAGCGAATTGCACGCACGCAGAGTGGCGACGATCAGAAAAAATGGAACGTCAATGCGGCGATCGCCTACACGCAATCAGCGTCACTGATCCGAGGAAATCTCACGAGTGCTCAGGCCCGTCTCGACGCATTTGATCTGTTGAATAGTGAACTCGTCGGTTTGCGAGATGACGTTGAGGACGCGTCCGGGAAATATTCACTGTTGCGTCAGCCGGCAATGCTCGAAGGCATGACGACGCTGCTCGAGAGCAATGGCACGGAGATCCTCAACAACAAACTCAACACCGGCCCGGACTATCGCGGCCAGGCCGATCTGGTGCAGTTTTTTCAGAGCTCAATCTTTTCCCTGGGCACGTCAGCAAGCGTTCGAACCCGGCTCGAAAACGTGATCGATGGGTATCTCACCGCGGCGCTCAATAACCCTGGCGCCGACAGCGGGCTCGTTGGAAGCGACATTGGCGAATTACTGGGCACGCTTAATGTTGCTTCACAACGGGCCATTGAGGCCGCGCCGAGCGAACAACGATCGGAGATTGATTCATTCGGAAGATCACTTGCTTCGAAGACCTTCGGAGCTTTGGGTGGCAAGGGATTGTCTGCCCTCATTACCGGGTTGGGAATCACGACGACAGGACCGGTCGGGATCGTCACGACAACTATCGGTGGAGCGATTATTAGCAAGGCCCTCGACAGTCTATTTGGCGTCAACGACAAACCACCGACGCGCGCGCAGATTGAAGAGGCCTTCGTGCAGGCGATGGTTGATTCGGGTGTCGAAGTGAATCTGGGTGAGAGCTCGCTCGACGCGCTTGCCGAAGTTTATAACCAGTCGATCGCAGCACTCGAGCGACAGATTGCGCAGTATCCGGTGACCAGTGAGCGGTACCGAGCCCTGGATCGACAGATTGCTCAACTCGAGCAACTTCGCTCCACGCTCGACACCGGCTATCTCAAGACTTTAACGAGTAATGAACTGCAACAGGAACTCGACCGCCGCGAGTAATTCTGTGCAGCTTGCGACAAAAGAGCACAAGATCGGTTTACTGCAGGCTGCGCGATAGAGCTTTCGATATCAACTCGTCGAAGGTGGGAAACGACTCGATCAATTCGTGCGGCACTTCATCATAGATCTCGTACCGATCTGTCGAGATGCGGTAGGTGTAAATATCCATCCCGTTCGACCCGAGCACCAATAGGTCCGCAAACCGCGGATCATCGCGATAGTTCAGATTCATTTCAACAATGTCCGCTATTGAACGATCGGCGTGTTTGGAGATCGGATTACTACCTGCGCCGTAAATAACGACGCCATTCCAGTCAAGACCATTATGCAAGCGGAGGAAGTGCAGGTAATCGCCCGGGAGTTCTGTGTGCAACTGCTTGCTGCCGTTTTGCACTACAAGTTGTAATTCTTCCTCTGTGGCCGGCGGTTGCGGTTCACTGTCAAAACGGCGCTGTTCTTCCGCTACACGCGCAAGTAATTCCTGGTACACGACGTTGCTCTCCGCTCAATTGCGATTCGTTAGGGGGTAGGCGGATAGATTGATCCTTCCGGTATCGGAAAGTCAACTGTGCGCGACTGGCCTGGTTGAAGATCGCTGACCAGTCTCTTCTGCGCATTTGTGATTGCCTGATGGTATGGATCGTTCTTGATTAGCACCAGGTTGTTGAAGCTGTTGTCACCACCGTCGTCCAACGGCTTCTTGTGATGCACCTGGTATCCCTGCGGCACCTTTCCTTGTTTGATCAAAGCGATGTCCGCGTCGTTCAGGCCGGCGGCGCGTAACTCTTTTTCCTTTTCACCCAGCCGTTTGAGAAAATCTGCCCGGCCGTGATTATCGAAGTCACGTCGTAACTGGTCGTACTGCACGCGGTCTCGTTTTAAATAAGTGAAGTTCTCGGTTCTGACGCCGGGCAATTCGATTCGTTGTCCGCGTACTTCGCCGACGAAGTTATCGTTTCGCTTTGCAGCCGAGAAGAAGTCATCAATTTTCTTCTTCATCGCCTCGAGCGGTTCGCGAATCGCTTTCGGCAAACCCTCAATCGGGACAGCGTCCAGCGCCACCTTGAGCTTATCTAGGACGGGCCGTAATTTTTCTGCAAACTTGGCGTCTTTACTGGCGATCTCCACCGCCCGCTCGATTGTCTTCAGGAGTTTGGGCAGCTTGCCTGCTTTCGCCAGATCGCCAACATACGGAATCATTGACGCGACGGAGATGCCCGCTCCCAACCAATCACCTCGGAATAGTGAGATCACACCACTCACGCCATCCGATATAGGTGTGGGATCAACGATGCCGGCGATGTCGAGAGCCATCTGGGTGAGATCCAGAATCAGTGACGCCTTTTCATCCTCGAGACCTGCGTTTGCAGGCGTGACATCCTGCTGTTGTGTGCGATATTGCGCCGTTAGCTCAGCCTCCTGGACGGCGGTGCGATCGATACCCAAGCGGCTTGCATAAGTAACACTGACGGAGGTGGTTGCTGCGGTCGATGACGAGTCGAACACGTGCTCAACGAACGTGGGTTTGTTCACATCCGGCAACACCACAGCGTTGACGTTATCCAACAATGCCCGGTCAAGATCTGTTTGGGAAGGAGTTGGTCTCGTCTCGTCGACAGGATTCATCGTCGCGTTCCTTTGCGCAAACGTTCCGCTTATCTTGATTATCGGCGCACTCGCGAAAGAGTTTCCTGGCATTTCGGAACGTACTGTAGGG
>DASSFI010000014.1:0-42855 GCA_035694465.1 Pyrinomonadaceae bacterium | reverse complement strand
AAATAAATAACCAGGTTGAAACTTTAGTCGGCTTATTGCATAATCCGCATGCGTTCACCTCCCCGGTGGACGAAGTGGTCGCGTGGGGTGAGGACACGTGGCCTTAGGGTGGGGGCTGTGGGAGGCCCCCGCCCGCTTTTTTTATTACGTGTAAATTACTGACATCACAATGGGATGGCTGCAACGATCACGACGCAAGTTTCAGCTCTGGTTTTACGCTGGCAGAAGACAACGCGGCTCAACAACTGAGTCTTCCGCGACGCACAAGCAACATTCCTGGTGGCAAGTGATGTGTCTCACCGGAGTGGATTACTTTTCCACTCTTGGTTATCAGCCCGGCATCGCGTTTTTAGCTGCGGGCGCACTCTCTCCGATAGCTACCCTCGTTCTGATTCTCCTGACTTTATTTGGCGCGTTGCCGATGTACCGGCGCGTTGCAGCGGAAAGTCCGCATGGCGACGGCTCAATCTCGATGCTCGAGAATTTGCTTTCGCGTTGGAAAGGAAAACTCTTCGTTCTCGCGCTGCTTGGGTTTGCGAGTACAAGCTTTATTATCACCATCACGCTCTCTGCCGCGGACGCGACGGCGCACATTGTTGAGAACCCATTTGTCCTCGCTCATCTCCATTTCCTGCATAACCGTACGATTGTTACGTTGGTCCTGATTACGGCTCTGGGCGCTATTTTTCTTCGTGGTTTCAAGGAAGCTATCAGTATTGCGGTCGTTTTGGTCGCTATTTACCTGGTGCTGAATTTGACGGTGGTAACTGTCGGACTCTACGAAATCGCGACGCATCCGACCGTCTTATTGAATTGGAAACAGCTTCTCTTTCAGACTCACAGTAGTCCGCTACTGATGATTGGAACCGCACTGATCGTCTTTCCCAAGCTCGCACTGGGCCTGTCGGGATTTGAAACCGGTGTCGTTGTCATGCCGCTCGTGAAAGGAGACGTGAATGGAAGTTATCAGGAGATAAATTCCGTTCATAATACGCGCGCCGGCGAGTCGCAGGCACAGTTAGCCGGACGCATACACAACACTCGCAAACTCCTCACTGCAGCCGCCCTGATCATGAGTTTCCTGTTGCTGGCGAGCAGCATCGTTACGAGCATGCTAATTCCCGCAGATGAATTCCGGCCGGAAACGGACACACTGGAAGCGGGAAGTGCTAATGGTCGTGCTTTGGCCTACCTGGCCCACACGTATCTCGGTGACGTCTTTGGCACCGCATACGATTTGAGCACGATATCGATTCTCTGGTTTGCCGGATCGTCAGCACTCGCTGGTCTGCTGAATATCGTGCCGCGTTATTTGCCGCGGTATGGAATGGCGCCGGAGTGGGCGCGAGCGACACGGCCGCTCGTAGTTGTATTTACGCTCATCTGTTTTGTGGTCACGATTCTTTTCAAAGCCGACGTTGACGCACAAGGCGGTGCGTACGCGACGGGTGTGCTCGCGTTAATGACTTCAGCCGCAATTGCCGTCACGTTGTCAGCGCGGAGACATGGAGAACGTGTACAGTGGTTGTTTATGTTGATCTCGCTGATCTTCATCTATACGACCATCGTGAATATTGTCGAGCAGCCGGAGGGCATTAAGATCGCACTGATCTTTATCGTGGCGATTGTGGCCAGTTCACTCTTCTCGCGTGTGTGGCGATCGACTGAGTTACGAGTAGAGCGAATCGAGCTCGACGACACAGCGCGCGAGTTTGTGCGCCGGGCGGCAAAGGGAACAGTTCGCATTATCACCAATCGTATCGATCGTGGTGACGCGCTCGAGTACGAAGCGAAAGAAAAAGAAAAACGAATCGATAATCACATTCCCACCGGCGAGCCAATTCTGTTTTTCGAAGTTACTCCGGGAGATGCTTCCGAATTCTCGGGCGTGCTGAAAGTCAGAGGTGAAACTGTCGACCAATTTCAGATCTTGCGGACGGAGTCGCCGGCGGTTCCGAATGCTATCGCTGCGTTCCTGTTGTTTCTCAGAAATGAGACCGGAAAACTGCCGCATGTTTACTTCGGTTGGAGTGAAGGAAACCCGGTTTCGTATTTGTTGAAGTACATCGCATTTGGTGAAGGCGACACGGCGCCGGTAACACACGAGGTGCTGCGGCAGGCAGAAAAGGATCCGGATCAGAGACCCATCGTACACGTCGGTGGCTGAGATTTTGTAACCACAGATTACACAGATTTGTGTGTTGCTTCCGACTCGTGCGGGGAGTAACATCACTTTCGTTGAAAACTTAATGTCTGCCGAAGTTGTTTGCGCCAATGGCCCTGCAACACGGGGGAACCAATGTTTCGCATTACGGAACGCGGGGCTAATCGTGAGCTCGCTGCCACGACGAACACTTTCCAGTTCGAGTCCGACAGCTAACCTCGTAGGCTAAGGGAAGGGCAGCAATGCTCAATAGGTTAAGTCGAAGATCCGCTGGACGACGATTCAAACTCTGGTTATTTAAAGGGTCCGCTCAAAAAGATTCCGAACACGCAAGTCCTCACCGGCAACACCCATGGTGGCAGGTAATGTGTTTGACCGGAGTCGATTATTTCTCGACTCTGGGTTATCAACCCGGTATTGCCTTCCTTGCGGCCCAGGCGCTTTCGCCAATCGCTACCCTCATCCTGGTGTTGCTCACGCTCTTCGGCGCGTTGCCGATCTATAACCGCGTCGCCGAAGAAAGCCCGCACGGTGAAGGGTCGATCTCGATGCTCGAGCACCAGCTTTCACGTTGGAAGGGAAAACTCTTCGTACTCGTCCTGCTCGGCTTCGTCGCTACGGACTTCATTATTACCATCACGCTCTCTGCTGCCGACGCGACGGCCCACGTTATCGAGAATCCGTTCACGCCGGAAATTTTCAAACATCAAATCGGTATAACGCTGGCCCTTATCGCCGTGCTGGGCCTTATCTTTCTGCGAGGCTTCAAGGAAGCTATCGGAATCGCCGTAGCCCTCGTCGCGATCTATCTTTTCCTGAACGCAATTGTGATCGCTTTCGGTGTGTTTCAACTGTTCACTCATCCTTATCACTTTCCGGAATGGAAGCAGGCGCTTTTTACCCATCCCAGTGTTAAGGGACATAGCTGGTTGATAATAGGCGTGTCGCTGATGTTGTTTCCGAAGCTCGCCCTCGGACTCTCGGGTTTTGAAACCGGCGTGGCCGTGATGCCCCTCGTGAAAGGTGATGACGATCTCAGTGAAGACGACTGGGCCAATATCGAGTCGACTCGCACGGGTCACGTTGAAGGCCAGGGCCGAGCGGTGCAGTTGCTGCGCGGCCGTATTCGCAATGCAAAGAAACTGCTTCGTACCGCCGCCGTGATCATGAGCATACTGCTCATCAGCAGTAGTTTTGTCACTTCAATACTGATTCCAGCGGAAAAGTTTGCGGAGGGTGGCGAGGCGAATGGACGCGCTATCGCTTACCTGGCGCATTACTTTTTTGGTGACATCTTCGGCACCGTCTACGATCTCAGCACAATCCTGATTCTTTGGTTTGCAGGCGCGTCGGCAATGGCGGGTTTGTTGAGTATCGTGCCGCGGTACCTGCCGCGTTACGGCATGGCGCCTGAGTGGGCCAGAGCCGCGCGTCCGCTCGTAATCGTCATTGTGACGATTGCCTCCGCTGTGACGCTCATTTTCAAAGCTGATGTGGACCAGCAGGGCGGTGCGTATGCTACCGGCGTTTTGGTGTTGATGACGTCTGCGGCGATTGCAGTAACTCTCGCAGCACGAAAGAAACAACGACACTGGTATCTCTATTTAGGTATTGCGCTGATCTTTGTGTACACCACGATTCAGAATATTCACGAACGACCGGAAGGCATCAAGATCGCTTCGTTCTTTATTCTGACGATCATCCTCGCCTCGCTTTTCTCACGCGTCTATCGCTCCACTGAACTTCGTGTTGAACGCATCGAACTCGACGATCAGGCACGACAGTTCATTAAGGACGCCGCCAAGGGAACTATTCGCATCATCACGAATCGCAAAGACAAAGGCGACGCCGATGAGTACGCACAAAAAGAGCACGAGAAACGCACGAGTAATCACATTCCCACTGGCGAGCCAATTCTGTTTTTCGAAGTAACTCCCGGTGATGCGTCGGAATTTTCCGGTACGTTATCGATTCGGGGCGAGAGTGTGGACGGCTATCGCATCCTGCGCACAGAATCACCGGCAGTGCCCAATGCGATTGCGGCGTTTCTACTTTACCTGCGCGACGAAATGGGCAAGCTGCCACACGTCTATTTCGGTTGGAGCGAGGGAAATCCGATTTCTTACCTGTTGAAGTACATTGCTTTTGGTGAAGGCGACACCGCGCCGGTAACACATGAGGTGTTACGCAAGGCAGAGAAAGATTCTAATCGACGTCCGATCGTGCATGTTGGCGGGTGATTGATCGAGCTATGGTCGGGTCAGTGGGGGCTGACATGAGAAAACGCGCATCACCGCTGCTCTGCTGGCTGCCTGAGAATCGGAACAGGTGTTATGCGACTTCGGCGTTTGAAGTTTTTCCTGCCAGGAAGCACGAGCGACAAAAGACTGGACGTCCCTGTGATGGATAAAAGGGAACGGTGGTCTGCTGCCCACATTGTGCGCACTGCACTGAGACCTCAATTCGCTGTCGCACTCCCGACGACTGCGCGGCTGCGATAGCAGCTAAGCGTTCGTTCTTAGCCTGCTTGCAGGGTTTGCATCTTTTGGGTTCGTTTTTTAACCCCTTGTCGTGGAAGAAAACTTGTTCGCCGGCAGTCCAAATGAAGTTCTCGTTGCAGTCAACGCACTTGATTGGCCGGTCTTGATACTCGCTTTCTTGAGTCCTCTCCATTACCTGAACGGCTTCCGTCTGTGCCATGATCTACTCCCCTCGGGTCCGTTAGCCTTAAAAACATGATGCCGGCGGGCGATAAGAAAAAATGCGTTGAACGAATACGCTCTTCGGTTGTTACCAATGAGGGTAAAGGTTCCGGCCTCTTAGGGCCGCGATTTGGACAACTGGTATATAGCTATGTCGAAAATGTGTCAAGTAAATCCTGTCTAAAACACACCCAGCTTGACAGGTTTCTTGCTGAGTGGGAGCATCCGGCACTCTAAAATAATGAAAAAAATACTGATTATCGGGTCTGGAGGACGCGAGCACGCCATTGTTTGGTCCATCAAACAAACTTCACTAGAGCCAGTTGAGATTTTCTGCGTTCCTGGCAATGCCGGTATCCAACAAATATCACCGGTTGCCAATATTTTGGTCAATGATCTTTCAGGACTGGCGGAGTTTGTCGAATCGCACGATATCGATCTCACGTTTGTCGGACCCGAAGCACCCCTCGTCTCCGGAATCGTAGATTTATTTAACGATCGTGGCCTCCGAATCGTGGGGCCGACTGCTGCCGCGGCGCGACTTGAGGGCAGCAAGGCATTTGCGAAGAGCTTCATGGCGCGCCACGGGATACCGACGGCTGCATATCGAGTGGCCGAAGGACCGGAACAAGCGATCGAGTGTCTACGAAGCGGCGAGTTTGGTTTGGCCGAGAGTCCGGTCGTGATTAAGGCTGATGGATTAGCGGCGGGTAAAGGCGTGGTCGTCGCCCGGAATCATGCGGAAGCGGAAAAATCCATTGAAGATCTCATGGTGCATCACGTAGCCGGAAGCGAAGCTGCGGGACGCATTGTAATAGAGGAGGCTTTGACTGGCCCGGAAGCGTCGCTCCTGGTTTTTGCCGATGGACGTGACTATGTCTTGATGCCCGCCGCACGGGATCACAAGCGAATCGGTGAAAACGACACCGGCCCGAATACTGGCGGCATGGGTACTGTTACCGATGCTTCAGTTTTGGAGAAGAGTCTTCAGGAGCGAGTGGTACGTGAAATTGTCGAACCGACGCTCGCAGGATGTCGGGAAGATGGGTTTGAATTTAAGGGAATTCTGTTTCTCGGCTTGATGCTTACTCCGGATGGACCAAAGCTACTCGAGTACAACGTACGTTTTGGCGACCCGGAAACGCAGGCGATTCTGGTTCGTCTGAAAACGGACCTGTACTCGATTTTTGAGTCAATGTATTCCGGCACCCTCGGAAGTCTTGATGTTTCGTGGTCTGAAGGCGCTTCTGCGTGTGTAGTAGCGGCAAACAAGGGCTACCCTGGGAAACATGACACCGGCGACATTATCGAAGGTTTGGACGAGTCTGGAGACTCAGTACAGGTATTTCATGCGGGCACGTCGAAAGACGCGGATGGCCGCATTATTGCAACAGGTGGCCGCGTTCTGGGCATTACAGCCAGTGCGGGACGCCTCTCAGACGCCCTCGACTTCTGTTACCAAGCGCTCAAGAAAATTCACTGGCCGGGCATGCAATTCCGGCGTGATATTGGACGATGAAGGACCTGCGGTCGGGCCGGCCCTACAAAAAATACCCGTGAGCGCTTATACTCAAAGCTCAGTTTTGCCGGAGTTGAAACCGCCTGAGCGTATGCGTCGTACATCAAATCGTCGCAAATGGCTGTAAAGGCGATAATTGTTAAGTTGGAATCAGTAAGCTTTCGGATTTCACACTTCACTGTCGGAGGATGAGCGACAATGGGAGTTTGGACAAGAATGAAGCGCTCAATGCGCGCCCTCTTCGGAGGGATAATCGAAAAGACTGAAGACCCCGAACTCATTCTTCAGCAGACTATTCGCGATATGCGCGACCGTGTGCCGGAGTTGAATAATTCCGTGGCACAGGTCATGGCGACTGAGAAACTGCTCGCTAAGAATAAAGAGCGACTCGAAACTCAGGTCGTCGATCTCGACTCCAAAATCCGTGCTTCAGTAAAAATGGGTCGCGACGACATCGCCACTGCTTACATCGGCCAATTACAGCAGGCACAGGTCGATCTTCAGAAAACCTCGCAGCAACTGGAACACGCGACCGGGGCATCGAAGCAGGCACTAAAAGCGCGCGACAATTACGTGCTTCAGATGCAACGCCGTACTGCTGAGGCGATGCAGTTGATAAATCAGTCGAAGCAGGCAAAACTTCAGGAACAGCTTGCGCAGACAATGGAGTCGTTCCAGCTTGGCGACGACGCATCGACGTTCAACGAGATGCGCGACAAGATCGACAGGCGTGCAGCGGCTGCTGAAGCAAAGATGCAATTGGGCGCCGCTAATGTCGACACGCAGATGCAGGACATCGAGCGTGAAGCCTTAGACATGCAGTTGCAGGATAAGCTCCTTGCCTATAAAAAGGACATGGGTTTATTGGGCGCAGGTGGATCGTCGCCACAAGCGCTTCCTGCTGAAGGCGAAACGACGAGCGGACAGAACGGTACGGGCGGAAACCGCCTCAATTAACATTAGTGAATATGTAATCGGCCATACTTGTCCTTATGGAATTACCTAAGATCGATCTGAAGTATCTGAAAGAAGCGTTTAAGGAGCCCATAAACTTTTGGGGTATGGCTGGTTTTGCAGTGGCCGCTGCTTACGTTCAGGACGTCACCCCGCTGGTCGCAGCGCTGGCGACGGAGACGCTCTATTTAGCGACCGTACCTGCTACCACTGTTTATCGTCGATTGGTTGATCGACGAGAGAAACAGCGTCTACTGAAACTACGCGAACAGCAGCGTGAAGCACAGATCAAATTATTTGACCCGCGTGAGCGCGAAGCAGTCGAGTACTTGCGCTGGATGAAGAATCAGATCTATTCGAACTACAAAAAATTCACCGGCACCAAACAGATTCCTCACAACATTCAGAGCCTCGATCAGCGTTGGGAAGACTTTGTCGATTTGCTCGATGTGTATCGTCGTCGCAAGCATCACTTGCGTTCTATTAATCGACAGGCAGTGCAGAACCAGTTGGTCCAGGCGGAGCGATCGGTTGAAGCCGCTAGAGACGATCGCGAAAAGAGAATTCAGCAGGCGAACGTTGAAATACTGAAACGACGCACCGCTGCATTTAACGACATCGAGCGTTCGGTGAAGCTGGTTGAAGGACAGTTACAGTCAATCGAAAACTTCTTCGGTCTGGTGAACGATCAGGTCGTCACTCTACCCACGCCGGAACGCGTCTCGTCGCTGGATTTCGAACAGCTCAGCGACTCAATCGCGATGACCAAACAGATGCTCGAGGAGACCTCCGATACCTTCGCCGCGCTGGACAGCCACAATCGCGATATCGGCAATTACGAGCTGCTTTTGTCGAACACTGGAACCTCCGGAAAATAATCCGTACAAAATCCGCGTTAATCTGCGGCAAAATACACTCTATAGCACCTAAAACCGCAGGCACCACAATATCCTGTTGACAGCGTCTGGCCAAAGGAGTATATTCCGCTCCGCTTGAGACGAAGCGGTTAACTGGTGCAGCGGCCGCCCCCCGGAGCGCACTCCAGCCGGGCTAGAAGCGCTTCGACAGAGCCAACCGGAGTATCCATATATCACTCTAAGTTATTTGCCTGCGTAGCCTATACGCCTGGCAGAACCGTTTTTGAAACACTATTTTACCTTCGGGCTCCCCGTTAGAAAGGCAGAGATAGATGAGCGCAGCTATCGGCAAAAAAGTCGGACAAAACAGTGTCGTTTCCCCCGCCGTTTCCCCCCGTCGCAGGTCGCAGCAGCTTGGGATCAATGCCAAAAAAGTAGTTAGCAAGCGTTATTCATTAAAGAACACAAAAGCGCAGCCGTTTGAAGACTGGGAGGCCATTGTAAAGCGGGTCGTTACACACGTTTCAAAGGCGGAAACCGGTGAAAAACGAGACGAGTTTTTCGCGGCCATGGAAGAGGTGATGCTGGCGCGCGAGTTCATTCCCAATACCCCTTGCCTGGTCAACGCCGGTAAGACAAACGGTCAGCTCGCAGCGTGCTTTGTTTTGGCTGTCCCCGATTCGTTGAACGGGATCATGAATCACGCCAAGGCGGCGGCCACCATTCACCAGACGGGTGGCGGTACGGGAATGACCTATGAGTTTCTCCGGCCGCACGGAGCGATGGTGAGCTCGGCAACCGGAGTGGCGTCGGGTCCGGTGTCGTTCATGAATATCGTTAATCAGGTGACCGATGTCGTGAAACAGGGAGGCGTGCGACGCGGCGCGAACATGGGAATGATGCGCGTTACGCATCCTGACGTGCTTCGTTTCATTCACGCTAAAAACGATCAGCATTCGCTGACCAATTTCAATATCTCGGTAAACGTTACTGATAAGTTTTTGAAAGCAGTCGATAACAACGAGTGGTTTCAAACCGAATTCAACGACCAGCCGTGGGGCGAAGCGATTCACGATCCGGTGCGCGATGACGAGTACGTCGTCTACCGAACAGCGGATGGATCGACGGTGACGTTTTGTGATCGACAGGCATTCCTTTCAGCCGATCTTTCCAACTGCGGGATCGAAGAGCCACCACGGCCGGGAATGATCTTCGCGCCCGATATCTGGAACCGGATTGTCGCCAGTGCGCATAAATATGCTGAACCGGGTATCGCATTCATCGACGAAGTTAATCGTCATAATCACATGATGAAGTCGATGGGACCAATCTACTCGTGCAATCCGTGTGGCGAACAGTTTCTACACTTTTCCAACTCGTGCAATCTGGGTTCGATCGACCTCGCCAAGTTTTACGATGAACAAAATCGAGTTGACTGGGATCGCCTGCGTGAAGTGACGCATCTGTGCACCCGTTTTCTCGACAACGTGATCGACACTTGTGCCTGGCCGTTACCCGAGATTAATGATGTGGTCCATCGCACGCGGCCTGTGGGTCTGGGCATCATGGGATTTGCGGATCTCTGTCTCAATCTGAATATCACCTATGGCTCGCCGGCCTCAATCGATTTGATGGATGAGGTAATGGGATTCGTCCGGCGTGAGTCCTGGATGGCAAGCAATAGTCTCGGCGCAGAGAAAGGCACATTTCCGGAGTTTGAACCAAACCGCGAAGCGTACACCGAGTTTCTTCACAATCAGATCGGAATTCCGAAAGACATTCCGCTCACGCCGCGTAACTATGAAGTGACTACTATCGCGCCGACCGGAACCATCTCCCTCGTGGCGGAAACATCTTCCGGTATCGAGCCAAACTTCTCATGGGCCTACGTTCGCAAAGACACACTCGGCACACGCACCTATGTGCACACTCTCGCGGCGCAGGCGCTTGGTATTGACGTAGACCAGGATGATCAGGAATCGATAGATGCGGCGGCAGCTTACGTCGTGGAACACGAGCAGGAACTGCCGCCACATTTTATCTCGGCGATGAACATAAGCGCTGAGCAGCACGTTCATGTGCTCGCGGCTGCTCAGCGCAACGTCGATAACAGTGTGTCGAAGACCTGCAACGGTGCAGTGAACGACACGGTGGAGTCGGTGGACGCGCTTTATCGCCTGGGACGTCAGCTTGGTTGCAAGGCAGTTAGTTACTATCGTGATGGGTCGCGTGAAAACCAGGTGCTCACCTCGATGAAGGCTGAAGAACCGAAGGGCGAAATCGCCTGCAACCCGGAAGCAGTGGTCGAGCCGTTGGATGAAGGTGTGAGTGCTGCGGAAGCAACGGCGGCTGACGATGCCTCAGCTCGTCAGGAAGCGATTGCGCGCGAACATTCTGAGACGATCAAAGTTCCGGCTGTGACTGCGATCAGGATCGAGCGTCCGCGTGAGTTGCGTGGCGCGACCTGGCAGATTCCGTTCGATGGACAGAATCTCTACGTCACGGTCAATCACGACGGCAAGATGATTCAGGAAGTTTTCGCCACTGGTCCAATCAGCGGCGGTGTGGGTCTGCTCGCGTCGAAGATGTTGCGCGGTGGATTTGACGCCGCGGAAGTGGCGTACAGTTTGAATAAAGTCACTGGCACTCACGCGGTGTGGTTTAATGAGCGACTGCTGACGTCACCCGAGCAAGCGGTTGCCGAGTGCATCATGATCACGGTTCGTCGGGTCCAGGATCTTCCCGACTCCGCGCGCGCCGTCGCGAGCAAACAGCAATCCCAACATCATCCACAGAAAGCCGTCACCGGCGCCATCATGTCCAACATGATCGGCATCTGCCCCGAGTGCCACGGCCAACTCGAACACGCAAGCGGCTGCGACTTCTGCCGCGATTGCGGATACAGCAAGTGTAAGTGAGTTCCAGGTAAAACCTAGCCACGGATAAACGCGGATGAAGACGGATCATTTTTCATCCGCGTTTATCTGTGACCTGATGTTTATCGAATCAGATAATTGCTGAGTCGCTTTAACAAACGCCTATGCCGAGCCACCGAAACGGCGCCGATTGAACCAATCACGGATTTTCGTGGTAACACTGCCAGAAATCCGAGTCGGATCAATGAGTCTGTCTTCAAACCTGTAGACTTAAAATCAGAATCAGTTGATTTGATTAGGTCGTCGAAACCTTTTACCTCACGGTGTAACTGCGTGCTGACGCCACAGACGAGCACATCTCCATAAGGCGGCATTTCTCGGAGAAAAATGGCTGGACGATTCTTGAGGATCCCGTTGGCTTGAGGGACGGGAGTGAGGACCACGTCACCTTGATTCATTATTAATTATTCTCTATTGCTTGTTTTGTTCTTTGAGAGAGTCTAAAGAATATTCTTCTTCCTCTTCAGCATATGCGCCTTCGAGACGTTTCGCGGACAGCGCCCGCCAGGTATCCATATCCGCATCCTTGGGTAGCACCGTAACCAGCAACTTAGTATTGGGTTCGAGTTCCACCGCCTCATCGAGGAGGATATGCTGACCATCAAAGTGTGCAGGTATTGTCTGGCTCATAATGAACTCACGGCATTCTATACGATACGACCAATGCGTAACCAGACCAGAAATGGGTTGAAGGAAGGCTAGGTCAACCGAATAATCTGGCCTTATCGTTAGCGCTGAAAACTGCTAAGATTCGCTGCGTTATGGTAATGAAGCAGGAACCAAGAAGCGAACATGACGGCGCAGTTGCTGCATTGCCGTTTGAGCAAAAGTGCTACGAGGAGATCATAGATTTCTTTGCTCGTGGCGCCTCACCGGAAGAAATCCTGTCTTTCCATCCTTCACAGGAAACCCAGGAGCGCGTCCGTGAGTTACTCGAACTTAACTCGGCTGATGAACTGACCGAGGAAGAAGCAGCGGAGCTGGAATTTTTTGGGCAGGTTGAACACCTTATGCAATCTGTTAAAGTTCGTGTACACGAAAATATCAAGAAGAAAACGTGACAAGAGCCCGTATCTCCGCAGCCTTACGGCGAGAGGTGCGGGAACGAGCGGGAAAGCGTTGCGAGTACTGTTTACTAGCTGAATCACAGGACTTCTTTCCTCACGAACCTGATCATCTTATCGCGCTGAAACACGGTGGCGAGACATTGTCTGCCAACCTCGCGCTGGCCTGCTTTGAGTGTAATCGCTTCAAAGGGCCTAACATCGCGTCACTCGATCCACTCACGGGTGAACTCGTGGCATTGTTCAATCCACGTACCCAGAATTGGTTTGAACATTTTCAGTTGAATGGGGGCCAGATCATTCCATTCACACCAGTAGGCCGAGCGACTGCGAGGCTTTTGGAAATGAACCTGCCTGATCGGCTTAAACTTCGTGAGCGTCGCGCTGCTCTGGGCTTATATCCCTAACCCGCCAAAAACAAGGATCTCTCACCCGAAAACATCAAGGTTGACGGGAGGATATACGACTCAATAATATATCGCTATGCCATATAAGCTTTCGCAAATGCTTGCCCGCGAGTTGAAGAAGGGGAGTGCGGAGTTGTTGATACTCTCGTTGCTCGAAGATCAGCCGCGGCATGGTTATGACATTGGAAACCTGATCGAGCAGCGCTCGAAAGGGAGGCTCAAGTTTAACGTGGCCTCGCTCTACCCGCTGCTCTATCGACTCGAACGGCGTGGCTGGATTCAGGGGCGCTGGGTTGAGAAGGCGGGTCAGCGTCGTCGTCGTTATTACCGTCTGACGGCCGAAGGTCGCAAGGTGCTCGCCGCACAACGTCATAGCTGGCGCGAGTTTGTCGAAGCAATCAACCGCATTACCGGAATCGAGCATGCCTGATTGGAAAGAAGAAGTTCGACGGCGTCTGACGCGACTCAATCTCGCTCCGGCACACGAGGCGGAGATTGTCGAAGAGTTGGCCCAGCATCTCGACGACGTTTACGAACGCTCACTCAAATCCGGAACAAATGAAGCTGAAGCAAGACGAGCAGCACTCACTGAACTCGCCGATACGGATCTAATGCAGCAGGAAATGCGACGCTCGCAGCAGCCGGCGCAGCAGCCGCCCGTTGCGGGAGGAGGGAGAACGAACTTGTTAGCTGATTTCTGGAACGACCTGCGTTACGCCATTCGACTCCAGCGGAAGAATCCCGGCTTCACGATTGTTGCCGTCATCGCACTGGCTTTGGGCATTGGCGCGAACACCGCCATCTTCAGCGTCGTGAACACCGTGTTGCTGCAACCATTACCTTACAAAGATCCCGAGCGACTGGTGATGGTTTGGGAAGAGGCAACCAAAGCCGGTTATCCGCAAGACACTCCTACGGCTGCAAACTTCGTCGACTGGCGCGATCAGAACCAGTCGTTCGAAGGGATGGCCGCAATGGACGAGACGAGTTTTAACCTGACCGGCGCAGGCGATCCTGAGCGTCTCGAAGGCAGACGTGTTTCCACGAGTCTCTTTCCTCTTCTCGGAGTAGAGCCACAGCTCGGACGCGTTTTTACGGCAGCAGAAGATCAGCCCGGTTCGGAACGCGTAGTCTTGTTGAGTTATGCGTTATGGCAACGAAGATTTGGCGGCGATGCGAGCATCGTCGGCAAGACACTAACGCTGAACGGCGCCGGCTACACAGTCGTTGGTGTCATGCCCGCCCGCTTTCAGTTTCCGACGCGCGATGATGAGGCATGGGTGCCGATTGCATTCACTCAGGAGGAAGCCGCAAATCGCGGTCGTCACTATCTTCAAGTGGTGGGTCGACTCAAGACCGGCGTGTCGTTGGTCCAGGCGCAAGCCGATATTAGTACGATTGCCACCCGACTCCAGCAACAGTACCCCGATACGAACACGGATCTGGGTGCTGTGATTACGCCTTTGCACGAACATCTCGTCGGCGATATCAAACCGGCGTTGCTGATTCTCTTGGGCGCAGTTGGGTTTGTATTGCTGATCGCCTGCGCGAACGTCGCAAATCTCTTACTAGCACGGGCTGCCGTAAGACAAAAGGAGATTGCGGTACGCGTGGCACTGGGCGCGCGGCAACAGAGACTGGTCCGGCAGTTTCTGACCGAGAGCATTGCGCTTTCGATTTTGGGAGGAGTGGTTGGTCTCGTGATCGCTTATGCCGGTCTGGTCGTGCTGAAGTCATTCATTCCACAAAATGTCTCTCAAGCTGCCCAAATCTCAATTGATTACAAAGTGCTTGGCTTTACTCTGCTGGTTTCTGTACTGACCGGTTTTATTTTTGGTTTGGCGCCTGCGATTCAGTCGGTACGTTTCAACCAGATCGAAACTCTGAAGGAAGGCGGTCGCGATGCGGCAACCGGTGGCAGCGGGAAACGTTTGCGCGGCTTGCTCGTGATGGCGGAAGTTGCCATTTCACTTGTGCTGCTGATCGGAGCAGGATTGCTGATCAATAGTTTTCTGCGCCTGCGTAATGTCGATCCGGGCTTCAAGACCGACAACCTGCTGACGATGAAGATCGTGTTACCGGATTCAAAGTACGAACGGACGCAACAGCGTGCCGCGTTTTACTCCGAATTAATTCAGCGACTCCAATCGATCGCCGGTGTTAAGTCGGCGGCTGTGACCACCAACCTGCCGCTTTATCAACAGGGAAACTCCATCTCGATTAACATCGAAGGCAGACCTGAACCACCGCCGGGACAGGAGTCGATCATAGTTACGAGAGTTATCAGTCCCAGCTACTTCGACACGATGAGTATTCCGCTGTTGAAAGGACGACAGCTAACCGATCAGGACACGAACCACAGTCCCGATGTAGTCGTGATTAGCGAGACGATGGCTCGTCGCTATTGGCCCGGTGAAGAAGCAGTGGGAAAGCGTATTGCGATAGGCAGAGTCAGATCACCCGAAGACTGGATTCAGGTGATCGGTGTCGCCAAAGATGTGCGCCAGTTTGAGTTGAATGCCGATCCGAAACCGCAGATGTATCTGACCTACCGGCAGTATGGCTTCTTTGACGCACGAGATCTGGTCGTTAAGACTGATGTCGATCCGGCGAGCATGGCGAACACAATTCGTAAAGCTGTTTGGGAAATTGATAAGGATCAACCGGTCTCGAACATTCGCACGATGGAATCTATTCTGGCTGATTCGATCACACGCGAGCGTTTCAGCATGTTGCTGCTCGCGATCTTCGCGTCTGTGGCGCTGGTGCTTGCCGGTGTCGGGATCTATGGTGTGATGAGTTATTCAGTGGCCCAACGGACACACGAGATCGGCATTCGCATGGCGCTCGGAGCACAAACTGGCGCTGTGCTCAAACTTGCCGTGGGTTACGGTTTGAAGCTCGTGGCGGCTGGTATCGCGATCGGTCTCATCGCTGCGTTTGCGTTAACGCGGGTGATGGCGACATTGTTGTTTGGTGTTACGGCAACTGATCCGACAACGTTCACGCTTATATCACTGTTGCTGGTTGCTGTTGCTCTGATCGCCAGTTATATACCAGCACGACGCGCCACGAGAGTGAACCCGATCATTGCTCTACGATATGAATGAGCCACAAAAAGGCACATAAAAGCACAAAAGGCACAAATATGAAGCGCTGCCAATTTGGAACACTCCACGAGGCGCGTTAGAATTCACGCGCCCTGCCATTCTGCTTCATCATAAAGGAGATCCCCAATGAAACGGCTAATTGCTTTCTTTGTGCTGACGACGAGTCTCGTCACGGCTTCGTTGTTGTTCTCGCCGAAAGCATCGGCGATTACTTACGGCTTCGTCGATTCAACTAATGCTTTCGCCAACACTGGTGCTTTTATTATTAAGTCATCCACGACTGGAGAGATTTCTCCGATTTGTTCCGGCACAATGATCACAAACAACGTCTTTCTGACTGCGAGTCACTGCACGAGTTTCTTCACGCAGGAACTGGCGCCTGAAGGATTTGTCGCCTACGTGAGTCTGGACCAGTCAATTCCCTTCGGGTCACTTTCAAGCAATACGACAACGTTGTTGCCGGTGGCCCACGTAGTAACGAATCCAAATTTCAGCCAGGCACAGGGCGACTCTGGCGACATCGGCGTTTTGATTCTCCAGCAGAGCGTTAACGGAGTAACTCCCGCCACGCTGCCGAGCTGCGGTTTGCTCGAGGACCTCTCTGCTAAAAACGGATTGAAAACGGCCGTGTTTACGAATGCCGGTTATGGACTTCAGAATCGTGTGGTGGGTGGTGGCAAGCCGTTCTTCCAGGATCTCAATCCGATTCCACGCATGTTTTCTTTTTCGAGCTTTAATTCACTTAACAAAGGCTATCTGCGCTTATCGCAGAATCCATCAACTGGAAATGGCGGCACGTGTTTTGGTGATTCGGGTGGGCCAAACTTCCTGACCGTCAACGGACAGCAGTTGATCGTTTCGATCACAATCAGTGGTGACTCAGTCTGCCGCTCAACAAACGTTGACTACCGGCTTGACACAGTTTCTGCGCAAGGCTTTCTGGCTTATGTGAATGGCGCGTTTGGTACCAGCATTCCGATCCCTTGCTAACGAACCTCAGGAGTTCGCGCTTTTGCGCTTTTCAATCAGTTTCAATAACTGGTCGTGATCGACAGGTTTCACTAGGTGATGATCGAAACCTGACTCGCGTGAAAGCTCTTTGTCTTCGGTTTGTCCCCAGCCGGTGATAGCAATCAGGATCGGTTTCTGACCCCACGATTCCTTGCGTATCTCCCGCGCCACTTCATGACCATTCAACTTGGGCAGCCCGATGTCGAGCAAGATGACATCGGGCTTGATTTCGTTAGCCATTGCGACCGCCTGCTCGCCATCGTATGCAACACTGAGTTCGTTGCCCATTAACTCGAGCAACATGCTGAGTGTTTCAGCGGAGTCTCGGTTGTCATCGACAACGAGTATGCGTAAAGGCTGTTCACTTGAGTTTGGAGAGGTCGAGTAAGGATTTGCTGCTTCGTTCATATTGGGAATTGCCAACAGTGGGAGTTTCACCAGAAATTCGCTACCTTTTCCGTCAGGATTAGCGCCGGCCGATACCTCGCCCTCGTGCATTTCCACGAGCCGCTTCACGAGCGCCAGTCCGATTCCGAGTCCGCCGTGTTGCCGCTCAATTGTGTGGTTCGCTTGGGTAAACATGTCGAAGATCTTCGGACTGAGGTCCGTCGGAATTCCCATGCCGTTGTCGCGTACCGACACAACGATCTGACCATTCTCGCGCACTGCTTTCAGGGAAATGCGACCGCCGGGATCGGTATATTTACACGCGTTATTGAGCAGATTCGAGAACGCCTGTGACAGTCGCACAGTGTCGGCGTTTAATTGGAGCGGTTCAGGAGGCAAGTCAATTGACAGTTCATGACGCGCCTCGAGAATCATCGGTCGCACAGTTTCGACAGCTTGCGAGACAACTTCAGACAACACTACCGGCTGTTTTTGTAGTTCGAGTTTATCGCGGTTGATGCGCGAAAGATCCAGCAGATCGTCAACCAGACGGACCATGTGCGAAAGCTGTCGTTCCATCGTGGCGCGCGCGTGTTGGCTGATAGCCGGATTCGCCTCTGAACGCTTGAGCAGTTCGAGAGAGTTGCGCATTGGCGCTAGCGGATTGCGCAGTTCGTGGGCCAGCACTGCAAGGAAAGTGTCTTTACGTCGATCGGTAGTGCGCAGCTCTTCTTCCGAGCGTTTTTGGTCGTCGATGTCGATCACAACGCCGACCCACCCGTCAGGTTTACCGTCAGTATCAAATGTTGGGGTGTAAGCAGAGTTCACCCAGCGGCGACCAATCGTCTGAAACTCGACCTCCATTTCGAGGTGCACTGTTTCACCGGTGAGCACTCTTTGGTAATAAGGATGCAGAACGTCAAACGCCGATTTGCCGATAGTCGCTTCGATCGATGAGCCGACGATATCGCCGCGAGATTTCCGCAGCCAGTCGGCATAAGGTTTACTCACCCACGAGTATTTCAAGTCGCGTGTGCAGCGCGTGACGAGTGCCGACATCGAATCGGTTATCAGGTGCAGTTGTTGTTGTGCGTCACGCAGCGCCTGGTCTCGGTGTTCGATGTCTTTGACGTGTTGGAGTGCCAAAGCTTCGCTGAGTTCGACGCGTTTGAGAGCCTTGTGCAGTGCGTCGCAAACCAGCGAGATCGTGATGTTGGCAATCAGAAAGAAGACAAGGCCGGTTGCGATTCGTGAATCGGTGATTTTCAAACTGTAATAAGGCGGCACAAAGAAGAAGATGGCTGCAAGTGCGCCCAGCACAGTTGAAAGCAATCCGGGGTTCAGTCCGCCATACCAGGCAGACAAAGTTACGGCAATTACGAATGGGAAGAAATATGCTGAGTCACCGAGGAAAGGATTGAGAAGAAGCCTGAGCACAACAATAGCCAGCGTCGCAGCAATCGCGACAGCGTAGCCGGACATCGGGGATTTGGCGGTCCAGCGGCTCGTCATGCCAGGTGAATTACTTCATTGCTCTGCAATTGGAAAGGGGCGCGACATAGAAGTTGCCAAAGACCGGTGCGGCTGTCAATCGAACCGCGTAATTTGGAAATGTTTTCTTCGGTATTGGATCTCTACTAAAATGCGTCGGCTCGAATCTTGATTTCCCGCTCAAAGGAAGAACCATTGAAAAACCTGAAATCTGTCTGCCTGTTATGGTCCCTGATCTGCTCGATTTGCTTGCCGGTCGTTTCCCAAACCCCAAGGATCACGCCGCAAGCTCCGGTGGGGAAGGGCACAGTTGTGTTGAAGGCCGCTCGCCTCATTGATGGCACGGGCGCCGCGGCAATCAATAACGCCGTTGTGGTAGTGACTGACAACACGATCACTGCGGTTGGCTCTGTAGGATCAGTCAATATACCTGCGAACGCAAAAGTGATCGATCTCGGCGATGTGACGCTGATGCCCGGGTTCATCGATGCACACACTCATCTGATCGGTCGAGTCCTGGGTGATCCGGCTGGTGAAAATGCCGGAGTGAGAGATTTTGAATCGTTCGCAGCGATAATCAGTGTCGAGCATGCGCGCGCAACCTTGATGGCGGGGTTCACTACCGTGCGTAACGTGGGCGCCTCCGGGAAGTTTGACGATATGGCGTTGCGCAAAGCCATCGACGAAGGCTGGACACCTGGACCACGAATGATGACTGCGGGCCATGCGATCGGAATGCGCGGTGGACACTGCGACGAGAATGGTTTTCGTCCGGGATTGTTTGACCCGGGAATCGAGGAAGGAATCGCTGACGGACCAGATCAGATTCGCGCGGCCGTCCGTTATCAGATCAAGTACGGTGCTGACGTTATCAAGACATGTGCGACCGGCGGTGTGTTGTCTGAAGGCGATGCGGTGGGCGCGACCCAATACACGTTTGAAGAGTTGAAAGCGATGGTTGACGAGGCGCACAAGCTGGAGCGGAAAGTAGCGGCGCACGCACACGGAACTGAAGGAATCAAGATCGCCGTACGCGCCGGTGTTTCGTCAATCGAACACGGTTCGTTTCTCGACGAAGAAGGCGCGCGCATGATGAAAGAGCGCGGAACGTTCTTGGTGCCGACGTTGTCCGCCGCAGAAGCAGTGGAGCGGGCCGCGAAGTCAGGCGTCTTGAAAGGATTGCGTGCGGAGAAAGCCCTCGCTGCTGCCGCCGCTGCACGTCACGGGATCAAGCTCGCGGTCGCGAACAAGGTTCCGATCGCTCTTGGCACTGACGCCGGCGTTGTTCCGCACGGATCAAACGCGCACGAGTTTGTGTTGATGGTTCAATGGGGCGGCATGAGCGCAATGGACGCAATCGTCGCCGGCACCTCAAACGCATCAAAACTCTTAGGCTGGGACAAACATCTCGGCTCTCTGACCACAGGCAAGTGGGCCGACATCGTCGCCGTCCCCGGCGATCCGTTAAAAGACATCGAGAAGATGCAGAAGGTGACGTTCGTGATGAAGAACGGTGTGATCTACAAAGATCCGCGTTGAAATCCGCGTTTATCTGCGGCTAACTTCGTCCCAGATCAGCGTGTGCTTAGTTTCTTTCAGCAGCAACGAGCCTACGATAAAGGTTAGGCTGGCGACGATGATCGGGTAATAGAGACCGGCGTAGATGTTGCCGGTGTTGGCGACTACGGTGAGACCGATTACCGGCAGTAGTCCACCAAAAACACCGTTGCCGATGTGATAGGGAAGCGAGAGTGACGTGTATCTGATCTTGGCGGGGAAAGCTTCGACCAGGTAAGCAGCGATTGGACCATAGACCATGGTCACGAAGAAGACCTGAATGAACACGAGCAGGATGAGTTTCTGGGCCGCCGGTGAACTGATCAGCGTCCCGAAATCTACGTAAGTTAACACTTCCGGCGCTGATTGCAGCGTACCGTTAACTTCTGTTTGTGGTATCAGACTTGTCGCTCCCACCGCATTGGGCTTGGATTGAACCGTAACTACATTCGAACCTGCAGCACGCTGCATTGCGCCGTAAATGGGCAGATACGAAATCGCGGCCAGCAAACAGCCCGCCATCATGATCCACTTGCGGCCGATGCGGTCCGAAAGCGCACCCATCAACACAAACAACGGCATTGCAAACAACAACGCGATGGCGATGATGTATTGCGCCGACTGAGGATTCACCTTCAGTATGGTCTGCAAATAAAACAGCGCGTAAAACTGGCCGGTGTACCACACGACACCCTGGCCCGCGGTCGCGCCGAACAACGAAATCAGCACGCGCTTGAGGTTCTCCCAAACTGTAAATGCCTCGACTAAGGGACGGCTCGAGGTCATGCCAGCACCTTTGATCTGCTGAAAGATCGGCGACTCTTTCATGCGCAACCGAATGTAAAGCGAAACGCCGACAAGGAAAAGCGAAATAATGAACGGGATGCGCCAACCCCACGCCTTGAATGCGTCAGCGCTCATTGAGTTTTGCACTACGATGCCGACGACGAGGGAGACAAACAGGCCGAGTGTGGCCGTGATCTGAATAAAACTCGTGTAGAAACCACGTCTCGCGTCCGGCACGTGCTCGGCAACATAGACCGCAGCGCCACCATACTCACCACCGAGTGCCAGGCCCTGCAACACGCGAATCAACAAAAGAATGATCGGAGCTGCGAGACCGATCGTCGCGTAAGTCGGTAAGAAACCGATCGCCGCGGTCGCACCGCCCATGATGATCAGCGTGACCAGAAACGCGTACTTGCGCCCGACCAGATCGCCGATTCGTCCAAAGAACAACGCGCCGAACGGACGGACCACAAAGCCGACGGCAAAGGTCGACAAGTAGGCGATAAGCGCGAGAGTGTTATTACCTTTCGGATAGAAGAGCGGCGAGATGGTTACGGCGAGACTGCCGAAAATATAGAAGTCGTACCATTCGATCATGGTACCGACGGCGGAGGCTGCGATAACTTGCCAGATGCGATAATCGCGGGCTTGGTCTATGGGAAGACTCCTGGCCACGGATTTAGATCCGTGGCCACTTCGAGGATGATCACTTTTGGTTTGCAGTGCCGGTCATGTTGCGCATCGGCATCTGAAGCCTGCCGTCAGCGCCACTCGTCAGTGCCAGGAATGCTGAATCCTGTCGCAGCGAATCAAACACCGCATCGACGCGTGCTTCCATCATCTCCTTCGCCCGCACAGCCTGATACCGCTCGTACTGGAAGAAGTGACGTTGCAACAACGCGAGCGCTTCACGCTTGTGACCAGTTTGCGCATAGATGGCCGCGAGGTTGTAAGACGCCGGCATCAAGTTTCGATTCGCACGCGCAATCTTCAAAGCTTCGTCACCGTGTCCAGATGCAGCCATGAAAACTGCTGCGAACACGAGGTTATACGGGTCCTTCGGATCGAGTGCGAGCGCCTTTTGCGTGTACGCATTGCCTTGTTCGAGGTCGCCTTCAGAGTTCCAGTAAACCGCGAGATTGCGATACGCGAGCGCGAGCGGAAACTCTGCGACTGACTGTTCCATCAACGACAAACCCTTCTTGAACTCGCCGTCATGAATCGTCATCTTGCCGAGTCCGTGCAGTGCCACGGCACGCGCGATCGGATCTGCCTGCATGTTGAGAATCGTGTTGAATGTCGCTCGTGCTTTGTCCCACTCGCCCGTGTGATGTCGATAAACTTCGCCGAGATAACGCAACGGCGTCGGATCGGCTGGATCCATTCGATGTGCTTTTTGGTAGAGTCTTTCAGCCGTCACATATTGTTCTCGGATTTCGGCGAGCAAACCGCTGCGCAGCACCGCTTCAACGCGAGCACCGTAGACGCGATCGAGAATTGGCGCATCTGGAATGCTGCCGATCTCGTCCACGCCGAGTTTCTTCAACTGGTTCGCGGCGTCTTTCGCTTTTTTCGGAAAGAGACACTTTTCTTCAGCAACGGGTTTCAGCAGCGCGATTGCGCCCGGGTTATCGCCCGCTTTTGCCTTTTCCTTCGCTTCCTTCAACTGGCTGTCGAGAGAATTCTCACGCTGCTTCATCTCGGCGTCGACCAGTTTCTCAACCTGGTCGAGTTTGAGCTTGCCGCCTGTGTTTTCGACTTTATTGATCGGCGTTCCGTCGGCGCTCGCCAACACAGCGAAAGGAGGGGCGGAGTTGCCGATGATACTTTGCAGTTCAGGTGTCTGTGCACCGGCGATTGTCATCGTCACACACTGCGCGGAATAGAGTGTGAGAATTCGCGACGACATCAAATTGGATTTCTTGACGTTTTCTGTTGGCGTCGGAAACCAGTAAAGAACCAGCCCTTTATTGGGTGTGGTACGCGCTTCAAAGATCTTCCAGGGCACGTTGTAAACGGGTATTGAGGGTCCTTCGGTTCTGCCGCCGCCGCCACCGACTCCGCCAGTCCCACCGCCGCCACCGCCACCGCATGTGGCCCACGCGGGCGAAAGTGAGAACAGAACCATGAGAATTGTCGCAAGTGCACGTGAAAGATGTGTTTTCATAATTCGTACGACCTTTCGTTGAGTTGAAGCAGACGATTTTATAGCACAGAAACGGCCAAATCGCCGCAGAGGCGCAAGCGTGTCTCCGTTTGCAATTCCCGCATTTTTACACAATTATTACTCGCCCGAATTGGTTTCGCATCTAACATCACGTATTACAGTACTGGTCGCAAAGCTTACGTTTCATAGAACATCGCGGTAAACGAAAGAATTGTGCGCCCAAATCTGGGAGGAGGACGCAATGAAGATCCTATTGGTTAATCCGGAGTTTCCTGAAACGTACTGGAGTTTCAGATATGCGTTGCCATTCGAAGGTAAACGTTCAGTCTTTCCTCCGCTCGGGCTGATGACTGTTTCCGGCTTGTTGCCACAGTCATGCGAACGTCGCTTAGTTGATCTCAATATTGAGCGATTGAAAGACTCGCAGATCGAATGGGCCGACATGGTGTTCCTCACCGGAATGCTCGCCCAGAAAGAATCACTGCACGAAACGGTGAAGCGCTGTAAGGAGATGGGGAAGTTAATTGTCCTGGGCGGACCTTACGTGACCAGCACCATCGAGGAACTACCCTACGCCGACCACATCTTTCAGGGTGAAGCCGAAACGACGCTGCCTCAATTCTTCGTCGATCTCGAACGCGGCGAAGCTAAACGCATTTACAAAGCGCCTGAGCGTCCGCCGATGTCCCTGGCGCCGGTGGCAGACTTCAGTCTCGTGAATATGAAGAAATACAGTTGCATGTCGGTGCAGTACTCGCGCGGCTGTCCTTTCTCGTGCGAATTCTGCGACATCATCGAGATCTACGGGCGCGTTCCACGAACCAAAAGTAACCAGCAGATGATTGCCGAGTTCGACGCGCTGAAACGGCTCGGTTGGCGTGGACCACTGTTTATCGTTGACGATAATTTCATCGGCAACAAGAAACACGTCAGACAGCTACTTCCTGAATTGATCGAGTGGCAAAAGAAAAACGGCTATCCGTTTTCACTGCTGACGGAAGCAAGTGTGAATCTTGCTGACGATGACGATCTACTGACTGCGATGAAGGACGCCGGTTTCCGTCGCGTATTTCTCGGTATCGAGACACCGGTTGAGGAGAGTCTGAAGGAAGCGCAGAAGTCACAGAACCGCGGCAATTTGCTCGACTCGGTGAAGAAGATTCAGAATCACGGCATGGAAGTGATGGCCGGATTTATCGTGGGCTTTGACAACGATCCGGACGACATTTTCGAACGCCAGATCGAATTCATCCGTGAAAGCGCGATTCCGATGGCGATGGTGGGAATGCTCAACGCACTTCCGGACACGCAACTCTGGAAACGTCTGGAAAGAGAAGGCCGGCTACTCGGCGCCGACGCTACCGGTAACAACACGATCGCTACCGTAAACTTCATTCCGAAGATGGACGTCGACACGCTCATCAAAGGCTATCAACGCATCATGCTAACGATTTACAAGCCGAGCGAGTACTACCGTCGCGCGCTCGACTCGCTGCAGCGTGTACTCCCGCATGATGTTCCTGAGGCGCACCAGTATCACGGTTTCAAGGCACTGAAGGCTTTTGTACGAATTGCATTTAAGCTCGGTGTGCTTGATGCGGAGCGGCGCGAGTTCTGGCGCTTCTTTATTCAGGCTGCGCGCAAACATCACGACCGCATGACGGAGTTGCTACGCCATGCCGCCATGGCCTACCATTTTCGTAAGTTGAACGAGTCATACGGCGATACGTGAGTTTTTCCAATTCCGCATTTGCTGCTTTACGTCACCGTGATTTCAGGCTGCTTTGGTTAGGCCAGATTGTGTCTGTGACCGGTTCGCAGATGCAGTTTGTTGCGATTAACTGGCACGTCTACATCCTCACAAAATCTGCTTTTGCACTCGGCCTTGTCGGACTCTTCCGCGCCGTCCCGATAATTATCTGCTCGCTCGCCGGCGGTGTTTTCGCAGACGCGATAGATCGTAAACGACTGATGATCGTGACGCAGACGATCATGCTCGCCTGTGCGGCACTGCTGACCGCCGGCACAATTGCGGGTTTCGAGAGTGTTTGGCCAATCTACATACTCAGTGGGATTGCGGCGGCGGCAACCGCCTTCGACACCCCTGCGCGCCAGGCGTTAATGCCCACGCTCGTACCGATCGAGGATTTTCCCAATGCTGTCAGTCTCGCGGTCATTGTTTTCAACGTCGCCACTATTGCGGGACCGGCGATCGCCGGTTTCCTGCTTGCCGAAAGCGGACCGGCAATAATTTACGGAATCAATGCGCTCTCGTTTCTGGCCGTCATCGCTGCGCTGGTTGCGATGCGAGCGAGTGGTCGACCCGAGTTGCAGACCGAACGCAAAGATGCGTTGAGTCTCGCGGCTTTGAAAGAAGGACTGCGATTCGTCTGGCGCACTCCAATCATCGTCCAGACAATGACACTCGATTTTGTGGCCACGTTCTTTGCCTCCGCCACGTTGCTCCTGCCGATTTTTGCACAGGAACGATTGCACGTCGGTGCTCGTGGATACGGATTTCTGGCCGCCGCTCCTGCAATCGGATCCGTTTTGACTGCACTCCTGATGGCGCGCCTGGGAACTCTGCGCCGGCAGGGAAGATTGGTAGTTGCCGCGGTGGCAGTTTTTGGAGTTGCGACCGCAGGCTTTGGAGTATCAACAGTGTACTGGGTTTCACTGCTCATGCTGGCGATCACGGGTGCTGCTGACACTGTGAGCACAGTCTTACGTCAAACGATTCGCCAACTCGTCACGCCAAACCACCTGCGCGGTCGCATGACGTCGATCAACATGATGTTCTTTATGGGTGGCCCGCAGCTTGGTGAGCTGGAAGCGGGTATTGTTGCCGGTCTACTCGGCGCTCCGCTTTCGGTCGTGATTGGTGGACTTGGTTCGTTAATCGCGGCGGCAATTACAGCAGTGAAGTCGAAGAGCCTGATGAAATTCGAAATGTGAACGCGGATGAACGCGGATTGAAGCCGGATCTGATCCGTGTTCATCCGCGTTCATCCGCGTTCCCAAGGTTTACTAGGCTATGACGGTGATCTGGTTATCGACTGCCTTCACACCTTTAATCTGTTTCACCATTCTTTCGATCTGAGTTTTCAACGCCTCAGTCTTTACTGTTCCGATCAGCATCACTTTACTGTTCACGACTGACGCCGTGATGCCGAGGGTTGAGATCTCCGGATCGTCAGAGAGCTTCTTATCAACCGCTGCCTGGATCGTCGAGTCCATGTTCACACTTTCAGTGCTGGTGCTCGTGCCACCTGCCGGCGGCGTCACGATGATGGGCGCCGGCTGGGTTGCGGGCGCTGGTTGTTGAATGATTACCGGAGGTTGCTGCACCGGCGCGGGTTGCTGCACGACCGTTGTCGGTGGTGGCTGTTGCGCCGCGAGGTTTGCGTTATCGGTTGCCGGCTGACTGCTCATCCAAAACAGCACCAGCATTGTGATCAATGCGATAGCGACCACAACAAGTACGCCGACCATGCCTGCGGAAATGCCGTTGTTTTCCCGCACCGACTGTGTATGGACCACCTCGCGTCTTTCGTTCGGTGTTTCCACTACCACTCGGCTTCTTCTTGCCTGTTCATCATCGTATGCCATCACTTGCCTCCGTATGTTTGAAACATTTTGTCGAGATTAGAAATCAATTGATTGTTAGTAACGTCGTTAGTAACGCCGGACACGTCTGTGTTTGCGTGTGTGACGTGAGTAGATATAAGAACCCGCGGCTCCTACACCCGCACCGATTGCTGCTGCGCGTTTTCCACCTGCGACCGCGCCAACACCGGCGCCCACTGCCGTACCGCTTGCCACAGTACCTATTGTTCGTGTGCGTCCTTTGAAGTGTCTGCGCGCTGCACGCCGATTGAACGCATATAAGCCTGCCGCTCCGCCGCCGATCGCTGCACCTTTTTTGCCGCCTGCCAAAGCCCCAACACCAAGACCTCCCGCGATGATTGCCGCCGTCCTCGCCTTACGACCAAACTTCGATTTCCGGCGACGCGTTTGACCCTCGGCCGATACGATTGTTCCTGTCACAACGAGTAAAGTTAGTACTAATAAGAAAGCGAGAAACCTCTTCATTCTTAACCTCCCTCAACACCTCGCTCGATTTTGGTGTAACTGACCCTGGCGCTCACGGATGACCTTGGCAAACCCCATTCCTAAGTCATAAAGCACTGATTTGTTTGAAGAACATACAGGAACGCGAAATTCGTCGTTCGTCGACTCGTTCCGATTCCGTACGATTCTCAATTTCGATTCAGACATGTGTTTGATCTTTGTACTTTGTGCCTGGTAGTTGGTAATTTGTGAGCCATGACCACCGCCATCGTTCATCATCCTGTTTTTCGCGAACACGATACCGGTCCCGGACATCCTGAAAATCCTTCACGCTACACGGTGGTGATGGACGCGTTGCGCGGAGATACCGATCTCTGGTCAAAAGTGCGTGAGGTTGAGGCGAGAGAAGCACCGCGTGGAGACATTCAAGCCGCACACTCGCCGCAGCTTTACAAGCTGGTCGAGAAAGTCGTGAGCGAAGGCACTGGCTATCTGGATTCAGACACGGTGGTGTCGATGCGTTCACTAGACGCTGCCAAACGTGCGGCCGGCGCTCCGTGTCAGGCCATTGATTTAATAATGGGTGGCGAGGTAAGGAATGCTTTCGTCCCGGTCCGACCGCCCGGACATCACGCCACTGAAGAACGTGCGATGGGTTTTTGTCTTTTCAACAACGTGGCAGTGGCGGCGCGTTACGCGCAGCAGAAGTTTCCGGAAATCGAGAAGGTCGCGATCATCGATTGGGACGTGCATCACGGTAACGGCACACAGGGAATTTTTTACGACGATCCGACGGTCTACTTTTTCTCGTCGCACCAGTATCCGTGGTATCCGGGAACCGGTTCACGCGGCGAGACGGGCACGGGTCGTGGTCGTGGGTTTACTCTAAATCTTCCTTTGCGTGCCGCGACACCAGCCGTCGAACAAAGGCGAGGGTTTGAGGCGGCGCTTGACGAGATGTCAGCGAATTTCAGTCCGGATCTGATCATCATCTCAGCCGGTTTTGATTCTCATCGTGGCGATCCGCTCGGCCAGTTACTGCTTACGGACCAGGATTTTGTGGATATGACGCGGGCTCTGAAACAGTGGGCCGACAGCAGTTGTCACGGCCGTCTCGTGTCGTGCCTCGAGGGTGGTTACAACCTCGAAACACTGGGCGAAACCGTACGCGCCCATGTCTCTGAGTTGTCCGCAGATTAGCCTGATTGATCTGTGTAATCTGGGGAAGTATGATCACCTCACATGCCTGCCAAAGAATCTGTAGCAAACAATGATCGGCCTCAACGTGTCTTCTTAATCGACTCGATGTCGCACATTTTTCGTGCGTTCTATGCGCCGATGCAGAATCGTGCCCAGCCGCTCGCGACCTCCAAGGGGTTTGTCACGCAAGCCGTCTACATCTTCACCAACATGCTCATCAAGCTGTTGCGTGAAGAGCAACCCGACTACATCGCGGCCATCTTTGAATCGCGCGAAAAGACATTTCGGCACGAAACCTTCGCGGACTACAAAGCAAATCGGACGGAGATGCCGGAAGATCTATCGAAACAGATGCCTTACATCTTTCGTCTTTGCGAAGCATTCAATATTCCGGTCATCAACTTTCCCGGTTATGAAGCGGACGATGTGATAGGCACGCTCGCCACGCAGGTCGAAGAGAAGAAAATGCGGGCGGTGATTGTTTCGAACGACAAAGACATGTGCCAGCTCGTGCACGATCCTTACGTCATTTGCATGCGACAGAATTCACAGGTCGTGAAGCGTAAAGAGCCGGTGCCTGCGATCGAGTGGTGTGACGAAGCGTGGGTTGAACACAAATTTGGTGTGACTGCCGACAAACTCGTCGATCTCCTGGGACTGATGGGTGATTCGATCGACAACATCCCGGGAGCGCCAGGTATTGGTTCGAAGGGTGCAGTGCAGATCATTCAGCAGTTCGGATCGATCGAGGCGGCACTCGCAGGCTGGGAGTCAGTCAAACACAAAACTTACCGCGAATCGTTGCACAACAACGCCGACCTGATTCGCCAGTCGCGAGAGCTCGCTCGTATTCGCTGCGATCTCGACATGCATCTTGATCTGGATCAGGTCATGGCTCGTCCGCCGGATCGAGTGGCAGCTTACGAGCTTTTTCACGAACTGGAATTTACAAACCTGATAAAAGATTATGCTGATGCAGCGGTCGCGAAACCCGCATCAGCCGAAGCCGCACGTAATTACAGAATCATTCAGAAAAAGAGTGATCTCGACGAATTGGTGCGAACTCTTTTTGACGCGGAAAGCATCGGGTTTGCGATCGCTGATGCAACTCCCGCAGGAACCGGCGAGCAGGAGTGTTTCACCGAGTTGCAAGCAACACGCGGCCTCGCTTTTTCAACCCAAGCGGGCGGTTCGGCTTATGTCGATCTCGAAAAGTTTGCCGGTGGAGTCGACTCTGCAGTCGGAGCGTTGCGCGAGGTGTTGTCGAACGGCTTGATTGAGAAATCCGTTCACGACCTCAAACGCGCCGTCGGATTGTTGGATCGCTTTGATATCAAGCTTGAAGGCGTCAAAGACGATACGTACCTCGCGGCTTATCTTCTCGATCCGAGCCGCAGTAAATACGAGTTGAACGACCTGGCAAGCGAGGCGCTCGAGATCGAAGTCAACACGACGCCGGCAGCAAACTGGCCCGACACCGCCTGGCAAACTGCGCTGGCAGCAGACCTGACCGCTCAGACTGCTCACGTGCTGCGCAACCGAATTCTCGACAAGAACCTCGAGACAATTTATTCCGAAGTCGAACTACCCCTGGCGCCGCTGCTCTACCGCATGGAACGCGCAGGACTCAAAGTGGATCCGAAAGTGCTCGCCGATCTGTCCAGTTACATCGGACAAGAGTTGCACAAGCTCACGATCAGAATCTATCAACTCGCGGAGCGTGAGTTCAATATCGGCTCTCCGAAACAAGTAGGAGAAGTGCTTTCCGATCTACACATCAACATCGGTCGAAAGACTTCAACCGGACGAATCTCCACCAGCAAAGCGGTACTGGAAGAGTTGGCCCAGGAGTTTGAGTTACCGCGTTTGATTATTGAATATCGCGAACTCGACAAGCTGCAGAGCGTTTACACTGACGCGCTGCCTCATCAAATCGCAACTGACGGTCGCATTCACTGCCAGCTCAATCAAACCGTCGCTGCTACCGGTCGCTTGTCGTCGAGCGATCCGAATCTTCAGAACATCCCGATTCGCACCGAAATGGGACGGCGTATCCGTCGTGCCTTCGTCGCGGAAAAGGGAAACAAGATCATTTCTGCCGACTATTCGCAACTTGAACTTCGTCTGCTGGCCCATATCACACAGGATCCGGTGATGCTGGAAGCATTTCAGAAGGGCGAAGACATTCATGCGCGCACGGCCCGACTCGTCTTTGGCGCTCGCACCGACGAAGAGCTCAAAGAAGCACGCCGTTTCGCAAAGATCGTCAACTTCGCGATCGCCTACGCCATCGAACCATGGGGTCTTTCGCAGCGCGTCGGTATCTCGCGTCCGGAAGCAAAGAAAGTCATCGAGGACTACTACAACACGTACAAAGGTGTGCGTCGTTACATGGAGGAAGTTCCGATTCGCGCGCGCGAACACGGATACGTGCGTTCGATCTATGGACGCATCAGACCCCTCGCCGGTATTACCGATCGCAACGCAAACATTCGCAAAGCGGCGGAACGCGAAGCGATCAACATGCCGATCCAGGGAACGGCGAGCGACATCGTGAAGATTGCGATGCTGAAAGTCGATGAGGAATTCAAACGGGCCGGTCTCGAATCGCGTATGCTGATGCAGGTCCATGATGAATTGCTGATCGAAGTGCCTGAAAAGGAAGTGTCGCAGGTGACGGAAATACTGAAACACGAAATGGAAAATGCAGTTTCGCTCGACGTGCCGCTTGTGGCTGATGTTGGTGTGGGAGACAATTGGCTGGACGCGAAGCCATAAAATCGGTAATGCAACCTGCTCCACAAAAATCTGAAGTTGTTTACCGTCGTACGCCTGGACCAGAGGAGAGTGCTGCTGCCTCGAGAGAAAGGCGCCGGGGTTTCTCGCCTGCCATTACACCTCTCATTATCGGATTCCTGCTGCTTTTGGGTCTGATTCTGGCGTTAGGAATAAAAAGCGCAAATCAGATGCAGAAGGTGGGTTTTAGCACGCAAGCCAGAGCGCTCGACTATTCAGCGCGTTTGAACCTGCTATCCAATTTACGGCTCAAGTTTGCACAACTTGATAATGAGGCCCGGGTGCGCCACCGTGATGAAGCGACACTGAAACCTCCATTCGACATAAAGCTCGACAAGACACGGGAAGAGGCAAGGATAGCGATGGCGTTGATGGACCATCCTCCTCTTTCCGAAAATGCGAGTTGGGTTAAACTTCGCGAAGATCTGCAAACGTATTTGGACATCACTCAAGACAGTCGAAACTATGGGCAGAACGGGTTTCGAGCTTACAGACAAATCGATGGTGAGCTCAATGGACTTTATGCGGCGTTGCAGGGCGAACAAGAGCTCGTCATTAGAGACGTCGATCGATGGCAAAGAGACGCTCGGCGTTCCATCAACCTATGGACCATTTTTGCGCTCGCAGTTGGTGCTCTGGTCGCAACCGGCACCATCTGGCAAGTGCAACGACAATTCAGTGACTTGCGTCGCAGTGTGCTGGAAACTCGCCGCGAACGAACCTTCAACACGCAACTTTTACAGGGGATGGTGAGTGCGGTTGCCGCCATCGACAACGACGATCGGATTCGGAGTGCTAACGCGGCATTCTTCAGCATCTTTCCCAACGCCACTGTCGGTGCGTCCGTTTTAGAGAAACTCGGACCGGAAGATGCCATGAAGATGTTGGAAACTGTAACCTCGATTCGCGTTAATAAAGCCACTTATCATGGACGACTAATCGCGCGCGTTGAAGAGGAAGACAAGTCATTCGACGTCTACTCATCACCTCTGGCAATCAATGGCGACCGCGGCCAGATCGTGACCCTCGTCGATGCTACTGAAGCAGCAGAGTCCGAGCGTACTCTTCGTCGCAGTGAATCGCTGGCGGCGGTGGGACAGGCGACGGCACAGGTGGCCCACGAGATTCGCAATCCACTCGGCAGTATTCGACTCGGAGTGTCGATGTTGCGCGACAGTGTTAACGATGCTGAAGCGCTGAACACGATTGAACTCGTCGAGCGCGGTATCAAACATCTCAACAAGCTCGTAGTTGACGTGACGCAGTTCTCGCGACAGAAGGAACTCGAGCGATCGGCAGTCGATCTGCACGAATCACTCGAGCGCAGCATCGACCTCGTCACGGACAAGATACGAGAGAAGAATGCGACGCTCGAAAAGCAATACACGCAGCGGTCAATAGTGGGCCATTGGGATCCCTACCAGTTGCGGCAGGTTTTTGTGAACGTGATTGCGAATGCGGTTGATGCGAGTCAGGAGAACGCCGCGGTGTTAATTTCGACGGAGTTGTTAACGCCCGAGGCTGATGGCAACGGACAGCCACCGAAACATTACGTGCGCGTCTCGATTGCCGATGAGGGCCGCGGCATGGACAAGGCGACACGCGAACGGATCTTTGAGCCCTTTTTCTCGACCAAGAAACGCGGTACGGGTCTCGGTCTTGCGATTGTGAAGCAGATTGTGGAACAACATGGCGGCCGGATCAGTGTGGCCAGCGAGCCAGGGAAGGGATCGAAGTTCAGTATTGATTTACCTGTTTGAGCCACAGATGAACGCGGATTATAAATCCGGATTTTATGTGTGTAATCTGTGTATAGCTCTTTGTGTTGCGCTCAGCGTTTCTTCGATAACAGCGTCAGTGTGGGCTAGACTCACAAATGCCGCCTCGAATTGTGAAGGCGCGAAATACACGCCCTCATCCAGCATGGCGTGAAAGAACCGACCGTAAAGTTCGCGATTGCATTTGTTCGCGCTGTCCCAATCGACTACCGGCTCGTTCGTAAAGAAACTGGTCCACATCGATCCGACGCGGTTGATTGTCGTCGGTAGGCCTATGCTCGCCAGGCCGTCGCACAACTTCTTACTTGCCGCCTCGAGACGGTCGTAAACAGTCTTATCGCGCAACCGTCGCAAGGTGACGAGGCCGGCGGTCATCGAGAGTGGATTGCCGGACAACGTGCCCGCCTGATAAACCGGACCAGCCGGTGCGATGTGATTCATGATCTCGCGACTGCCGCCGTAAGCTCCGACCGGCAAACCACCACCGATAATCTTGCCCAGCGTCGTAATGTCAGGCGTGATGTCGTAGCGTTCCTGTGCGCCTCCGCGGGCGAGACGAAAGCCCGTCATCACTTCATCGAAGATCAAAAGCGTGCCATGGTCTCGGGTTAATTTGCGAACCGCTTCGAGATATCCGTCACGCGGTGGCACGCAACCCATGTTTCCGACAACGGGTTCGATGATGACCGCGGCGATCTCCTTGTGTTCAGCGAAGACTTCTTCGAGCGCGGGAACGTTATTGAATGGAACTGTGATCGTGTTTTCAGCGAGTGCGGCCGGAACGCCCGGACTGTCCGGTAGTCCCAGTGTTGCCACACCCGAACCCGCTTTGACCAGCAAGCTATCAGCGTGTCCGTGATAACAACCTTCGAACTTCACCAGTTTGGTGCGACCTGTAACGCCGCGAGCGAGGCGAATGGCCGACATCGTTGCTTCGGTGCCGCTGCTCACCATGCGCACCATCTCAATAGATGGCACCGCGTCGATCACTTCCTGAGCCAGATCAATTTCGAGTTGAGTCGGCGCGCCGAAGCTCGTGCCCTGCGCGGCAACTTCCTGCACGGCAGCGACAACTTCTTCGTCGGCATGTCCGAGAATCATCGGTCCCCATGAGCCAACGTAGTCAATGTACGTCCTTCCATCGACGTCCGTGAGCCGTGCGCCGCGCGCGGATTGAATAAAGCGTGGCGTGCCACCAACGCCGCGAAATGCGCGCACGGGTGAGTTAACACCACCGGGGATCAGGTCTTGAGCCGTGGCGAATAGTTGTTCCGACTTGGTTTGTGATCGTGATTGCATGTGGTTATTGCATTCTTTCTACTGCTTCTTTGGGCTCGACTGTGATCGAGCGGAAACGTGACATTCGCACGAGTCCGGGCGCGGCGCCCTTTGGTTTCGACAAAAACTTCCGTTCAGTATAGTGCACCACCACTTTCGTATCATCACTCGCCTGGCTGAAGCGTCCGGCAAGTTGCGCGGCTTCGACGATGGTGCGATGCGGAATTTCCTTGCGCGTGGGATTGCGTACGACGACGTGAGAACCGGGATAATCACCGGCGTGCATCCAGAGGTCGTTGGGTTGAGCGACGCGAAAAGTGAGATTGTCGTTGTCGCGTGCCGCGCGGCCGACGAGGAGCTCGTAACCATCAGTAGAAAGATAACGGCGCACACCGCTGATCTTCTGCGCGGGTTTACCGGACTTCTTTGCCTGAACCTTTGGCGCCGGCGCCGGCTTTTCGAAGCTGTCTAAAGCGGTTTCGTCTCGCGTTTGAATTATGTGGTCGAGTTGCTCGAGGCGTCGTTCGAGATGAGACGTTTCGCGATCGATCTGCTTCAATCGCTCGGCAATTTCATCAGCGGCTCTTTTTGCTTTTGTATATTGCCGGAAACGTGCTGCGGCTTCGTCCTGAAGTGAGAGATTCTCGTCGACCTCGATCTCGATCGTGGGAGCGCCTTCAGCGTAGTAATCACTGATTCGAACTTTGCTGCCGTCGCGGACCGCGGTGGCGATATTAGCCAATAGGAGATCACCGGTGCGCTTATGTTGGTCCGGATCGCCGTGACGAATCAGGTCCTCGTGCAGATGTTCACGGAGGGTACGTTGCTGTCGCAGTGATTTCGTGACTCTGGAGCGAATTGTTTTTGCTTTCGCGTCGAAGATTCTGGCGGCGTCGATTGCCGCGAAGTGTTTGTCGAGTTGTGCTGACGGTGGTCCATCGTTGAGAGGTAGCGTCGCTGGCGTTTCTTTTAATGGTCTCGGTGGCGGTTGATATACCTGATCGAGTCGCGTCTCTGCGTCTTGACGCAAGACACCGACGATGCGATTCAGTTCATCAAGCAGAAAAATGTCAGCCGTGCGACCCGTGAGTTGAATCACCAGTCTCCGAAAAGCGCCGTCGATACTGAATGTGATTCGGACGATTCGATCCAGCGGATCTTTTGCGATGCTGACAAAGTGTGCGCCGCTGAGTTTGGAACGTATCGCCTGTCCAAAAGGATTCAACGGCAACGACTGTTTTTCCAGATCTTTTGTGCGGCGATGGGTCAGGTAAAAACGCGGATTGGCAGGATCGACGCTGATCAGAAGAAACTCGCCACGCAGGCCGAAATCAACCGCGAAAGAGACAGGGGATAGTTGATAGATCTTGCCGAAGTATCGGTCTGAAAGCGCGACTCGCAGTTCCTCAACTACACGTTGGATGATTTCCTGATCCATGTAATCCACAGATTACACAAATTCTGCGTAATCTGTGGATTAAGTAGTGACGACAGCGGTGCGAGTAAAGCGATCGTGAAGTGTGTATCCTTCGCGGCTCACGAGTCCGAAGAGAATTCCAAACACAGTTGCCAGCGATATCAAATAGAAAAATGATCGGCCGATTGACTGACCACCGGTGGGGATCAATCCGGTTTTTGTATCGATCACTCGTAATTTGAGCAGGCGCATGGCCCAGGTGCGTCCGGTCAACGCGGTCATGACCGTCAAATAAATAAACGTCACTACCACGAGACTTCCTGCCAGCACTCCAATGGCACGCGGGTCCTGTAGATTGCTGCCGGTGAAATACATCGCGCCCGCGATCGGAGCTGTCAGTATGGCGCAGAAGATGAGATCGAGCAGGGCGCCGACAAGGCGACGAAAGGCCGACGCGCTTTGCTTGTTTTGATCTTCGACACAAAGATTTCGCGCGATGGAGTCGAGATAATTGAGCGCCGGATCGTTTGGATCGTCTTTGATCAGGCGTTTCGGCGCGACTCTCGGAGTTTCGATGGGCGGTGGTAGTGCGACAGTCTCACTCACTGGTACCACTGACAGATGGTGAGTCTTTTCCACCGGAACTTCTGGTTCGGCTACCAGAATTTCAGGTTCTTCAAAAGCGAATTGCGGAGTCGAGGGAACCGTATCGCTCATGTCGTTATCTTCTCGGTCAGGTGCGTATGCCACGGCAGTCGCCAACGATGATCGCGGTTGGCGGCTTTCGGCAGGCGCGGTTTGATGTGCTCTTTCGATTCTCTTAAGAGCGGCAGCGACCAGCGGATTCATGGCCGGCATGGGTGCGGGTGGCAATAATTCAAGCTGAGGCGGGTCGATTGCAGCCTCGAGACGTTGTCGTTCAACTTCGGCAGCTTCGCGAGCGGTTTCTCGTGCACGCTTTTCCTGCACTTCGCGCACTCTCTCGCTCAACTCTTTGCGCCACTCGGGTTTCGAGCTTCGCGATACGCCCGGAAACTCGATCAGCGTGGACTTCTTTTCTGTATGCCGAGTTGAATCGGGGGATGAGTCCATATTCGCGCGGATACTATCAGGAATCACTTTAAGTGGTCAATGAGAAAATAAAGCAGGCGTAGGATTTAGGCCGCGGATGGACGCGGAGTAACGCGGATCAGAATTAGAGAGGTGTGCGACCAGCGAAGCCTGCGTCGACGTCGTGCCACCATTCGAGCTCGTCACCTTCGCCGAGTTGCCAGCAGAGTAGGACCACGCGGCCATCGCGAAGCGAAGGAAAGTCGATCAGCCCGCGCTCAAAGTCTTTGAGTTGCACACCGAGGGATTCCAATTCAGCGAGTTGGGTGGTCAATTCCGTCAAAATTGCTGCATAAGCGACGCCCTGGACCAGCCCACCGCCACCCTGCTCGGCTGCGTCGGCAGCTTTCTTCGCTTCATCGCGGTAACTGGAGAGCTGTCGATGGGCGCGCTGAATTTTCCCAACGATTACTTTAACGTTGGGGAGAAGCGCATTCGCTTCCTGAACGGTGAAGATCTTCATTTGATCGGGTTTCAATGGTCGTCTGTAATCCGGATAAACTCCGTGGCCGCCTCAAACTCCGCCGCCTCTTCCTCGATTTCTGCCTCAATTACAACGCGCATCGCCGCCTGAAACTCGTCCGTTCGCGATTTCTGCATTTCCAACTGGTCCTGTAGATAGGCTGACGGAAGCGGGTCGTGCAAATCACGCTCATCATAACGCGATCCGTGGGTGATTTCCTTGCGCACTTTGTCGGCAATCTCACCGAGATCGATAAAGTAATCGGAAACGTCGATCAGCTTGGGCGCTGTGTTCGATCGAAAACCGGCAATCTCTACGCGACATCCTTTATAAGCAACTGCGTTGACTGCGTAAACAAAGTCTTCATCACCTGAGACGAGCACCGCGGTATCGTAACGCCCCGCCAGTGACAACATGTCGACCGCAATTTCCACGTCGAGATTGGCTTTCCTGGTGCCGTCGTAAAATGTTTTCAACTCTTTTTGAATTACGCGAAAACCGTTACGACGCATCCACAAAAGAAAGCCCTGTTGACGTTCCGCTCCGACATCTACACCGGTATAGAAAAAGGCTCGCAGCAGTCTGCCGTCTCCCAACAAAACTCGCAATAACTTGTTGTAGTCGATGTCGATATTGTGAAAACGAGCTGCATGGAAAAGATTGTTACCATCGATAAAAACTGCGACTCTTCCGCGATGACCTAGTTGCCATGAAATGTTATTCGTGGGATCAAAATTGTGCATAAAATGACTCCGAAAACACCCTCCGTGATTTGAACCTAGCATGCTGCTTTGCCGTTCACCGGTCAAGTAGAGAAGGTCTGATGGACCGTCTGTCATGATGTTGCAATGATTTCGTCTGAAATCGCATCAAGATAGACCTTTGTTATGGGGCCATTGGTGACGTCCAATTCCCAGGCAAGTCTGATTTCCAAACCGCTGGGCGGGACTTTTGAGGGCTGGGCGTACACAACGAGCTGGCGGGCCTCGACAACCGCATTTGCAGGCAGGGTCAAGCTCTGTGTTTGACCTGACGCGTTTGTAAAAGTGAAGGGTTGAGTCTTGAGGTGATTGACGGCTTGTTCACCCGTCACCTTGGGCGGCAATCCATTGAGGGTAGCCTGGAGACGATCGGCGTTGGGAATGCAGTTACTGGAGAATCCTATTAACTGTCCATTACTCCGAAAACGGATTACCAGATTGCCAAAGCCACCACGCAGCGGATAGCGAAACGGTCGCTGTTCGTAACGAGCAATCTTGACGCCGCTGGGTTCGTCGACTCTTTCAACCAGGGAAAGTTGGTTGGGATCGGACCCGATTAGTCGTTGCCATTCAGCGATGAATCTGCGCAGTGACTCTCGTGTGTCTTCTTCGGTCGGATTCGTTTGCGAACCAACTTTTGGGAGATAGATCGGCGCGGGAAGATTGGCCGGCAGACTCTCAAGCGTCGCCGTGTACGGCTGTAAATTGGCTTCAGTCTTTTCCGGCAGACCGTAGCGTTGCGACAACTGGTACCAGGCCACGGATGCTTCTTCGAGTCTCGTTCCCAGATCTGAGAGTGCAACCGGATACTGCGGGAGGTTTGACGTTGGACCGTTAGCGTCAGTCGGTTGGAACGCGGCACATGCACTCACCAGCAACATAGCGGCGAGGGCGAGCGTCATTTTCAAACCTTTGCCGTTAAAAGCACCACCAAACATTATCTTGGCCTCGAATTTTCTCATCGTCGTATAATCAAAATACTTGGAGGAGCTGTTGCCTAAAGATAACGAAAACATTCCCTTCCTTGGACCAGTTGAACCATCGGAGCCACAGGGGTTTTCGGCAGAACAGATGATCCGTTGCGAGGAGTGCCTGCGAGCGAATCCTCCTACAAGAGTAAGTTGTCTTTATTGTGTCGCTCCGTTGCCAGTCACAGAATCTTCGGCCAGGCTTCGGAAGCCGGTCCTGCGCCAGCCGGAAAAACATCAGCCCGGTTATAACAATATTCTGACTCCACCCGGGCGCGCACTCGCTGCTGAAACTGTCACAGAGTTAGCAGCGCTGCTGAAGTTGCTACCGGAAGATATTCAAGCGCTAATGTCTCAAAGCGCACCGATGCCCGTAGCTCGCACTGTTAGTCGGGAAGAAGCAGAATTGGTGACAGAGAGATTACGGGATTTTGGTTTAACTTGCATCACTCTAGGTGACGAAGATCTGGGCGTGACCTTTGCCGATAACACACTGAAGCGTGTGCGAGCGATGCGCCTGGATGAGGAGCTACTGACAATTCAACTCGCCGGAGGAGACGAGATTGAGGTTGCCTGGACCGACGTCTTCCTGATCGTGACTGGCCGGCTGATCGAAACCAGAATCGAGATCAAGGAAAGCCTGACGCGAAAACCGGAACGAGAGCTACTCGATACGAGTGAGTTTTTCAGCGACGAGGCCATCATCGATTTCTACACTACCTCGCACCCATTTACGTGGCGTATTGGCGCCAGTGGTTTCGATTTCTCGTGTTTGGAAAGCGAGAAGGCGCTCACTGTTAATGAAAACATCGCGAAACTGGAACGCCGTCTCATTGCGAAAGCTGTGAACGCGCTGGTTGACGACTCTTATCCGCGAGTACGCAATCTGCTGGAGCTGGCCTGGACCACGCAGCAGGAAAATCAATCAAGCGGCTGGCGTCGTGAAAGACCAGGCAAGCTGAGTGTCGGACAAACTACGACGAAGAGTAATGAAAGCCAGTTTACGCGTTACTCGCGATTGCGTTACTACTTTTTAGGACGCGGATGAACGCAGATGAAAAAGATTGATTTCTTATCTGCGTTCATCCGCTTTCATCCGCGGCTCAAATGATGATTTCAAGATCAGAAAAACAGGACCTTCTTTATGGTCCAAACGCTGTGCTTGAGGCGCTGCGTGCCGGTAAGCGCCAGATTGAGGCGATCACGATCCTCGAGAGCGCCCGGCCCGATCGTCTGAAGTCTCTGCTGGACCTCGCGCGCGAAAAGGGAATTCCGGTCAATCGTGTGCCGCGGCTCGATCTCGATCGTTCCCTCGGTGATGTCAGACATCAGGGAGTCGTGGCCCGTATCGCCGCCGCCCGTTACGCTGATGCCGACGAATTGTTAGACCAGCTCGAAACGAGAATAGGCACGGCTGATCCGCCCCTCGTGCTCGGATTGGATGGCGTCGAAGATCCACGCAACATGGGATCGATACTGCGCACCGCGGAGTGTGCGGGTGTTCACGGTGTTTTCATTGCCGAGCGCCGGGCTGTGGGGCTCACGAGTGTCGTAGCCAAAGTCGCGGCGGGCGCGCTTGAATATGTTCCGGTGGCGCGTGTTACGAATCTCGTTAGATTGATAGAGCAGTTGAAAGAACGTAACATTTGGGTGATTGGAGCCGCGGCCGAAGCTAAACAGTCGTACACAGAGTGGGACTGGAGTGTGCCGGCAGCGATTTTTCTGGGAAGTGAAGGTCATGGATTGCATCGGCTGGTGCGCGAACACTGTGACACGCTGGTGCGTATTCCTGTGGCCGGTCGCTTGGAATCTCTGAATGTTTCGGTGGCAGCAGGTGTGCTTCTTTACGAGGCGCGGCGCCAGCGAATGATGAAGGTGAGAGGCGAAGAATAGAAATGTTCTGTCCGAAGTGCGCCACAAATAATGTCGACGGTGCGAGTTTCTGTCGCGGATGCGGGGCAAATATCAGTTTGGTTTCGCAGGCTTTGACGGGACAGATGACACAGCAACCCGTCGAGGAAGTCGAAGAAGAAGGTGGGCGCCGTCATCGTCGTCGCCGTGATCGGGGAGAACTGAGCCTCGACCAGTCGTTCAGAAACGTCTTTATGGGCATAGGTTTTCTGGTCCTTGCCATCGTGCTCTCAAGGACAATTGGATACGGCTGGTGGTTCTGGTTCTTAATCCCGGCGTTCTCGATGATGGGGACCGGGATCGCGCAATTCATTCGTCTAAAAGAAAGAGAGAAGCGTGCGGCACTCACTCCGCCACCAATCAATCGCGGCTTTCAACCGCCACCTCGAACGCCTGAAGAACTGAGACCTCCCGTCGCGAGTGTTACTGAAGGAACGACGCGACATCTCGGTGTTGAAGCGCCAACTCGCCAATTCGACCCCAGTGAGCGCAAGTAAGTTCCATCCGTGGCTGAGACTAAGAGAACTCGTATTTGCGTGCCGGTGTGCGAGAGGGATCTCGCTGCGATGCGGCGCGCGTGTGAGCGTGCGATTGAGTTGGCAGACGTGATTGAACTCCGTCTTGATTGTCTCGAACAGCTTCCTGAAGATCTCGGCGGTCTGGTTAACAGTCTCTCGCGTCCGGTGATTCTCACCTTCCGACCTACAGAACAGGGTGGTCATCGCGACTCAACGTTTGCGGAACGAAAAGCGTTCTGGACATCATCGGCGCCACAATCAGACTGGTGGGACGTGGAAGGAGATCTTGTTCCTGAACTCTCGCTCGACTGGTCACACATCATCATCTCTCATCACGACTTTTCCGGAGTCCCGGACGATCTCGAACAGATCTACGAACGTCTCGCCGGCACGCCTGCCGCAGTGGTAAAGATTGCGGTACAGGCTAACGACATCACCGATTGTCTCCCGATCTTTCGTCTACTCGATCGCGCCCGAGGTGAAGGAAGGGAATTGATTGCGATCGCAATGGGCAATGCCGGTATTGCGACACGCATTCTCGGACCAGCACGCGGATCGTTTCTGACGTATGGCGCGCTCGACGACGGCAGTGGCACCGCGCCCGGGCAAGTGAATGCAATTAATCTGCGTTCGCTGTATCACATCGACAAGATCGACAACGAAACAATGATTTGCGGCTTGGTTGGTCTGCCCGTGATGCAGTCAGTCTCGCCGCATTTTCACAATGCTGCGTTCACGTCAGCGGATATCAATGGAGTTTATCTGCCGTTTGAAGTGAGAGATGTGAGGCAGTTTTTCAAACGCATGGTCGATCCGCGTTCGCGAGAGTTGAACTGGAACCTGCGTGGGTTGAGTATCACAGCGCCGCATAAACAGACTGTGATGGAGTGTTTGGACTGGATCGACCCGAAGGCAGAAGCGATCGGTGCTGTTAACACTGTCGTTGTCGATGAGGATCAATTACGTGGTTACAACACGGATGCCGCAGGCTTTATCACGCCGCTGCTACTTCGCCTTGGATCTCTGCGTGACGCAAGAGTTGCGGTCATCGGCGCCGGTGGTGCTGCACGTGCGGCTATTTATGCGTTGCAGGAAGAGAACGCGGTAGTGACGCTCTTTGCGCGCGACACTGCGAAGGCGAAGCAGTCTTTCGATCTTTCGTGCGAGTCACTCTCAGGCGCCGGCTTTGCGGATTATGATATCGTCATCAACGCGACGCCCTTGGGCTCCGGTGCTCATACCGATCAAACTCCGGCGACCAGAGAGCAATTGAGCGGCGTCCGTTGTGTTTACGATCTCATTTACAATCCACGAGAGACGAGATTATTGCGTGAAGCCGCCGCCGCCGGTTGTGAAACGTTAGGTGGTCTCGCAATGCTAATCGCGCAGGCAAAACTCCAGTTTGAGTTATGGACCGGCACGAAGCCTTCCTCATCGATCGATGAGGCCCTTCGGAACGTACTGTAGGG
>DASSFI010000013.1:0-2823 GCA_035694465.1 Pyrinomonadaceae bacterium | reverse complement strand
ACGTTCAACGGAAAACGTGCCACTGGCGTGGAGATTTCTTGGGACGGCCGCACCCATCGCATTCGCGCGGGCCGCGAGGTGATCATGTCGCTTGGTGCGATGAATACACCGAAAGTTCTAATGCAATCTGGTATCGGCGATGAAACTGAACTGCGGCGCTTCAGAATTCCGGTAGTGCAGCATCTACGCGGAGTCGGGCGCGGATTTCAAGACCACGCTGTTGCTGCGTGTGTCTGGGAGTGTTCGGAGCCGCTACCGCCTGACGTCGCGCCCGACGCAGTCCTATTCTGGAAAAGTGACAGCCGCTTGGCTAGCCCTGACTTCCAAATTTTGCAGGGAGTATTAAACGTCGAGGATGCCGCAAAGCTCGGCCTGCCTATGAGTGGTTGGACCCTGCTTGGTAACGTCGTTCAGCCAAAGAGTCGCGGCCATATCCGTCTCACTGGTCCCGATCCTGACGATCCGATTCAGATTGAAGCCAATCTTCTCTGCGAGCCACATGATCGAGAGTCTCTGTTAGAGTGCGTAAAACTTTGTCGAGAAATAGGCAATCTCGACGTGCTGCGCCCATTCCTTAAGCAGGAGATACTGCCGGGCAAACTAAAACAGACAACGTTGGAAGAGTACATCCGCAACGGAGCGATCAGCTTTTGGCATCAAACCTCTACCGCCAAAATGGGACGTGACGCGATGTCCGTAGTTGATGGTAATCTCAAGGTCTACGGCGTCGATAACCTTCGCATCGCTGACGGATCGATTATGCCGCACGTCACAACCGGCAATACCATGGCTCCGTGTGTGATCATTGGCGAGCGTGCAACGGAGTTACTTCAAGCTGCGTATAACTTGCCAGCTTCCGAGGCGCGTTTCGACCTAGTACTAGCCTAACAGGAGTAAATCATAATGAGTACAGTAACTTGCTCACTCGATCGAGATCTAGCAGCTCTCGACGTGCTGCGATCAGTGGTTGCCGCGCTAAATCGGCGAAACATTTCCAGGGCCGTAGATCAGTTCGCTGACGACTTCGCATTCAACGATTACGCGCTCAACCTCGAGTTTGCGGATAAGGGGCGCTTGGCGGAATTCTTTCAAAAATTGTGCGAGCTGTTCCCTGACACCGTGGTGGAACTAGTCTCTACCTTTGAATGCGGAGATCACGCCGTCGCTGAATGGAAGCTTACGGCAACGCGCGTAGAACAGTTTGGATCCAGGAGCTATCGATTTCCAATTGTTTCGCGCGGTTCCACAATTGTCCAGATTGAGAAAGGAAGAGTCACTCATTGGTCGGACTACTACGATCAATTGACGTCACGGCGCGGTCCTTTGAAGGCATTTTTCGAAGAATGGATCGAGTACTAAGAGGTTCTCGGCAGTGAAACTAACTTCGAAAGGTAAACTTGAAGGAAACATTGCCCTGCCGGAAAACCGAAGAACCCGGACGCTAACCTAACTCACTCATGCAGATCAAAAATAACAAACAAATGTCGCCAGTGACTCGCGGCGAGTTTCTCGTCTCGACGACACCTGAAGTCATTGAGTGGAATCTTGTCTTGGAAGGCATCGAGATCGCCGTCATCTCAAGAGATCCTAATCAAGTAGGCTCTCCGCTTGTTATCCGCGTTAAACATCGAGACGGCATTTTAACTGAGTGGGTTGAAATGTAACAGCTGGTCTATGGCTGAGGTATGTGTATTTAAAAGAAAATATTCAATTAAGGCTCGAGTAGCGCGAGAAATATCCGGATCACTCCGGAAAACACTCACTCGAAAGAGAGAGTCCCCAACAACTATCAACTCAATGCCCGTCGCGGACCCGAAGGCGGGCAGCAGCTTAGTGAAGTTCAAGGCTTCGCCGACCGCCAGAAAGTATCGCAGGTGTCGTAGCTCCATCGCTGAAATCCATTATGCCGAAAAAGCATTGCAGCGCGAGGAACATGGTATTGGCCGGAACTCCAAACGGGTACGTAAGTGGTCTTAGCAATCAGAAAGGAATAATATGAAGACACGAGTTATCGACCTGGGCGAAGCGAGACACCGCAAAGCTCCATCAACCATAAGCGACGCTGCGAAGGCTGTAGTCCGACGAAATACCGAAGAAGTGCAGGGCCATGGGAATTTCGAAGTGTTCGAGGAACTTTTTGCGGACGACTTTGTTGACCACACACCGCAGCCAAACATGACGCCAGACAAAGCGGGCGTGCGAAAACTCTATTCGTATATTCGTGACGCATTCCCCGACTTTCATGCACAGATCCATTGGCAACTCGCCGATGGCGACCGGGTGACCACATACAAGACGTACTACGGCACGCACGAGGGACCGCTTCTCGGCGTCGCTCCAACTCACCGCAAAATTCATTTCGAATCCGTTGACGTGATGCGCGTCCGGAACGGCAAGATCACCGACCACTGGGGTGTGGGAAATCTTTTGTCCCTTATGCAACAACTCAACGCTTTGCCTATCACGAGGGGCGCCAATGGATCTGAGAACGCAGAGACCGATTTCCGGTTGTTGATCAACGGGAGGCTAGTCAACGGGGCAAGCACACTGAACGTGATCAACCCCGCGACCGGACGAATTTTTATGACGGCGCCTCGTGCAGATCAGGCTCAACTGGAACAGGCGGTGGCCGCAGCAAAAACCGCGTTTGGCACTTGGTCGGCGCAGCCGCTCCAGCGACGAGCGGCGCTGCGTTCGTACTTCCTTCCCGTTGACTTGGCCACCAGTGGCGGATCAGAGCGATTGCGCCGGGGTCGGAGTTGGGGTTGGGGTTGGGCTGACCGAGGCCGATGGTAACGGCGATGGGGACGGCCCCGATGTCGA
>DASSFI010000012.1:0-12122 GCA_035694465.1 Pyrinomonadaceae bacterium | reverse complement strand
CACGGAGGGCCGCCCCTACAGTACGTGCTGCAACGTCCACAAGCTTGCAGGGCTCTGTTATCTTAAAGATAATGCTGCCCCGAGCATGAAAGACTACCGATTCGTCACCATCTGGCGCGTCAAAGCCCCACTCGAAGCTGTCTGGAACGAGATCTATCACTCACGCGAATGGCCCACCTGGTGGAAAGGCGTCGAGAGCGTCGAAGAGCTTCGCAAGGGCGATGAAAACGGTGTCGGCAGCATTCACCGCTACACCTGGAAAAGCAAACTCCCCTACCGGCTCAGCTTCGACATGCAAACGACCCGTATCGAACCACCACTGCTACTCGAAGGCACCGCAATGGGCGAACTACAAGGTCGCGGACTGTGGCAACTATCCACCGAAGCCAACGAAACAGTAGTTCGTTACGACTGGAACGTCGAGACCACGAAGCGCTGGATGATCCTCCTCGCGCCCATTGCTCGTCCGCTTTTCGAGTGGAATCACAACGTCGTGATGGGCTGGGGCGCACGTGGCCTGGAGCAAAGACTCGGCGCACCCGTCATCGAGCAAAAATAGGATTTACAAACTGCCGAGCCACCCTGTATCGTCTACCTCAACTCTGACGAAGTCACTGGAATTTGCCTGCTATGTTCCCCCGCAAGCTTACAAATTTAATCGTCGCAGCGCTTTGCCTCTGCATTGTCGTCGCTGTACCCGGTCCGCTCGCACTCGCGCAAAAGAAGACTGCGCCCGTCGAGTCCACACCTCCGCCTGTCAACGCAGAATTCAAGTTTGGCGAGGTCGATCTCGAAGTGCTCGAACAGTCGGATCTGCTCGACGTTCGCTTTGAGCGCGACGGACTCGTACTCGCGGACGAAGCCGCGAACACCTATCTGCGCCGCATCGGGCGCTCGCTTATTCCTCGTGACGTCGAGCTGGAAAAGGTGAAATGGAATTTTCGCGCGCTCCGCGACCCGCAGCCAAACGCTTTTGCGCTTCCGAACGGCTCGATCTACGTCACCACCGGATTGATATCTCTTATCGACAACGAATCACAACTCGCAGCCATCATCGCGCATGAGCTGACGCACGTGATGCGGCGGCACACGTATCTGCACAATCGGAGCAACCGCAAAAAGTTTCTCACCATGAACGTGATGCAAGCGGTCGGCGCCTATGCTCCTTTGAGCATAGTGGGAGCGGTCATCACAGTGGTTACAACCGTCGCTCCATTCATCATGATGGCCACGATTTACGGTTACAGCCGCGAGCTCGAGCGCGAAGCCGATATCAAAGGCATCGACATGATGGTCAGCGCCGAGTATCCACCCGAAGAAATGGTCAACGTGATGAAACTGCTCGACAAAGACATCGAGGGCGAGAACATCAGGTTGTTCTATAACGATCATCCATCGCTCGATGAGCGAATCAAGTATCTGAGCAGTTATCTCGGCGCGCGTGCCAACACCGTCACGCACCAGATGGAGTTGAATCGCGAGCGCGCGTTGTACTTTCGCACCATGGAACCCGCGATGCGGCACAACGTTCAGCTCGCGATCAACTCAAGCCGCGCTCGTTCAGCCGTCTACTACGCCCAACGTCTGGTTGACTTTAATGCCTCTTCGGAAAATCTGTTTTGGCTGGCGGAAAGTTATCGTGCGCTTGGACCACGCGCGCCACAGTTAACCGAGAAAGAGTTGACGAACAGCGCGATGAAAGATGCCGCGAAGAAACGCGAGAAGCGCACCGTGGAAGAAGAGGAGCGCGACCTGCTTGCGACCCCCGCGGGTAAGGAAAACTGGCAAAAGCATCAACAACTCGCCGAGCAGTTTTACCAGCGTGCCTTGAACGCTGAGAATCCGACGCCGTTGGCTCATCGTGGGCTCGGTCTGCTTTACGAGAAACTCGACCGAGGAAGTGATGCTGTTGCAGAGTATGAAAAGTATCTCGAACTGTCGCCCACGGCGAACGATCGCGAACGAATTCAACGCCGCGTTACTGTGTTAAAGGAGAAGCTTAAATGAGTGTCCGTTCTATCCTCCTGATCCTGGCGCTGCTCACCGTGTCAGGCTCGGTCCAGGCCCAATTTCTGCACCCGAAGATTCAGTCGAAAGAAACCACGATTCGTCGCGTCGTTGTGTTGCCGGCGAAAGTGAACGTTGTCCGCGACAGTATGAAAGGTCCGGAAGGCATGGCGGCTGAGTCGGACGAGCTAAGCACGCGCGTTGAAGCGATGGTGACTGAAGTCTTGTCGAAGAAGAAAAATGTCGCCACTGCGCCGACCACGTCAGCCTCCGCCGACGAGCAGCACAAGTACAACGTCGCTGACTTTCAGACGAAGTTTGACAATCTATTGCCCAACATCATGAAGAAGCGCAGCGACGTGAAGAAAGGTCGTTTCACGATGGGCGATGAAGTGCTGAACCTGAATTTGGAGAAGGGAACAGACGCGGTCGTTTTCGTTCGTGGTGAAGGGAAAAAGCTGACGAGCGGCAAGACTGCGTTCAGAATGCTCGTTGGCGGCATGCCGGCCTATCTGCGATTGCAGATTGGGATGATTGATGCGCGAAACGGTGAAGTGTTGTTGTATACGGATCCGATTTTCGTGGGCGATCCGACTACGGCAGTCGATCGATTGCGAAAGGCATTGGAGAAAGGCTTCAAAAAACTTCCTGAAGTGAAGGCACAGTAAGTTACGTCTTGACTTCGCGGAAACCGGTGTAGGCTGCTACCAGTAGATCGAAACCGATGCAACCGGCGATGTACCAGTCCGGCACGAATTGAGTTGAATAGTCGTGCAGGCCTGCATCCCAAAGTGGATGCAGCGCCCAGCCCGCCGCGAGAAACCAGCCCGATCTTCTTACGCCAAGCCATGCGAACACTGCATAGATTGGAACGCCCGCGAGTTCGATCAGTAGCCACCGCAGCGAACCGCTGAAGATTCCAAACCCGACGTAAATCAACGCAGCCACTACCAACCCAATCGCAATCGATCGCTTCTCACGTGCATAGCTCCCGCTGCGTCTGATCAGCGCGAGAAACCCGACCCCCAGAAAAAATCCAACCACGAGCTCGATAACTGTTTGCATTTCGCGTACATGCTACTTCTTCCTGCTCAGCACTCACAACGTTGCTTGAATCGAAACATTTTCAACGCAATTACGTTTCTACTGAGTTATCATTTACCCCGTCGACGAGGACCAGCAAATGCACTGCCCAAACTGCGGAAAATCGGCTGAGAAGGAGCAACAATTCTGCCGCGCGTGTGGTATGCGTCTCGACACGGTCGGAAAACTTGTTGCTCAGCACGCTGCCTCACCCGTCGAGAAGCAAAAGAAGCTGGCGAAGGCCGAATGCGAGCGAGTCATCGTTCGCCGGATGATCAACTGGATGATTTGGGGAATGATCGTGCTGGGGCTCGGCGTCTTTCTGGTGGTCCTGAATAAATCTATCGACTTAGGGACGTGGGTTAAATTCCTCTCGTCTGTCTTAATCCTGAGCGGCGTGGGCCTCGCGATGGCCGGCGTGCTAGGTGCGATCAAGCAAGGAGCAAGTCTTCAGCAGAAACCGTCCACCAAAGAGATCGACGCAACGCCGGACGAGGAGTCACTCCCGGCACATCTAACCCCGGTTGCGCTGCCAAGCATCACCGAACGCACCACGCAACTGATTGCCGTTGACGACATGCGTGCGAAACAGCGAGACACGGCGTAACTAAGCAATCCAGGCCATGCTTCGCTTTACCACTTGCCAGCGATCGTCTTTCTTTTCCAGCAGCATGTAGTTGCCGGTTCCGCATAGTCCGCCGCAACTGTGTTGGATGTAGACCAGCGCCTGGTTCATCTCCGCATTAAAACCCACGCGCGACAAAAGGATGAAGCCGCGTGAACCAGGATATCGTTTGTAGAACTCCTCCCAGTTGCGCCCGACGTCGAATATCTTTTTGATTTCCTTATCGTCGACCAGAATATATTTCAGCTTGAGATCAAACGATTCCTTTAAGCGGGCGGGCTCGTTGTTCCTCGCGTTGTAATCCTGGGCGACACCTGCGGGCAACGTGGGAAACATTTGCTTAAAGTACAGTTCTCCCTGGACCTCCTTGGGCCTGGGTCGATCCGTGCCAGTAACGTTCAGGATCACAAGCGGTATGACCTTGTCTTTTGAGTCATCAGCTCGCTTCTCGTCGGGGAACATGTTCGCGATCACAGCGGAGTAGACGGCGTATTCCTCGGTCGATGCCTGCCCTTCGGTTCTCGCTGGTGCAAGTGAGGCGAGTAGGACCATGATGACAGTCAATAGCAAATATTTCTTCACAACTAGCCTCCGTTATGATGACTCGGGAGCGATGATATACTTCGCGCATGGATAAGCTCCAGCTATACGGTTACGTCGCTTGTGCGGCCGGATTAGCAGCGCTCATCACCGGCCTCCTGCCCCGCGACCAGATGGACAACGTTAGCGCCTTCATGCACAAGTACTTCGGCCAGAAAAATTCGAACCAAAATTCTCCCGGTTCAACTCGGCTGCAGCTTATTGTCTTCGGTGTGTTTTTTATAGTCATTGGGTTATTGCTTTCGGGCTTAATTCGGCGGTAGAGCTGCATCACAGTCTCAAAGAAAGAGGTGTTCTATGCGAATGGCCTGGTTGTCGATTTTGATCGTGTTGCTCCTTGTCTCCCCGGCCTTCGGACAAAGAGATGCGCCGGTTTGGGAATCGTATTTGCCGAAGCTTTCAATCTACTCTGACGGCGATAATGCCCGTCCTGCAATAACAGTCGATTTCGTGTTTAAGAAAAATGGTGGCCCACATGAGCACACCGAACATCAGGCCTACATCCTCGTCTATCTGAAAAAAGACGAAGAACAAATATTAAAGCTGGCGGCAGATCCTGAGCTCACCAAGAAAAAGAACGAGAAGACGAAATCGTTTCTCGATGTACTGGTCGAGAAGAAACTGGTCGTGCCGCTTGATTCACAAGTTGCCAAAATTAATCGAGACGTTGCCGTCCGCTATGAAGATGTTAGAGGAAACCCCAGACGTGTGGGCGCCGAAAGCATAGTCGATTTCGGTTTTCCTTTTAAGTTCACTTTCACAAACGATACGTTGTTCAAGTCGGTGCAAAAATTAGGCAACTTCAGAATCGAAAGCGTCGACGTAGCAGGAAGTTCGACGTGGTTTGAGGACAAGTTCAAATTGATGGTTCTGGTTCCGGTAAACGATTCTGCCCTTGCCACCAAGGTGCCGGCAAAACTCCATGAGATGTACGATTTCGCGAGTCTGATGAATTTTGAGACCTCGCTTCTTTATTTCCGGCCCTTGCCGTATGAGTTCGGGTTTAAGCGGTACAGTGAGGATAGATTACTGATTTACATAAACTGACGGCTTCATCTGCGCGTCTTTTCGAGTTCCTGCTTGAGCGGGGCGGTATCGATGGTGACGCTTAATTGTTTCGGATCGAAGTCCTGAAAATCCGACAATGCACATTCGGAGCGGGCGATGTGTAGCTCTTTGAAGAGGTAGTACTGCTTGCCGGGATCGAGTTCCGTCCTAATACCCGGGTATTCGCCTGGCCGCGTGGGCTCGGCGTGTTCCCGGTCAACGACATAGTAGGTGTTTGACGGTTCTTCAGAGGCGTAGTTGCATTCGCGTTTGGCGGAGTATTGGATCTCTCTTCCCGGATGGAGCGGCACTACTAAGATATTCAGGCTATGGGCGTGGATGGTCCGATCGACCGTGAAAGGCACGTGCACGAGCAGGACCACGCCACCGACCGGCCGCTCAACCATTTTGACGAAGGGCTCGCCGAGGTAAATGGCCGGCGCGTCAGCGATGGCGTTTTGGAATGAGACCGTGCGACGACGATCCCAGGCGTAATCGCGATACCCTCTCCAGCCAACGGCCAGGACGACCATGATCGTGAGCGGCGCAAGATTGATCAGAAACGCCACACCCGTCCGCGTGTTATAGACGCGATTCGTTACCACCGCCACCACACCCGCAAACAGCAGATACCCACCAAGCATCAGTAACAGCAACGGCAGCGGATTCTTATCACTCCCCAAACTCATGAAAGCCTCGACGAGAAGCGCTCTGAGATAGATTAACGCCCCGATGCCCACCGCGACAGCGGCGACGAAGGAGATGATGAGACCCAACAAATAGCCTGACATTTGCTTTGTCATATCACTGATCTGGACCAGGTTGCGAGCTATCAGTTCTGATCTTGAGTGACAAGCTCACCACGAAAGGCTTTGGCGACAATCGATTCTGCTGTTTCTTGTTATTCGTTCAGATTCCATACCCGTGGAAGGAACTGGGAGTTTGCAAGGCTGGAAAGAATCTAGCACATTGAACAACTAATCGACCATGCTGGAAGCTAGTAGTACAATACCCGGCCAGTGAGTTATCACCCGTTGTGAGGGCGACATGTCATCTGAGAGACTGAACAAAATAATTGAGGAGGTGAAGGCCCTTACGCCTGCTGACCGCCTCATTCTCCTTAAGCATCTCGAACAGTATCAACACTCGACGACGACGTCTAAGACATCCGTGCGCCGAGCAGGAAGTCTTAAGGGCACCAGAGACAAAATGGCTCCTGATTTCGATGCTCCTCAGGATGAGAACAGAAAATACGAGCGCATATTGGACCAGGTCGGTGATCCTACGTTTGAATTCCTCGAAGACGTCGCGAAAGACTCGTAGAGCCAAGTCGAAATGATCGAGCGTGAGTTGTTCGTGCATGTTTGAGATCTCGCAGATCATGTCTTGAATCCAATAAAAGAAATTCAGGTACACAGATGGCACAGATTGGAGTAATCTGGTGCGTATCTCACAACGTACTAACTCAACGCTTTCGAAAGGAACCTCACATGCCGAATACCTCAATTGCCTTACCAAACGAGTTAATCGAAGACACCATAACTCTCATTCGCGGAAAGAGAGTAATTCTCGATCACGATTTAGCGAAGCTTTATGCTGTCACTACCAAAGTTCTCAACCAGGCCGTCAAACGAAACCGTGACAGGTTTCCGGAAGACTTCATGTTTCAACTGACAAAAACTGAAACCGAGGAGCGCGAACGACAGAAACGTTTAAGGTCACAAATTGTGACCTTAAAGAATCTCCGGGGAACACATCGCAAGTATCAACCGTACGCTTTTACCGAGCATGGAATCTTGATGCTGTCCAGCGTGCTAAAGTCGGAGCGTGCGATCCAGGTAAACATTCAAATCATGCGCACCTTTGTCAGATTGCGCCAAATGCTTCTTTCGAATGAGACACTGATTGAGCGACTGGACAGGCTGGAAGAAGACTACGATGAGCAATTTAGAACTGTTTTTAGCACCATTCGTCAGTTAATGAAGCCACCGCCGGTTAAGAGAAAACCTATAGGTTTCCGCGCCAAGGTTACGAAGAAATAAACGTCTGTAGGGAGTATTCGCGTTACTGGAAGGAAACCGATCACAAATTGTAATCGGTTCAGAGATTTCGCCTGACCTTCAAGATCACAAATTGTGATCTTGAAGAATGCTAGCGGGGTGGGTACGAAGTTGGGCGCTCACAACAAATCGGTGTCACACAAAAAAGCGATGGTTCTGTGAAGCGCGTGAACTCCCGGCGACATAACCTCAGCGATCTGAGAAATAATTAAGGAGTAAATGTAATGACTCAGACGAAAAAAGCTAAGGAACAAACGATGCGTGCCGTGGCGCTCGACCGTTTCGGCGGTCCCGAAACACTGAAGATGCAAACCGTGCCGGTCCCAGAACCAGACGCGGACGAGATCTTGATTCACGTCGAAAACGCCGGCGTGGGTGCGTGGGATCCATTCGAACGCGAAGGCATGTTCGTGGCAGTGCTCGGCATGAAACCGACATTTCCGTACGTGTTGGGAACTGACGGCGCCGGGACAGTCGCCGCAGTCGGCAAAAACGTAACAGACTTCAAGGAAGCCGATCGCGTGTACGCCGCCGAACTCGGAAATCCGAAAGGCGGTTTTTACGCGGAGTATACGGTCGTTAAACCGGAAAACACCGCGATCATCCCCAGCGGTCTCAGCATGGACCAGGCTGCGGTGCTGCCCAGTGATGGTCTAACGGCGTTACGAGGTCTCGAAGATGTACTCAGTCTGGAACCAGACGAGTCGGTGATGATCTTCGGCGCCAGCGGCGGCATCGGACACCTCGCGGTCCAACTCGCAAAGCGATTGGGCGCGCGCGTGTTTGCAGTGGCGTCAGGCGAAGACGGCGTGAGTTTTGTCAAACGTCTCGGCGCGGATGTTGTAGTCGATGGCCGTAGTGACAAGGTGCTTGATATGGCCCGCGAATTTGCACCTGACGGCATCGACGCCGCACTCGTTACCGCTGGTGGTGATGCGACTGATCGCGCGCTGGCTGCGATTCGAGCGGGCGGACGGATTGCACATCCGAACGGCGTGATGCCGGTACCGAAGGCACGCGAGGGAGTTAACGTCGAGGCATACGATGGCGAAGGTGGCCGCGAAGCTGTTGATCGATTGAATGAACTGATCACGGCTGGTCCATTCGAAGTGCACGTCCACAAGGTCTATCCACTCGAGCAGTCTGCTCACGCACAAGCAGCGCTCAAAGAACATCACCTCGGGAAGATCGCACTGAAGGTTTAGTTAACGCGGATGAACGCGGATGGACGCAGATTAGCGTTTATCCGCGTTCACCGATCTTCTCCAGCTCTGCTGCGATGAGGCGCAATCTGTGTTCGTAGTTTTTGCCGAGCTCGTTTCGGCGTTGCAGGTTAAGTAGATCTTCCTGTGCTTTTAATAGATACGTGTGGGCGTCGTTGAGCGAGTTGAGGGCGAGATACGCAGCGCCGATTTTGTGGTTTGACTCGCTGCGCAGCACCGCGATCTGAGTGTTTTCGTTGAGTGTCGACATCCGTTCGACGTAAGCCATTCCCTTGCGATAATAAACAAGTGCTTCGGACAACTTTCCCTGCTTGAGAAAGATGTCGCCGGTCTTGTTGTAAGTAAGGTGAGTCTGTTTGAGAAACTCGAAGTTTGAAGCGTCGTTGGTCGTGATCTCTTCGAGAATCTTAAGTGACTCGAGATTGGCCTTAACAGCCTCAGAGTTCTGGCCCATCGCATCACGCGCGAATCCCATGTACTGCCAGAGCTCAGCCACGTCGCGCTTGGCCTCGTTGTTTTTAGGATCGCGTTCGGCAATCGCACGCAGGATTGCAAACGCACGCATGATGTAGGGAATTCCTTCTTCGCCTTTGCCGACGCGGGCCATCGCTGTGCCGAGATTGATGCTGGTCGCAGCGACGAAGCGACGGTAGATCTCAATCTGTGGAAACTCACGCTGCAATGCTTCACTCAACTCAAACGAACGTCGATGCAGCGACTCCGCTTCGACATAAAGCGGTGCGATCTCGGCGTCGGTCTTGCCCATTTCGCGGAGGGTGTCGGCGTGGTATTCGAGGCGCGTACCGAGACGCTGAACATTCGCGGCCATCACGCGGCGAATCGTCTCGCCTGAAGGATTTTTCTCGAGCGCAGCCTGCGCCTCTTCCGCTGACAATCGATACCATTTGATGACTTCCTCGTCACCACCGGCAAACTCCATCGTGTCGCCTTTGACCTGATAACTGCGTGCGAGTGTGTTGCGGTAGTCGAGGTTGTTAGGATCGAGCGTGACGAGCCGGCGACTGATGTCGACGACTTTTTGGCCCATCTCCTCCGCCTCTTTCCACTGTTGCAGCCGGACGAGCAGATAGGCTTTCTGCTGCGCGGCGAGACGGAGATTGTTGAGTAGCGTCGGGTTCTTGTCGTCCTTACGAACGAGACTCTCGAGAATCTCGACGCTCTTGCCGTAACTCACGAGCGCGCCGGCGGAATCGCCGAGGTTCGCGCGGTAAGTCTCGCCCTGCACGTTTCCGATCTTGAGATAAGTAAGAGCCAGTTCCTGCGCGAGGGCGGGATTGTCCTGGGCATCCTGCGAAAGGTTGTCGAGATATTCGAGTGCGTCTTTCACCAACATTTCGCGAGTCGCCGTTGCCCCAGGCAAGTCTGCGATCGCGTCGTGATACTTGAAGACGACATTGTTCGCGAGTTTGCGCACCTGCTCAAATCGTTTCTCAGCACGCTCGCGTTCGCGTCGTGCGGCTCGCGCCTGATAAGTCGTGCCGACGATGCCTGCGATGAGCGCGAAGAAGACAAGCGAAGCAGTAATGACAGCTACACGGTTGCGTTTGACGAACTTCGACGCACGGTACGAGAAGGTGTCAGGCCGTGCCGAGACCGGAAGCTCCGCGAGATAACGGCGAATGTCTTCGGAGAATTGTTCGACTGATTCGTATCTTCGATCAGGCTCTTTCTTGAGAGCTTTAAGGACGATGTTGTCGAGATCGCCTTTCAAAGTTTGTGGGTTGCTGTCGAGACCTTCGGTGCTGTCTGCTGAGTTCGCGATTGCGTGACTCGGTCGCGTCGGTTCGGTTTCGCAAACGAGACGCAACATCTGATCGAGTCGAAGACCGGACAAGTCGTAAGGTAACTGTCCCGTCAGCAAACGATAAAGCACGACGCCAAGACTATAGATGTCTGTCAGGGTTGTGACCTGTTCGCCGCGAAATTGTTCAGGACTCGCATAAGCGGGTGTCATCAAGCCGAGTTGCGTGGCGGTGCCGAGCTCGTCACCGGTTGTTTGAGAGACGACTTTCGCGATGCCGAAGTCAAGCAATTTCACTTCGCCCGCCGGTGTGACGAGGATGTTTGATGGCTTGATGTCGCGATGGACGATCAGACGACGATGTGCGTATGAGACGGCAGCACAGACCTGCCGGAATAAATCGAGACGTGCGTGAAGCGTGAGATCGCGGGTGCGACAGTAGTCGTCGATGGGTTCGCCTTCGATAAATTCCATCACGTAGAAGGGAAGACCGTCGTCGCTCATTCCGCCGTCGAGGAGACGTGCGATGTTCGGGTGTTCGAGCGAGGCGAGTATCTGTCGTTCGTTACGGAAGCGACGGGCGATGGTGTCAGTGTTAAGGCCGCTCAGAATAACTTTGATGGCGACCTTTTGTTCGAACTGGCCGTCGTCGCGCACGGCGGCGAAGACCGCGCCCATACCGCCGCGTCCAACCTCGCTCACGATCCGATAGCGTCCGATACGCCGGCCTTCGAGACGCGCGCCTTCTGTGAACGAGTGAGTTGCAAGGAGGGAGTGATCCCGCACGGTGGCGTAGTCTGCAGCTAGCATCCGTTCGACTTCGCGTCGCACGTCGTTATCGAGATCTGACGAGTCGAGAAAAGCGACTTGCTCTGCTGGATCGAGCTCGACTGCGGCGTTGAAGATTCGTTTGATCTCTTGCCAGGTTTCGGGGGACATAGATCTACGTAAGTTGCGTTGCGAGCCACGCCTTGGCGCTGCGCCACTCGCGTTTGACTGTTGATTCGGACGTTGACATGACTTCCGCTACCTCTTCGTTCGAGAGGCCGGCGAAGAATTTCATCTCGACGATGCGTGCCTGCGTGCTGTCGAGCGTTGCGAGACATGTGAGTGCTTCGTCGAGCAGGATCAGATCGACGTCGCGGCGGTCAGAAAAACTGGTGGCTTCGTCGAGTGGGAGCAGTGTCGCGCCCGCGCCACGTTTCTCGGCGCGACGACTGACGGCGTGATTGACGAGGATACGGCGCATTGTTTCGGCGGCGATCGAGAAGAAGTGCGCGCGATTGCGCCAGTCGACGGAGTGCTGGTCAACGAGACGCAGGTACGCTTCGTTGACGAGCGCGGTGGCTTGGAGGGTGTGACCGGGACGTTCGCCCGCAAGCTGTCGGGCTGCGATCCCTTTCAACTCGCGATAGACGAGCGGCACCAATTCGTCGAGTGCCGTTCGGTCACCCGCTTGTGCGTCGCGGAGCAGTTTCGTCACGCTCTGTGTGTCTTCACTCATCTGCAAACGTCAGTACGCACTCGACCGCCGGAAAAATTTTTCGGCGCCTGACCCTTCCGGCCCGATTTTTTTGCGATTGATTATGAGGGCGCAAAATGATGCGCGCCCCATTATAGATCAATCTCGGTCGCTACAACTCTCAATGTCTCTTGTAACTCGGAACGTACTGTAGGGGCGGCTCTCCGTGGCCGCCCCCTCATGGAACTCAATC
>DASSFI010000011.1:0-17135 GCA_035694465.1 Pyrinomonadaceae bacterium | reverse complement strand
GCGGCCACGGAGGGCCGCCCCTACAGTACGTTCCGAAATGCGGCAAAAGGCCACATCTGCTTATACTTGAATGGTTAGTTTGGTTTGCAGGTCAACGATGCGGCTTCCGACCGCTAAGCGCGCGCGGAGTTCATCGGTTTGAAATGGTTTGGAAAGAAAGTCATCAGCACCTGCTTTTAGCGCCATTGCGGCGTCTTCCTCGCTGGCTTTTGCGGTCAACATAATGATGTAAAGAGGAACGGCAGCGGCGCCGGGTTCTTCTCGCAACACGCGCGTCAGCTCAATGCCATCGATCCCCGGCATCATCCAGTCAAGCACCGCGATTTGTGGCGGATCGTCAGCGCGCAACACCGAGAGCGCTTCCAGGCCGTCGCCAGTTAGCACGGGTGTGTGACCCCAGGATTTGAGCATTCCCTCCAACAAACGCCGCGACACGCGGTTGTCTTCGGCAATCAATATCTTCACAAAGTTTCTCCTTTAACGGCCACTACGAGGTCGGGCGAGTCTATGGACGTCAAAGTCCTTACTGCTTATCGGCACGACACGGAAAAACTTTAACTTGGACCGGTAGTATCCACAGATTACGCAGATTTATTAACCAATCTGTGTAATCTGTGGATACTGATGTCAAGAAAGTGACACTGCACCATGACCTGCCAACAATTCGCCATCGCTCTCACTCAAACAACGCTGTAAATGAGCACTTTGCAGTAGGGCACAACGGTTGCTAACTGCCTCGCGGAGGTTTCTGTAGATGGCATTGCCAGGAATGGACAACATAACCAACTTGCTCAGCACGTTTCTCGACGTGCAGAGCCGTCGCGCCGAAGTTGTTGCCGGTAATCTGGCCAACGCCGATACACCGGGATTCAGAGCCAAAGAAGTTGACTTCGACGACTTTCTGAAAAATGCCGCTCGCGAAGCGCTCACACCCGGCGGTAATCAAAACCAATTATCCACCACGCCAGGTATCGTCGATCAGGAATCAGCCACGATCGGCATCGACGGGAATACAGTCGACAGCTCACGCGAAATGGCCACGCTTGCCGAAGCCGGCGGCAAATACATCACCGGCGCTCAACTACTGCAAATGCGTTTTCGCACGCTGCGTATGGCAATCCGCGAGGGCAAGTAAACGTCATGTCAGTATTCAACATTTTCAAAATTGCATCGCAGGGAATGACCGCACAACGCGAGCGTCTTGAAGCCGCGTCGTCAAACCTTGCCAACTCCGAAACCACCCGCACCGCTGAAGGTGGTCCATATCGCCGTCGTGACGTTGTTTTTGAAACGACCGCGATGGACACGCCGGGTTTGTCCGCGCTTGGCGGCAGTTCTTTCGACAGTTTTCTAAACGAAGCAACACCCACAGCCGCGGGTGTTCGGGCCACAACCCAGATCTCGGAATCAAATAACGGCGTCCGTCGTTACGATCCAGGTCATCCGGATGCAGATGCGGACGGTTACGTGACCATGCCTGACGTCGATCCACTCGAAGAAACGATCAACATGATGTCGGCGGCGCGATCGTTTGAAGCTAACAGCACTGCCTTCAACGCGGCGAAAGAAATGGCCCGCGCCAGCCTGAAACTTGGTGATGTGTAATGACAATTAACGGACTTAATCCCTCGACCCTCATTTCTCAAATCGGATCGTCGAATACGAATGCCGCTTCGGGCGTGAAGTCCGATGGTAGTTTCGGCTCGATGGTCAAAGACGCGGTGCAGTCAGTTGAAAAATCGCAGGGCACCTCGGATCGAGAGACTGCGCTCGCAGTCACTGGCGAATCACCGGATCTTCATCGCACGATCATTGCGTTACAGACCGCGGATCTCACCTTTCAGTTTGCTTTACAAGTGAGGAACAAAGTCGTGGGCGCTTATGAAGAGATCATGAGAATGCAGGTCTGAACCGACATTTGTAAACAATCCTTTCCCTTTTCCTCTCTAACGCATGCCTCCAATTATCAAACAATCATCCGAGTTGTGGTCGCGCCTGAAATTTGGGCAGCGACTCACAGTCGTGCTCGCCGGCGCCGGCACCATCGCCCTGATGGCCGTTCTCATCTTTTACGGTTCGCAGCCGGAATATGCAGTTCTTTTTTCCGATCTCAAACCGGCCGATGCGCAATCGATCGTCGACAAACTAAAGTCTCAAAACGTTCCCTACAAACTCTCGAGCAGTGGAACAGTAGTCAGCGTTCCCTCAGATCGCGTTTCGGAGTTGCGTCTGCAGATGGCTTCGTCGGGCACACTCGCGGGCGGTCACGTCGGTTTCGACATCTTCGATCGCACCAGTTTTGGTGTCACCGACTTTACCCAACAAGTTAATTATCAACGTGCAATCGAAGGCGAATTGGGCCGCACTCTCGAAGGCATGGACGAAGTTGAATCGGCCCGCGTTCACGTGACGCAGCCACACGACTCGATTTATGCCGACAAAGTTGAGCGTGCAAAAGCGTCGGTGATGTTACGTATGCGCCAGGGTCGCATGCTGACGCGCGAGCGCACGGAAGCAGTTGTCAGTCTCGTCGCGAGTGCGGTGGAAGGACTGGATCCGGCCGATGTTGCCGTGATGGATACGCAGGGACGAGTGCTGTCGCAATCGGGACACGGAGTCAGTGGCGGCGGCGGTGGTGATGCCAGCACTTTCAATTCACACCTGGAAGCGAGTCGAAAGTTTGAAGGTGAAACGGCGGCGCGAATCGTTTCGATGCTGGAACCAATCACCGGTGTAGGTCATGCGCGCGCCGATGTCGCGGCGAAACTCGATTTCAGTCAGGTCGAACAAACCGAAGAGAAATACGATCCGAAGTCACAGGTCATTCGTTCGCAACAGACGTCTCAGGAAGTAAGGAATAACGCTCTCGCGGCAACCGGAAATGTCGTGGGCGTTCGTGCCAACGATCCGACGGCTAAACCCAGCCCGGTCGCGACCGCGAGCCCCACGACTTCCGGTGATCCTTCTGGCGATCGTCGCGAGGCGGTCACTACCAGTTACGAGATGAACAAGACCGTGACGCGCACGGTTGGCGGTGGTGGCCAGATCTCGCGTCTCTCGGTTTCAGTGTTAGTTGATTTCAAAAACGTCAACGGCGTCAGCACCACGCGCACACCCGATGAGTTGAGAAAAATGCAGGAACTCGTCTCGGCAGCGGTCGGTATCGATAGTAATCGTGGCGATCAGATCGTCGTGGAGTCGATACCGTTCGATCAGCCGACAGTTGAAGTGCGCACGCCGACGTGGATGGAACGCAATACAGAAATGATGCGCACCGGAATCAAGTACGGCGCGCTCGCGCTCGTGGCGTTGCTGCTGATCTTCTTTGTAATTCGTCCGGCGAAGAAGGCTCTACAGAATGCAGCCAAATCGCGGGAGCTAATCGACGGAGGCGGAAGATCACCGCTCGCCTTGCCGGCAGTGGCTGAGCGCACCTCGGGAAGCGCTTTCGACGCGCCCCGTACGGTCGCCGAGATCGAAGCCGACATGGAAGCACAGGTCGCACGCGAAATTGCTTCCTTCCCACAGGACGCAGTGCGCGCCAGCGCGTTGCGCAAACAGTTGATCGAACGCACCCGGAAACAACCTGAGAGTGTCGCGATGACAGTGCGCGGCTGGCTCCAGGAAGGCTCACGTTAATCCAAAGACTAAGAAAGAAAGACGACTGACAATGGACATGGTTGCCGCTGAACCAATTCAGGATTCACTCGCATCGCTGGCTCGACCGTCTGACAGTTTGAACGGAATCAGCAAAGCAGCCGTCTTCTGCATTGCGATGGGAGAAGATGTGGCCAGCGAGATTTTCAAGTTTCTCGACGAAGAAGAGGTGCAGTTGATCTCGCGGGAGTTGTCGGCGTTGTCGCGAGTCTCGTCCGAAATCGCGGACGACGTGGTTGAGGAGTTTCATCAACTGCTGGTGGCGCAATCTTATGTTGCTTCGGGCGGTGTCGATTATGCCAAGCGTCTGCTTTTCAAGGCTTATGGCCCGGAAACGTCGAAGCGTTTGCTCGAAAAGATGACGCGTTCGCTCGAAAGCACCGCGGGTTTCGAAGCCTTGCAAAGAGTCGATCCACAACAGCTCTCAAAGTTGTTTCAGAATGAACATCCGCAAACAATCGCCGTCGTTCTGGCCCATCTTGATGCATCGCGAGCCGCGGCCACGCTTGAATACATTCCCGAAGCGCAACGCACCGACATCGTTTTAAGAATGTCTAATTTGCAGGCGATCTCGCAGGACGTGGTGCGTCGCATCTCGATGGTATTGGACCAGAAACTAAAAACCGTCGGTCCGGATAATCGCCAGAGCGTTGGTGGTATCCGCTCGGTGGCTGAGATCTGCAATCACCTCGATCGTGAAGTGACGCGCGGCATGCTTGAAGAGATTGAAGCAAATCAGCCAAATCTCGCGCTCGAGATTCGTAACCTCATGATCAGCTTCGACGACCTGCTGTTAATTGACGACGCGGGCATCCGCGAGATCCTTCAGAAAGTCGACAAGAAAGTTCTTGGTCTCGCACTCAAGGGCACAGTCCCCGATCTGCAAAACAAGTTCTTCTCAAACATGTCGTCCAAGGCGGTCGAGTTGATGAAGGAAGAAATGGACTACATGGGCCAGGTGAAACTGAAAGAAGTTTCGGCGGCGCAGCGCCAGGTAATCGACGTCGTGCGCGAGCTCGATGAAAAGGGAATCGTAAATCTGTCAGGAGGCGGTGGCGACGAAGTCTATGTCAGCTAGATTGATCAAAAGCGGCCAGCAGGATCGAATCGAGACGCTCATGCTCTTGAACGAACCGGCGTCAATATCGAAGCCATTTACGCTCGCGCCGGCGCCGACGAGTCACTCAACCGCTGACGACGCGGAAAACATAATCGCGGCAGCATTACAGAAAGCCTCCGAGATCGAACAAGAAGCGCACGCGAACGCACGCAAACTCGTAGAAACAGAAGTGGCGAATGAGATTACGAAAAAGATCGATCCATGGCGTGAACGTCTCACGAGAAGTCTCGAAGATCTCAACGGTTTGCGTGCGCAAATCACTGCTACCGCTGAGCGCGAACTGGTGCGACTGGCGCTCGAGATTGCGCGCAAAGTGGTCCACCGGGAAGTAACGATCGACCCCGAAATCGTCATGACGCTCGCACGTATCGGTCTTTCGCGTGCTCACAATCGCGTCACCGCGAGTGTTCGCCTGCATCCGGATGATCTCGAATACGTCAACTCACATCGTCGTCGTTTGAATACAACTCACGCTATCGACCTCGTCGAAGACCGTTCGGTAACTCGCGGCGGTTGTTTGATTCACACTGAAATGGGCGATGTCGACGCCCGCATCGAACAGCAATTTGAGGAAATTGAGCGGGCCTTTCTTGGCTCATAACGAATGAACACCCACACGAAACAACCGAACAATTCGCCACTGCTGTCGAATTACTTCAGCACGCTCGAGAGTGTGGATCCGATCAAGTCGACGGGTTCTGTTACTCGTGCCGTTGGTCTGGTCATCGAGTCGCGTGGACCTGCGGTTGCTGTCGGCGACGTTTGTTATCTGGTGGGCCGCGAAAACGAGGCCGACACGCTGCTCGAAGTCATCGGTTTTCGAGAGGGCACGGTGCTTTCCATGCCGCTCGGACGAATGCCGAGTGTACGTGCCGGTGACACTGTTGTGGCTGCCGGTTCGCGCGCCGAGATTGGTGTTGGCGAACAGTTGCTGGGGCGCGTTGTCGACGCGATGGGAAGACCGCTCGACGACCTTGGTCCCATCGATTTCAAGTCTTTCTATCCACTTCATCGTGAATCAACCAATCCGCTTGCGCGCGCGAACATTAGCGAGCCACTCGCGACCGGCGTGCGAGCGATCGATGGTTTGCTAACGATCGGCGCCGGCCAGCGCATGGGCATTTTTGGCGGTTCAGGTGTAGGCAAGTCGACGTTGCTGGGCATGATGGCGAAGCACACGACAGCGCAGGTAAACGTGATTGCATTGATTGGTGAACGAGGTCGCGAAGTGCGTGAGTTTGTCGAGCGTGAGCTTGGTGAAGAGGGAATGGCGCGCTCGGTGGTGGTCTGCTCAACCTCCGACGACTCACCGCTCGTTCGTATTCGCGCCGCACTCGCCGCGACTGCGATTGCTGAATACTTCAAAGACGGCGGCGCGCGAGTTTTATTGATTATGGATTCGGTGACGCGCTTTGCGATGGCTCAACGCGAAATCGGAATCGCCGCCGGTGAACCGCCCTCATCAAAAGGTTACACGCCTTCGGTGTTTGCTCTCCTACCGCGACTGTTGGAACGTGCCGGCAACTTTTCCAACGGCGGTTCGATCACCGGTTTCTACACCGTTTTGGTTGAAGGCGACGACATGAACGAGCCGATCTCCGACGCGGTGCGATCGATCCTCGATGGACACATCGTGCTGTCGCGCGCACTCGCTGCTCGTCACCACTATCCCTGCATCGACGTGTTGCACAGCGCTTCCAGACTCTTTTCCGAAGTCACCGATAACGAGCATCGTCAGGCTGCAGGACGTCTGCGTGAACTGCTCGCCGCGTACAACGGCGCCGAAGACCTGATCAAGATCGGTGCTTATCAAAAGGGAAGTAGCCCCGTGGTCGACGAGGCGATTAAGAATCACGACCAGATCATTTCCTATTTGAAACAGGACCGCACGTTGAAAGTTGAGCTGCAGGAAGCGGTGGAACAGATCGTGGAGATTCAGGGAAGAGGTGGGGTCAGTAAATGAAACGATTCGAGTTTTCACTCCAGGCAGTGCACAACGTGCGTGAGATCAAACGCGAAGCGGCGGAGCGTGAGCTCGTTCTGGCCACGCGCGAGCTTTCTCGCGCCAACGAACAGCTTCAGGAAGTGCTACAGCATCGTGAGTCGGCTGTGAACGAGTATCTCGCGCTGCATCAATCGGAAGAGGTGCACGCGCACACGATTGCGACCCACATGGACTACATCGGATCGCTGCTGGAGAACGAGCGTTTTGCACGAAGCGTCATTCGAAACCTCGAGAAGAACGTCGACGTGCGGCGCGGCGAATTGACTGAAGCTTCGCGCCAATCAGAAACGACCGCCAATTTACGCGAGCGTCAACGCGACCGTTATCGCCAGGAGTTGGCCAGGGAAGAGCAAAAGATACTGGATGAAATGGCGGTTATCGCCGTCACGCGCAAGCTCGTAACAGAAAAAAGATGACAAATTTAGTAACCACAAATTCACTTGCTTTAACCGCCGAAGCAGGACCATCCGCGAGCACACCACTGGACGACGTGTTAGCCGATGAATTTGCTTCGATGTTCGCGTCGTTCTGCGTCATGTCGATGCCGTCGATGCCAACGCCACCGCCGGTCGCCGGCGAAGAAGTTGAAACTCCGGCGATTTCTGAGACGCCGTCGTTGAGTCTTGAAGCAGCGCCAACGATCGAAATCGAACCCGAAGTCCTGCCCGTAATGGTGGGAGCGCCTGCTGGCGGCACGGAACCGGAACAATTCGACATACCACTTCCGCCTGCGCCTCCTCTGAGCGAAGAAGCAAAGATGATCGACCAGGTAATCGAAACCCGGGTTGTTCACACTGATCCGGTTCAGATCGCAAGCGATCTGGCGCTCGCGATCGAGCGCAACTTCGAACGCACGACTTCAAATCCAGTCAAAGGCCTGCTGAATAATTTTGTCTCTTCAAGTAATTCCGAAAAGCAGCAAGGCGATCGAGAAGGGCTGGTAATCAATCAAACCGGAATCGAGACTTCGATTTTTACCAGCTCCAGGCCCATCGACAATCCCCGAAGCATTGTTTCGATCAAGTCGCAGACGCTGGACCAGATAGTTGCGCTCGCCGCAATGACGAACGCGGCTGAGACCAAGTCGATCCGCTTTCGTTTGCGTCCGAAGGAGTTGGGCCAAATCGAAATTCAGCTCACCCGCGATGCGGAGGGAAGGCTCAGCGCTAATCTGAACGTGGAACGCGAAAGCGCTCGCACTCTCCTGTCGCAAACACTCGGTGAACTGCGTGAATCGTTAACTCGTGCGGGCTTCACGGTAGACAAAATTGAAATCAGAGCCGAAACCGGTTTACTCGGCGGAAACGCAGAAGGTCGTGGCGCTTCAAACCACTCAAACGAAACTGTTTTTGCCACGCCCGACAAAACCGAATCGGTCGTAAACACAAAACCTGAGGAAGAAAAACTCGTCAGCCTGCGTGCCTGAAGACGCCGGCAGGAAGGAAACAATGGACATTCAAGCAATCAATTCATTAGTCAATTCAACGACTACTCAATCAAGCCAGACAAATAAGACCGGGCAGGACGCGTTCCTGAAACTGCTGGTGGAACAACTGAAACATCAGGATCCACTCGCGCCGCAGGACGGAACACAGTTTGTCGCTCAACTGGCCCAATTCAATTCGCTCGAACAACTCATCAGCATCAACGAACGTTTGGGCAAACTCATGCCCGCCGGTAATTCAGCTGACCAGGTCAATTCATAAGGAGAACACAGAATGCCTTTTTCATTTTCGACCGCGCTTTCCGGTCTGCGCGCCAGCTCAAATTCACTCGGCGTCTCCGGAAACAATATCGCGAACGCAAACACCACCGCTTTCAAAAGCAGTTCGATCACCTTTTCCGACATCTTCACCAATACCCTCGGTGTAAGAATGAACGGCGCCGGTGGCACGATGCAGGTTGGCAGCGGGGTGAACACTGCCGCGATTCCTACCAACTTCACCCAGGGCAATCTTGCCGATAACGCTTCGTCGACCGCAGTCGGAATTCAAGGCAGCGGTTTCTTCATCGCGCGTGACGCGTCTGGAGCTCAGGTCTACACGCGTGCCGGCGATTTCTCGATCGACAAAGAAGGTTTTCTCGTGACGCCAAACGGTTCTCAGGTGCAGGGCTACGCCGCGGTTGGACTCGAGATTCCGCCGGGCGGACAACTCACGTCGATCAGGATTCCGATCGGCGAAACCACCGCGCCGGTGCAGACGACCGAAACGACGTTAAAGATGAATCTCAACGCCACCGATCAGACCGGCATTGCTTTTCACGCTCCCATGCAGGTCTACGATTCCAAAGGCGTCTCGCACACGCTCGATATAACGTTTACGAAACAAGCCGACGGCACTTACCAGGTTGCGGGCACGCTCGACGGCCACGCGGCCACGATCGATACCGGTAGTGATCCTTCCGCGCTTGTGTTCGATGCCGCCGGTGCGCTTACTGGACCAGCAACACTGCGCGTCATTCCGGATCAAACTGAGCTTGATGGCGCTGAGCTGCCGTCGATCGACGTCAATCTTTTCCAAACAAATCCCGACGGTAGTCAGGGTGCGGGTAACATCACAAACTTTGCTGCGCCTTCCGGAGTCGCTGCGATTCTTCAGGACGGTTTTGCGGCTGGTTCACTGACCGGACTGTCGATGTCGGCGGATCACTATGGAACTTTGTCGGCCGTGTTCAGCAACGGCCAGGTGCGTCCGATCGCACAGTTCGCTCTGGCAACTTTCAATTCGCAGGATGGTCTAAGCCGTCTCGGTGGCAATCAATTTGGTGAGACTGCTGCTTCGGGACAGCCATCGATTGGTGCTGCCGCGAGTGGTGGTCGTGGTCTCGTCGTCGGCAATGTGTTGGAAGAGAGCAACGTCGATCTCGCGTCCGAGTTTACCGATCTGATCGTGGCGCAGAGAAGCTTTCAAGCCAACTCGCGCGTCATCTCAACGATCAGCCAAACACTCCAGGATCTACTGCAGAATGTCTAACCTATCTCATCCACAGATTTCACAGATTGAATCTGCGTAATCTGTGGATACCCCCCTCAAGGTACAAACACTGTGTTTCTCATAATCGGTATTGCTATTGTGCTCGCCTGCGTCATCGGGGGTTACCTGATGATCCAGGGACCGTTGGGTGTGTTGATGCAGCCCTCGGAATTTGTCGTGATCATCGGCGCCGCGTTCGGCTCGATGATCGCTGCAAATCCGGTCAAGCTGTTGATGATGCTCGTGAAGCGTCTGCCACTCGCACTCAAGGGTTCGCCTTTCAACAAGGACGCCTTCACCGAATTGCTGCGACTTCAATATGAAGTCTTCATCAACGCGAAGAAAGGCGGCCTGCTCTCGATCGAAGAAGACGTCAACGCTCCCAACCAGTCGACGATCTTTTCGAAGTACCCGAAATTCCTCGCGCATCATCATGCCGTCGATTTTTTCTGCGACGCGATGAAGATGCTGGTTAACGGTGCTGCCGGCCCGGAGGATCTCGAGATCGCGATGGAAACAGAACTCGAGACGCATCACGCCGAAAGTGCTGTGGTGCCGGCGCTGTTGAATCGCGTTTCCGATTCGCTGCCCGGCCTGGGCATCGTCGCTGCCGTGCTTGGCATTGTGGTGACCATGCAACACCTCGATGGACCACCGGAAGAGCTTGGTCATCACGTCGCAGCCGCACTCGTCGGCACGTTTCTCGGTCTTCTGCTTTCTTACGGAATGCTGGCGCCTATTGCAGCCAACATCGAGAACCTTTCCGTCGACGAAACGAAATACTTTGAATGTATGAAGGTGGCAGTCCTCGCTTTTGCTAACGGCGCCGCACCAACGACAGCCGTTGAATTTGCCCGCAAGACACTCTTCACCGCCGACCGTCCGACCACTGCTGAACTCGAACCGCAACTGAAGGAGCTCAAGCCAAGATGATGAAGGTCCAGGAAGAACCGGTTAAGAAGCCGCGCCGCCGAGTCAAGAAAGTAAAAGGGCACGGTGGTCATCACGGCGGCGCGTGGAAAGTTGCTTATGCGGATTTTGTCACCGCGATGATGGCGCTCTTTCTCGTCTTGTGGCTTGTCTCACAGGCCGATACCAAGCTCAAACAGGCGATTGCCAGTTACTTTCGATCACCCGGTGTATTTGATACTCAGGCCGGCGGTGTTGTTAGTGGACCAAAGAAGGTCAGCAAGGAACCGACGTCGATGACTTCGAAAGATGAAGAGCAGACGTTGTTTGGTTTGGCGACACAACTGAAGCAGAAGTTTTCAACGCGTCCGGAGTTTTCGAAGTACAAGGATCAGATTCATATCGAGATGACTGAACAAGGATTACAGATCCAGATTCTCGACAAAGCGGAACGCGTCTCGTTCTCGTCGGGGAGTTCGGAGTTAACGCCGGGCGCGCGTTCGATCCTCGCAGAAGTGGCACGCGGAGTGTGCGAGCTTCCGAATCCGTTGCTGATTGGTGGACACACCGATCGACATCTCTTTCCGCCGGATTCGACCTACACAAACTGGGAGTTGTCGGCTGATCGCGCGAATGCCGCGCGACGTGAATTGGAAAAGAGTTGTGTGAAGCCGGAGCAGATCCAGAGGATCGTGGGTTACGCCGATACTCAACTTCTCGTCCCTGACGATCCTTACAACATGGCAAATCGCCGCATCAGCATCACCGTGATGCGACTCCACGCGCCGGAGAAGGACGAGCCACCCGCGGAAGAAGAGAAACCCGCCTCAGAAAAGTCTCAACCAGACACGATCATCGGCACACCCGACAAACTGCCCGACAACGTCCCACACCGCAAAGCCGAGCATTAATTAGCCACGGATGACACGGATCTAACTGTCAAAGACTCGACAACATTCGTCGGGGAATCGTCAGTTCCTCAAAAAACCTCAATAAAATCGACTCTTTTCGCGCGGCACGGCGCTCGCTAAACACCGCTACGGAGGTCTTGTGTAATGTCCGAACTATTGGCAGACGATGCCGAAATCCCAAAGAAAAAAAGCAAGCTCATCCCGATATTGCTCGTCGCGGTCGTCCTGCTCGGAGGCGGCAGCGGCGGTGGCTTCTACTTCTGGAAGATCAAAGGCTCAAACAAGCCGCAGGAACATGTCGCCACGAAGAAGAACAGTGAGGATGGTGATGATGAAGCCGATGTCAAAGAAGTCATCGAGCTGCAGCCATTCATCGTCAATCTCGCAGACCCGAACGAAGCCCGCTACCTGCGCATGACCATCAGCCTCGGTGTCGGTGAATCGACCGAGGAAAAAGTTGATCCGCTTTACACCACCAAGATTCGTAACGCCATTCTCGCTGCTGTCACCAACAAAACCTCGGCAGAGATTCTCACTGTTGAAGGTAAAGCAACGTTACGCAAGGAACTCCTGGTTGCAGCTCGAAAAGCAGCCCACAAACCCGAAGTACACGCTATCTATATCACCGACTTCATCGTGCAGATGTAACCGATATGAATAGAGAAGAACTCAGAACTTCTAACACCGCGACGATTGATGCATGGCGCAATCACCTCGATCTCGTCCTGCACGTCGCCGTCGAATTAGGCCGCACCACTTTAACGGCTGGTGAAATCCTCGACCTCGAAACCAATTCCATCGTCCAGCTACCGCGATCGACCGGCGAAGGTGTTGACGTAGTTGCCGACGGCCGGCTGCTGGCTCGTGGTGAGATCGTCATGATTGAAGATCGCACCGGCATTCGCATCAACGAACTGAACGAACCGCAAGAGTAATGGTCCAACCTCGCAAAATTATTTCCACAATCGCACTGCTGCTACTCCTCGTGACGGCGAGTGCTGCTCGCGCCGATCAGACGCAACCGGCTGCGAACGATCGCTTGACGTTTATGAGTGACAGCCAGCACGACACGACAGAACAGGCGCCGTCCACCAGCGGACTGTTGCTGCGCACTGTCGGCGCTCTGCTGCTGATCGTCGGTTTGATCGTCGCTGCGTCGTGGGCCATGAAACGATTTGCCGGCGCGAGGTTTGGCTCACCGGCTGAAGACGCTCCGCAACTCGCGGTGCTGAACTCTCTTGCACTCGGCGACAAACGCTCGCTTGCCGTAGTGCGTTTTGGCGAACGAACCCTTTTACTCGGCTCAACCTCACACGCCGTTACCTTACTCGCGGAGGAAAACAACGCGAGTGTGTCGCCCCAGCCACGCTCAGTTGCCGAAATCCTTGAAGGAGAGAATGCCGCCGACTTCGCGGAAGAATTGATCGCCGCGGCGGATCGCATTAATCCTTCGCAGGAACCAGCAAAAGGGGAGTGGGCCTGATGCTTAAACGAATCCTCCTTCTCGTCTCCGTCTTTCTGCTCCTGGCCGTTTCAATTGCCGCCGCTCCGTCCGCATCACCGTCTCCAACTCCGATCGATCTCGCTAAAACTGCGAGTTCAGGTTCGTTGCCGTTGCAGGTCGTAGTACTACTCACCCTCCTGAGTTTTATTCCTGCTATTTTGATCTCGATGACGTGTTTCACACGTCTGATCGTCGTCTTCCATTTCCTGCGTCAGGCACTCGGCACACAGGAAGCCCCGAACAATCAGGTCTTGATTGGTCTCTCGTTGTTTCTGACGTTGTTTGTGATGTCGCCGGCGCTCAGCCGCATTAACAATGAAGCGATACAACCGATGGTTAACGGTCAGATCACTCAGACCGAAGCCGTAACGCGTGCCCTCGAACCGATGCGTGCTTACATGCTCAAACACACGCGCGAGCGTGACCTTGCACTCTTCATTCAACTCTCAGGTAGCGCGCGACCCAACTCGCCTGAAGAAGTTCCGACGAGTGCGCTGATCCCGGCCTACATGATCTCCGAACTCAAGACGGCGTTTCAGATCGGCTTTGTTCTCTTTCTTCCTTTTCTCGTGATCGATATGGCTGTTTCGTCTGTGCTGCTGTCGATGGGCATGATGCAATTGCCGCCCGTGGTGGTTTCAATGCCGCTCAAGTTGCTGCTCTTCGTGATGGTCGACGGCTGGTACTTGATTGTTGGTTCGCTCGTTAAGAGCGTGATGTGACGATATGTCTGACGCAACCGTACTCACATTGATGCAACGTGCGCTCGAAACGCTGATGTGGATCACTGGTCCAATGCTCGCGGTCGCGATCGTAGTCGGCGTGGTGGTGAGTTTGATTCAGACGTTGACTTCGATCCAGGACCAGACGTTCTCGTTTGCGCCACGCGTGGTCGCTATCTTTTTGGTTTTCCTGGTCTCGCTGCCGTGGGCGTTGCGCATTATCACCACTTTTACTGCCGCACTCTTCGGCGACTTTAGTCCTTACCTGAAGTGACACCCACGCGCAATGGACCCTTTCATCCTCCCAGTCAAACCAGTTTTGATCTTTCTTGTCGTGCTGGCGCGTGTCGGTGGTTTGGTCACCTTTGCTCCGTTCTGGGGACACAAAGCCGCCCCGGTTCAGATTCGCATCTTGCTCGCGCTGGCACTCGCACTCGCATTAACGCCGCCGCTCGTCGATAGATTGCCTGCGCCTCCGGATGCTCCGATCGCCCTCGCCGTGGTCCTGGTGCTCGAACTCGTAATCGGAATTGTTTTTGGCTTAGTCGGGAAACTCGTATTTAGTGGTCTCGAAGTGGCTGCCCAGGTGATCGGATATCAAATGGGATTCTCACTCGCGAGCACTATCGATCCGTCCACTCGTGCACAGACCGCAGCACTCGGCATCGTTGCACAGATGCTGGGTCTCGTTGTCTTTATGGCCGCCGACGGTCATCATTGGTTACTTCGCGCCACCGTCCACAGCTTTCAAAAAATCGGACCGGGCCAGGCCACCATCAGTGCCGATCTGGTCCAACTCTTTCTGCGTTTGTCAGGCGACGCTCTCGCCGTCGGAGTCGCACTCGCCGCGCCTGCGATCGTGATGTTGCTGGCGGTTGAGTTTACCCTCGCCGTAATCGGCCGCGCCATACCGCAAATACAGGTGATGGTGCTCGGATTTCCGCTCAAAATTGCTGCCGGCCTCTGGTTGATCGGCACCTCACTCTACTTCATGCCCGGCGCGATCAGGGCGACACTTGTAACGATTGAACGTGGACTCGGTCGCGCAATCGCGGCGCTCTAACTATGGCCAGTGACCGCACCGAGAAAGCAACGCCAAAACGGCGTGAAGAAGCACAAAAGCAGGGCCAGGTTGCGCGGCGTCCCGACCTCGCCGCCGTTGCTTCATTTCTGGCCGCGTTGTTGATGCTGCGGATCAGCGGTGGTGCTTTGATGGAACGCGGCGCAAATCTGTTTCGCCAGGTATCCACTACGATTTCAAACAACGAGATGACTGCATTGAGTGTGCACGGCATGTTTCTCGATGCGGGTGGAAATCTCGGGTTGATGGTGCTTCCGCTTGTCGGTGCAACACTTGTCGCCAGTCTCGCGGTGAACTTCGCGCAGGGCGGTCTCACACTCGCACCCAAGGCTTTCACTCCGCGCGCGGAAAGATTCAATCCGATTTCGAATCTAAAACGCGTGTTTGGACCAAACGGTCTCGTGGAACTTCTCAAAGGCGTATTGAAACTCGGCGGCATCGGCCTCGCCGGTTGGGGAATATTTGGTCGGGCAGTGGCGGATGCGCCTTCGTTAATTGGCATACCGGCGACAAAAGCCTTCGTCTCGTTGGGGACATTGATTTACGACCTCGGCTTGCGTGCCGGTGGCGTGCTCTTTCTGGCTGCTGTGCTTGATTACGGGTACGGCTGGTTCAAACACGAACGATCGCTACGCATGACCAAGCAGGAGTTGAAAGATGAGTTTCGCAAGCAGGAAGGCGATCCGCTGGTTAAGGGCATGCGTCGTCGCGCTGCCCGCATGATTTCCCAGCGGCGGATGGCGGCTGAAGTGCCGCGTGCTGATGTGATCGTTACTAACCCGACTCACTTCTCAGTTGCTTTGCGATACGATCGAGAAAAGGATGCAGCGCCGCGTGTGGTTGCGAAGGGTGCGGACCTGATGGCAAAAGCGATCCGCGAAATCGCGAAGAAGCATGGTGTGCCGCTGGTTGAGAATCCGCCGTTGGCACGGGCGCTATACAAACAGGTTGACGTCGGGAAGTTGATTCCCGCAGATCTTTTCCGTGCGGTCGCAGAGTTGCTCGCGTATGTTTACCGGCAGTCCACCGATTCTATTAATCGATCTGTGTAATCTGTGGATGATGATCGATCAATCGGCGGATTCGTCTGGTGAGATCGTCGGGCTCGAATGGTTTGCCGATAAAGTCAGTGCGATAGGTTGGCAAGCCGAGATCCCAAACTGCCTGTTCGGAAAGTCCCGACATAAACAGTACCGGAACGTTGGCCCACTTCTTCCGCACTGCCGCCGCCACGGCGATACCATCCATATCATCCATCTCTAAATCAACCAGCAACAACGCCACCGGTTGACTGCATTCTTCACAGATCTCGAGAGCATCGTATCCGCCCGCGGCGTCGAGCACTTCGTAACCAAAAACTTCGAGAATCTCGCAGGTGAGATTGCGCAGCATCGCTTCGTCGTCAACTAACAGTATCGTCTCTGATCCGTGCAGCAAATCCTCCGCGGCTTCGGACGGTTGGGCCAGCTCATGCTGCGGAAGATAGATCTCGATTGACGTCCCTTTGTTTGGCTCACTGTGCAGGCTGACGGTTCCTGCCATCTGTTTTATCACGGCATAGACAGTTGAGAGTCCCAGCCCATGCCGTTTGCTTTTTCGCGTGCTGAAGAACGGTTCAACGGCACGCTCGCGAGTTTGAGCGTCCATGCCTGAACCCGTGTCGGTAATAGTGATTCTTGCCTGCGACTCATCGACAACTTCAGTGGTGATCGTTACCTCGCCAGCATCCGGCATCGCATCACGCGCATTGTTTACCAGGTTGGTCAGAATCAGTTCGAGGTAGACCGGATCGACATCAACCAATCCGACTCGTTCTTCGAGACGTGTGTGTAGTTTTGACTTTGGGTTGAGGATCGATTCCAGCACGCCGCTGATTTTGTTTATCTGCTCGTTGAGAGAAACGCGCACGGGTCGCATCAGAGGGGCGCCGCCAAAAGCTTGCAACTGTCGCGTAACCGCATTGGCACGCTGGGTGGCGTATTTTATTTCTCGCGCGTGTCTGCGAACGGCGTCGTCGCTGACGTTCATCAGGATATCGGCGTGCAATAGAATCACCGCGAGGAGGTTGTTGTAGTCGTGCGCGATTCCGCCCGCGAGCCGCGAGATGAGCTCGAGCTTTTCAGCCTCTGTGGTTTTTATGTCACCTTGATCTGACATTGGCTCCAAATCCGCACTTGGATCGGGTCAGTACCGTCCGCGGTAGCGGATGGGTCAGCGATTGGCATGCGACATCAACTATCAATCGTGTACC
>DASSFI010000010.1:0-97423 GCA_035694465.1 Pyrinomonadaceae bacterium | reverse complement strand
AGGCGATTCCGAGGAGAAGCATGAGCAGTAAAGAAGCGCCGACCGCGTTCTGAACTACTCGCGGCGCGCCCGTTGGAGCGGGCAATCGGATTGGTTCCTTGAATTCACCCTGAAGGATGAAGCCGGCCCAAAAGTGCGGCGAACTCCATTGCGGATTCTCGCGCACCGTATTCTGCGCCGCGCGCAGGGCTTCGGCCGGTCGCATTCGTTTCTGGAGCATGTTTGCATAAAAGTGCTTCATCAGTTCCGCCGTCGCTTCATCGTCGACGTTCCACAAACTCGCCACCACACTCGAAGCTCCCGCATACATGAAACCGCTCGTTACCCCGATCAATCCCTCGCCTTTGACCTCTTTGCCCAATCCCGTGCCGCACGCACTCAGGACGACCAGATCGACCGGTGCATGAAGACGGTAAACATCCTGCATAGTGATAAATCCGTCTTGTTTGTGTCCGTCAGGGTCTACCGTCGAAAGAACGAATCCGGAAAGTTCCGGTTTCGCGGGATCAAAATTTCCATGCGTCGCAAAATGCAGAATTGAATACTGCGACAAGTCGAGTCCATCGAGCGTTTCACGTGACGCTGTGAAGCCTCGCGCAACAAACGACTTCGGTCCAGCGATTTCGCTAAGGTTTTGCAGCTCGTGTTTGGTATAGAGCAGCGGTTGAATATTATTCAGGTCAAACTTGTCCGCTTTCACTTTGATATCGCGAGTTACCGGGTTGGCCGCTGCCAGAACGCTGCCGGCGCTGGAGTCTTTGAACTGCGCGTAATTTGCGGGAAAGACCGGATCGCCAAACGCCGCGAGCACCTTCCTTCCATCCAGACGTTGTTGTTTTTCCTGACGCAACTGTCCGAGAGTCGAGGCTGATGGCGCGTTTATGACTTCATACTTTGAAATCAGCGGTTCGTTATTCGCCAACGGGTTTGATAACAACTGGAAGGGAATGTAATTGAGTGCTCCATCGGCGACGACAATGATCCTCGCAGCGGCCAGTTGGTCAGCCACCGGCCGCAAAACTATTTCTGTCAATTCCGCAGTGGCTTTGCTCAGATCGCCGTTACTGTCGGCGTGAGGCTCTTGCGAAACGTTGTTGTAAACCCGTTTCACTGCGGCTGTGATCACTTCAGCCGCCGGTAACTCGAAAACTTTGACATCATTGCGAGTGATGGCCCAAACGTAACTCGCTTTGGGCGCTAAAAAATATTCAAGCAGGACGGTCTGATCGTCCTGGACCACAAGGCTCTGAATCTGCTGCAGGGAATAACGCGGTGGTTCCTCGATCTTGGCGTAATCAGGATTCAATTTGCGCATCCTGGCAGTGATCCGCTTGTGCTTCTCTCGCAAGCTCAATAACTCACTCTGAAGCTTATCCAGGTCGACTCTTTTGTAGTCCGTAGCGAGCAGCGCGACAGTCTGGTCCCCGGCGATGCGGATCGCCTGGCGGAGACTTTTTTCTTGTTGCGCGAGTTCCGGAGCTACTCCAGCCAGAGCAGTAGTCTGCGTATCGCGCAATAACTCCGACAGCGAACGAGCTCTTCCCAGTTCACTCGCCTCGAACGCCAGTACTTTCGCCTGTTCGGATCGCTGCGACTTGTGTTTACGCATGAGGCATTCGATGTAAGCCTCGTAACGCTCGTGAACCTGGGCTGAGAACCCGGCTGCGAAAAGACGTGTGGGTAAATCACCCCGGACGTTCTCCGTTTGTTCGATCGAGTCTCTTAAATAACCTTCCGCCGTCTCATAGTTACCGGTATTCAATTCCAGCCGCCCGAGTGCAAACCTGACTGAAGAATCTTCCATTTGATTCGACTGCTCGCGAAACATCCGGGAGGCCTCGAGATAACTCTCGCGGGCGCTACTAACGAATCGCTGCTGCTCGTAGATGCGGCCCATGAGGGCCTCGACTCTGGCTGCTTCTTGTAGTTTCAGCGCCTTCTTATAAATGGTGAGAGTTGGTTCCAGATGTTGAAGTGCAATGTGGTATTGGCCCCGGGCGAAATAAACGTGTCCGAAATACTCGTGACACTCCGCGATGAACAACTTTTCCGGTTTGGGCCAACCTTCAAAGTTGGTGAGTGCCTGTTGTAAATTCGTTAAGGCAGCGGAATAGTTTCCCAGCAGGAAGTGGGTATAGCCGATAAGCAGGAGCATGCGATCGTAACCCTTCCTATTTTGCGTCTGCTGAAAATAGGTCATGGCCCGTTGAAACTGTACCAGCGCGCTGTCCGACAATCCGCTTTCGTTAAAGAGGGCGCCCAACCCGCTAGCGATCTGCGCCATGTGCTCCAGGTCCTGTTCATCAAACAAACTCTGAGCTTGTGTGAGGTAGGAGACGGCATTCATCCACTCGCCAGTTCGCACATCGATGTAACTAAGCATGATGAGAGCATCAGCTTGCTTTTGAACATTTGACTGCTGACGCCAGCTAGCAAGAGCCAGATCGTAGTAACGCGCAGATTCTGCCATCTCAGTCTGCGTAAAATAGCAGCGACCGAGTTGTTCATATGACGTGGCAATGCCTACCACGTCATTGACGGATTGAAACAGTGCCAGCGCCTCCTGCGCGGTCCGGACTGCTAGTTCAGGGTCGACATTAATCTGATTCTCACTGACCGCGAGCAATTCGTAGGCGTGCTGGCTTGGATCCGGAGTTGCGGGACTTGCCTGAAGCAAAGACGCAAAACACCCACTCAGCACCGCGCATATCAGCAGAGTGGGTGTTGCTTTTCTTGTGATATTTAGCCGCTTACTCACCTAAGAACGGAATTCCCCGAGCAGCGAATCGGTTAATGCCATTTTCTGCGCTTTTCCTCCGCGGTTTTTTCTGGGGCGCGTGTCGTTTGGATAGTTTTTGATCGAAGCACAATTGCAATCGTTACCGGTCTTATCCCATGGATCGGTCTTGTTGTCGGCGAGGGCGAAACCACCGAGCGGGCCTTCACCATTGTAGATAAGATTTCCGATATCTTCCTGCAATTCGTGCAATTCCTGTCCTGGCGACCCCTCTTGCGAGTCAAAGTCTGGCAGCTTTCCACACTTCTGCTGTTGCCGCCGTAACTGGAACCTGGTTTCGTCTTGCTTTGACTCGCGTTGAGTCGCGGTAAAGTAAGCATCGAGAAAATCAAACCAGGAGTCGGCGCTGACGGCGCGATCCTTGAATTCCGTGTGGAACTTATAGGTTTCGTAGTCTTGCATTATCTGGCTGTCGCCCGAGGGGCGCGACCATGGAAAATACACCGATAATCCGCGTGCATACTGATATGCAGGACCGATAAAGTCAGACGCAGTGACTACCGAAGGCGTATCCGAGATCCTTGCTGCTTGAGAGGGTGTCGACTCGCCTTTTTTTATTTCAGGCTTAGCCAATACCTTCAGGACGTCGTCACACGCTTCCCTGATCTCGGCAAGTTGCGGGGTTATATAGCCCCCTGCAATCTCGATGCGCTCACATCTGTCCACAATGCAGAAACAGAAGTCATAGAGATCGGTGTACATCTCATTGAAGAAACTTTGCGATTTCCAATGCGAGTACAAAATGGCTAAGGTGCTCTCAGCGTCACTTTTCGTTTTGTCATTCGGTGATAGTCCCTGAATGAGTGCCGTCGACAATCTTTCCACGGGTCCAGTCAGATCGGACACTTTCGAGAGATCGCATAAGGTCAACTGGTTGGAATACCCGGCCAGCAGGAAGTCCGCAGCGTTGTAGAGACAGTAGTGATAAATATCGCTGATCAGTTCGCGGATATTTCCCCTCTGTTCCTCCACCTCTCTAAAGATTCGAATCAGTATTTCCCGATATGGCCAGCTTCCCACGAACGTGGGTCCCTGAGATGCCAGCATATAATGCGCAATGCCCTTCAGTTCGTAAGCCACTTCCAGCGAACTCACCGAACAACTGTTGAAACTCACCAGGTCTAAACTGGAGCCTCTCTCAATGCCGTCTTTGAATTTCTGGAGTGCTTCACCCATTTTGGCCAGCGTGATCGAGTGCTCGTCTGCATGCGAGTCAAACAGAAAGATGTCGTTACCGACCACCACGCCATGACCGATGATGAAGAGCATGTAGTGTTTGGCCGGGTAATTGGCGCTACAGAAATACAAAAAGTTGAGCAATGAGTCGTATGGACCAAGCTCACGGCTCTTGCCATTTCCGTGGCCGTTCTGGGATCCGTTTTGCGATCCGTTATGCTCGGCAAAGGCATGATTATCAGGCCGTTCATCGTGGCCGTTATTACCATTGCCGTTTCCATTACCATTACCACTGACAGTCATGTCCGGAGCCAGAGGCGTTGTCAGGTATGAAACGTGATGGCTTGCTTGTATCACCTCGTCGAGAGCCTGACGAATCGGTTTACCATTCCGAGTGCTTTCAGCTCTCCAGAGCTTGTCTTCGATTAAATTGCGCACAAACGACGGATTGTCCGCAAAACCGATGTTCGGTCTATTATGGGACTTGAGTTTGTTGATCAGGTTGACGTCAAAGATATGAGTCGGCGTGCCTTCTGTGTAAGGATCAAATTGCGCGACGACGTTCACATCGGGATGAAATCCGGCGGCTTTGAGCGCCTTGAGTTGCGAGACAATGCTAACCACGAGTGGATTGTCGCTGGCCATATAAAACATCAGCGTCCATTCTTTAGTCTCCATCGTAAGATCCTCCTAAGAGATGTCGGGGTTCAATAGTCATAGAAAAACTCTAAGAGGCTTCGAGCTGGGCTACTCAAGGGCGTTAACAGGTTTAGTCGTTCAGAAAAGTCCGAGGATGCTCTGGGCAATAGAGATGCGAATCAGAGGTCCGAAAGGCTATTCCTATGTGTCCGTCCTGTCAATACTTCACCGAAGCCTTCAATGTTTAATGACTACGAATGGCAAAACATGTCTGAGGCAAATTGACAAGCCGTTTTGACGGAGTGCGCTCGCTGTGTTATAGCGTCTCACGCAATTCAGCTCGCTTGCCCGACGGCAGGAATCGTTCGAATAACTGTGACAGTCAAGACAATCGCCCTGGGGTCTGATCGTGCGGCAAAAATCATGGCCGTACGTGCCAGTGTCGCTCGCGTCGCTACGATCGATCCCGATTGGGCAAATGCAAATGTCGTCGCCAGGCGCGTTGAAACCAACGTTCCGGCGATGCCGCTTACAGATTGGCAACTCATGCAGGGCGCGCGCGAACGAGCGCTTGCCGCCCGCGACGCTTTGCGTAGTCGACGACTCGAAGCCGACATTTACGTCGGTCTCGAAGGCGGATTTCATTCGGTATCGATCGAAGGAGAATGGCACACTTTTCTGCGCGGTTGGGCCTTTGCAACTGACGGAGAACAAGGTTCGTTCGGCTCCGCTCCGTCTATCACAGTGCCTCCCCAGATTGTGAAGACCGTGGTCGAGGGCCGGCGCGAGCTCGGCGCCGTGATTGACGAAGTTACCGGCGGTCACGATATCCGCAGTAAACAGGGAGCATGGGGAGTTTTGTCCCGCGACCTGGTGACGCGTTCGATGAGTTTTGAACTCGCGTTGATTGCTGCGTTTGCACCTTTCTATAATCCCAGACTTTATAGTCAACGAAGAGATGGATGAACTAGTGGCACAAGTGAATCACGATGAGCCACCGCCGCGCTCGCGCGAGAGTGCCGGCTGGGTGGAGGTAATTGCCGGATCGATGTTCTCTGGAAAATCAGAGGAGCTGATCAGGCGTCTGCGGCGAGCAAAGATTGCGCGGCAGAAGGTTCAGGTATTCAAACCGGAAATAGATTCGCGCTTTTCAGAGAGTCAGATTGTTTCGCATTCGGAGATGCGTCACGATTCGTCCAACAGCCGTTCGGCAGCGGAAGTGCTCGCGAAAGTCGATCCGGACACCGAAGTGGTGGGTATCGACGAAGGGCAGTTTTTTGATAATGAACTGGTTGTCGTCGCTAACACGCTGGCGCGCCGCGGGGTGCGCGTGATCATCGCCGGGTTGGATCAGGATTACACGGGTAAACCGTGGGAACCGATGCCGCAGTTACTGGCGATAGCCGAATACATCACCAAGACCCATGCCATCTGCATGAGATGTGGGCAGCCGGCCAACTATTCACAGCGCACCTTCGACTCCGAGGAACGAGTCGCCGTCGGCGCGTCTGACAAATACGAAGCGCGGTGCCGCATGTGCTTCGTCCCGCACGCCGACGCCCCGACAATTCACGGCGGCTAAACAGGCCATCCACAGATTACACAGATTAATAAGAACATCTGTGTAATCTGTGGATGGTTTTAGCCGTGCTTTTGGCAACCGTTTGCTATCCAATCTCGTCTTAAGCCGCAAGAAGTCTTCATTAGTAGCGTTCTTCTAGCCATAAGTTACTTGGTCCAACGAATGGTCTCCCCACAGTCCATTTCGCAAATCAGGAGTACGACAATGAAGTCAAAATACTTAATGTCGATTGGGTTGCTCTTTCTTCTAATCGGCTTACCCTTAGGATTTTTAGTCAAAGCGACAGCGCAGAATTCCGCCAAACCGCAAGACGAAAGTGCGACGTCCAATTACAGATTCTCTGGTCCATATACGCACGGAAATCTGACCGTCTTTCTCGTGCACGGGAAAGATCTCACCAACAAGACCTTTCTCACTCTCCAGGAAGCCCTCGAACAAAAGAAGGTGCGGGTTTATGAGACAAAAGACGTAAACGAACTCGCGATCAAAAATTTGTCGAACGAGGATATTTATGTTCAGGCCGGCGACGTCGTCCGCGGCGGCGATCAGGATCGAATGATCTCGATGGATTTTATCGTGCCGCCGAATTCGGGTCGCATGCCGATCGCGGCCTTTTGTGTCGAGTCAGGCCGCTGGCACAAACGAGGTAACGAAGAAAACGGATCTTTCAACAGCTCATCAAATGCGGTTGCGATGAAGGAACTGAAACTGGCCGCGAAACGAGAAAACTCGCAACAGGCCGTGTGGCAAAATGTGAAAGTTGTGCAGGAGAAGCTGAGCCGGAGTGTCGGCGGCGATGTGAAGGACGCCGCCTCAGCCTCGAGCTTTGAGTTGTCAGTCGAAAACGCGAAGGTAAAAGAGACAACTGAGAGATATATCAAAGCGCTTTACGCAGTCGCGTTAACCAAGAGCGACGTGATTGGTTATGTTTTTGCGATTAACGGTCAGATTAATAGCGCCGATGTTTACGCCTCGCGCGCGCTCTTCGTGAAGCTCTGGCCCAAGTTGCTCAAGGCGAGCGCGGTGGAAGCGATTGCTGAGTTGAACAAGGATACGGAGGCGAAACCGGTCGTGAGTGAAATGGTTGAGAATTTCATGGCCGACTCAGAGAAGCCAAAGGCTGCGGCCAAGGACGTGACCGGTCGCGTGAAAGTGGTGACCAGGGAAGATGAAAACAACATCTTCTTTGAAACTCAGGATCGGGCGCAGAAAGACGGTTGGGTTCACCGAAACTATATTAAGAAGCAATGACCAAATTTGCATTCTGGTCATTCGGGCTCTGTGGCAAAAATCATGGCGAGCGACTCGTTCCTAGTCGCTCGCCATCTCCTATGAGGACATGCACACAGCATGTAGCCGTGAGGGGTTTAGGGTCGCGCGTGGGGTGTTTTCTTTTTTGCGACGCTTCAATTGTTATGACTTTAAATCCGCAAACATTTCAAAAGAATTTTTTGAGGTGAAGTAAGTGAGGACTTACTCGACAACACGGAAAGAATAATTGTCGATAAACTCATCGGCGCCTGACTCCAATACGCCACTGAGTTTGACCTGGTAATCCCCGGGACTCAGCATCTCGCTCGTGATCGTAAACGGAATGACGCTTTGATCACCCTTCGCTTCGATCCTCAGTGCGTCTGAAACTTGCAGCGACTGGTTTTCACGAAACAGCTCTGACTTGTAGTTGCGGAATTTTGGATTGGCTAACTCCAGTTCGAGTTTGACCTCGCTTCCTTTTGGAGGCACATTCACTCGCTGCGACGCGACCCCTTCCGGCGTCAGCGTGATCACGACACGCGGGATTTGTTGAGACACGTTTGTCGCTTCTCTTCTGATGTTGAAGCCCCCGGTCACTCCGACTATGGTGATGATGATACCCAGAAAGGCCGCCCACACGAGCACGAACGCCGATTTACGTTGCGGCGTTCCCAGGAACGATGTTTGAAGTTGGGGCAGTTCTACTGGAATCGCAAATGTTCGACGGGTGGGCTCCGGATGCGCCTCAGCGTACTTTCGCAGCAGCTTGCCAAAGCGCAGGTTCTTTTGCCGTTCGGCAGTGATCAAAAAGTGAGTCTCAAACTGTTGTTTCTCGCTCGCCGATAAGTCACCGGCTACGTACTGATCGATCAGTTCCTCTTCCACAACCAGTAGCTCTTCATAAACACTCGGCTCAAACAAGATTCTCTCTTCAACCTGTGTTCTTCGATCCCCATCCACAGTGCCCAACAAATAACTGCGCATCTCTTCTCTTTCGATATCGGGGTTCAAAATTGTCTTCTCCGGCGACGGGGATAGCTTCTAATCTTAATGACTCGAAAACAGCGGTTATTTCATTCCAACGAATCTTGGATACACTTCTCGACACACTCTTTTAGACTCGCTCGAATGCGATAAACCCTTATCCGTAATGCATTTAATGAGATTCCGAGTTCCTCGGCCAGCGCCTTGCGCCGTTCTGCCTGAGTGCGACCTTTCGCTCCGTACTCTTTCAACAACAACGCTCGATCCTCTTCGCTGAGCCGGTCCACACAGTGTTCCAGACAGCGATATTCCAACTCTGCCTGGCGTGAATCGTCCGGCGATAGCGGCGGAGGTTGCGGAGTCTTTCTCCTCAGGTATTCGAGATAAACCTTGTTCGCGACACCAAAAAAGTAACGCGCGCGATCACCCGTGAATTCGTTTTGAATCTCGGGAAGTTTACTGGTTACCCGGTTGATTGTTTCGTCGGCGAGCTCTTCAGGATCAACGCAGCCCCGACCCGCAAAGATCTTGATCAGACGGCTTCGAATCTGTTCGTACTTAATCCCAGCTTGTTCACGATCAGAATCAAGCCAATCAAGTAACGCGTCGAATGCCTCTTGCGAGAGGGACCAGTTTTTGTTCATCAGGTGTGGGAGCCCTGGGATACTCCGAAAGGAAGTAAGGACGTACGTACTAAAACTCGCGACAGTTAACTTATAGTGTGGAGTATGTCAACACCAAAAAGAGGGATGCAGTTTTTAGATCAAGAATTTTCTGAATGGATGCGGCGAATCGCCTCAATCTCTATCAGTGTGTGATCTTCGTTGAATAAAGAATTCCGTACATCGCGTCTTTATGGCGATCGAAATTCTTGCCGTCTGTCGAGAGCATCAAGTTGATCATCTGTACCTGACCTAAATACTTTCGGTAGGCAAGCCACTGCAAGCGACGAAAGCCGTCGGGCTTTTCCGGATTGGCCTCACGAAACTGCACGCCGGTCAAGCCGTCAATTTCAATCCACTTCAATTCGTCAACTTCGCCGTTCTTCGCACGCGTCTTGGCTCCGTCGTAGAACGCCTGGATGCTGGCATCAGTTGGAAAGCTATCGTCCATCGGCGAGATGCTAACGATCAGATTGGCCGCGTCGCTACCACCCGGCGAACGCCACATGAACGACTTCGACTCATTCTCCGACTCGGTCCACTTTGCGGGGACGGTAAACGACATGCCCTGTCGTTCCCACTTTATCTCCTGGCCACCGGCAAGCGCCGCAGTCTGCTCCGCAGTCGGTTGTCCGTGTTCAGCAGACTTCGAACTCGTAGACGAAGAGCTATTGGAGGAATTGGTTGAACCGGATTTAGAACTGCCTCCGTGTAATCTCTCTGAAAGCTTGCAAAAGGAAAGGGCGAAGCCGAGCAGCAGCAGGACCAGAATATGTTTCATGCGCAGATTTCTATTCCAAAAGGCAATGCGAAGTCAATAACTATCCGCGCGCTACTGTCCGCGTTCATCTGTGGCCTAACTTTGTGCTATTCTGTGTCCCTTCCCTCCTAAACACCCCCTGACAAGTAACGTCGCGCGTAAGCGCTGACTCTTCGGAGATTGCCAATATGAAAAAAACCGACGTCAGACCGCCGGTCATTATGCTTGTGCTAGCTATTTCATTAGTCGTTATTGCCGCGAGTGGCTGTACGCGTGGTCCAGCAACTAATGCCAACTTAACTACGAATACAAACGTTAACGTAAACGCCAACGCGACGGCTGGGAACATCAATGCCAGCACCGCTCCGTCAACCATCGCCGCACGCGAACCCGATAGCTACCGGGCAACAATTGTCTTTACTGCCGAAACTGAAGGCGGAGACAAAGCGATCGGTATCCCGACTCTTTCGGCTGAAGTTGCAAAGAGCGGCAGCGACCGGCGACTGAGTTTCAAATTGCCGGATGGATCGGATCTGGTTTATCTCGAAAAAGCCGGCGTTCAATATGGAATCGCTCCGGCGCGGAAACAATATGCCGAGTTGACGCCCGAAGCTACCGGCTTTCAACTTCATAAGTTGATGACGCCGGGTCAACTGGTGGCGTACCTTGATAAACTAAAGGGCATCGAATTCGTCGGCGAAGAACCGTTAACCGGCAGAACAGCGCTGAAGTATCGTTATGCAAAGACTGCGCAAACGCAGACGTCAGCAGGCGAAGTAAAAACGGAGTCGTTTATCTACGTCGACAAAGACACCGGACTGCCGCTTCGTGCGGAGTTGTTTAGTGAAGCGAGCGGCGACGTGAACGGAGTCAAGGGCGCGAAAGTCGTAGCCGAGATGCGCGACATCCAAACCAATCCCGATGCGAGTCTTTTTGAAATACCACCGGGCATGACGAAAGTTCCCGAGTCGCAGGTGAGAGCACAAGTAAACGCCGTGACGAATACAGTAGCAGCGGTGCTGAGAGCTTTGCTGACAAACATGAATTCAGCGCCACCACCACCGCCGGCGTCACCCACAGCGTCGCCAGCGACGAGCCCGAGTCCAACACAGTGAAGGTAAACAAATGAAATACGTTGTCATTCTTCTCCTTGGAATTTTAGTCGGCGGCGGCGCTACGGTCTTTTTCCTTGGCACGCCGCCGGCGAAGGCGGTACCGGGACAACCGGTGCAGGCTCCAAACCAGGGAGGGAATCCCCCGGGCACGGTCGTCATAGCTCTGGAACAGAGTTTTGTTGACGCTGTGTTATCGACGACATTCAGCGGGCTCGGCACGCCGACATTCCAGATAGGCCAGACAGGAAGCGGCGCCGAGCGTGTTGAGAACGCAGCCCTACAGAGTGGCTGCACAAACACGATTACACTCTTGCCCGAGGGCAGCGGCGCGAAGACGGGCGTGCAGTTTCGCAACGGCAATATCAACGCGCCGCTCGCGTTTACCGGTAACTACAACCTCGCCGGCAGTTGCATGCAGTTCAAAGGCTGGGCGCAGACGAGTATTAAGTTATCTTTCGATCAGGAGAAGCAGACTGTCTTTGGTTACGTGAGTGTCGACGGGGTGAATCTCGAGGGCGTGAATCCACTCGCGAATAACTTTGTCACTGTCTTCGTGCAGGGCGCGATCAATCAGAAAGTGAATCCGCTGATTTTAGTGAGCGAGCCACAGCTCTCGCTGATGATTCCCGTCAAGGCGAGCAACGGCTCCGTCAAAGCACGCGCCAAAGACGTGCGCGCCGAGATTCTCGATGGCTCACTCAAACTGCATTTAACTTATGAATTTAGCGGGGTGAAGGATCAGGGGACGTAGACGCAGATTCGCGTTTATCCGCGAAATCCGCGGCTAACAGTCTTTGTCTTTCGAAGTGGCCCGCAATCTCTTCCGCCGTCTTTTTACCAACGAAAGGCGTCAACTCCGAAACTCCTGCACGCGAGATCCGCTGGATCGAACCGAAGTGACGCAGCAGTCTTCCTTTGCGCTTATCTCCGACACCGGGGATCGCCGTCAGCTCAGATGTAAAATCGCGTAGCTCGCGGCGCTTGCGATGATAAGTAACTGCATAGCGGTGCGTTTCATCACGCACCATTTGCAGCAGCCGCAGTATCAGCGAGTGTGAATCGAGATAGATTGGTTCATCTTCGCGACCTTTCATCAGCAGGTATGCGACGTCGTTGTGTCGTTGCGGCGGCTTCACGATGCCGACCATCGGAATTGCTTCGAGACCGAGTTCACTCATCGCACTTCCCGCTGCATTTAGTTGCGCTTTACCGCCGTCGATCATGATCAGATCCGGCAACGGCTTTCCTTCTTCGAGCAATCGCCGGTAACGGCGCGTCACCACTTCATGCATCGACGCAACGTCATTCGCACCTTCAACACTCCTGATTCTGAACTTGCGATACTCCGAACGATTCATCTTGCCGTTATCGCAAACAACCATGCCGGCCACATTCTCGGCTCCCTGGATGTGTGAGATGTCGAACGACTCAATGCGCGCCGGAAAGTGCGGCAGTTCGAGAGTTTCCTGCAACTCTTCGAGCACGCGTTTCATGTCGGGTTTGAGAATGCGGAAGCGTTGTTCAAATGCGAGCTTGGCGTTTTTGTCGACGAGATCGATCATGTCGCGCTTCTCGCCACGTTGCGGATCGAAGATTTTGACACGACGACCCTTGCGCTTGGTTAACGCCTTCTCGAGCAGTTCGCGATCGTTGAAATCAACCGGCACGTAGATCTCGCGCGGCACGTAGTCGGACGCGTAGTACTGCGAGAGCACATCACTCAGAAACTCAGCCGGATCGAAAGCGTCTTCAGGCAAGTCTTCCCAGAAGAATTCTCGACGACCGACGATGTTTCCCTCACGCATGGTGAAGAGTTGCAGCGCGAGACGTTGTCCTTCACGGTAGTAACCGAAGATATCGACGTCGCTTTCGGAAGTGGTGGCCATCTTCTGTTGTTCCGAAAGCCTGATCACGGTTTTGCGCAGGTCCCGATACTTCGCGGCGAGTTCGTAATGCATCGTCTCAGAAGCTTCAGACATGCGCCCTTCGAGTTCGTCTGCCAGCTCTTTGTTGCGTCCTTCGAGCAGTAGTCTGACGTCGCTCACTGCTTCCTGATATTGTTCCGGCGTGCACAGTCCCTTGACGCACGGACCGAGGCATCGTTTGATGTGATACTCGAGACACGGTCGCGGCGCCTTGCCGTCGATCTCGATGTCGCACGTGCGCAACTGAAAGGTGCGGTTGATCAGATCGATCGTGCGACGCGCCAGACTTGCCGGCAGGAATGGTCCAAAGTAAAGTGCGCCATCGCGTTGAATGCGACGTGTGATTACCACTTTTGGAAACGGCTCGTTGATGGTGAGCTTCAGATGCGGGTACGACTTATCATCCTGAAGCTTGATGTTGTAACGCGGCTTGTGCTGTTTGACGAGCGAAGCTTCCAGAATTAATGCTTCAACTTCGTTGTCGGTAACAATGAACTCGAGATCCGCGATCTGGCCGACCAGTGCGTCAGTCTTGCGATCGAACGGCCGGGCGCGAAAGTACGAACGAACACGGCTGCGGAGGTTCTTTGCCTTTCCGACGTAAATCACCCTTCCGGTCGCATCTTTGTGCAGATAAACGCCGGGCGAAGTCGGAATTTCCTTGAGTTTCTCTTCGATATTCAAAATCTTACGGACTATTCTAGCTGAGGAAAATGCAATTTCCACTCGCGGCCCCTGCCGATAAAGAATTTGACGCCGTCGGCTTCGGATTAAACGCCGTCGATCACTTGATTGTGGTGCCGGAATATCCTGCCTACGATACCAAGATGCGCCTGCTCGATCATAAGCAGTCCGCCGGCGGCCAAACCGCCAGTGCGATGGTGGCGTTGCGCCGGCTGGGATTGAAAACAGCGTACGCAGGGCGTTTTGGATCGGATCCGGCAGGCCTTTTCGGATTTCAAACGTTGAAAGACGACGATGTGAACGTCGAATTTGCGGAGATTGTCGAAGGCGCGCGAAACCAGATCGCGTTCATCACGATCGACGTGCGCAGCGGCGAGCGGACGATCGTGTGGGACCGCGACGAGCGTCTGGCTTATGCGCGCGAAGAAGCGCCGGCTCAGTTTGGACGCTTAGGAAAAGTTTTACATCTTGATGCTCACGATCCGCCCGCGTGTGTGGCTGTTGCAAAAGCTGCACGGGAAACGGGCACGATCATTTCTGCCGACATCGACAACGTGTATGAAGGATTACCGGAGTTGCTTCCGTTGATCGACTTCATGATCGGTTCGAAAGAATTTCCGCGACGTGTGACCGGTGTTTCCGATCCGCGTGAAGCGCTGGTGGAGCTGAAGAATCGTTTCGGTTGCGCGCTCGTCGGCATGACGATTGGCGCTGCGGGCGCTGTTATTTACCACGAAGGAAGATTTATCGAATCGCCGGGCTTCGAAGCTCCGGGCGGTTGCAAAGACACAACCGGTGCGGGCGATGCGTTTCATGCCGGATTTCTCTACGGCTTCCTGACCGGCGAAGACATCGAAACGAGCATGAAACTCGGCAACGCCGTCGCCGCAATCAAGTGCAGCGCCCTCGGCGCACGCACCGCGTTGCCAACCAAATCCGAGCTCGACGAGTTTCTACGCACCCGATCCGTTATATAATCCGTTTAATCCGTGGCCTAAATATTTCCGAGGGAAAACATGAAACTTCTTCTTTTAGCAGCAACTCTGCTTCTCCTGACTCTGTTCATCCCTGCACCGCAACGCGCCCAATCGGCCGCCGACATCGTTTTCAAAAACGGCAACGTCTACACTGCCAACGACAAGTCGGCGAAAGCCCAGGCCATCGCTATCAAAGCCGACAAGATCATCTTTGTCGGCACGAATGCGGCAGCGCAGAAATTCATCGACGCCAAAACACGCGTGGTCGATCTGAAAGGCAGCACGGTACTGCCGGGATTCACTGATTCGCACCAACATCTTTCCGGTGTCGGCGAGCGCGAAATGACTCTCAACCTGGAAGGCACGAGCAGCCTCAAGGATCTGCAAGCCAAACTGAAAGCACGAGTGGATCAAGCGAAGCCGGGCGAATGGGTCACGGGTCGAGGCTGGATCGAAACTCACTGGACACCGCCCGCATTTCCGACGCGTTGGGACCTCGACGAGGTGTCGCCAAACAATCCCGTAGTTCTGGGCCGCGCTGACGGTCACGGCGCGGTGGCAAACAGCGCCGCACTGAAACTCGCGGGAGTCGATAAGAACACGCCGAACCCATTCGGCGGCGAGATCTCGAAGGATAAACAGAGTGGCGAGCCGAACGGCATGTTGCTCGACAGCGCACAGGGCCTGGTTCGCAGACGCATTCCACCAGAAACTCGCGCAGACGCCGAGCGTGCGGTCGAGCTTGGCGTAAAAAGAGACATCTCACTGGGCTGGACACAGATTCAGGATGCAGGCGGCAGCTTTGCCGAAGTCGACATCTTCAAAAAACTTTACGCCGCCGGAACGATCAAGCTGCGCATCTACAAAGCCGTTTATGGTCCAGGACCTAATGCGACTCGTTTGATCAACGAAGGTCCAACCATCGGTGCTTTTGGAAATCGTTTGACGGTGAGATCGATCAAAGTTGTTTCTGACGGCGCGCTTGGATCTCGTGGCGCGGCGTTGCTTGGTCCATATTCCGACGACGCGGCCACTTCCGGATTTCTGACGGTAAAAGTCGAAGACTTGCGCCCGATGTTGATCGACGCTTTGAGGAAAGGCATTCAAGTCGAAACACACGCGATCGGCGACAAGGCGAATCGTTTCATACTCGACGAATACGAGACAGCGTTGAAAGCAGTGCCGCCGTCCGAAAGAAAAGTCGCTGATCCACGCTGGCGCGTTGAGCATGCGCAGATCGTGAACCCGGCGGACATTCCACGTTTCGCAAAACTGGGAATCATTCCGTCAATGCAGCCGTCGCATGCGATTGGCGATCTGTTCTTTGCGCCGAGCCGGTTGGGAATCGATCGTCTCGCCGGTTCGTATGCGTGGGAGAGTTTTATCAAGTCGGGCGTCGTTGTTCCCGGCGGATCGGACGCGCCGGTTGAACGTGGCGAACCGATGATCGAGTTTTACGCCGCCGTCGCGCGCAAAGATCAGAAGGGCTTTTCGGGCGAAGGCTGGCATCCGGAAGAAGCAGTTACGCGCGAGCAAGCCCTCAAGATGTTCACGATCTGGCCCGCTTATGCGGCGTTTGAAGAGAAACTGCGCGGCACGATCGAAGTTGGAAAACTAGCAGATCTAACGATCCTCTCAGCCGATATCATGACGATCCCGGAACTTGAAATATTGAAGACACGCTGTGTGATGACCGTGATCAACGGCGAGATCGTCTATGAAGCAAGCTAACCATTTGGAGTCACACTCATGAAATCACGTCGACACTTCCTCTCGCTCGCAGGTAAAAGTCTTGGTCTGGGCGCGCTCTCGGTCCCAACTATCGGCGCGCTCTTGAAAGAAGTCGAAGCCGCTTCACGGAACGTCGCGCATCTGACGCCGGAACAGGTGGCGATGGATGAAGACTACTGGTCCATCATTCAGAATTCGTTCACCGTCACGCGCGGCATCGTGAATCTGAATAACGGCGGCGTCTCGCCGAGCCCGCGCATCGTTACGGAAGCGCTCGTTCGTTACATCTGGCAACAGGAAGACGCGACGGCTTACACGATGTGGCAACTGCTCGAGCCACAATCAGAAACGATTCGCACCGGTCTCTCCGAAATGTTTGGCGTCGATCGTGAAGAGATCGCGATCACACGCAATGCCTCCGAGTCGCTCGAGATCGTTTTGATGGGGATGGATTTCAAATCGGGCGACGAGATACTCACGACCACGCAGGATTATCCACGTATGTTGACGACGCTGCGACAGCGCGAACGTCGCGAGGGTCTGGTGTTGAAGATGGTGAAGATCCCGATCCCACCAAAGGATCTAAACGAGATCACTGCGGCTTTTGAAAGGGGTATTACCAGTCGCACTAAGCTCATCCTCGTCTCGCATCAAGTGAACATCACGGGCCAGATCACACCAGTGAAAGCGATCTGCGAGATGGCACGTGCGAAAGGGATCGAGACTGTGGTCGATGGCGCGCATTCCTATGCACAGTTTGATTTCAAACAGAAAGATCTTGGCTGCGATTATTTTGGTACGAGCCTGCACAAGTGGCTTTACGCGCCGAAGGGCAGCGGCCTCCTTTTTGTAAAGCGCGACAAGATCGAGAAGCTCTGGCCGTTGATGGCAGCCGAGACAAAGCAGGCCAACGATATTCGCAAGTTTGAGGAGATCGGCACACACTCCGCGGCGCCGCGGCTCGCGATCGGCGAGGCGTTACTGTTTCACAACGGGCTCGGCGGCAAGCGCAAAGAGGCGCGTTTGAGATTTTTGTCGCGTTACTGGATGAATCGGCTCAAGGACATCCCGAAGGTTGGTTTCAATACTTCGTTCGACCCGAATCAGTCGTGCGCGATCGCGAATGTAAATATCGAAGGTATCGAACCGACGGCGATCGGCAGTTATCTCTTCAATAAGCACCGCATCTTCACGACGCCCATCGTGCACGAAGAATTCAAAGGCATTCGCATTACGCCGAACGTCTACACCACCCTCGGCGAGCTCGATCGCTTCTGTAACCTGATGGAAAACATCGCCCGCAAAGGCCTACCCACCTGATCTGCGTTTATCTGCGTTCATCCGCGTGTTAGAATACCCGCGTATGGAAGTCTTACTCGCAGACGAATATGGATTCTGTTTTGGCGTCGAACGCGCCGTCGAGATGGTGGAAGAGGTGGTTGAAGAAGGCGTGCGCCCGATTCGCTCCCTTGGACCACTGATTCACAACGCCCAGGAAATGGAGCGACTCGGCGCCCAGGGCGTTTCTACCATCGATTCACCAGAAGAAGCCGACTCCGACACGATCGCCGTCATCCGCGCCCATGGTGTCACGCCGCAGGTGCAGCGCACCCTTGAAGAACGCGCCGCCAAAGTGATCGACGCGACCTGCCCATTTGTAACTCGCGTGCAGCATCTCGCCGAACGCGCCGCGCGCCAGGGACGTGATGTTGTTGTTGCCGGCAATCCGGATCATCCGGAGATGATCGGCGTCGTCGGTTACGCACCAAATAATACTTACGTCGTGCGAGACGCGGGCGAAGTAGCGGCGCTACCACCGCTGCGCTCACCCCTCGTTGTTTCGCAAACTACGATCAAGTTACAGACATTTTTGGAAGTCGCAGAAGCGGTGCGTGAGAAAGCCGACACCGAACCACAAGTCGTCAACACGATCTGTTCCGCCACGCGCGATCGACAGGATGCAGCGCGTGCCCTCGCCGGACAAGTAGACGCGTTTTACGTGATCGGCGGTCGACACTCTTCGAACAGCGTCAAGCTGCTGGCCGTTTGCCAGGAACAATGCGCGCGAAGTTTTTTGATTGAGACTCCGGCTGAAATCAATCCAGCTGATTTGAAAGGCTTGAAGAAAGTCGGCGTAACGGCTGGTGCTTCAACTCCAAACTGGCTTATCGATCAAGTCGTCGAACGGCTCCATCAAATAAGCAACGGATAATCCGGATTTTATATCCGTGTCATCCGCGGCTACATCTCGTCAGCTTGATCCAACGCATTCACGATCTGGCGAGCTTCTTCAGATCCATACTCAACAACTTGTCTGCGCAGCGCCGCGCGTGCAGTGTCTGAATCGATCGGATCGTTCAGCAGTCCAGCCAACACCGAGATCGGACAACGAGCGAGTGCTTCATTTGCCAGTTCACGAACGATGATGTCTTCGGAACGTGCGAGCTCACAGATCTCGCTGGGCGGAAATCGTGAGGTGAGCGCGTCCGCGAGACTGTCGATACGTTTATAGTCTCTTTGCGCTTTGGCGCGACGTACAAGTTGAGTGAAGACTTCCGCCGACTCTGTCTTGTCCAACAACACTGCCGCGCAGGTATCGGCCAGCGATTTTAGTTTGCCGTTCTTTTCCGGATCGAGGGCGTCGGTCTTTTCGGCGGCGCGATCGTCGAGAGCAGTTAAAAAGCGACTCAGTTCGATGTCCGCGCGGGCGTCGTAATGAAAGTTTCGTGCTGGGGTAGAGCCGGCTTGCAGGGCGCGTTCGACCAGACCTCGCGTGGCGGGCCGCAATTCAGACCACACCGTGGCAATTCGACCGCCAAAATCGTCGATCATGAGAGGCGAAGGCATAGAACGGCGTACTATACGATAAGAAACAAAAAAGAAGAAATATCCCTGTGATCCGTGGGTTAGCTGGCGAGGTTGTGATCTTTGATTTCAGCGATTGAGGGAAATGGTATTTTTACGATCTGGCCATTTGCGACTTCCATCTTTACACTGGGAGTGGTGAGAGCCTGAGTGGTTTTCATGCTCCGAACTGTGCCACGCACGCGACGGCCGTCAGTCGTAACGATCTCAACATTGTCTTTGCCATAAAGAGGCTGCAGAGCCGCGAGTGCCTTGGTGATTTCCACAATTTCATCCTCCCTGAGACCGGTTTAGCGTGTGTTGTAAGATATTGCCCTTTATGGGACAGGAAGTCTATCCGGGCCACACCATGCAACCGGAAAACATTATTTGGCGTATAGAACCTGTCCGTGTATTCTGCGCCAAACTCTAATAGATAAGTGAGTCTCCGATGTCAGACGATGCAGAAATGACAATGCCCATGTCCGCACCGGCAAATCAAACGATTTGTTCGAACTGCCATTCCGCAATGCCATCTGAACTCCGTTTCTGTCGAAACTGCGGGTTTCGTCTGACTTCTGAATTTGGAGGCTACACCGTAACCGACGCCTCGGGTCCCATCGTTCCGTCAGCGCCACCAAAGAAAAAACGGCGATTCAGTGGAATGTCGTGGATCTTCATCGGACTGCTCGCATTTTTTGTCGTCGCGGCCGCCTTCACGGCGTTGGTATCGCCGTTGCGGAACAGCCCGATTATCAACCGCACGCCCGTGGTCAGGGCCGTCATCGGAGCTCGTTACAATCAAACAGACGAAGGAGTGAGTCTCGAAAGCTCGGGCATACCGAACGGGCCCGCAGACAAGGCGGGTTTGATTGGCGGCGATCTCCTTGTCAGTGTCGATGGTCAGAAAGTTCAGAATGAAGACCAGCTTGACGACCTGATGACGAAAACGCCGATCGGAAAAACGATCGACATCGAGTATCTGCGCGACGGTGAAAAGAAGACTGCTAAACTCACCACCATTTCAGCCGACGACGAGAAGCGATTGAACCGCGAGTTTGATCGACGTCCTGAAGGACGTGCTAGTTTTGGATACGAACCCGGTGATGCGGAACGAACTCAGGTTCCGGGATCAACAGTTTATGGGGTGAAACTCGGAACAGTGCTGCGCAGCCGACCGGCTGATCTGGCGGGAGTTAAAGCGAACGATATAATTATCGAATTTGATGGGGTGGCGATTCGCACGACCGATGAGCTGCTCATGCGCGTGAGACGTGCGGTGCCGTACAGCACTGTGAAGCTGGTTGTGATGCGTGGTCCGGCTGAAAGTGAAGAGCCGCAGGCTGATGAAGGCGAAGCTCCGAAGGAAACTAATCAGGTCGCCGAGAATAAGAAGTTTGAAAAAGTCGAGATTCCGGTGAAGCTGGGTAAGCAGTAACCACAGATTACAAAGATGGAGAACGGATACCGGCTAAGTATTCTCTGAGTCTCGCTTCCATTTCACGTTTCACATCTTCACGATCTTCCTCGGTTTCGTCTGCCTCAAACGTCTCAAACAATGCGTATTGAGTTTGCGCGAGCAGTCGTAATTCCCAGGCTTCGCGATTGTTGTGCGACGGCCGCGAAAACCACAAGGCATCGACTTCGGCCTCTGTGACTTTCACATTGGCGAGTTGCGATTCCAGTTCAGCGCGAGTCGACGGTTGCAGCAGCACGCTCCTCAATTCCCAACCGTGTTTACGGTAAGTGGCAACCAATTCCTGATAGAGATTGTCAGTTCTCATATCCACAGATTACACCATAAAATCTGCGTAATCTGTGGATACCGGTTGACCGTCTCAATCCGCCCCCACTATCATCGTTTCCGCTTTTGGAGGGTCGTCTGGCTTTTAGTAAATCAAGTCGTGCAGTTGCAAGTCTGATTTTGCTGGTGATCTGGAAAACAGTTGCAAGCGGGGCGATACCAGTACTGAAAAACATGTCATTGAACGACGGCAACGAATCAACACCTTTCTACGAAGCGCTGGCTAAAGCCCTCAAAAAGCGAAAAGCGAAACTCGAGGCGATTTGTCCGTCTGCCGATCCCGTCTCCAAGCGAATTCTCGAAGAGTACGGCGCGATCTTCGTCGCCGATAAAAAAGTAACGCCACCCCCGGTCTGTGTCTTCACCAACGAAGATCAGGTTACAAAGTGGCAGGATGAAGCCGGTTATGACGTCGAACACATTGCTTACGACGACGTTGAACTCCAGCCCGAGGCGATGAAACAACTCAAAAAAGCCCGGGAAGAAGCACAAAAAGAGGGTCTGGATATCACTCCGCGCGACGGCGCCGAGGCCGGGCGTAGGAATTACGACGACAGCGTACGGCTCTGGAACTCGCGTTTTGAACCGGCACTCGACTACTGGCTCGGGCAGGGACGTCTCACCCAGGAGCAGGTAACACGGCTACGCGGCCTGCCGCTCTCGCAACAGGTTGCCGAAGTTCTCGAGCTCGAAAAGACCGGAATTTATTTCAGTAAAGATCTGTCCAAGTCGATTCTTTATTCCATCGCAGCGCCCGGGGCGTCGCAGCACATCGCGATGCTGGCTTTTGACGTCAACGAGTTTGAGAACCCGCGCGTCCGCGAAATCATGGCGAAATATGGTTGGTTTCAGACCGTGTTGAGCGATCTGCCGCACTTCACCTTCCTCGGTTTGAAGGAAAAGGATCTGCCAAAACACGGACTGCGGAGCCTCGAGATCAATGGACAGATGTTCTGGATCCCAAATGTCTCCTCCGTGCATCCTGGTTTAGACAAGTAGATCCGCGTTCATCCGCGAAAATCTGCGGCTAAAAATTTAATCTCGTGCTAAACTATCGCGCGTCTCTTCCCCCTACACCACTCAAAAAGAGCAGCGGACTTCGACCTTTTAACCCGAGGAAGGTCTCATATGGATGTCCCCCAATTTATCGCCGGCAGATTCAGAATAGAGCGCGAGATCGGAACCGGTGGCATGGGTGCTGTTTACCTGGCCACGCATCTCGATCTGGAGCGTCCTGTCGCGGTCAAAATCATCAGACGTGAATTCGCCGGCGACGCCGACGTCACCGACCGATTCCTGCGTGAAGCGCGCACGATGGCCAAGTTGCGCCATCCGAACGCCGCGATGATTTTCGACGCCGGAAATCTGCCCGACGGGCGACCATTCATTGTGATGGAATATGTAGAAGGCGAGACGCTGTCGCAGGCACTCGCTCGCGAAGGTCGTTTTGCTTTCTCAAAGGCAGTCAGCATTGCCAACCAGATTTGTGACGTTCTCGAAGAAGCGCACCGCCTTGGCATCGTCCATCGTGATCTAAAACCCTCAAACATCCTGCTCGGCAAACGAGGCGTTTGTGTGCTCGACTTCGGTGTCGCGAAGGTGCTGGCCTCGTCTGCTGAATCAACTGCGACATATGCCAGCACTGGCTCCGGTCAACTGATCGGCACGCCACGTTACATGTCGCCGGAACAATGTCTGGGACAGCGTGTCGGCGCACGCAGCGATCTCTACAGCCTGGGCGTGTTGTTGTATGAAATGCTCGCCGGGCGGCCACCCTTCGTCGATCCGCTGCAATCCGCTTTGCTCGTGAAACAGGCGACCGCAGCAGCGCCGCCGTTGCCGAGACTCAGACAGGACATTCCGCGTTCGCTCGCACTGGCAGTTCATTCTTTGCTCGCCAAACGTCCTGAGGATCGTCCGAGAACCGCGGCAATGGCGAAAGCACTCCTGGAACGAAGCCTGGTTCGAACTGACACTGTGCCGGATATGGAACCGCTCTCGGCGATGGTCGCGGCTGCCGATGCCGGACGAAGCATTCTTTTCCGCGTTGGTGCGCCTTTGATTCTGGTCACCACCTTTGGCGGACTGTTGGCATGGGGATACACCGGGCAGAGTGCGCCTGATCCGCGTCTTGCAAACGACGCCCTGCCGGTCGCATCGTCTCAGGTCCACATGACGCCGGTTTCATATCGTAACGACGTAACTCCCGCCCGGGGCGCAACGTCTTCTTCATCTGAAAGCCCGGCTCCAGTTGAACAGTTATCACTCGAACAGGCGCGGAAGATTGCCGCTAGGTTTGCGCGTGGATCGGTGGGCGATTTGGAAATCGTCGATACCGATTCGGGACCGGCGATTGTCGTGGTGAACAGTCAACGAAAATCAGGTACGACCAATTTTCTCCTGCTCCAGAAACGGGATGGAAAGTTTCGACAAACTGGCCAGGGAAAACTCGATTCGCAAGGGTTTACTCACGCGGCCTGGAGCGCCGAACTGGTCGACGCCGATGAAGACGGGTATCAGGAATTACTTTTCAGTGGCAGAGATTCCAGCGAGAATCGAGGTCTCCGACGATTGATTCTGTTTGTTCCCAACGACAAGCGCACCTATTCAATGCAGATGACTGGCGAGTCAACCCCGCGCGGTACGCCGCGAATTGAATGGCTATCAAATGCGGCTGGTACCGACGCAGCCGCTTATCGCACTGCCCTCCGTCAAAAAGCGCGAACGATGGTGAGCAAAAAGAAATGAGTTTGTATCCACAGATTACGCAGATTTATGAATCAATCTACGTAATCTGTGGATAAAAGCGCCCTTCCTGTACAATTTTCAACCGGCAAGATAACCTTTTCCCCTCGACTAACATCAATCTGCAGCATATGGAGTTATCAGTGAAACGTCGCTCGCTTGTCCTTTTACTTCTTTTAATCCTTTTATCGCCGTCCACGCTGTCGGCTCGAATGCTGCCGCAGCAACAACGCGCGCCGAGGCCGACTACAGCGGCGCCGGCTGCCGCGCCGGCGCGACTTCCGGAAGCAAAGATTTTCAGCCAGGTGCTTCCCAACGGGTTGGAAGTAATCATTCTTGAAGACCACTCGATTCCGCTCGTCACGATCGAACTCGCAGTCAAGAACGGTTCTTACACCGAACCGCCAGAGCTCAACGGGCTCTCGCATTTGTACGAGCACATGTTCTTCAAGCAAAACCGCGCCATCGCAAACGCCGAAGATTATCTGCGCGCGATCGGACAGATGGGTATCGCCTACAACGGCACCACGCGCGAAGAAGTGGTGGACTACTACTTCACGACCACGAGTCCGAACATTCGCACGGCGATGCAGTTCATGAAAGACGCAACTCGTTACCCGTCGTTTGACGAGCGCGAGTTTGGTCGCGAGAAACAGGTCGTGATTGGCGAGATCGACCGTAATGAGTCGAACCCGTTCTTTTATCTGAGCAAAGAGATGAACAGCCGGCTCTTCTCTAAATACACGAGCCGTAAAAACCCGCTCGGAAATCGCGAAACTGTTGGCGGCGCGACCACCGACATGATGCGCTTGATCCAACAGCGCTATTACGTCCCCAACAACTCAGCTCTCGTTTTGACTGGTGACGTGAACCCGACCGACGTGATGAAAATGGCGCAGGAGTTTTACGGCGATTGGCCCAAACGTGAAAAGGACCCGTTTGTGGAATTCCCACTCGTCGAACATCCGCCGTTGGCGAAGAGCGAAGGCCTCGTGATTCAACAACCGGTGCAGAACGTGCTCATCAATATCGGTTGGCAGGGTCCGTCGATCGGCAAAGACAATCCGGCAACTTACGCCGCCGACGTGTTTTCTTTCATACTGCGACAGCCGAATTCGAGATTTCAGCGTAACCTCGTCGATACCGGTTTAGTTACCGGCGTCGATCTGAGTTACTACACGCAACGCAACGTCGGTCCGATCGCGCTGATCGCACAAACAACACCCGATAAAGCACGAGCAGCGATCAAAGCGCTCTACGAAGAAGTCTCACACTTCAACGACAAGGATTACTACACCGACGAGCAACTCGAGAGTGCCAAAGCATTGCTTGAAGCTGACGATCTCTATTCGCGTGAGAAGCTGAGTGACTACACGCACACGCTGAGTTTCTGGTGGGCATCGACGGGACTCGAATACTTCCGCGGTTATCTGCCACGGTTGCGCGCCACTTCTCGCGCCGATATCAGCCGCTACATCACGACCTACATTCAAGGCAAGCCCCATATCGGTCTCGCTTTAATGTCAAATGAAGCGCAAGCGCGGATCAAAATTCAACCGGAAGAGTTAATGGGGCAGTAAAACGCCTGAAAATAGTGAGTCAATTTATGAATCAGTTTGAGAAGAAATCGGGTATGTCTAATCGCGTTCGCAGCCTGTTGCTGGTGGCTGTTTTGTTTGTTGTTAGCGTGAGTGCTTCGCAAGCGCAACAAGCGCCGGCGCATGGACCAGTCGCCACGCCGCAGGCTCAGGCACAACAGTCAATTCAAAGCGTAGTCGCAAATCAGGCGGCCCTCGTCAGTGAGTTTGATGTTAACGGACTGAAGGTACTGTTGAAGCGACGCGAAGGAAGTTTAACCGTCGCGGCGGGGCTCTTCATTCGCGGCGGCGCGTCGAACATCAACGCGCAAAATGCCGGGATCGAAACGCTAATGCTGAGCGTTGCTACGGAAGCAACGACGAACTTTCCGCGCGATAAAATGCGTTCGGAACTGTCGCGCATGGGCACGGTGATCGGAAGCAGCTCGAACAACGATTACTCAGTACTTTCACTCGCCACCACGCGCATGCACTTCGAACGCTCGTGGCAGATCTTCAGCGACGTTGTTTTGCGACCTTCGTTTACGAAAGACGACGTCGCGCTCGTCCAACAGCGCCAGGTCGTTTCGCTCAGCGACGACACTGACAATCCGGACGTTTACCTGCAAAAGTTGCAGGAGCGTGTTGCTTATGCCGGTCATCCGTATCTAAACAACACTAACGGCACGCCTGAAACAGTCGGCAAGCTGACGCCGGAAGACCTGCGCGCTTACCACACGAAGTTGATGGAAACCTCGCGACTGTTGCTGGTGATCGTGGGGGATTTGAATCCGAGTGATGTGAAGGATCTGGTGACGGCAAGTTTCGGCAAGTTGCCGCGCGGCGCCTACAAAGCGGAAACGATACCGCAGTTAGCGTTTGATAAGTCGTCGGTTGAAATCACGCCTCGCGAGTTGCCGACAAACTACGTCCAGGGATTGTTCACCGCACCGTCGTTGACGTCGCCCGATATTTACGCGATGCGTATCGCGAGTTCGCTGCTGCGCGACCGCGTGTTTGAAGAAGTTCGTGTGAAACGAAATCTCTCGTACGCGCCGGATGCGTTTCTGCGCACACAGGCGGCGAATGTCGGCGGGTTGTACGTCACTGCGGTTGATGCGAATCAATCGATACGCGTGATGTTGAGTGAGATCGCGCGGTTGCAGAATGAGCCGGTCGGCTCAGACGACATTCATGCAGTGATTGCGCAGTACTTGACGACGTACTACCTCGGGCAAGAAACAAATGCGGCGCAGGCAGGTGAGTTGGCGCAGTATGAATTGATCGGCGGCGGCTGGCGCAATTCGGTCAACTTCCTGGAGAAATTGACGGCAGTGACGCCGGCGGATATTCAGCGTGTCTCGCAGAAGTACATGAAGAATATTCGATTCGTGGTGCTGGGAAATCCGAAGAGTGTTGATGAAGGCGTGTTTACCGGGCACACCGGAGAATAAATCCGCGTAAATCCGCGTTTCTACATCGTTTCGCGTAGATACTTCTCGTAGAGCTTCGGATCGAGCTTCTGCAAGATCCTCGCGTTCGCGGCGGCCATGCTTGGATTGCCGCTGTCGGAATACGCAACCGCTAAATTGTAAAAAGTCTCAGCATTGTCCGGACGTATGCGTGCGGCTTCGGTGTACTCATCAATCGCTTCGCGCAAGCGGCCGGAATAGTAATACGCATCGCCGAGCTTGTTGCGGATGTCCGCATCCATCGGTTTGAGCTGTAACGCCTGCTGGTAAGCGCGAATAGCGTCCTGAGCTTTACCCTGCTTCACTCTGCAATAACCAACCTGCACCCACGTCTCAGCCCGCTTCGGATTCTTGTTCGCGGCGTTTTCAAAGTAACCGAGTGCATTGTCGTAATTTCCGAGCCAGAGCGAATCCAAACCCGACTTGTACAGCGATTCCGCTACGTCGCCTTTGCCTTTCAGTGCGAGTTCCGACAACGGCTGGAGTTTACCGGCCGTCAACTGAGCCACTCGCGCCGCTGCAATCGCGAGATTGATGTTCTGTCCATTCGTGACTTTGATCGTCACGACGCCGAGCACCTGTCCTTTCCAATTGAACACCGGACTGCCGCTGTTGCCGTGCGAAATCGGAGCCGTGATTTGAATGATGCGATAGCTGTTCGGAACTTCGCGAACTGCCGACACAATGCCGTCGCTCACCGAACCCTCGAGCTTGAGCGGGTTTCCAATCACGAAGATCGGTTCACCTTCGTCGGGTAGTTCGCTCGCCAACTCGGTGCTGCGGGGACGCTCGGTCGGCGTTTCGACACTAAGCAACGCCAGATCGCCTTCCTCATCGATGGCGAGGGTGCCGCTTACCGGAAACACTTTTCCTTTGCCGTCGAGAGTCTTGATCTCCGCTTTAGCCGCGCCACGAATGACGTGCAGATTTGTTACGACCTGACCCGGTCGCAGAAAGAAACCGCTGCCGGTCATGAGGGCCTCACCACTCGCGTCGTACGTCGCAATGGCTACCACGGCCGGTTTTACTCGCTTTACAAGGGCCGGAAGGCTTTCCTGCGCGTGAGCCGCAGCAGCGGAGAGGAGAATCAATACAGGAAGAAAGCGGAGGTAACTTCTCTTGATCATTGTCGTTAACACCCGGACAAAAACGGAGAACTTCGGCGCGTGAAAAGGGGATCACGGGCAGGGGATCTCGTCGCTAAATTGGCAAAAGATGAGCGGCTCGAGCTGGAGCCCGTCGGGAAGACCTGAGTGCACAGCGCAAGCTCAGGTGCCCCATATTAACGCAAGATCGTCACGGAGTGAAAGGTTTTTGTGAAGATTTTGACAAGGAAAAAGCAATCCACAGATTACACAGAGTTGAATCTGCGTAATCTGTGGATGATTTGGCTGGTTACGGAACGATGTGGATTACGCCGACAGCCGGTCCGACCGGTATCGCACCCACTGCATTTTCCATTGTGATTACCAGACCGAAGTCCGCCAGTGCTACTTCCGATCTGATTTCTGCTTCGTTACGGTCCTTCGTGTTTACAACCTGGCCGAGTTTGGTGAATGTGTTGTCTGGTGAAACTGCCCAAAGAATGAAACTCTGACCCGCCGGTGCATCCTTCAGGTCGTGGAACCGCATTCTGACTTCGGTTGGGCCGTCTTTCCGCGGCGTGACGAACACGTTCGCACGCGCACCCTGCAGAGCACCACTAAAATCTACTTTGATTTTGGTGTCATCGCCTTTTTTGTAAGCCGGGATATTGAGCAATGGCGCCGTGTAAGTGGTCGTGGTTTGCGTCATCGGAACGACGATCGTCGTCTTGCCGCCGGTCGTGTCGACCACCGCGCCTGGAGTTGTTGTCGTTGTTGTCGTCGGCGTCAACACTGCTCCTGGCGCCGCGACTGCTGCCACTGTTTCACCTGTGGCCGTCGTCAACGGAACTACCGTGTAACCTTCGGGCACAGCACTCCGGAAGAGCACTTTGGTATTTGCATCGTACGCTGTTAGAGCCGGCTCGGGCGCAGCAACGAGCATGAATCTCGAAAGCGGCGTGGCTGCCTCGAGCGTGCCGACGCCATTTGTAATGGCTACGGGGCCGAGAGCTGTAACTACGCCTTTGTCATCGACCGCGTAAAGAGTCATCGCAGAAAGGTCTGCGGGAACATTAGTAAGATTCAGTTTGATCCTGGTTCCATCATCATCACGGAGAATGGTGGCCACTCCCTTTGCGCCAGTTACGTTAATCGGGGTCAGGGCGACTGTTACTTCCTTCTTTACCGGATACTCAATGATTGTGTATGTGCCGTCGGGATTCTGCACCGTCTTGGTAACGGTTGTTGTTTGTGCGAGAGCAATTGAAGCAATTGCGAGAGTCAAAATCGCAGCGCCCAATACGCTCAATACGTGCTTGCTCATCAGTTGTACCTCCCTTGTGTCTTGGTAGGCAGATAACGGGCAATATTTATGCCAGCTAAAAATGTAGGGAATTAGAGGAAATGACTTGAGATTGCGAAGCGGAACAATACAGAGCTGTACTGTGAAAACACTTTCGCCACGGATGAACACGGATAACACAGATCAGTCATTAATCTGTGTTTATCCGTGGCTCAATAACTTTTCAACTCTGAGATGGCGTTGGCAACGTCCGAGACCTGCGGCAGGATCGCATCCTCGAGCTGCGGCGCGTACGCGACAAAACTATCCAGCGCGCAGACACGCTTAACCGGAGCATCGAGATATTCGAACAATTGATCGGTGATGCGTGCAGCGATCTCGGCGCCATATCCGAACGAGAGCGAATCTTCATGCGCGACGATCACGCGATTCGTTTTCTTCACGCTCTCGGCGATCGCATCCCAGTCAAACGGCATGAGACTGCGAAGATCGATGATCTCAACACTCACGCCTTCCTGTTCCATCTTCTTCGCGGCCACGAGTGAACGTTGCACGAGCGCGCCGTAAGTGATGATCGAGATATCAGTGCCTTCGCGAACTTTCTTTGCTTTGCCAAACGGGATCATGAACTCTTCAGTCGGATACTGCGACTTGTTGTAAGCCTGTCGATAGAGATGTTTGTGTTCGAGGAACAGCACCGGATCATCACTGCGTATCGCAGTGCGCAACAAGCCATTTGCATCGAGCGCATTCGACGGATAGATCACGCGCAATCCCGGAATCTGCGTAAACGTTGAGACACCGGATTGCGAGTGGTAAACAGCGCCGCCTTTTAGATAACCACCAATCGGCACACGCATGACGACGGGCGCTTTCCACTCATTTCCCGATCGCCAGCGCAGCAACGCCAGCTCGTTGCGAATCTGATGCATCGCGGGCCAGATGTAATCGAAGAACTGGATCTCAACCACCGGTTTCAGCCCACGTGTTGCCAGGCCGATGGCGCGCCCGACGATGTTTGCCTCGGCGAGTGGCGAATTAAAAACACGCGCGCTGCCGTACTTGCGTTGCAGATTAGCGGTGACTTTGAAAACGCCGCCTTTACCTTTTAGGTCGTCGAGAAATTGTTCGCGCGAACAATCGGCCACGTCTTCACCGAACACCAGGATGCGCGGATCGCGCTCCATTTCCGTCTCGAGACAACGATTGATCAGGTCGACCATCGTGCCCGCATTTCCCGAAAGTTGAACGGCGTCTTCGGTGTCGAATTCTTTTGAGCACGGATCGACATCGGGCGAAAAGATGTACATCAGCGCCGTTTCTTTGGCCGGCTGTTCGCTGGAAAGCGCGACATCTGTCGCTTCGTTAATGATGCGATCGACTTCATCTTTGATCTGCTGGAGTTCATCTTGATCAACGACTCCCTCGTCGATCAGCAACGCGCCGAAACGCTTCACCGGATCGCGCTCGGCATCGCTGGCGCGCTCTTCGTCCGGGCGATAAAGCTTTTCGTCGTCTGAAAGCGAGTGTGAATAAGGCCGAATGACTTTGGCGTGAACGAGCGCCGGGCCTTTTCGTTGGCGACAGTAATCAACTGCGCGTCGCATCACTTCGAGTGATTCGATCACGTCTGTGCCGTCGCATCGTTGCAGATACAACGACGGGAAATTCTCGATCAGTTTGGAAACATCGCCACCGGCAGTTTGCACTTCGACCGGAACACTGATCGCATAGCCGTTGTCTTCGAGCAGAAACACGACCGGCAGTTTCAGATTTGAAGCCGTGTTGAGTGCTTCCCAGAACTCACCTTCGCTGCTGGTGCCGTCGCCGAGTGAAACGTAAGTGACTTCATCATTGCGAAAGTTTGAAATTCGTTTTTGCAGTTCGGGAATGAGGTTGTAGCGATAACTCGCCTCGGCACAGCCGACCGCTTGCAGTAACTGCGTTCCGGTTGGCGAAGATTGCGAGACGATGTTGAGCTTCTTGTGACCCCAATGCGAAGGCATCTGCCGTCCGTGTGAATTCGGATCGGCTTCGGCGCCGACTGCGGAAAGCAATTGCTCCAGAGGCGTCATGCCGAGCTGCAAACAGAGCGCGCGGTCGCGATAGTACGGGTAGAACCAGTCGTAGCCTGGTTTCAGCACTACTCCGGCAGCGACCAAAATCGCCTCGTGTCCCGCGCCGCTGATCTGAAAGAAGATTCGATTTTGTGGTTTGAGTTGAATCTCTTTGTCGTCGAGACGTCGCGACATGTACATCGTGCGATAAATCTCGATCAGCAGCTTATGATCCGGCAACTCTTCATGAGCAGCCGCATCAGACTCGCTCTTGCGAACTAACTTTAGAACTTTGGTATCAGTGTTCATAAATCGCGCCACACATAACAGAAAATTGTTTTTGTGCTTTTTGTGCCTTTTTGTGGCTCATTTACCGATGATCAGTTTTGCGATCGTTTGCAGTTGCATGTTCGAGGTGCCCTCGTAAATCGCACCGATCTTCGAATCGCGCCAGTATTTTTCAACCGGATAATCCTTCACGTAACCGTAACCACCGTACAACTCGATCGCTTTCGAACTGACGCGTTCGGCAACGCGCGATGAGTAGAGTTTTGCCATCGCCGCTTCTTTGACGAAATTTATGCCGGCATCTTTCATACGCGCGGCGTTGTAAACCATCAGGCGCGCGGCTTCGAGTTCCGTCGCCATCTCTGCCAGTTGAAATTGAACGCCCTGAAACTGATTGATCGATTTGCCAAACTGTTGCCGCTCTGCCGTGTAAGCTATCGCGCTTTCCAACGCGCCGGTGGCGATGCCGATCATTTGTGCGCCGATGCCGATGCGACCTTCGTTGAGTGTCTCGATCGAGATCTTGTAACCCTTGCCTGATTCACCAAGCACGTTTTCTTTTGGCACTTTGCAGTCTTCAAGAATTAACTCGACTGTAGAAGACGCGCGAATGCCGAGTTTGTTCTCTTTCTTTCCGATCGAAAAACCCGGAAAACTCTTTTCGACGATGAAGGCCGTAATGCCGCGATAACCAGCTTCCGGATTCGCATTCGCGAAGAGGACGAAGATGTCGGCCTCGATGCCGTTGGTGATCCACAGCTTGCGACCGTTTAGCAGGTAGTGATCGTCTTTCTCGACCGCGCGAGTTTGCATCGCAAACGCATCCGAGCCCGATCCGGGTTCGCTCAACGCGTAGGCGCCGACGCTCTCGGCGGCGAGTTTTGTCAGGTACGTCTTTTTCTGCTCCGGTGTGCCCCAACGGATGAAGGCGTTGTTGACGAGTGTGTTTTGGACGTCGACGAAGACTCCGACCGAAGCATCAACCCGCGACAACTCTTCCACCGCCAGGATCGCGGTAAAAAAGTTCGCGCCCGCGCCGCCAAATTCCTCTGGCGTTTCAATGCCCATCAAGCCGAGACCAAAGCACTGCTTGATGATTGCCGGATCGAGTTTCGCGGTTTCATCCATGTGCTCGACGCGCGGGCGGATCTCGCCTTCCGCAAATTCGCGAACACTCGCGCGAAACATTGTCTCGTCTTCAGAAAGCGTGGTTAGTGGACTCGCTGAAGGTTGTGTCATGGCTGTTTGGGATTGACTCATTGTTGGTGTGCCCGTTTTACCGTTGTCGGAATGGAACGTGCCATCATAAACCAAGCCACAAATGGGCACAAAATGAAGTGACATAAAACAGTTGGACATCCAACTGCTTTGAAGGTACAGGTGTTGCTCGTAAGTGGTGGGTGTACCGTGATGACTAATGATGTTTTGACTCAAAATCAAAGCAGGAGCAGGAGATTTGCTCCACTTGGGATCATCTTCGGTCTGTTGGGCCTGCTTCTGTTTGCCTACTTCGTCAGTCACGCGGGCGTCGGCGAGATCGTCGCACGCATTCAGCGACTCGGCGCCGGATTCATCCTCATTCTCGCTGTTTCCGGCATTCGTTACGTCGTCCGTGCGCGTGCCTGGACTCGCTGCATCGAACCGCCGCACCGACTTCCGTTCCGCGATGCGTTCGCCGCCCGGCTGATGGGTGACGCACTCGGCAACATCATTCCTTTCATCAGTGCAGCGGTAAGCGAGCCGTCGAAGGCCGTCTTCGTCAAAGATCGAGTGCCGTTGATGGTTGGTTTGTCGGCACTCGCGATCGAGAATATTTTTTACGCGCTTTCGGTAACACTTTTTATCTTTGCAGGTACGGCGACGCTTTTACTAACGTTTTCACTGCCGAAAGGTTTGCGATACGCCAGCATCGCCGCGCTCGTCACGACGCTCCTCATTCTTCCACTTTGTTACCTGATTATCCGCCGCCAGGCGAAGTTTCTCAGTGGCGCACTTGGATATCTTAGCGATCGCGGTGTGGCGCGGAAGTTTGTCGATAAACTAAAACCACGGGCACAGTCTCTCGAAGATCGTGTGTATGGCTTCTACACTACGAGTCAACGCAGTTTTATTTCAATCTTTCTGTTGGACCTGTGTTTTCACATTGCGGGCGTGTTGGAGGTTTTCATCACGCTTTGGTTTATCAGTCCGGTTGCGCCGACGCTTACTCAGGCTTTTATTCTCGAGTCGGTGAATCGAATCATCAATGTGACCTTCAAGTTTATTCCGCTGCGTGCCGGCGTAGATGAAGGTGGGACCGGTCAGGTGTCGAAGGTGCTCGGATTTGCCAAAGACGTTGGCGTAACACTGGCGATCGTGAGGAAAGGCCGCGACATCTTCTGGGCCGCGATCGGGTTATTACTTATATGGAAGAAAGGCCACCGATCCGCTCTCATCCGCGCTACTCATACGCAAGCGCATTAACCGGATCGAGGTTTGACGCGCGCCAGGCCGGGTAAAGCGCTCCCAGGATTCCGCCAATTATGCCAATCAAGGCCGCCACCGTTGCCCACGACCAACTGTATTCGAAAACAAGCCCGTAGGCTTTGTGAATCAGAAACCCAGCCAAAAGAGAGACCGCGAAACCGGCAACCAGCCCGATGATACTGATCAATATCGCTTCCTTCTCAATGATACCGACTATGTAACCACGCGACGCGCCCATCGCTTTCAGTATTCCGATCTCGCGCGTGCGCTCGGTGATCGTGGTATACATCGCGAGCATCACCACGAGCGAACTCACCACCGCCGCGAGGCCGACGAGGACGCGCAGGAACACGCTGAGGTAGGGAATACTTTTTTCAAAACTCGGAAAAACGTCGCGGGTTGGTTGAATCGTGTTACCCGGTAACTCGGTATCAATTCGCTTTGCGACCTCCTGCAACTGATCCGGGTTGTTCAGCTTAATAAAGATGAACGTGCACTTGCCTTCGGATTCAATTGCTTTTTGCATCCCTTCGAGCGACAGCTTCACACGTGGCCCCGATTCGGGTGAATAGATTCCAGCGACGCGATAGTTTTTTGTATTGTTGAAGGGCTGGATGGTGTCGCCCACATGGTAGTTGTTGGTTCGCGCTTTCGTCTCGTCAATGACTACTTCGTCAACGTTCTGTGGGCCGGTTCCGGCGACCAGGTTAATGCCATTCATGCTTGCGTAACGATCCCAGTCGACGCCGTCCATCTGCTCGATTCCAACTCCCTTGGTGCCCTGGACAAAATGACGAATCACAGGCAGCGCATCTTGTACGCCTTCAAATTGCTTCAAGCGATCGGCATAACGCGTATCGAGATTCGCGGACGAGGCCATCAACTGAACTGCACCGGGACGCATAAAGATTAACTCGGCCCGGACGTTCGTCGCCCGGCGCTGCAAATCGTTTGACATCCCACGCGCCAAACCGGTGAAGAGCATTATCAGGCTGACGCCGAGAGCAACTCCGGCAACGCAGACAAGCGTCCGAATGGGTCGCTGGCGAATGTTTGAAGTGACGAGACTATCCATTGTGAACCGCTATTAATTCCATCCGATTGCAATCAATTTCCGGCACGTTATTATCCACAGATTACGCAGATTCTATTTATCAATCTGTGTAATCTGCGGATGGGAGTTATTACCATAAGGCATTTTGGTCTAAGCTAACAACCGCAGATTAAGCAGATGAACGCAGATTGCAGACCACGGTCTTAACTAATGAAGAATCGTAAATTTTCGCCACTCATCTATTCGCTATCAACCCTTGTCGTCATGCTGGCGCTGGTTCTCGTTGGCCGGAGCTTTGCGCCGGACCGCGTTCAAATCACGATCCTCGGCACGACCGATCTTCATGGGAATATCCTGCCCGTAGATTACTACACAAACAAACCCGATAACCGTGGCCTCGCGAAGATCGCGACCTTGATCAAACGTGTTCGCAAAGAGCAGCCGAACGTGATGTTGATCGACTCGGGCGACACGATTCAGGGTTCGCCGCTCGAGTCGTTCCACGGTCGCAAAAACAACCAGCCGCCGGATCCAATGATGCTCGTGATGAATTCGCTCAATTACGACTCGATGACTGTCGGTAATCACGAGTACAACTTCGGTCTTAAAGTGCTGGAAAAGGCACGCAGCGAAGCAAAGTTTCCCTGGCTCTCGGCAAATACTTACGACAAAGGCAAACAACAGACTCACTACAAACCCTACCTCGTGAAAGAAGTGGCAGGCGTCAAAATCGGAATACTTGGCCTCACCACGCCGGGAATTCCCAACTGGGATAATCCGCCAAACTACGCCGGTCTTGAGTTTCACGAACCGGTTGCCGAAGCACGCAAGTGGGTGCCGATTTTGCGCGATCAGGAGAAGGCTGACATCGTCATCATCGCCATGCACATGGGACTCGGCGAAGACTTGCGCACCGGTGACGTGAGTCCGGGCCAGGTGCCACACGAAAACGAAGCGATCACGATCGCGAAAGAAGTGCCCGGCGTTGACGTGATCTTCATGGGCCACACGCATCGCGATGTGCCGTCGCTGTACATCAACGGCGTGTTGTTAACTCAGGCCAATCACTGGGGACGACATCTCGCACGAGCCGATCTGTATTTGCAAAAGGCGGGCAGCGGTTGGCGCATGTACGCCAAGTCAGCGCGCACCATTCCGGCTGACGATCGCGTTGAACCGGATCCGGAGGTAGTCTCGCTGGCTGAGCCTTACGATCGGGAAACGCAGGGTTGGTTATCGCGAGTGATTGGTAATTCGCCGGAAGAATTGACGGCTCGTGAAGCGCGCTTTCGCGATACGGCGATTCTGGACCTGATTCAGAAGGTTCAACTGGAAGCCGGCAAAGCAGATGTTTCGATGGTGGCGAGTTTCAACTCGGAAGCACGCATCGCGAAAGGCCCGGTGAGCGTTCGTGACATTGCCGGACTCTACGTTTACGAAAACACTCTCGCAGTGTTGGAAGTAACCGGCCAGCAACTGAAAGATGCTTTGGAACATTCGGCGAAGTATTTCAAGACTTACGAACCCGGCAAATCGCCCCGCGACCTCATCGACGAAAAGATTCCGGCTTACAACTTCGACATCGCTGAGGGTGTTACTTACGAACTCGACATCTCCAAGCCGATTGGTCAACGAATTCAGAACCTGCGATTCCGCGGTCAACCGCTGGCGTCGACGCGGAAGCTTCGTCTTGCCACAAACAATTATCGAGTCAACGGCGGCGGCGGGTACGACATGTACAAGAATGCCCCAGTCGTCTACCGTTCGAGCGAAGAGATTCGAGAGTTGATTATTGATTGGGTCGAACGAAATAAGACGGTGCCTGCGACACCCAACAATAACTGGCGCCTCATCCCCTAAAACACAAAGCGGCTTGAGGTGAGTTCGTAAAACGCCGCTTTGGTCGCGGGGGGAGTAGCGAGTGGAGAAGAACAATTGGCTTGAGCGGTCAGCGCTGAACCAGTGTGAATCTGGGTCCACACCAAGGCAGATCCCGGTCGCGTTAGGAGAAGATCTGGGTTGGTTCAGCGTTGACCAGCTTCGACCCTCCTTGTTTTGTTGATAACGCGGAATCGGCGGCAAAAGCCCCTCAAAATTTTTTTCCTCACGCTGGGGCGAAAAATCCTGTTGGTCGGCCAACAAAGTTCGTTGACATTTACCGGGTCGATAAATATGCTGCGGATGATTTCTGAGCCGCCGAAAGGTGGATCCAAGGATCCTCATAGCCATGCCTCGCCTCCTCCGCGCAGAACTTGATGGCACCGAACTCGCCGTAAGGTTCGACCGCATCTACGAAGAGTCTCTCAAGATCTGGGATGAGCAACACATGCGGCAATTTACCGCCCACGGGAAATTGCATACGAGGCAGGTCGAAAAAAACCTTGATGCTCTTACAAGGCCACTTCAACTCTCCCAGAACCGACTGACCCCGGATGAAATCTTCGTTCTGCTTTCTGCCGCCTGTCTTCACGACATTGGTATGCAACTCATTGACGATCCTGATGCTCGTCGTAAGCATGCGGAGTACAGTCACAACCTGATCCTGGATTCCGCTCCGGATGGTGCTCCAGCCGCCGGCCGCGTAATTCTTCCCATCAATGACAGAAATTCCCGAATCGCAATCGCGAAGATTGCAAGAGCACATTGGACGGAACACGCCCTCAAACTTGACTCAATAGATTTCATCAACGATGAAAATGATGATGGCCGGCTCAAATTACTGGGCCTGCTACTCGCGATGGCAGATTTGCTCGATCTATCGCCGGTTCGCGCACGCTATTTCCGTACTATTCACCGGTTATACGGTCTTTCGCCTGAGTCGGAATTGCACCAGACAATGCACAATCATGTGCGGGGCATTAGGATTCGTCCGCCAAACAAAGACATTCCGGGAGCATTACAATTTCAGGTTCAATGGAATGGTGACGAAGCCCTCGTCCGAGAGATGAACGAATGGGTAATGGATTGGTTTGATTCTCAGTGGCGTCAGTTACGCGTGCCGCTGTTTGAAGAATCGGGTGGCATCATTCAGTGGGCCAGGACCTGGAGGAAAGAGTCGTTTAGACCACGGGAAAATTTGGTTCTCGACCTTTCTCAAAAGGCGTGCAACATCTTGAAGGCTGAGCGCACGGCTCAGTTGCGGATTGATCGTAAATATTTTGGTGATCGCTTTCTTCAAGCGCTCAAAAACAAAGAAGCACTTCTGTTCCTCGCCCCTGTTCATTCCGATTTCGATCGCCACATGAGGGATTGGTGTATGACTCATGCGCGATTACATGAAGAGTGTAAGGTGGTTTACGTTCAGTATATTCCGCAGGTGCCTGATGATGCGGAAAGCCTTGTGCCCGAAATCATCGCACAGCTTGAAATACCTATTAATGATGGTAGCGATTACCTTCAAATACTGGCGAGCGTTTTAAAACAGGAACACGGCCCAAGTCTCGTATCGATCGTTAAGACAGACGAGCCCGTCAGTGAGTCGCTCAAAGAAGTGATCAAGACCTTACTCCTTCGCAGCAATGACTCCTCAGCCCGAATCTGTTTGTTGATATGTCCGCAGGCAAAGTGCCCGCATGACGTTGGTGATATTTCAATCGTAAAGTTTGACGGACTACCGTTATCACGTAACGATATTGAAGAGCATCTCCAGAAGCGCGGATTTAGCGATACTGAAATTCAGGAGATCTACGAACTGATGGGGCCGAGCGATCCGCCCGCTCAACCTGATCACGTCTACACATTTGTTGGAAAGTACTGTGCCCATAATACGGGCACACTATTAACGAATGATGTCGAACACCACTGCTGAACGCTATATCGAGATTTTTGCAGACGACCGGCAGGGTCTGCTGGCGCTCGCCGCGTGTTCCGCTGCACTCCAGCTTGATGACGAAACTGCGTGTAAAGCGATCGAAGTAATAGCGCAGAGTAATGGCTCAAGCTTTGAGCTGATGCGCCGCATAAAAAGTCTGGGATGCGTCTGGACCGACTGGAACGGTTTATGGAATGTGTCCGAAGGCGTGCGACGCAGCCTGTTTGACTGGCTTTACCGTGAGATACCAGAGCGCAGCATAGTCAAGCTTCGCGAGTGTCTTGCGGAACGAGCATCGGCACGGGCAGTGCAATTTCAGACTGAAGACCAATTGTCGCTTCATCGTAAAACGAAGGCACGTTTTGAGGCGGCTTATCAGCGAATTTTGATCCCCGAAAGGTCTGAAGAAGGCGCGAATGAGTTTCTTGAATTGTGGCGCCAGTCGTCATCGCAGGCGGCGGCAGACGCGATTGCTCGTTCAGTAGATTTTCTGGCCGATGAAATTTTGCAACTGGTGTCGCGGCCGCCGGATGCGCTGCTTTTTTTACGCGGCATGGCAGCTCGTGTTCGTAACGATAATCATGCCCAGGAGAAATACTTTGGCCGGCTCTGGAAGCGCGCGCGCCGCGGAAAATATCACCAGCAGATCCATGCCATGGCCGCAAATTTTTTGGGCCTGCTAATCCAATCACGCGATCCGAGGCTTGCTGAAAAGGCATTGCGCGACAGTATTGCGTGGCTGGAATCTGAGCGTGAGACAGGTTTAGCATATCTCTCACTCGGTAATCTGTTGTCATCCATCCCGTTCCGCCAGGCGGACGCAGAACATGCTTATGACGAGAGTTTGAGCATACTGGATGAGATGGAGGATCGCGCTCAGGTTCATCTCGCATTGGCGAATCTTTTTCAAAAGAATCTCGAGCTCAGAACGAGTCCACCACCACTGCCTGGAGACCTGGGCCAATTAATTGAACTCGGTGACGACTTATTAATTGATTCGGGAGTCGTGATTGATGAGCCGCAGCCTTCGGTTTACGAGGAAATGAAGCACTTCGCTCGCGATCATTATCTTAGCCAGGGCCGAACATTGAGTGCGGACGAATTCCTGGACGAACTGTTTGTGAGATTCTTTGAAGCGCACATTGAGGTATGGAAAAGTCGCGCCGAGTTTTTTAGTCATGCGGCCCGAATTATGCGACGCCTTTTTGTTAAAAATGCGCGTACCTATTACACGGCCAAGTTGAGTGCCGATCGTGAAAGCATAATGAGCAGCGTTTATGACTTTCGCGCTGAGCCAGACGCTGCTTTAATGGCCCTGGACGAAGCCCTTAATCGCTTACAACAAATCGATCCGGATCAAGGTCGGATTGTAGAGTTGCTCTTTTATGGTGGGTTGACGTTGGAGAAGGCCGCCGAAGTGTTGCAAATACCGGTTGCTGATGTCGCAGACGAATGGCGCACGGCAAAGGCTTTTCTGAAAGTTCAGCTCACTAAAGGTAAGGGCGTTCTCAATGGACTTAACCGCCCTAGTTCGATGACCTCAACCCTCTCTTTGAGTTGAGATGAACCTATGAGTATTACGATCGTGTAAGACTCAGGAAATAGTTTCATCGAAACAGAAAGATAACGCGAATGGCTACGCGTTCGGCTGAAAGCATTACTCAGTTACTCGCGAGATGGTCAGACGGGGATGTGAATGCCCTCGAGAAACTGACGCCACTCGTTTACGACGAACTCCATCGCCTTGCCGTCGCTTATCTCCGCCGCGAACGCCGCGAACACACTCTGCAACCGACGGCGTTGGTAAATGAGCTCTACCTCAAGATCTTCGACCAACAAAGAACAACGTGGCGCAACCGGGCGCAGTTTTTCGGCGTAGCGGCCCAACTCATGAGACGCATTCTGGTCGACCATGCGAGGGCTCATTACGCCTCAAAGCGGGGTGGAGATCGATTTCTGGTGTCGTTAAGACAGATAGCAGCTTTTGGTGCGCAACCTGATGCCGACCTCCTCGCTCTGCACGATGTTTTGAACCGTCTTGAGACTATTGATCCGGTTCAGGCTCGAATCGTCGAATTACGCTTCTTTGGCGGCCTGACAATCAATGAAACTGCCGAAGTCATGCAGAGCTCACATGCAACAATCGAGCGCGAATGGAGAACTGCAAAAGCCTTTTTGAAGCGCGAACTTACACGAACTTTCAATTCTTGATTGAGGGGATATGAGAGTGCTTTTCGCGTTAATTACGTAATTCAAGAGGACCTTACTAAGGACTTATTATCCTTCCTGAGCGCCATGATCACCCATGACAGTTGGCAACGAATAAAAGAGATATTCCAATCGGCTCAGCAGCTTACAGCGGCCGAGCGAGTGAATTTTCTCGACCAGGCTTGCGGCGACGATGTGTCGATTCGCGAGGAGGTTGAAGCACTTTTAACGGCAGATGAGAGTAACGATGATTTTCTGACAGCACCAGCTTATGAATTTGCGGCCGATATTCTGGCCGGCGCAGAAAGTGAATTTACCAGCGGACATAAAATCGGTCCATACACGATTTTGTGTCCGCTCGGGGCCGGCGGAATGGGCCAGATCTATCTCGCCGAAGATACAAAACTGCGTCGCAAAGTTGCTATCAAACTGATCTCGCAGCAGTTTGCGAGTGACCAGCGGCGAGTTAGACGTTTTGAATATGAAGCCCTGGCTGTTTCATCCCTCAATCACCCGAACATCTGTGTAATTTACGAGGTAGGTGTCACTGAAAACGATCGTCACTTCATTGCGATGGAGTACATCCAGGGAGTAACGCTTCGTGAGCAAATGTCGCGCGGACCGCTTCCGGTACCGAAAGCCCTGAACATCGCCATCCAGGTTTCGGCGGCCCTCGCCAGTGCGCACGCTTCGGGCATTGTCCATCGCGATATCAAACCTGAAAACATCATGCTGCGGCCTGATGGATACGTGAAGGTGCTCGATTTTGGTCTCGCGAAACTTACTGAGGTTGTTCCTGGTCCAAACGAGCTCTCCACTAACCTGCGCACCGAGGCAGGAATGCTGATGGGGACGATCAAGTACATGTCTCCGGAACAGTTACGTGAGACAAAAGTGGACGAGCGTTCCGACATCTGGAGTTTGGGCGTTGTATTGCATGAGATGGTGACCGGTAAAACTCCTTTTGATACGCCGACCTCAAACGACACGATTGCAGCCATACTTGCCGCCCAGCCCACCCATTTAAAATTGTCTGCTGAGATTCCCTCTCAGCTTCGCGACATCATGACGAAGTCCCTTGAAAAGGATCGTGATGAGCGATACCAAACAGTAATGAAATTTGCGTCTGATTTAAGGCAAGTGCAAATCAGACTGCAGCGTGAGGCAGATAGTATTTTCGACTCAGCCATGGAAGTTGATGGCGAGCCGGCAGGACTATTTACGCGCCTTAAGTCTCAGGCATTACTTACCACTGAATTTTTTATCAGCGAGATTCGATCACATAAAACAGCAGCAGTCTTTGCCGGCGCCACTGCGGTCCTCGCAGTTCTACTACTTCTTCCAGCCGTGGTTCGACAGATTACTAATGTTGTAAATCCACCCTCAGTCTTTAACGTGGTCGAGATGAAGCCGGTAACAAATGCCGGAACTTCAATTTGCTCGGCAGGTTCTTCTGATGGGCAATGGATTGTCTCCGCCGAAGAAAAAGACGGAAAGCAGCAGCTTGTCTTAACAAGCACGGCCACCTTAACTTCAAGCGTGATTTTGCCTCCGTCGGAAACGCGATATCTCAGTATTTCCTTTACCCGAGACAACAACTATATCTATTTCATCAGAAGCGAAAATGATCGGGGGAGCCTCTATCGTTTGCCGCTGTTTGGCACGCCCGTGAAACTAAAAGATGCAGTCGATAGCCCGATTAGCTGGTCGCCTAAGGAGGATCAATTCACATTTGTTCGGCTTGACAGCAACACCGGCTTGTATTCACTGATCGTTTCAAGCATCGATGATCTAAGTGAACGCGTTCTGGCAACTCGCAGCAATGGCGTTGCTCTCTCTGTCTATGGTCCATCGTGGTCACCTGACGGCAAGGTGATTGTGTGTCCGATAAGATCCTGGAACGGTGAGAAGTATGAGGTAAACCTGAGTGGCTTTAGTCTGCATGACGGACGGGAGCAAATAATTGGCAGTCAACCATGGTTCTCAATACTACAAATTGCGTGGCAACCTGATATGAGCGGTTTGGTAATCAGCGCAAGAGACGAAGCCACCAGACCGTTTCAATTGTGGCAAGTCGCTTATCCATCCGGAGCTGTTCAGCGAATAACCAATGATCTTGCAGATTATCGAGGGGTCAGCTTATCGGGTAGGAACATCATAACCGTCCGAAGTGAACGGAAGTGGGTGTTATTTGTTGCCAAGTCCGCAGACAATTATGAAAAAGGTCGTTCAATCGCTTCTGGAGTCAGCTTGAGCTATGGCCTTGCCTGGGCGGGCAACGACAGGATCGTTTTCTCATCCATGGGGCAGGACAAATTAAACATCTCGCGAATCAAACCAGACGGTACTGACCTGGTTCAACTTACCGTAAACGTTGGCGACAATTACACTCCCGCCGCAACAGCCGACGGAAAGTTCATTGTATTTTCATCCAATCGAACTGGAAAATTTAATATTTGGCGAATGAGTACCCAGGATGGTAGCGATCTGAAACAGTTAACTTTTACCGACGGTAACTTCTATCCATCTGTCTCGCCTGACGGTCAATGGATTGTTTACGATAATCAGCAAGGACCAAAACTGACTATCTGGAGAGTGCCATTTGAGGGTGGTGTTCCTACCAATTTTGCTGCCGACTACCGGATGCCGGAATATTCGCCTGACTCTCAGTTTATAGCTGCTCGTTATGACCTTGATTCAGGCACTAAGGATCTTGCGATCTTCTCTGCCGAAGGCAATCAACCATTGAGAAAGATCCAGATTCCCGTAATCGAGTGGCAGCGAATCCAATGGCTTTCTGGTCACACCTTAGCGTATGTAAAGAGTGATCAGGGCAGCTCCGATATCTGGAGTTACGACCTTGATGATGGGTCATCGAAACAGTTGACCCACTTTAAGGGGGATCTACTGTTTGCTTATGCCTGGTCACCAGATCGACAACATCTGGCGTATCAACTCGGGACTAAGACCAGTAACGTGGTTTTGATCAGAAGCGAGCAGTAGAAAGTTGTTGGCTTTGCCTCAATTGAGATTATTGAGGCAAAGCCAGTTGATGCGGCAAAACTCCTTAGCCGCCGTGGTTTGTTCGGACACAAGATCGTCCCGTTAGTGGTGAGGACTCCCCCCGCTAAGCTGAGCCAATCTTGTGCCCTAAAACCTAATTTGGATAAGGCGCCTCGCATCCAGGAGGCTTAATGTCGGCGACCTTGGCGCTGATTTCATAAGCCTCTTTTAATGCGTTTTCGATGGTCTCTACGGTGAGTATTCTTGCACCGGCAGTGGGTGGGTGGAGCGCTTTTGTCTGTTTGAGTAGTTCCACCAACATGCGTACGACGTCGATGAGTTTGTCGTCTACACGAACAAGCTCGTAATTGATGCGTCGTTGCCCTTTATTGATGTCTTCCTGACTGTCGTTCGGATATTGAGTTTCCATGGAAAAATTTCTCCTGCTTTGACGTGTAATCAGTCGTGAGTAATGAGTTCCACATAGTACACCTCTTAATATGCCGCAGAGGTGACAAGCGATCTTCTGAGCTACTGATCAAAAGGCAGGACCATGACCGCTTTGTTCATAAGCGGTACCGCCCAACAAATTGCCCAACTCAAATTCCAGTTCAAGGCCCTCTGGGAGTATCGGCCCTCGCTTTTTGCTATTAACGCGAAAATCATCCTCATTTTCCCTCACCTTAAGAAATGAGAAAATCTCAAAAAGAATTTCCAATTTCCTGGTCGAGCTGCTTTCTTGGTGTGGCCGTGTAGTAACAACTTCCTCCTCATAGGTTATGTTTCTTGTGTTAAAAGATTACGCAGAGATAGTATTCCGCAATGCCTCCACGTCTCGCAGCAGTCTCCGGCAAGCTCAAGGGAGCAGTCTTCGCTGTCAACGATGAACCGCTTATCGTCGGTCGCGACACCACTGCTGGTCTCTGTATTGCCGATGCTTCCGTGTCACGACGTCATTCCCGTATAGAGAAAACGGACACCGGATTTTTTATCACCGATCTCGAGAGCCTTAACGGAACGTTCGTAAACGACGTGCCAGTTAAGAACCGAGAACTCGAACACGGCGATCGGGTTCGCATCGGCAACGTGCATTTTGTTTTTCTCACTCACGATGGTGAGCCGGCGTCGAAGTCGAGCGACGTCACGCTCGACGAAGCACAGGTAGTCAGCGGCTCCACCGTACAGATTCGTTTCGACGATGCGCTCTATCAAATGGCTCGCGATCTGAGTGCGCTCATGAAAGTCAGCACGGTCATCAACTCGATCCGTGGTCTCGACAATTTGCTCGAACGACTGCTTGAGCTGCTCTTTGAAGTGGTTCCGGCACAACGCGGCGCCATCCTGCTCACCAATGAAGGAGCTTCTGAAACGAATCGCGTTTTTGCGCTCGATCGTGCCCGCGGAAAAGATCAGGCCGTGCGAGTCAGTCGCACGATCGTGCAGCAGGTATTGAGAGACGGGGTGGCTTTGCTGGCCGGCGATGCCGGTGAAGAAAAGCATCTCGCGACTGAGAGTTTGATCTCAGCGCGCATGCATTCAGTAATGTGCGTGCCGCTAATCATGTTCGATCGAAAGCTCGGCGTTTTGTATCTCGACAGCACTCTGCCGCGCGATAAGTTCAATCGCGAACATCTCCAGCTCGTTACCGCGATCGCCGGTATCGCCGCAGTCGCCATCGAAAACGCGCGGCAGTTTGAATGGCTCGAAACTGAGAACGAACGTTTGCTGGCGGATGTAAACCTCAAGCACAACATGATCGGCGACGGTGCTGCGATGCAACGCATTTATCACTTCATCTCAAAGGTGGCGCCGACCGATGCGACAGTATTAATCAACGGCGAAAGCGGAACCGGAAAAGAGCTGGCCGCGCGCGCAATTCATCGCAACAGCAAGCGCGCGCAAAAGCCGTTCATGGCCGTGAATTGCGCGGCGCTCAACGACTCGCTGCTTGAAAGCGAATTGTTCGGTCACGAAAGGGGCGCGTTTACCGGCGCCATTGCGCAGAAAAAAGGCCGGCTCGAAATCGCTGACTGTGGCACAGTTTTTCTCGATGAAATCGGAGAGCTGACCCCGCAACTACAAGTGAAACTGTTACGCGTGCTTCAGGAACGACAGTTTGAGCGAGTCGGCGGAACGCAAACGATCAAGGTCGATCTGCGATTGATTGCGGCCACCAACAAGAATCTCGAAGAGGCGATTGAGATCGGTCAGTTCCGACAGGATCTTTATTATCGTCTCAATGTTGTTTCACTCGAGATGCCGGCACTTCGCGATCGACGTGAAGACATCATGCTGCTCGCGAATTATTTTGCCGATAAGTATGGCGCGATGTGTAACCGGAAGTTGAAAGGATTCTCGACTGACGCCCGCACCTGTTTGACGGCTTACCACTGGCCCGGTAATGTGCGTGAGCTCGAGAATACGATCGAACGCGCCGTCGTGCTGGGAACTACCGAGTTGATCTTGCCAGAGGATTTACCGGAGGTGTTGCTCGAGACTAAAGTGACTGCCGACGGACCCATCACGACGTATCATCAGGCCGTGGTGCAAAACAAAAAGGAGATGGTCCGGCGCGCGTTAGAGGACGCGAAGCAGAATCATGCTGAAGCGGCACGACTCCTCGGCGTCCATCCCAGTTATCTGCAGCGATTGATCAGGAATCTTAATCTGTCTGTTTGAGTTTGAATTTATATCCGCCTACGAGGAGACGATGAATGAGTGACATGCAGTCTGAAGCGGACTTTGCGAAACACGTGGACACGAAGTTTCGAATTCTAGTCGACGCGCCACAACCAATCGATTTGACGTTGGTATCAGTTACACCACGACGCGTCGAGCCGCACGAACAAGCTGGAATGGAACGGTTCTCCGTGATGTTTATGGGTCCGAAGGAAATTTTCTTACCGCAGCAAACCTACCGTGTATCGCATCCGGAAATGGGTGAGTTTGATATTTTCCTGGTGGGACTGGGCCAGGAACCCGAGGGATTCAGATACGAAGCGGTCTACAACTATTACCGCAATGATTGAAGTCGTATCCACAGATTACGCAGAATGGAATCTGTGTAATCTGTGGATAAGATCTTACTCTGGCTTCCACTCCATGTGCTTGTATCCGCCGACGTCTTCGATCGTGACGAACCCAAGTCGCTCATAGAATCGATGCGCATCATCGTTGAGCATAAACACCATGTGCCTGAGCGGCTTGTTTGCGAGCCTCGCTTCGTCGATCAACTGTCGTAACAAGTAAGCCCCCACGCCGCGATTCTGAAAGTCGGTAAGGATCGCAATGTCGAGCAGACGGATCTGCGTGTCGTCAGTACCGATCCAGATTCGTCCGGCCGGTACGCCGTCAACAAGGATCACTTCATAACGCGCGTCGGGATAACGCGTGTCGTATTCCTGCCGCTGCATGGAAAACTGCCAGCGCACGAAAGCGTCTTTCTGGCTGTCGTCCCAATCGACCTGGGCGAGCTCAGCCGCACGCGTACTTGCGTAGACGTCGACCAGGAATTCCTGATCGGCGTCAGTAACCGGACGGGTTGAAACATTCACGTTATTGGACATGGTTGATAACGGCCTCGTAGAACAGATCTCCTTCTTCAGTCTTGCGACGAGTCAAGAATAAATCAAAATTGCTTCCGGCGCTCGTACCCTGTTGGGAGAAACCGGCACGGCTGACGGCTAACAATAGACCTACGCCAGAAAAAATTGGGCCATAATTCATTTATCCGTATTGGCCCAGAAGCGGATTTGGGAGAAAAAATGGTTTGCATGAAAAATTGCGAAATGAGGCGATTTGGGCTTGTAATTCGGACCGACCCAGTTTAGAATCCCCCCGCTTCAATTCTAGTTCTCCAGATCTCCACAGCAGGAAGCTACCTCCCGTCCTTCTCCAACCAATTTGAGAGTTCGGGATCAATATCGGGATTCAGTATCAAGACACAACCCGACACACTGCTAATCAATTTTCACGCTTAGCGATTTTCTAATTTCCTTTAGGAGGAGACATGTCGGAACCGTTCCTTAGCGAAATCAAGATCGTATCTTTTAACTTCCCCCCCAAGGGATGGGCACTTTGCAATGGGCAACTGCTACCCATAAATCAAAATCAGGCTTTGTTCGCTTTGCTTGGGACCGTCTACGGCGGCAACGGACAAACCAACTTCGCCCTGCCGAACCTCCGCGGCCGGGTACCGGTTCATGAGGGAAGTGGTCATGACCTGGGAGAAGCGGCTGGCAGCACGTCCGTAACAGTTAACATCCAGCAACTGCCGACACACTTCCACGTGGCCAATGCGACCAGCGTGCTTGCTGACACCAGTGTTGGCGCCGGCAACCTGCTGGGCGGGGTAAATAATGGCTACACCGCTCCGGCGGCACTTGTCTCGCTTATTCCTTCCACGATCTCAAACGTCGGAGGTAGCCAGCCACATAACAACATGATGCCGTACCTGGTGCTTAACTTCATTATCGCGCTCCAGGGCATCTTCCCGTCGCAAAACTAGAAGGAGGACGAAACAATGGCACCATATGTCGGAGAAGTCAGAATGTTTGCGGGCAACTTCGCCCCCAACGGTTGGATGTTCTGCGAGGGACAGACATTACCTATCTCTGAGAACGAAGTTCTATTTCAATTAATTGGGACCACCTATGGAGGTGACGGCGAGGAAACGTTCAATCTCCCGAACCTTGCCAGTCGAGTTCCAATCCACATGGGCACGGGGCCGGACGGTACAACCTACCAGATCGGCGAGATGGCGGGCACCGAGCAGGAGACGCTAACAACACAGCAGATACCCTCCCACAACCATGCTTATCTTGCATCGGGTAATGCAGGTACTCAGATCGATCCAGCCGGCAATCTTGTATCCGCATCGCCGACTATCGATTATTACATTGTCGACACGCCCACCGCGCCTATGAATGCGTCGGCGCTTGGACCCGTCGGTGGCAGTCAGCCACATGAAAACACGCAGCCATTCCTATGCATTAACTTCATCATCTCGCTGTTTGGAGTGTTCCCCAGCCAGACCTAAAGGAGAAGAAAATGTCTGACCAATTCGTAGCTGAAATCCGCATCTTTCCTTTTAACTTTCCCCCGAGAGGCTGGGCGTTCTGTGATGGTCAATTACTGCCGCTCTCCCAAAACACGGCTCTATTCTCTTTGCTGGGTACTACTTATGGCGGAGATGGAAAATCAACCTTCGCGCTTCCCGACTTGCAGGGCAATGCGCCGATGCAGCCAGGTCAGGGACAAGGTCTAAGTTTGCGAGACCTTGGTGAAATGAGTGGCGTGGAGAGCATCACGTTGCTCCAGAGCGAAATTCCATTACACACGCATCAATTATTGGTTGCCAATCAGGACCTCTCAGATCTCGGCGCACCGGCCAACAACCGCGCGCTGGGAAGATCTGGCAAGGGCTCTGGATACAAGGCCAGTCCAACTGCTAACGCCATGATGGCGTTTCAAGCATGCGCCCCCGCGGGCGGTGGCTTGCCACATAACAATATGCAACCGTACCTGACGCTTAATTTCTGTATCGCGCTTCAGGGAATTTTCCCGCAAAGGCCGTAGCGTTTTTTGCAATAACGGTGGCGTTGCGACTTTATAGTATTGAGAAAAAAACGGCTCAAAGTTGAGCCAAAGATGCGCTAAAATGGCGGCTCCATCCCAGCCGCCATTAGCGTGTCAAAGCAAATGGTGGTTTTTAGTCCAAGTTCTCGCGTTTATTCATTAGAGCGACCATTAGCTAAAAGAACGTCTTTATAGGCCATTACGCCCAGAGAAGTTCCTTGCGAAACCATTAATCTCGATCACCCAGTCGTCGAGGCTTGTCCGGAGCAGGAGTGCTCTCTAACCAGTTAAAAAGCCGAACCGCAGGAGAAATCTATGAAAACCCGAATCTCGCTGTTGGTGGGTAGGCGCCATCTGAAACTCTCCATCGCCTGTCTGCTTTCATTTTCAATGTTAACAATGCCGTTAGTTCCGATGGCATCTGCTATGGGCCGGTCCGACCGGCAGGCTTTATCCCTCCGCCATAGCAAGTCGTCACCGGTGCAACCGGCAGTAAAGCTCAATCTTGCTGTAAACGCCCCGGTTCCAGCGCCCGCTCCCGAGCCCTTTGCACCGGTGATCTCGGCGACCAAGGTTGACGCTCTTATCAATGATGATGGCGACGGAAAAGCCGATCCTGGAAGCACAGAAAAGATCGAATACACGGTAACGATCTCCAACACGGGAACCACGGATGCCACAAACGTTACTTTCACGGATCCCATCGATCCGCATACGACGTTGGTCGGTGGCTCCATCACCACGCAGCCGATTGCGGTAGCCGATAGTTACAGTGCCATCGGCAACGTCCGCATTACAGTTCCGGACGGCGCCTCGGATTTGCTGGGAAATGACTGCGATCCTAATCCTCTTGGTGGTCCCTGCACCAACGCGGGGCTGACGATCAGTACGCTCGCGGGCGACAACAGCGCTCCTTTTGCAGGAACGAGTGCCCAGGGTGGTCAGGTTACAGCCACCGCGGGTGATGGTAGTTTTCAATACAACCCCGCGCCGGGTTTTGAAGGAACGGACACCTTCACTTACACGGTGACGGATGCTACTGGCAAAACCGATACGGCTACAGTAACCATTACAGTCGCCGGTATGATCTGGTTCATTAGTGCCTCAGCCGGGGCCGGCGGCGACGGTCGGTTAGTCACCCCGTTCAATTGTTTGGTTGGCACAGGATGTTTTAGCGGCTCGACGTTGGATGAGCCTGGCGACTACATCTTTTTGTCGAGCGGTACTTACAACGACAATGCAGCGCTCGTGCTGCTAAATAATCAGAAGGTCATCGGCGCGGCGGCCACTGTGCCTTTGGCCGGCCCCGGTTCGGTAACCGGCTTCACTATCCCCACATTCAGCGACACGTTACCGGCAACAAATCAAGCCAGTCCGGTAGTGACCTCAACTGCGAGTGGTATTCAATTGGCGAGCGGTAACCTCCTGCGAGGTTTCACCGTTGGTAATACCGCCACTTCCGCAGGCAGCTACGACATCCTAAACACCTCAACCGCGACAGTAGGTACACTCAATATTCTGGAAGTTATTCTCAACGGGACTGGCGGTCTATTCCGTGCTGATTCGGGCGGCACGTTGAATGTGAACTTTGCCAGTGCCGCTACAACCAGCGCGGGAAGCAACGGATTTCATATCGCAGGCGCTACGTCCGGCACGGTTACCGTCGGCGCTGGTGGTACTATCAGCGGTGTGGCCGGCTCGGACGTCGTAATTAACGGCGGCACCGTCGCCTTTTCCTGCGCCGGCGGCATCACGCACTCGGCCGCCACGGCGATGGTTGATATCGCCAATCACACCACAAGTACGGTGAGCTTTACGGGCGCGCTCAGTGCCACAAACGGAACCGGACTGCAGTTCAACAACGCTGACGGTACGTATAATTTTAACGGCTCAGCCTCCCTTAACGGTGGCGATGCCGGCATCGATATCACCGGTGGCTCCGGTGGTACTTTTAGTTTCAACAGTTCCACGGCGATTAACAATCCCTCTGGCACTGCGTATCGCGAAGATACCAGCACTGCCAACGTCACTTACAGTGGCACCATCACGAAAAACAACAATGCCGCCAACGCCGTTGATATCAACGCTAAAACTGGCGGCACAACTGCTTTTGGCGGCAGCATCGTAGCCAGCACGACGACAGCCAACGCGATCGATCTGACGAATACCGGCGGCACTGTCAACTTCACCGGCGGTCTGGATATCACCACTACTTCGGGCTTTGGCTTCAATGCGACCGGAAGTGGCGCCACCGTCAATGCGACGCAAAACAACACCTCAATCGTCAATACCATTAATTCGGGAACCGGAACGGCTCTGAATGTAAGCGCCACAACTATCGGCGCCAGCGGCCTGACCTTCCGCAGTATTTCCGCAAATGGCGGCGCTAACGGCATCGTCCTGGCCAACACCGGTTCTTCGGGTGGCTTAACTGTAACGGGAAATTCGAGTGGCGCCTGCGGCGGTGCGGTGAGCGGCTCTCCGCTGTCGATTACAACCGCCCCGAATACAGCAGACTGCACCGGCGGTCGAATTCAATTGACGACCGGCGCGGATGGCGCGACCAGCGGCGTTGGTATCAGCCTGACCAGCACGCAGAACGTTTCGCTGACACGTATGCGGCTGGACAATCATTCAAACTTCGCCATTAAAGGCAGTTCAGTAACAGGATTGACCCTCAACAACGTTTTGATCGATGGTGTAAATGGTTCAACTACATCACCCGATGAAGGTTCAATCAACATCACCAACCTGCTCGGCACCTCGTCGATGACCAACAGCACCGTACGTGGTGGCTTCGAAGACAACATCAACATCCTTAACAACACAGGTACTGGAACCTTCACGATCACCGGCAGCACGATCAGAGACAACAGCACTACTACCGGTAACGATGGTGTGTTTGCGCAATCTGATCCCGGTGCGACCTTCACACTGAAAGTAATTAACTCGGTGCTGCAACGACACCGCGGCGATCATGTCAACACTACGCAGAGTGGCAACGGCGTCATCAACACCATCGTTACGGGCAATACGATGACGTTTAACGGCACGATTGGACAAGTATTCGATCCTGTAACCACGGCAGGCGGCAGCATTACGTTGACCACGGGTTCTGCCTTCGCCGGCACCTCTACCTTCAACGTCTCGAACAACAACATCACCGGCGCCAAGACATCGCCAATCAACGTCAACAACGTTGCGCTCAACTCAACGAATGGCGCTATCTTCAGCGGCACCATCAGTGGCAATGTGGTTGGGTTAACGGGTGCAGTTGGGTCTGGCAGCGATGGCGACGGTATTGACGTCACTGCGAACGGCGACGCCGAAATCCGCGTCAACATCACAAACAACAACGTTCGTCAGTGGAAACTGCTCGGCATCAGTTTGATTATCCGTGACGGAAACACGCCAACTATTGATTCGACCATAACCGGTAATACCGTTGGCGAGCCGAGCAACACGACCGAGTCGCTGCAGGGCATCATCGTCAACTCCGGAGCGGCTGGCACCGAAAACGGAACAAGCTGTGCAGACATAGGCGGCACCGCAGCACTACAAAACAGTTTTCCGGGCACCTTTAGCGCTGGCGTCAGCCCGCTGAGAGTCCGGGCGCGCGCAAACACAGTAGTGCGTCTCCCTGGTTACGGTGGCGGCGCAACCGATATCACTGCGGTGGCAAATTTCTTGTCACCACGAAACAATAACGTCTTTACTACCGCACAGGTGCAGGCCACCGGAACGTTTACCGGTGGCGCAGCTTGCAATGCGGGCGCGGCTCCGAATGCAGTTGAGACTTCCGATTTTGGCGCGGCAAATAAAACCGACAAGAAAGACGCCGATAAGGAAGCAGCAGTAGCTACGACTGCGGCTGCGATACAAACATCAGCAACGACTTCGCAGCCTTCGATCCTGGCGCGCGCTATGTCTGCTATCGCCGATTTCGCGAATGGCGTTCATGCTGCCATCGAGCCAACGGCTTATGCGAGCGAAGCAATTCCAACTGAGATGGCCGCCGGAACATCTGCACCCGAACAGGTACAGAAGTCGGCTGCACAAGCTCAGAAGGTCGTTCGAAATCACGTGGTCATGAAGCCTCGTGCAGTGGCCGCAACACCGCCTATGATGGCTGGCGAAACCGTTGGTCCAATCACTATCGGTACGCTGCGTCCAGGCGACAGCGTGGTGATCACCTTCCAGGTGTTCGTAAACGATCCACCGAACCTGACCGGCGTACCTCCGGGTACACCGCAGGTTGAGAACCAGGGCCAGGTTAGTTACGCCGAAAGCCCAACGCCAGTGAAGACGGACGATCCTTCAGTCGTTGGTGCGGAAGATAAGACCGCCACGCCGGTCGATCTCTTTAACACGTCGACGAGTTTGATATCGAGCCTGAATCCGTCCAACTTCGGCGACAACGTGACGTTCACAGCCACAGTTAGCGAGACGCCGGCACAGGCTACGGCGGATCCGAGTGGCACTGTGGACTTCATCGACACGTCGAATGGCAACGCCGTGGTTTGTAACGACGTGCCATTGAACGGCAGCTTCCAGGCTGCGTGTTCGACTTCGACACTGACCGCCGGCACGCACAACATCCGTGCTGATTACTCAGGCGACGGAAACTTCGATCCATCGCAGAGCAACGTCGTCGCGCAGGTAGTCATTGCGTGTACGCCGAATCCGATCGTAACGAGCACGGCTGACAGTGGCGCCGGCACGTTGCGTGAAGCAATCGGGAACGTATGCAGCGGCACCACGATTACGTTCAACCTTCCAGGTGCAGGCCCGCATACGATCACGCTGACAACCGGCGAACTTCCGGTGACCAGGAACGTCAGCATCAAGAACAACAGTGGCGAGAAGATTACGGTAAGCGGTAACAATGCGAGCCGTGTGTTCAATATCAACTCGGGTAAGACGGTTTCCATCATCGGCCTGACCATCAGTGGCGGTAACGCTGCAAACGGTGGCGGTATCCTGAACGATGGAGCACTGACCGTTGTTAACTCGACGATAAGCGGTAACAGCGCTACTTCAGACGGTGCCGGTATTGGCAACACTGCCACCGCAACCAGCATGACGCTCATCAACACGACCATCAGCGGCAACACCGCGAATGGCTTCGGCGGTGGCGTCGACGTGTTGGGTGGAGCGGCGACGATCATCAACGCCACCATCACCAACAACCACGGCGACAACGACAACACTGCCGGCGGTGGCGCTGGCGGTCTGCGTAATCAGGGCGGCACGGTGACGATGCACAACACCATCGTCGCAGGCAACTTCTCGGGCAGCGGCACGGGCACGCGCAACGACATCGAAGGCGCGTTGCAAGCCGCGAGCTCTAACAATCTGATCGGTGACGGCACCAACATGACGGGCATCACCGACGGCGTTAACGGCAATCAGGTTGGCAGCTCGGGATCGCCGATCAATCCGCAACTCGGATCGCTCGCAGATAACGGTGGTCTCACGCAAACACATGCGTTGTTGTCTACCAGCACTGCGATTGAAGCAGGTAGCAATGCGAACCTGCCGGTCGATACCTTCGATCTCGACGGTGATGCAAACACCGCGGAGACTCTGCCGGTCGATCAGCGTGGCACGGGCTTCCCGCGCGTCGCTGACTCGGCTGATGCAAACGTAGTTCAAACGGTCGATATCGGCGCCTTCGAATTGCACCCGTCGATCGAAGACATTCCGAACCAGTCGACCAACGAAGACACGACCAAGAACGTTACCTTCAATCTCGGTGACGATACGGGTGCGTTGATCGCAACCGTCGCGGCGACGTCTTCGAATACGACGCTCGTACCAAATGCCAACTTGAGTTTCACCGGATCGGGTGGCTCGCGCACCTTGCAAATCATTCCGGCTACAAACCAGAGTGGCACCACCACGATTACGGTGACCGTAACTGCCACCAACGGACGGACGGCAACAGATACGTTCGATCTGACGGTGAGTGCGGTTAACGATCCTCCGTCGGGAACAGACAACACGGTGAGCACGCCTGAGGACACCGCTTACACATTTACAGCGGCCGACTTTGGCTTCAGCGATCCGAACGACACACCGCCGAACACGCTGCTGGCGGTCAAGATCACCACGCTTCCGGCTCTCGGAACGCTGACGAATAACAACGTTCCGGTCAACGCTGGTGACTTTATCCCGGTTGCCAACATCACCGGTGGTTTGCTGAAGTTCACGCCGGTTGCTAACGGCAATGGCACTCCGTATACGTCCTTCACCTTCCAGGTGCAGGATAACGGCGGTGGTACGGATCTCGATCCGACGCCGAATACGATGACCATCAACGTTACTGCCGTTAACGATGGACCAACCAACACTGTGCCCGGTCCGCAGAATACCAACGAAGACACGGCACTCGTCTTCTCGAGTGGCAATGCGAACCAGATCTCAGTCGCCGATCCTGACGCCGGTGCAAACCCGGTCAAGATCACGTTGACTGCGACGAACGGCACGATCACGCTCAGCACGACGGCTGGCTTGGCGTTCATCACCGGCGACGGCACCGCCGACGCAACGATGATGTTCACGGGCACACTGACAGCCGTGAATACCGCGTTGAATGGTATGTCGTTTACTCCGACGGCGAACTTCAGCGGCGCGGCTTCACTCCAGATCGTTTCAGACGATCAGGGCAACACCGGAACAGGCGGCCCGTTGACTGATACAGACTCCGTCAACATCACCGTCAACGCGGTTAACGATCCTCCATCAGGAACAGACAACACGGTGAGCACGGCTGAGGACACCGCTTACACGTTTACAGTGGCTGATTTTGGATTCAGCGATCCGAACGACACGCCACCGAACACGCTGCTGGCGGTCAAGATCACCACGCTTCCGGCTCTCGGAACGCTGACGAATAACAACGTTCCGGTCAACGCTGGTGACTTTATCCCGGTCGCCAACATCACCGGTGGTTTGCTGAAATTCACGCCGGCTGCTAACGGCAATGGCACTCCGTATACCTCCTTCACCTTCCAGGTGCAGGACAACGGCGGTGGTACGGATCTCGATCCGACGCCGAATACGATGACCATTAACGTTACTGCCGTTAACGATGGCCCGACCAACACTGTGCCCGGTCCGCAGAACACCAACGAAGACACGGCACTCGTCTTCTCGAGTGGCAATGCGAACCAGATCTCAGTCGCCGATCCTGACGCCGGTGCAAACCCGGTCAAGATCACGTTGACTGCGACCAACGGGACGATCACGCTCAGCACGACAGCGGGCTTGGCGTTCATCACCGGCGACGGCACTGCCGACGCGACGATGATGTTCACCGGCACATTAACTGCCATTAACACCGCGTTGAACGGTATGTCGTTCAATCCAACCGCGGACTTCAACGGACCGGCATCGCTCCAGATCGTTTCTGACGATCAGGGCAACACCGGATCGGGTGGCCCGTTGACTGATACAGACACAGTCAGTATCACCGTCAATGCACAGAACGACGCTCCAGTTGTGACTACCAGCGTCGGCAACACCACTTTCACCGAGAATGGTGCGCCGGTCGCGGTCGACAATGCCGTAACAGTCACGGATGGCGACAGCCCCAACCTCGTAAGTGCAACGGTGGCGATTACGGCTGGCTTCGTCAGCGCTCAGGACACCCTGGCGTTCACGAATACAGCGAACATCACCGGCAACTACGTGAGCGGAACTGGCGTGCTGACGCTTACCGGTTCTGACACGGTGGCCAACTACCAGGCGGCGCTGCGTTCAATTACCTATTCGAACAGCAGCGACAACCCGACCGCTTCGCGAACGGTGAGCTTCACCGTTAACGACGGTTCGAGCAACAGCAACACTGCGACCAAGGGAATCACGATCAATGCCGTGAACGATGGTCCAGTGAATACTGTGCCGGGTCCGCAGAGCACAAACCAGAACACTCCGCTGACATTCTCGAGCGGCGGCGGCAACCAGATTTCGGTTGCGGATCTCGATGCGGGAGCCAACAGCGTTCAGATCACGCTGACAGCCACCAACGGTACGATTACGCTTAGTGGCACGGCAGGTCTGGCGTTCACGGTGGGTGATGGCACCGCCGATACGACGATGACCTTCACTGGTACGCTCGCTAATATCAATACCGCGCTCAACGGCATGACGTTTACGCCGACGAACGGCTTTAGCGGTGCGGCCAGTTTGACGATCACATCCAACGACCAGGGCAACACGGGTTCAGGTGGTCCGCTTTCCGACACCGACACCGTTAACATCCAGGTCTCGAACAACATCACTATCCAGGATGCGCAGGTTGTTGAGCCTTCGTCCGGAACAGTCAACATGATCTTCACGGTTACGTTGAGTGCACCGGCGCCTGCTGGCGGTGTGTCGGTGAACTTCACGACACAAGACCAGCCACCGGCAATCAATCACGCAACCGCTGGTGCGGACTACACGACCACATCAGGTACGGTCAACTTCGCAGTGGGCGAGCAAATCAAGACGATCCTCGTACCGGTGAAGGCCGATGGAAATAACTCTGAGGTCAACGAGACCTTCCTCGTCGTCCTTTCAAGTCCGGTGAACGGCACCATCGCTGATGGCACCGCCACTGGAACAATCCTCGTCGCAAATCAGGCTGGTGCGATTTTGATCAGCGAGCTGCGAACGAGCGGACCTGCCGGAGCCGGAGACGACTTCGTCGAGATTTACAACAACTCCGACTCACCGCATACCGTCAACGGAGCCAACGGCGGCTATGGCCTCTTCAAGATGGGCGCTAGCTGCAGTGCGACGCCAATTCTTATCGGCGTCATTCCGAACGGCACTGTGATTCCGGCACGCGGACACTACCTGTTCGTTGGCTCGGCTTACAGTCTTGCCAACTACGGCGGAGCTGGAGCAGCGGCAGGCGATCAAACGATGTCCTCGGATATCGAAAGCGATCGCAACGTCGCTATCTTCAGCACGGGCTCAGTGATTGGTATCTCGAGTGCTAACCGTCTCGATGCGGTTGGCTTCGGCGCCAACACTGGTGGTACCTGTGACCTGTTACGCGAAGGCGCCACGCTCACACCGATGAGCGGCAGCGTCCTCGAGTACAGTTTCTTCCGTGATGAATGCGGCAAGAGCGGTAACCCGGCGCAGTTTGGTCCATGCCCGACCAATGGTTTCATGGCGGATACGAACGTCAACCATGACGATTTTGTATTCGTCGACACCACGGGCGTGAACACACCAGCGGGTCAGCTCCTCGGAGCTCCGGGTCCACAAAACCTGGCGAGCGCACGGTTTACCATTAACGTAACCACGTTGTTGCTCGATTCGACCATTGGCAATCCGGCGCCACCAAATCGCGTACGCGACAACACGCCGGTTACTAACGGTGCAGCCGGAACGATGTCGGTGAGACGTCGCTTCGTAAATAACACCGGTGCTCCGGTTACCAAGCTGAAGTTCCGAATCGTGGACTTCACGTCACTCGGATCGGATGGTATTGCCGACCTGAGAGTATTGAGCTCGGGCAGTTTCGCGGTTAGCGGTATCATGGATTCGGCGACCTGCCAGGCATCGAATGGTTCGCCCACGACGCCTTGTACAGTGACCGTCCAGGGCACGACACTGGAAACTCCGCCAAATCAGCCAGTCGGCGGTGCTATGAACAGTAGCGTGAACACAGGAACGATTACACTCGGAACGCCGCTGGCTCCTGGAGCGAGCATTAACCTCCAAATCCTGCTGGGTGTGGAGAAAACCGGCTCGTTCAAATTCTTCTTCAATATCGAAGCCCTGCCGTAAGGCATCGGCTTCCCTAAACAAAAGAGGTCACCGGAATTCCGGTGACCTCTTTTTATTTGTTACTAAATCAGATCCGCGTTTATCTGCGTAAATCCGCGTCTAGCCTTTTACGGTGAGCGGCTGCGGCTCGGGATCATTGTGCCGCCCGCGCCCTGAATCCATCGCACCGGGCGACGTGGTTGGCGGCGGATTAGCCACCAGCACTTCCAACGCCGCATCAAGCACTTCCGCGATTCCCGAGACAAAAACTATCTGCAACTCTTTCCTGACGTCCTCGGGAATATCATCGACATCAGCTTCGTTACGACTCGGCAGGATAATCCGTCGAATTCCTGCGCGATGCGCTGCCAGTACCTTCTCCTTGACGCCCCCAATCGGAAACACCAGACCGGAGAGTGTGATCTCGCCCGTCATTGCCGTATCGGGTCTAACCCGCCGTCCCGTATACAGTGAAGCCAGCGCTGAAGTAATCGTTACACCCGCGCTTGGCCCGTCCTTCGGAATCGCTCCCGCCGGAACGTGTAAATGAACTCCAAAATTCTTGAAGATATCAGGCTCGATGCCAAACTCTGTCGCGTGTGACCACAAATACGACTGTGCCGCACGCGCCGACTCCTGCATCACCTCGCCGAGCTGACCCGTAATCGTCAATCCACGACCGCCGGGGAGCAACGTCGCTTCAATGAAGAGCACTTCGCCACCCATTTCGGTCCACGCCATACCGGTTGCGACGCCGGCAGGCAGTTCCTTGCGTGCCTGCTCCGGATAAAACTGAGGCGCGCCGAGATATTCACGCAGATCGGCAGCAGAGATTGTGACGCTCTCTGCCTGACCTTGCGCAATCTTCAAGGCCACCTTGCGAGCGATGCTACCGACGGTCCGTTCCATCTGGCGCACGCCTGCTTCGCGCGTGTAGCGCGTGGCCATTAGCTCCACCGCATCGTCAGTAATCTTGAGCTGGGCGTTGTTCAAACCGTTTTCGGTAGTCTGACGCGGGATTAGGTACCGGCGCGCGATCTCCAGTTTCTCGCGATCGCTGTAACCGGCGAGTCGAATGATCTCCATGCGGTCGCGCAACGGCGCCGGAATCGGACCAAGCTGGTTCGCGGTCGCAATAAAGAAGATCTTCGAGAGATCAAACGGCAGATCGAGATAGTGATCGCGGAACGAATTGTTCTGCTGCGGATCGAGAATCTCGAGTAGTGCGGCAGCCGGATCGCCACGATAGTCGGCGCCAAGCTTGTCCACTTCGTCCAGCATCAACACGGGGTTGTTCACTCCGGCGCGGCGAATCGACTGAATGATCCGGCCCGGCAACGCGCCGATGTAGGTGCGGCGATGACCGCGTAACTCTGCCTCATCACGCACACCGCCCAGCGACATTCGCTCAAACTGCCGACCCAGGGCTCGCGCAATCGACCGGCCAAGGGACGTTTTGCCGACTCCCGGCGGCCCCACAAACAGCAATATCGGACTCTTCGTATCAGGCCGGAGCTTGATCACGGCCAGAAACTCCAGAATGCGTTCTTTAACGTCCTCGAGACCGTAGTGATCTTCATCCAGGATCCGGCGAGCCTCGGTGAGATCCAGTTTGTCTTCTGAAGCCTTTAGCCACGGCAATTCGAGAATAAACTCGAGATAGGTACGAATAACCTGGTAGTCAGGCGCCGCGGCCGGCAGCCGTTGCAGGCGCTTCAGCTCGCGATCGGCCTCGGCACGCACTTCTTCCGGCAGTTCAGCCTTCTCGAATCGCTCACGCAGTAAATCATTCTCGGCGGCTTCGCCCGATTCGTCCTCGCCAAGCTCCTTCTGGATCGCGCGCATTTGCTGGCGCAGCACGTAATCGCGCTGGGCCTTATCCATCTCAACTTGTGCCTCGGAAGCTATCTTTGAACGGAGCTGGAGGATCTCGACTTCGCGAGCGAGATTGGCATTTGCGAGACGCGCGAGCTCGTCAGCAGTATTTGCTTCGAGCATTTTTTGCTCTTCTTCAACGCCGAGAGTGAGAATCGAGGCGAGAAAATACGAGAGCCGGACGGCATCGACCTGGCCCAGCACGGCGATTCGCACTTCTGGCGGCACATTGGGGAGGAGCGCCAAAGCCTCCGTTATCATCTGTTGCAGGTTGCGCTTGGCGGCTTCGACCTGTTCCGGATCGACAACCCGCGGCTCGGGCAGGATCTCGACGACGGCGCGCAGGAATGGATCTTCCTGTTTCCACTGCGTTACACGAACGCGCTCCGTACCCTGAACGATAATCCGCATGCCGTCCTGCGTTCGCTCCATGCGCTTGATCATCACCAGCGTGCCGACTTCATAAAGATCGGCCGGTTTCGCGTCCGTGTCGTCAGAGCGATCGGGACGGACGGTGATACAGCAGAGCAACTTCTCGGGAGTCGCAAGAGCGGCTTCAACTGCAGCCAGCGAGCGCGGTCTACCGACGCCCAGAGGTATGACCGTTTCCGGGAAGATCGTGAGATTCTGGAGCGCCAGCACGGCTACCTCAAAAGGTTGACCGGCTTCACGGGCTGCAAATCTCAACTCCTCGCTTGGCGGAGTTGGTTGCGTGGCGGGCGTTTCGGTTGGCGGTGCGTTTTCAAGCGGTTCCGGCATAATTAATCCTGTTCCCTACGCACGTTGATGATCAAAAAACCATCGCTGTAATCATGTCGGACCGACGCTCCTTCAATCGGCGCCGGAAACTCAATCGACTTTTCAAACTGGCTGTAGGTAATCTCCATCTGGTGGTAAACGAAGCCTTCCCGATAGTGCGTGTCACGCCGGCAGCCACGAATACGCAGTAGTGAATCGCGTAATTCGATCTCAAGCTCGTCCGTACAAACGCCCGCCAGATCCACCTTAACGATCCAGCCATCGGACGAACGATAAACATCTGCCGCCGGATTCCAAAGGCGGCCGGACGGTACTACTCGCCGACCCGCACGGATCAGCGAGAACTCACGATCGGTGTTTCGCATAACAAAAGAATACGGGGAATCAAGAATTTTCGCCACGGATAACACGGAACTCACTGATCAGATCCGTGTTACCCGTAGCAACAAATCATCCAAAGATCCGGTTCCAGAACGACGAACCCTTCGAAATGTCTTCGATTGCCTCAGCCAGTTCGCGGTCCTGTCGGGTTTCGAGTGCGATGTCGGCCATTGAGATCATGCCGACCAGATAGCCGTTATCGTTAGCCACCGGAATGCGCCGCACCTGCTTGTCTCCCATCTTTCTGATGATGTCGACCACTCGATCGTTCGGTTTGGCGGTATGAATATCAACCGACATGATGTCTTCGGCCCGAACACTCGCACAGTCTTTGTTGTCGGCAACGGCGCGCACGACTATGTCGCGGTCAGTGATTAAGCCGATTAGTTTGCCGCGCGTGTAATTGCGACCCTCATATTTCCGCTCGGTAACCTCGGCTCTGCCGTTTCCATTCTGAGTGTCGTACTCGACGATCGGAATCACTCCGGTATCTTCCTGTTTCATCATCAATGCGATTTCCGGAAGCGTCGTATCGCGACTGGCGACCGCGAGATCGCGAGTCATGATGTCGCGGCAGCGTAAACGGGAACGTTCGGGTGCGTAGTGCTCGCGCTCCCGTGCCGACGAGGATGTCAGGTCTGCGCGCCCGTCATAAAGACTGTTGCGCCTCCAATCCTCGCGCAGACGTTCGCCACGATCTTCGGCGTAACGCGGTTCGTCCACCTCATAATTCGCCCGCTCACCAAAACGGCCGCGGTTGTAGTCGGGCCGCCGTTCGGTATCAAATTGACGGCGAGGGCGATACTGTTCGTCATAAGCGCCGAAGTTTTCCCGTCTGAGGCGCTCCTCTCGCGAATAATAATCCCTGTCGTCGTCCATATCATTTCTATATCTGGCCATTGCTTCCCTCCTTACCAGGAACCTCGGTCTATTGGGGGCTTTGGGGGTTCAGGGTTTGATCCGCGGATATCTCTTCTTTATCCGTTTAAATCCGCGTTTACATATTCGTTTCAACCTCGGCGATCAGTTGCACTCGCGAAGTGATGTCCAACGATCCGACTTCAATCGGAGTCGCTACCGCACTTTTCATTGCATACTCGGCCTGCAATACCGGCACGGGCGGACGCTGTTGAAATCCTTCTTCCTGCACTTCGACGATGCGCACAACGCGGCCGCCAAGCGCCTGCGCGATCACCTGTGCTTTGCTGACCGCTTCACGAGTCGCTTCACTTAGTGCGCGGTCCCGCGCCGGTCGATCCTGTCGCAACGTAAAGCTAATCCCGGCAACGTCATTCGATCCGGCTTGTGCGGCGGCGTCGATGATCGTGCCGACTTTAGTCAGATCACCGGTTGTTACGGTGACGCTGTTTCGTGCTTCGTAACCGCTAATCGTCGGCGGCTGATTTTCTTTGTAGACGCGCTGAGGTTGCAGACTGTAACCGCTGGTCTTTATCTCGGCTCCGGCGCCTGCCGCGGCTTTCAAGGCACGCACGACGGCATCGGTTTTCGTAGCGTTCTGCTGTTGTGCTTCGAGGGCGTTACGAGCCTGGGTGACGACGGCAATCATCAGAATCGCCGTGTCAGGCTGGGCCTGAACGATCGAATCAGCGGCGACCATCACCCGCGTAATGCGCCGGTTGTCGCTACTTCCGGGAGTTGCGGTTGCCTGTTGTTCGTATGGTTTCAGTGACTTGGCTTCGAAAGGCGTGCCTTCCATGAACGTCGTCATCACGTCCTTCGTTTCGCCCACTGCTTCGACATTCGTCGACTCTTTGAACCACGAATTGCTCTGAAAATCTTTTGCGTTAAGCAGTAAATATTTAGTGTCGCGGGCGGCGATCACCCAGCCGCCGGCTTCGACGGTTTTCTGAAGTTTTCCGCGAACGGTAATTTCTTTGGCGTGGCTTGCGATGGCAGTGCTGAGAACAACTGCCAAGAGCGCAGGAATCAAAAATAGTCGTTTCATAATCTCTCCTCTTCTGGTCCTAGAATCTCACAGCCGAGGGAGAGTTGAAACCGGCAGCAGAGATAGAGAACGCGCGAGAGATGGAAACTTGCCGCCCATTTGTGATTCTGGTTCTGCAAAACGTGTTTTGTTACCATCCATCCCAATGCAATCATTCGATACTAAGACAGACTTGCGTCCTGGCGACTGTATCAGCCTGGAGTTGCCTGACGGCAACGAAGTAGCTGTTTACAATGTCGATGGCGAATTCTATGCCACCGAGAATTATTGTCCGCACAAAGGCGCGCGATTGACGGAAGGAACGCTGTGTGGGCACATCATTGAGTGTGGATTACATGGATGGCAGTTTGATGTTAGGAGTGGGGAATGCTTGACGGTGAGGGATAGAATTCGAACCTATCGCGTGACCCTTGACGAGCAGTTAATCCGCGTTCATTTAACCGCGGATGACGCGGATTAAAATCCCGATTTATCCGTCGTTGCCTATTGCTTCGACGGGACAACACAACACCGCTTCCTCACAAAGCGCGCGCTCTTCATCACTCTCCGGTTGCTTGTAAACAAACGAGTAGTTGTTCTCGTCGCAGCGCATGAAGTTGTCCGGCGCAGTGTCGCGGCAAACGTCGCAGTCGATGCACGACGAATCCACATAATAGGAGCCGTAGACGTTCTCTTTTACTTTGTCGTTTTTATCGGGCACGCCAGAATCTGTTACTCAGGGATGCGTCATGTCTTCCGGGATCACGAGCTTTTCAAACTGTTCCTCAGTCAAATAACCGAGTTCCACGGCTGATTCGCGCAAACTGATGTTCTTTTTGTGAGCGTTCTTCGCCACCTGGGCAGCCTTGTCATAACCGATATGCGGGTTCAACGCTGTAACAAGCATCAGGGAGTGTTTCAAATGCTTGTCGATCTGTTCGCGGTTGATCTGGATGCCGGAAATACAAAACTCTACAAAACTGCCGATAGCATCGTGCAACAAACGCACCGAGTGAAGGAAATTGTGAATCATCACCGGCTTATAAACGTTCAACTCGAAATTGCCCTGTGATCCGCCAAAGCTGGTTGCGAGATCGTTGCCAAACACCTGCACTGCAACCATCGTCAGCGCTTCGCTCTGTGTGGGATTTACCTTACCCGGCATGATCGAGGAGCCTGGTTCGTTTTCCGGCAGTACCAGTTCACCCAAACCCGAACGCGGACCCGAAGCCAGCCAGCGCACGTCGTTTGCGATCTTCATCAACGAGGCGGCGAGAGTTTTCAGTGCACCGCTGGCAAAGACGAGTTCGTCGTGCGCCGAGAGGGCAGCGAATTTGTTGTGATGCGACGTGAACGGCAGTCCCGTCAATTCGGCGATCTTCTTCGCCGCGCGTTCGCCAAATTCCGGATGAGAATTGAGTCCGGTGCCGACCGCGGTGCCGCCAATAGCGAGGTCGAGCAAGCCGGGCAGCACGGCTTGCAAACGTTCCTCATCGCGTTCGACCAGACTGGCCCAACCACCCATTTCCTGATCAACTGTCAGCGGGGTTGCGTCCTGAAGATGAGTTCGCCCGATCTTCACGACGCCCGCAAACTCCTTCGCTTTGGCGTCGATCGCATCGTGCAGTACCCGGACGCGCGGAATCAGTTTGTTCAACTGTTCTGCGCCGGCGATGTACATCGCCGTCGGGAACGTGTCGTTTGACGACTGCGACATGTTGACGTCGTCGTTCGGATGAATCGGCTGCTTACTTCCCATGACGCCGCCGGCAATCTCAATCGCGCGATTCGAGATCACTTCGTTGGCATTCATGTTGGTTTGCGTGCCGCTTCCTGTTTGCCAGACGCGCAACGGAAAGTGATCGTCGAGCTTTCCTGCGATAACCTCGTCGCAAGCTTCCACGATTAACTTCGCTTTGTCGGGTGAAAGTTTTCCAAGCTCTTCATTCACGAGCGCGGCGGCTTTTTTAAGAATCCCGAGCGCGCGAATCATCTCGCGGGGCATGCGGTCGTCGCCGATGTTGAAGTGATGAAGCGAGCGCTGCGTCTGAGCCCCCCAATATCTATCAGCAGGGACGTCGATTGCACCCATCGAGTCGGTTTCAATTCTGGTTTTTGCGGCCATCGTCAAACGGATCTTGCCACAAAAAGGCACAAAAAGCACAAAAGGCAGTTTATAAAAGTAAAGGCGCCCAATTCGAAATGAATCGGACGCCTCTACTCTTTTGTGCGCTTGTGCCTTTTGTGGCTATTTACTTATCGCGTCGCCCACGTCTTCGATTGCTTCTCCGACTTTGCGGCGCGCTGTGCCGAAGCCTTCCTGAACTTTGCCGCCGGCATTGTCTGCCTTACCCTCGGCTTCCAGTTCATCGTCGTTGATGGCACGGCCGATAGTTTCCTTTGTTTTGCCTTTTACCTGATCCAATTTGCCTTCAACTTCGTCTTTATTCGGTAAACCCATATGTCTTAACCTCCCTGTTGTTGTCCTAAACCTTTATTCCGTGCGAACGTGCTCGCCGCCGAGCTCATTCATTAGATCCTCAAGTCGATCAACTTCTTCATCGGCGCGTGCTTCGACACCGATCAGAATTCCACCACCCTTGATTCCGGACTCGTAAACTTTCGCGCGATATTCGGGAATACCCGCGCCAATCAACGCGCCAATCAGTCCACCAGTGGCTCCGCCTGCACCTGCGCCCGCCAGCGCTGCCGCGATTGGACCAGCAATCACGAGATTGATTCCTGGAAGAAAAAGCGTCGTTCCAACCGCAGCAATCGCTGCGAGCACCGCGCCAACTGCGCCTCCCAATGCGCTGCCAATGCCTAATCCATCGGCTGCGTGTGTGCGTGTTTGTAGAGCGAATTCTTTCGATCGCGTAGCATCTGACATGAGCACGCTGATATCGTCTCGGCTGAAACCGCGCTTCATGAGCGCGTCAACGGCGGACTCGGCTGCTATCTTGCTCTTAAAAAGTCCTGTTACTAATTTCGCCTTGTTAGCCATACAATCCTCCCCAACAAGCAGTTCTGTTAGATTGGGAGTCGGCAACAGTTGTGCCAGCAAAGATTACGGAGGTTTCTGTGTAGGCGGCGTAATCTGTGGATGGCTTTCGTACGGTGAACATCCTTCAAATTAGTTCAGCCTCGTCCATTGGCGGCGGCGAGCGATACGTTGCCGATCTCACGAATGCTCTCGTAGTGCGTGGGCATGATGTTTATGTCGCCGTGCGGCCCGGTTCGCCGTTGCCGCGTCATTTGCAGTTGTCACCGGAAAAGATTCTCACGCTGCCATTGCGGAACGCGTTCGATGTGCAGAGTGCACGCGAGCTGGAAAAGTTTGTAAGAAGAAAACAGATCGACGTTGTTCATGCGCACATGGCGCGTGACTACTCACTCGCCTCGTATGCCGCGCGTCGCAAGGAGACAAAGTTCATTGTTACACGGCACGTGTTGTTCAAGCTCAATCGACTTCATCGCCACACACTTGCGCGCGCGACGCGTGTGATTGCAGTCTCCGATGCCGTTGCGAGGGAACTACGAGCGTCGCGGATCGTAACTGATAATCAGATTGCGGTGATTCACAACGGCATCGATGTCGATCGAATTAAAAAAACTTGCGCTGAAATTCATCGTGAACTGTTCCTGCAATCTATTGGAATTACTGTTCGAGGTCATCTGGTAGGAAGCATTGGTGAGCTGAGAACTCTGAAGCGCCACGACGACTTCATCCGTGCGGCAGCACTCATCGTCAAAGAATTACCCGAAACTCACTTTGTGCTCGCAGGTGTGGACACGTCTAAAGACGGCGAGGTACGCAAACAGCTCGAAAAGCTGGTGACTGAACTTGGTTTGCAGGAGCGTTTCCACTTCCTCGGCTGGCTCGATGAAGCGGCAAACCTCTTGTGCGCGATGGACGTGTTTGTTTCGGCGTCAGAAACCGAATCGTTCGGCTTAGCGATTGTGGAAGCAATGGCTGCGGGAACGGCCGTAGTCGCAACCGCAACTGAAGGCGCAAAGGAAGTAATCGACGATCACGAAACCGGTCTCCTGGTACCCATCGGCGACGTGAATCAGTTGGCTCAATCCGTGCTCAATCTGCTTTCCGATCCCGAGAAGCGGCGCACTATCGCCACCCAATCAGTCCAATCCGCGGCCAAAAACTTCAGCCTAAATCGCATGGTGGACGAAATCGAACAGATTTACTTCAACTGATCGATCTTTGCGGCCAGAATAAAATCACTCTCCGTCAGTCCATCAATCTTATGGGTCCAGATCGTGATCTCAGCGTTTCCCCAGCCAAAGCAAATATCAGGATGATGTCCCTGCTCCTCCGCCAGATCGCCGACGCGATTCACGAACACTTGTGCTTCGCGGAAGTCTGAGAAGCGATAACTCTTCTTCAGATGATGATTGTTAACCACTTCCCATCCCTCAAGCTCCGGTAGCAGTCTCTCGATCTCGCTCGCCTCAAGCGACGGTACACCGCCGCGACATGGCACACACTCCTTCGCCGATAGTCCACTCATAAATTCACCAACGCCTTCTTCAGTATTGCGATTTGTCCTGCGTGATAGAGATCGTGTTGCACCCCACCGTGCAGAGTTACGTAGACAGTCGAATACGATGCCGTCGAATTTGTAATGATCGGATCATTCAAACGCGACTCGTCCACCGTTGCGATCGCGTCGAGCAGCTCACGATGAGTGTCGACCAGTTGTTGTTTCGTACTTTCCCACGCTGCTTCGCTCGTATCATCAATCGGACGCCAGTCTTCCTCGTCGGTGAGTTGAGCCGGGTCCCCGTTGAGACGTCGCAAACACGCGCGTTCCCACGCTTCGATATGCATCGTCAACTGCCAGATCGAGTGAGCGCCGGGAATGGGATGCGCGGCGGCCTGTTGCGCCGTCACATCCTTAAGTATCGCGAGCACCGCCGGCCCGTGCCAGGCTTCACCATCGAAGGCGCGCCGAAATTGATCCTGAATGCGATCCACTTCACTCACAGCATTATTACTCCTCTGTGTAATCTGTGGATAAGATGATAGGCTACGTTTCCACAGACGTAAATCCAACGGTGCTAACGGACGACAAAAAGGTTTCTGCGTTGAAGCAGGTGGCGATCTACTGCGACGGCTCGAGTCTCGGCAACGGGAAGGAAGCGAGCCGTGCCGCGGCGGTGGCGTTGCTGGGTTACAAAGGTTTCTGGCGCGCAGTAGGCGAATACCTCGGCAAGGCAACCAACCAGCAGGCCGAAATTGCTGCCGCGGCGGTTGGGCTCGAATCGTTACGACAGCCTTGCAACGTCAGTGTTTTCACTGATTCTCGTTACGTTGTGGAAACAATGAATGGGCGCTTCCGGCGCAAGGCCAATCTGCCCTGGTGGGAACGATTGGATCGCGCCGCATCAGCTCATAAAGTCCACTGGGAATGGATGAAGGGACACGCCGGTCACGTGCTTCAGGAAGCAGCCGACAACGCCGCGCGCAAAATTGCTGCGGCCGGCGAGGCTGAAGAATCGATCTTGCGCGACGCTGTAGACCAAGTCGGCAGCGTTGAAGCCGCAGATCTGCGCTGATATAATCCGCTCTCCCCTTTTCAACAAATGAAAAGAAACCAAGCCCTGCTCGTAATCTGTCTCCTCCTCCTTGCCGTTGCCCCAGTGACTCGCGCACAGGATCCACTGCGTGGCTGGCAATGGCAAAACCCGTTGCCGCAGGGAAATTCCATCAACGCCATCAAGTTTGCGTCCGACAAGAAACGTGGCTGGGCCGTTGGCTCGAATGGCGTAGTCCTGACGACGAATAACGGCGGATTTGAGTGGGACGAACAGACGAGTTCGGCAAGTACGACGCTTTACAGCGTTTACGTCAAAGATCGCGCCCGCGTCGTGATTACCGGCGCACGTGGCGTGGTATTGACTACCAACAACGCGGGCAATAAGTGGACGCTGCGTCAGAGCGGCGTACGCGATCATCTCTTTGCGGTTACTTTTGCTCCTAACAATCCGCTGCACGGTTGGGCTGTCGGCAGCTTCGGCTCAATCATCGCGACGACTGACGGCGGCAAAACCTGGAAGACGCAAGTCAGTCAAACCACGGCTCACCTTTTTTCAGTTTCTTTTGCTGACGTCAAAAACGGGATTGCTACCGGTTCACGCGGCACTTTGCTCGTTACCACGAATGGTGGCGCCGATTGGAAGCAGGCAAAGAAACTCACCGAGTTTCCGCTCACCGGAGTGACGTTCACCACCGACAAGAAAGCGACGGCGGTCGGCTATCGCGGCACGATTCTGCAAACTGAAGACGGAGGCGAATCGTGGATTGAAAAAAACAGTCTGATCACGACCGATCTTTACTCGGTTTACTTCACTGACGAGATGCATGGCTGGGCCGCAGGTGAAAACGGCGTCGTGTTAACGACCGGCGACGGCGGCAACATCTGGCTGCCGATCAACGTGCGCACTGGACCACGTCTCGCCACGCTCTTCTTTGCCGACGAGTCGCTCGGCTGGGCTGCCGGCGCAAATGGTTTAGTCGTGCGAACCGACGATGGCGGCTTGTCATGGCAGCGTTTGACGGAAGGCGGCCGCGACGATCTCGCAAATATTTTCTTTATCGACAATTCACACGGTTGGGCGTGCGGCGAACGCGGCAAGATTCTTTTCACCAGCAACGGCGGTAAGAGTTGGACCGTGCGTCCTTCCGCATCAACCGCTACTTTGAATGCGATCACCTTCGTGACCGAAAAATCGGGCTGGGTGGTTGGCGACAAGGGCACGATTCTGCACTCGGTAAACGACGGGGTCACGTGGGAACGGGTGCCGTCACCGGTGACAGAAGATCTGTACGGAGTGTCGTTCGTCTCGCCCACTGAAGGCTGGGTGGTGGGTGCACGTGGAGCCGTCTGGCATACAAAAGACGAGGGCGTAAGCTGGCAGTTTCAAAAAACGAACTCTCTTAACTGGCTCGAAGACGTCAAGTTTCTCGATCCGCTGCATGGCATCGCGGTCGGCTCGGGCGGCACGATCCTGCAAACGGAAGATGGTGGTGAAAACTGGAAGCGGGTCGATCGCAACCTCAAGGAGTGGTTGTACGCGATCGCTTTTGCCGACGCGCAGCGTGGTTACATTGTCGGTTCGCATGGAATCGTTCTGCGGACAGATGACGGCGGTCAAACGTGGAAAGATCTCGAGAGCGGTGTGAACGGAAATCTGTTTGGCGTCGCGGTGGCCGGACGCAACGACATCCTCGTCGTCGGTGAACAGGGAAACATCATCGCCAGCAAGGACGCCGGACAGACCTGGGAGATACAACCGACGATTACGAGCACTTCGCTATTTGCGATTGCGTATCGAGGCGGGACCAACATCTGGGTGGCGGGTCGTGGCGGCGCGATTCTACGGCGTGTCGATCCGATCGCAACGGTGAGTCTGCCCGTTGGAAAGTTACCGCCGGTGCTGAAGGGTGGACCACCGAAGTTGGATGGCGGCGATGCGCCGATTGATAACGAGGAAATTCCGAAGGCCGTCAAACCAAAGAAACCCGGTAAAACCCCGTAAAAGGTTAGGCATCAAACCCGGATCGGATGTTCTTTTGCGTACGAATAGGCGCAGTAAGCGGAAACGATGTGACAGATCCAGCCGAGTGTCCCACCAGTTCCAAGCCAGAACCCTGGCGTTACGATCAGCCAGATAATCCCAGCCAGCACTCGCCCGTTATAAATCTGCCCCACGCCGGGAATAATCAAACTCAGAAGACCTGCTAAAACCGGATCGCGCATCGTATCAAGCTACCTCCACAGTGGAACCTCATACGACAACCCCGCGGGTTTTGTTCGTTATCCACAGATTAATCAATCTGTGTAATCTGTGGATACGCGGCGCACGTCAACAATCTCGCCACGAAAAGTCTTCAACATCTGCTTCACAACTGGACTGCTCTCAGCCATCTCGCGTAAACGCTGCTTTTCGAGACGCTCCTCGTCACTACGGCCCAGCGGCTCACCTTCGCCGGCAGGATCTTTCACCAGGATCCGCACGCCCATTTCTTTTCCAGTGACCTCGCGACAGGCGTCACGCACGAACTTGTTGTTGTCAGGTTTTGAAAGCGTGTCGCGATGATGCCGTGCGTCGGGCCCAAATTCGATACACAGATCGCTATCTTCAAATATTGTTGTCTGGGCGGCTTCGATTGCCATCACCAGCAACATCTTGCGCTGTTTTTCCAGGACTGCTTTGACTCGCTCGATGGTTGAAAGCTCGGCCGGCGGTGCGGACGATTCGAGTTTTTCTTCAATGACCGGTTGTTCGAGCGCAGGTGAAACGGCGGTTGCAGTGAACGACGAACTGGCCGAACGCGAACTCACCGGCGGTCGCTCCGGATTCGACTTACTCGGAGTGCCGGAACCTCCACTCGAACTCGAAGGCGTGCGTGACACCACAGCGGGCTCGCCGCCGAGATTGTTTTCGAGTGCGGCGAGACGTTGAATGATCTCGTTGATACTTTCGACGCCACGCAGTTCCATCAGTTTTACGATGCCGATTTCGAGCTGGTAGCGTGGCTGAGTTGCAGCGCGCAGTTTGGTTTCAGTTTCTGCCAGCGAATGGAAGAAGCGCACCAGATCAGATTCTGAAAATAGTTCGGCCTGGCGTTTCAATTCCTGTGGCTCGCAAACCGCCGCTTCCAACAACTCTTCATTGCCGGAAACTTTGGTGACGAGCAAGTCGCGGAAGTGAGCGAGCAGGTCGCGACAGAAGTTGCGCAGGTCATGACCGCGCATCACGATGTCGTCAACGGCTGCAATCGCTTCGGCCGGCTGGTTGTTGGCAATACTGTCGACGATGCGTTTGAGAGTGTCCGCACCCGCGATACCCAACGCCATCTCAACGTCGTCTTTAGTGATCTTTTCACCGGCAAAACTGATCACCTGGTCCAATGCCGACTGTGCGTCGCGCATTGAGCCTTCACCGGTGCGAGCAATCTCGCGCAGGGCGTCGTCAGGTATCGAAATCTTTTCCGAAGTCGCGATCAGTTTCAGACGCTCGACGATCTTCGCAGTCGCGATCGTGCGAAATTCAAACTGCTGGCAACGAGAAAGAATTGTTTCGGGAACTTTGTGACGCTCAGTGGTGGCCATGATAAAGACCACGCGCGGCGGCGGCTCTTCCAACGTCTTCAACAGTGCATTGAAGGCGGCGCCGGAAAGCATGTGAACTTCGTCGATGATGAAGACTTTATAACGATCGCGTGCGGGTGCGATGCCGACACTCGCGATGATCGCTTCGCGCACGTTGTCGACACCGGTGTTTGACGCCGCGTCGATCTCCTGCACGTCGATCGACCGACTCTCCGTAATCTCGCGACACGACGGGCACTGATCTGGATCGTCAGAACGGCACGGTGTCGGTGTCGGTTGTTTTGCCTTGTGGCAGTTGAGCGCCTTCGCGAGCAGTCGGGCGCTGGTAGTTTTGCCAACTCCACGCGCGCCCGAGAATAGGTAAGCGTGATGCAACCGCTGATGCTCGATGGCATTGCGGAGCGTGCGAGTTATCGGTTCCTGGCCTGTAACTTCGTCAAAGGTCTGGGGACGCCACTTACGTGCGATTACTTGATAGGCCATGGATATTTCTTAGTTTGAGATAGGTAGTGAATTGGCCAGACCCCGGACTTTCCCGCAACACACGCTGCCGTTGCTACCGTTGCTCCGTTCCCGGCCTGGCGGGGTTCACAAGGCTTGCGTTGTGCGGAGCCCGGGATCTGAAAAATTGTCAAACGTACTGGCGGAGAGGGTGGGATTCGAACCCACGGAACGGTTTCCCGTTCACAGCATTTCCAGTGCTGCCAGTTCAACCACTCCTGCACCTCTCCCCGAGAAACTGGCAAAAACATGGCGGAGAGGGTGGGATTCGAACCCACGGTGGGCGTTAACCCACTCCGGTTTTCGAGACCGGTGCACTAATCCACTATGCGACCTCTCCGCGTCTCTATTCTGTTCGTCGGCTCCGGAAAAACTCCTGCATGAGCGCGCGGCACTCGGCCTCCGACACTCCCGAGGTGATCCGGATTCGGTGGTTCAGGAAATCCGTGTCGCAGATGCGAAAGCGACTCACGACTGCTCCCGCTCGTTCATCCGGTGCGCCGTAGATCAACCGACTCACGCGCGCCTGGATCAAAGCTCCGGCACACATCGCACACGGCTCAATCGTCGAATAGACATCAACGCCGGTGAGCCGGTAATTGCCGAGCTTAGTGGCGGCTTCGCGAAGAGCAACGATTTCAGCGTGGGCTGTCGGATCGCAGTCGGTCCGCGTGCGGTTTCCGGAAAGAGCGACGAGTTTGTTTTCGCTAACGATACAAGTGCCGATCGGCACTTCGCCATTCGCCTGCGCTTCACGAGCAGCGGCTAAGCTGAACCGCATCCATTGCTCGTCAAACTCTGATTCCACCGAGCGGCCACTATAGCATTAGCCACAAAAAGGCACAAAAGGCATAACAGAAAGAAAAGAACCCTCACTTCACTCTTACTATTTTGTGGTTTCTGTGCCTTTTTGCGGCAGGCTCTGCTATTATCGGTTTCTGGGGTTCCGCGCTCCAGTCTGGCCGGCGCGCTCCATCAGTTCCCATGTCCACCGAAGCAAGTCAAAGAGGAAGTGGTCCTTTAACCTCAGACAGAGTGACCGGTAGGCTTAGAACGCCGCCGCCCGTAGAGCCTTTGTCGGACGCCGCCGCGCATTCTCCTGCCGGACTAATGCGCCGTATGTCGCCTGGGGAATTCAACACCGCGATGATTCATTTCTATCGCGGTGAAGTTCAGCGTTCAAATACCTGGCGCAATCGGCTCGACACTACGACAAACTGGGCCGTTATCACCGCGGGCGCGACACTCTCGTTCGTATTCAGCTCTCCCAACAATCCGCATTTCGTGATTCCGATCAACTCGATCCTCGTCGCGATCTTTCTGCTGATGGAAGCGCGCCGTTATCGTTACTACGAGATCTGGTCGAGTCGCGTGCGCATTCTCGAAACCGGTTATTTCGCACACATCCTGATGCCGGATAGCAGACCGGCCGATGAATCCTGGGCCGAACATCTCGCCGCCGATCTGACCACGCCGCATTTCACGATCACGGAATGGGAAGCGGTTGGCCGCCGTCTGCGTCGGAACTATTTGTGGATCTTCGCCCTCCTGGCTTTGAGTTGGAATCTAAAAGTCTATTTATCGCCGTTGCCGGCGCGTGACTTTAACGCCTTTATCGATCGCGCGACCGTCGGGGTTGTTCCCGGCTGGATGGTTTTCGTGATCGGTATCGTATTCAACGCCGCTGTTTTTGTTTTCGCGATTGGCACGTTGCGATTGCGCGAAGCTACCGGCGAAGTGTTGCCAAAACATGAGTTCTCATTGCGGCCGCTTAAACGAATGACAAGCTGGACAGCCGCAACCACACGCCGCACCACGGTACGCGCCAAGAAGGCGCGTCAACGTGTTCGCAGTCGTGAAGTGACTTCAGAGTTCAAGAAAATCGACGTTTCGGAAACACCGGACAAGAGGGCCAGCGTCAGTTAATTTCGATTGATTTGGCCACAGGTTTTGCGGATTACGCAGATCAGTGCAGATCCGTGTAATCTGTGGCTGTTTATTCATATGCTCGAACTCAATGGCCAGCAATTAACTCTTCAGGAAATCATAGCCGTTGCCGCAGGGCGGGAACAGGTGGTTCTCGGCGCAGAAGCACGCGTACGCGTCGAACAAGCGCACGTCGTGGTCCAGAACATCGTCGATGAAGGACGAACTGTTTACGGCGTCAACACCGGATTCGGAAAACTGTCAGACGTCAGCATCGATCGATCTGACTTGATGCAGTTGCAGTTGAATCTGGTGCGCAGTCATGCGTGTGGCCTCGGCGATCCGCTGTCCGAAGCCGAAGCGCGCGCGATGTTACTGTTACGTGCAAACGTTCTCGCGGCCGGATTCAGTGGTGCACGTCCGCTTGTGATCGACACGTTGTGCGCGATGCTGGCGAACGGCGTCACGCCTGTTATTCCGGAAAAAGGAAGCGTCGGCGCGAGTGGTGATCTGGCCCCGCTCGCTCATCTGGCGCTCACTGCAATCGGTGAAGGCGAAGTGTTTTATAAAGGTGAACGGCTGGCGGCCGCTGACGCACTGAGTCGCGCGAATGTTGCGCCGTTGCATCTGGAAGTTAAAGAAGGGCTGGCTTTGCTGAATGGTACGCAGGCGATGGGTGCGGTCGGAGCGCTCGCACTTGCTCGTGCCGAGAAGCTGGTCCGGCTTGCCGATGTCGCCGGTGCGATGACGTTGGAAGCGCTGAAGGGTACGCCGGTCGCTTTTGATGAGCGTATTCATACGGCCCGCCCGCATCCGGGACAGCTAGCAGTTGCCGCACACCTCAGAGAGTTGTTGCAGGATAGTGAGATCAGAAAGTCACATCTCGACAACGACCCGCGCGTGCAGGACGCGTACAGTTTGCGTTGCATGCCGCAGGTGCATGGAGCGATTCGCACGGCGTTGAGTCACGCGATCCAGGTCGTCGAGATTGAGAGTGGTAGTGCGACGGATAACCCGCTGGTCTTTTCAGAAACCGGCGAAGTGTTGTCTGGCGGAAACTTTCACGGCGCGCCGCTCGCACTCGTTTTTGACTACGCCGCAATCGCTCTGACAGACTTGATGAGTATCACGGAGCGACGCATCGACCGGCTCGTAAATCCGGATTCAAACGAAGGCTTGCCGCCGTTTTTAACGTCGCAACCGGGAATTTCGTCGGGGTTCATGATGCTGCAAGTGACTGCCGTCGCGCTTTTGAATGAAGCAAAAGTGTTGGCCCATCCGGCCAGCATCGACAACGTGCCAACTGATGGCGGCAAGGAAGATCACGTCTCGATGGGCATGACTGGGGCGACGAAGTTGCGCTCGATCGTGCAGCTCGCAGAATTCGCGACGGCGATCGAATTGTTGACCGCAGCGCAGGCATTGGAGTATCGACCGCTCGCGCCCGGACGCGGCGTGAAGCAGGCTTACGATATTGTACGTAAATTGGTCCAGCCGCTGACGCAGGATCGCTCGATGTCGAGTGACATCGAGAAGGTTAAAGCGGCGATTGTGCGTGGTGATTTTGACTCGTTATCCACAGATTAAGACAAACTAGGAGCTCACAATGGCGAACGGAATGGACGACCGTCGGAAAGGTTTGGAAGAGGAATACTTTCATCGCAAGAACCAGGAAGCTATCGAAAAACTGCGCGCCAAGATGAAGGTGGCGGAGGAAGCCAAGGCGGCAGGCTTGTCTTCAATGCAATGCCCGCGTTGCGACGGTACTTTGAAGGAAAGCAAGTTTGAGGAAGTGCTGATCGATACTTGCGAAAAATGTGGTGGCGTGTGGCTCGATTCGGGCGAGTTGGAACAGTTGACGAAGAAAGACACTGGCGGTTGGTTCAGCCGGTATTGGGGTTCTGAAGGATGAGTCGATGGATCATCGCGTGATTCAGGCGCCGCGAGGCGCGCAGTTAAGTTGCAAGGGCTGGCATCAGGAAGCAGCGTTACGTTGCCTGATGAACAACCTCGATCCGGATGTCGCCGAGCGTCCGGACGAATTGATCGTCTACGGCGGCGCCGGTAAGGCGGCGCGTAACTGGGCGGCGTTCGATGCAATCGTGCGCGAATTGCGCGCGCTCGAGAACGATGAAACGTTGCTGGTCCAATCGGGCAAACCGGTGGCAGTCTTTCGCACTCACGAATACGCGCCGCGCGTTTTGATCGCGAATTCAAATCTCGTCGGCGCGTGGGCCAACTGGGAACACTTCCACGAACTCGAACGCCGCGGTCTGATGATGTACGGACAAATGACTGCCGGGAGTTGGATTTACATTGGCACCCAGGGAATCGTTCAAGGAACCTTCGAGACATTCGCCGCCATGGCCGACAGGCAGTTTGGCGGCGATCTTTCGGGCAAGTTGGTCGTTTCCGGCGGCATGGGTGGTATGGGCGGCGCTCAACCATTGGCCGCGACGCTGAATGGCGCCGTGTTTCTGGGCATCGACGTCGATCCCGTCCGCATCGAGCGTCGTGTTCGCACCGGTTACTGCGATCGCATTGCGATGACGCTCGACGAAGCACTCGGCATTTGTGACGACGCGCGCGAACAGAAGCGTGCCGTTTCTGTTGGCCTCGTCGGCAATTGTGCTGAGATCTTGCCGGAGCTGGTTAGACGTGGCGTTCAGATCGACGTAGTTACAGATCAAACAAGCGCACACGATCCTCTGAATGGTTACGTGCCGGCGGGAATGTCGCTCGACGAAGCTGCTGAGTTGCGCACCGGCGATCCGGCTGCGTACGTCGAGAAGTCGATGGCGTCGATGGCCCAGCACGTCGAAGCGATGCTGGCGCTGAAGCGTGCCGGTGCAGTCGCGTTTGACTACGGCAACAACATTCGCAAGCAGGCGTTGGACGCGGGCTGCAAAGACGCTTTCGAGATTCCGGGTTTCGTTCCGGAATACATTCGTCCGCTTTTTTGCGAAGGCAAAGGACCGTTTCGGTGGGTCGCGCTGTCGGGCGATGCGGAGGACATTCGCAAGACCGACGATCTCGCGCTCGAGATGTTTCCTGACGATCGGACCTTGAATCGCTGGCTGCGTCTGGCGCGCGATCGTGTGCACTTCCAGGGACTGCCGGCACGCATCTGTTGGCTCGGTTATGGCGAACGAGCTGAGATGGGCGAAGCGATCAACGATCTCGTGAAGCGTGGCGATCTGAAAGCGCCGATTGCGATCGGTCGGGATCACCTCGATACCGGATCAGTGGCGTCGCCGTTTCGCGAAACTGAAGCAATGAAGGACGGATCGGATGCAGTTGCCGATTGGCCCATCCTGAATGCGTTGCTCAACACGGCGAGTGGCGCAAGTTGGGTTTCGTTTCATCATGGTGGCGGTGTCGGGATTGGTTATTCCTTGCATGCCGGTCAGGTGTCCGTCGCGGATGGAACTGATGAGGCTGCAAAGCGTTTGAATCGCGTTTTGACGAACGATCCGGGGCTTGGCGTCGCGCGACATGTTGATGCCGGTTATGAAGAGGCTGAAAACACAGCTCGCGAAAAAGAAATCAAAATCCCATTACTATCCGCGTAAATCCGTGGCCAAAACTATGAAAAGCATCAGGCTAGCCAAAGTCCTCCTGCTGTTGCTGGTTTCTTGTTCTGCTGCGCTCGCGAACGGTCGTGTTGAGACCGTGAGTCTCCAAAGCAAACTGATCAATACAACGCTGCCTTACAACGTCATCCTGCCAGCCGATTACGACACCTCCAAGACCACGCGTTATCCGGTGCTCTACCTGCTTCACGGTCTGACAGGTCATTATTCGGATTGGGTCTCACGTACGAACATCGCCGACTACGCGTCTGACTATCGCATGATCGTCGTCATGCCTGAAGGCAATAACAGTTGGTATACAAACAGCGCTACTGTCACGAGCGATAAGTACGAGAGTTATATCCTTACCGAGCTGATGCCTGACGTACAGGAACGCTACCGCACGATCGAAGCACGCTACGGCCGTTCGATCGCGGGCCTCTCGATGGGCGGCTACGGCGCTTTCAAGTTTGGCTTGAAGTCGCCGGCAACGTTCGTCTTTGCCGCATCGATGAGCGGGGCTTTTGGGGTGACGCGCTTTACTGAAAAAGAAGTGGGCGGTGAGCGTTTTGCCGATTCTCTGAAACTGTTCGGCGCAACGGGCAGCGAAACGCGCCAGGCTAATGATCTTTTCGATATCGTCGGGAAGTTAACACCAGCGCGCGTGGCCTCGTTGCCCTACTTCTATTTTGACTGTGGCACCGAAGACTCCGCTTTGATCTTTCCTTTCAACCGCGAGCTCGCGTCGCTCATGTTTGAAAAGAAAATACCGCATGAGTTTCGTGAGCTGCCGGGCGATCATTCCTGGGCCTACTGGGATCGACAGGTACTGGAAATCTTGAAAATTGCCGCCGACAAAATGCGGATGCCACCGACGAAGAGGATTTCGCGTGCTTAACTTCGCTATCGACGTCGCGCGTGATGCGGGCAATCTGCTGGTCCAACGTCTCGGAACTGCAAAGGTCAGCACTAAAGGCGACATCAATCTCGTCACCGAAGCCGACATCGCTGCTGAAAATCTGATCATCGATCGGATTCGTTCTCACTATCCACAACACGGAATTCTCGCCGAAGAATCAGGCGAAGCGGTTTTGGTAGGCGGCAAACGCAGCGAGTGGAAGTGGATTATCGATCCGCTGGATGGCACGACGAATTACGCGCATGGCTATCCCTGCTTCTGCGTTTCGATTGCCCTCGAGCGATCGGGAGTGCTCGAGATCGGTGTCGTCTTCGATCCGATGCGTAATGAGATGTTTGCTGCCGAACGCGGACAGGGCGCCACGCTTAACGATCGACAAATGCGTGTGTCGTCAGTGGACGAGTTGAGCAACGCGATGCTGTGTACCGGTTTTCCTTACAATGTGCGTGAGCGTCCGGACTTTGCGCGCGGGTTCACGAATTTCACGATGAATGCGCAGGCAGTTCGACGTGATGGATCCGCGGCGCTCGATCTGGCGTATGTGGCGTGTGGTCGCTTCGATGGATTCTGGGAAGATGGACTAAGCCCGTGGGACGTCGCTGCGGGCGCGCTGTTAATCACCGAAGCTCGCGGCAGGATCACGAATTTTAAAGATGAGCCAGTGGATATCTACAACGAACAGGTATTGGCGAGTAACGGATTAATCCACGAGTCAATGATGCACGTACTCAAGAATATTTAGCCGCGGATGAACGCAGATCGGCGCCGATCAGAGAGCAGAGGCAATTACCTGGGCGAGTTTTTCGCTTTCGCGGCGCGCACAGGCGCGGGTCTCTTCATTCGGACATGGTTCCGCGTGGTAGAGCGGATGATAGGTCACCACGACTTTTCCGGGTCTCGGAAAACGCCAGCCTCTCGGCCATACATGATTTCCGCCCTTGATCGTCACCGGCAGAATTGGCACTTGTGCCTCCATCGCCAATCGCACTGCGCCAGCTTTAAACCGATCGAGATCGCCCGATACTGTACTCCGTGCGCCTTCCGGAAAGATCACCACCGCGCCTCCATTACGCAACCACTGTAACGAGCTTCGTATCGCCGCGGGATCGCTTCCTTCCAACGCCAGCGGCCACGCTCCAAACCAGATCAGAAATCGACCAACGAGGGGCCAACGAAATGCCGCACTCCACGCCAGATAACGCGTCGGTCGTTTTATTGGAACAGAAAGCCAAAACGGATCGATATACGTTTGGTGGTTTGCCGCGATGATCAGGCCGCCATTCTTGGGCACATTCTCGAGACCATTAAACTCAATTTTAAAGAAAACCCGACTCAGCACGCCGACGACGGGTCTGATCGAATCGAGCGCCCATTGCGGCAAGGGCGAACGTTCCGGCGACGCTCGCGGATCCTCTCGTTTTACTTTTGCGGTGCCGTTGTTACTCAATGTTGTTATCGTTCACGCACACGTTTATCTTACAACGGCCATTCCTTATCTATGAACTCCACATGAATTCTCGGAACACCATCGGCGCCCGTACTTCTTGATCTGATTGCTGCGTGCGCGGTGACGTTGTGCTGATCGCTCGTGAGGCGAATAAAACGTCCCTGCGGGATTTCGAGGGTCGTAAAGATCGTTGCGCCTTTGGTGCTGATGTCTTCGGTCACGGTGTGCTCACTCGCTACTATTTTGCCGTCAACGTCGACCAGTTCAACTCGCATATCGACCGCGATATTGTGTCGTGTGTAGGCGCGCTGATCGGTTGACGGCAGTGGTAGTAGAATCTCATCGGCAGCCGACAGTGCCTGGAATGCGTTGCTCGAGATGTCGTAACGCTTCCACGGTTCTGTTTCAAAACTTGCCGGTGGTCGTTTGCCGATGAAGGCGACGCCGAGGTCAAACACGGTTCCCTTGTCAGTAACAGACGCTTTCATATATCTCACGATGGCCCAGATACGGTATTGATCTTCGACGTGATCGAACACCCGCAACTGGCGCGGCATCGGGATGGTCATGAAAAGCAACCGGCCTTTTTCGGTGGGACGTTTGAGTGTAAAACCCGCGCCAAAAGGAGTTACGTTTGTGAGTCTGGTGATCTCGGTCCACTCGAAATCAGGCGTTTCGCGCACCTGTACCCGCACCGGCAGATGCAGTGCCAATCGTTCACGAATTCGTTTCCAATTTCGCTCTTCACTCATGGGAGCCGACTGACGTGGGATTTCGTCCAAAAACGGTCGGGAGTGGCTACACGAAGCTATTGATTCTATTAGAGTTTACGCCAATTTCCGTGTTTGCTAAATGGGCTCAAAAAGGCTAAAATACGGACTACTTTGATCGTGATGCTTCGCCCGTTTTTCTTCCCCGAAAAAGCGCCAAACTCAAGCTCGGTATCTCTTCAACAGGGGCCAGACTGCGCGGCGGGATTGTACTGGAAAGGCTTTTAGATGGAAACAACTTCTGAACGCAATCATATAAACATCGAAGACGAGATGCGGCGCTCGTATCTCGACTACGCGATGTCCGTAATTATCGGCCGCGCGTTGCCGGATATTCGTGACGGATTGAAACCCGTGCACCGGCGCGTGTTGTGGGCCATGCACGAACTCGGCAACACTTACAACAAGCCCTACAAGAAAAGCGCGCGTATCGTCGGCGACGTGATCGGTAAATATCACCCGCACGGCGACATGCCGGTGTACGACACGATCGTGCGTCTCGCGCAGGATTTTTCGATGCGCTATCCGCTCATCGATGGCCAGGGAAACTTCGGCTCAGTCGACGGCGACGCAGCGGCGGCTATGCGTTACACCGAAATCCGCATGGCGCGTTTGACGAATGAAATTCTCGCCGATATCGAAAAAGAGACTGTTGACTTTCAACCAAATTACGACGAGTCGCTCAGTGAGCCGAAAGTCTTACCGACGCGGCTTCCGAATCTGCTCATTAATGGCTCTGACGGCATCGCCGTCGGAATGGCCACCAAAATTCCGCCGCACAATCTGACTGAAATCGTCGACGCGACGCTCGCGTTGTTGAAGGATCCGGAAGCCACCGTCCAGGATCTGACGAAGATTGTGACTGGTCCTGATTTCCCGACCGGGGGATTTATTTACGGTCGCGAGGAAATTAGAAAGTCGTATGAAGAAGGTCGCGGCGTTTTGCAGATACGCGCGCGCGCCGGTATCGATCGGATTGGTCGCGGCGCACAGGAACGAGATGCGATCGTCATCACCGAGATTCCTTTTCAGGTTAACAAAGCTCGTCTGCTCGAGCGTATTGCCGAGCTGATTAACGAGAAAAAGATCGACGGTATTTCAGATCTGCGCGACGAGTCAGATCGCACGGGCATGCGCATCGTGGTCGAGCTCAAGCGAGATGCGGTGCCGCAAGTGGTGTTGAACAAGCTCTACAAGCTGACGCCGATGCAGTCGTCGTTTGGCGTCATCAATCTCGCGATCGTCAACGGACAGCCGCGAGTTCTAAATCTCAAGCAGATGCTCGAGGCGTTCATCGAGTTTCGCCGCGAGGTGGTCCGCAAACGCACCGAGTATGAACTGCGCAAGGCACGCGCACGCGCACACATTCTCGAAGGACTCACGAAGGCCATCGACGCGCTCGACGCCATCGTGTTTCTCATTCGTAATTCACGCTCGGTTGATGAAGCACGTCAGTGGCTTCAGGGCGATCTGAGGACCACGGCTGAGGTTAAAGCGTGGAAAGGTATTGGGTCTGACGTTCAGATCAAGACCCATCTCGCGAAGCTGCAGAAAACAATGTCGGGTCTTGGGTTTTCCGAGATTCAGGCTCAGGCAATTCTCGACCTGCAACTGCGACGACTCTCGGCTCTGGAACGGCAAAAGCTCATTGACGAGTACGAACAGGTCATCAAGCTCATCGCCGAGCTCGAAGAGATCCTGGGAAATGAACGCTCGCTGCGTCGCGTGATTGCGAAAGAGCTCGAAGAGGTTAAGAAAGATTTTGGCGACGGACGCCGTACAGAGATTGTCGATGAGGGCGTCGAGCTTTCCATCGAAGATCTCATCGCGGATGAAGACGTCGCGATCACTGTTACTAACAGTGGTTACATCAAGCGCACTCCGATCACCACTTACTCGCGTCAGGGACGCGGTGGTAAAGGACGTTTCGGAGCGGCAGCGAAGAATGGTGATTTCGTCGAGCATCTTTTCATCGCTTCGACGCACGCCTACCTGATGATCTTCACTGACGACGGTATGGTCTATAAGTTGAAAGTTCACGAAGTGCCCGACGCTGCTGCTTCGGCTCGCGGCAAGGCAGTTGTGAACCTCATCAATATTCCTTCCGATCGCAAGCTTGCCGGTGTTGTGCCGGTGCGTGAGTTTGCGGAAGGGCGTTACGTCGTGATGGTCACGCGAAAGGGCGTGATCAAAAAGACGTCGCTCGCCGATTTCCAGAACATTCGCACCAACGGCATCATCGCGATCAATGTCGACGAAGGTGATCAACTGCTCGACGTCGTGTTGACTGACGGCACCAAGCGCATCTTTATCGCCACACACGACGGCGTTGCGATTCGTTTTGACGAGAAGAACGTGCGGCCGATGGGACGTGCGACGCGTGGTGTGCGTGGCATTGATCTACGGTCGGACGATTATGTCGTTTCAGTTTGCCCGGTTTCAGCGGAAGATAAGGAGCGGATGCTGTCCGTGTCAGAACTGGGCTACGGTAAGCAGACTTTGATCACGACTTATCGTTTGCAGTCGCGGGGCGGCAAAGGCGTCATCAACATGAAGACGACTGAAAAGACCGGCAAGGTTGTAGCGGTGTTTCCGGTTGAAGATGATGCGGAGATCATGATCATCACGCAGCAGGGCAAGCTAATCCGCCTTGAGGCTGCTGACATCCGCAAGACCGGTCGCAGCGCGCAGGGTGTTCGTCTGATCAAGACCGACGCAGGCGACAAAGTCACGAGCGCTTCACTCGTTGAAGCTGCTGCTGAAGAAGAGACCGAAGAAACACCAAGTTAAGCCGCGGATCTACGCGGATGAACGCAGATCTGCGTTTATCCGCGTGAATCCGCGGTTTCGACCCACGCCTCTCCATCCTCATAAACTTCTTTTTTCCAGATGGGAACGGTGCGTTTGAGTTCTTTGATGGCCCACTCGCACGCCTGAAACGCGGCCTGACGATGTGGCGCACTCGCGGCGATGACGACGCTGGTCTCACCGATCTCCAGGCGTCCGGTGCGATGCACGATGCCGAGATGCGCGATTTCAAACTGCTTGTGAGCTTCGGCTCCGAGTCGCTGCATTTCAGTCAACGCCATTTGGTCGTACGCTTCATAAACCAGGTATTGCGTTCGTCTGCCTTTGGTCCATTCACGTGCGTAGCCGTCGAGCGTGACGGTGGCTCCGCATTCCGGCAGCACTACACGACGTGCAACCTGGCCCACGTCGATCGTCTCTGTCGTCAGTTCAAAAAAATCGTAAGGACAACGGTAGTCGCAGCTTCCACCGCTAACCGGCGGAAACACCGCCAGCTCGTCATTCTCCTTCAACGTCGTCTCCGGTGTAGCGTATTCCTGGTTGACGGCAAACAGCAGCGAACGTCCAAAGCGTTCGAGCTGTGAGAATCTTGCACTCAGATTTTGGAAGGCACTTGAAACCGTCGCGGGAGCTTCGAGCACGAGATCGAGTTGATTGGCCGCGACGACATCGCGCGCGGCGCCAAAAAACAGAACTCGGATACTGACTTGCGGCTGCGGGCTCGTCATTCGATCTCAATCCTTCTGCCGCTGTGTCCGTTGCTCTTCGCGAGTTCGTGGATGCGGGCTCGTTCCTCGTAGCCTCTTACGGCAATACTCAACATACTGCGCAATCGTTCCAGACGTTCCGAAGTTGAACGCAGTTCGAGCAGTTCCTGTTTGACTTCAGCGTCAATCTCCATCGCCGCCGCGACCAGAAACGATAAGCGCTGGGGCTCAGTGTCTGAGATGTCAGGCAGGACAGCGCGTTCGTCGTTGATGGTGCGCACAGCCTGCGCGATACGCGTGAATGTATCTGCTACTTCTTTGGCCGGTGCGGCCAGCAGTTCGGGTTCTTCATCGTCGTCTTCAAAATAATTGACCTGCGCCACCAGATACGGATCGCCGCGCTCGACATAAGACTCGATGCGATACCTGATTACACCGAGCGTGAGGATGTTTGAACGACCGTCGGGTAAGGTTTGTGTTTCAGTTACTTCGGCAACACAGCCGATGTGACCCGCCGGCGGAACTTCAGTGCTGGCGATCGTCGGATCAAAGTAAGCCAGTCCGAAGAGATTGTTTGAGACGCGAATGTCGGTAAGCAGTTGCCGGTACCGAGGCTCAAAAATGTGCAGCGGTAAGGGCACGCCGGGAAAGAGGACCACTGGTAGAGGAAAGAGTGGAAGCTCGCGCATTCCACGCACTTTGTCACTGGCTTCGCTCATCGCTCGGGGATTATGGCAGACAGGCGCAAAGAAGTCAGTTGCGGCGGAAAAAATTTGGCCCCCGCGATCGTGTTGGGCAACGGCTGCGGGGGCCATCGAGCACACCGTCTGATGAAGAGGGTTCCATCCACGGTGCTTGTACGGACGTCAAAGGGAGTGACGCCCGAATCCTTGTTCAAAGAATGTGAGCGAACAATTCCAGCCGGTGAAGCGGGCTCAACTTGCAAATGCTTGCGAGCATGTCCTGAATTTCAAACGGCTTGGCGAAAAATCCATCGGCGCCGGCGGCGAAACAGGCACGACGCGTTTCCGTCGTGGCGTTGGAACTCATTACCAGGACTCTCGAGTTCGCCAAGTGACTCTTGATGTACTCCAGCAATCGCAAACCGCTGGCGGGCGAATCTCTTTCCGGAGGCATCTGCAAGTCCAATATCGAAATATCAGGCTTGTAAAAAGTGGCCCGCCGAATCGCGGTCTGCAGATCGTTAGCCGTTACCACATCGTACTCATCACACAGAGTCCAATAGAGCTGTTGCGTGATTTGTGAATCGTCGTCGACTATCAAAATCCTCGGCTTCATCGTTTTCTAGTGGGAGCAAAGACCGTACCGCACCCTTGATTACTTACGAGAGCAGTAAACAAAGCGGATTTCGGGTTTTGCAGGGGATTTTGGATGTCTACGAATGTGGACACCCTGTCGACAGAAGGCCACAGATCCGTAAAATCCGTGGCTACTTTTGTGGTGGCTTAATCGGTTTCGGAACTGGTGGCGGCTCGTCGTCGTCTTCACCGACTTCATCGACGACCTTCAACTCGGCGCCAAACTTCTGATAATTGCGGAACTTGATGTCGTTTCGACTCTGCAGCACAAACTTCGGATTAACCGTCGTCAGCAGGATCTCGGAGTGTGTCGGCAGCAAGAATTTACGCTCGTTTATTGATACCCAATCGTAGTCGATCAAACTGCTCGCCGCAGTGATCGGAAAATCCGGAGGAATCTCCGTCGCAATCTGTTCGAACCGAACGACACGATCCATCTCGCGATCGATCCACAACCGGCCACGCGAGCCGACCGTCGCGCGAGCGCCAGTGTCGGCGAGACCCAGCGTCAGTTGTGAATTCTCTCGCTTAACCGTGTATTCGTAGACGACGGTTCGTTTGCCGAGAATGACATCCGTGTCGACCATGCGAAATTCGGTTTGCGATTCCGGCTTGAAGATATCGGCCTGTGCCGAGATGTATTCCACGCCGCTCGACGATGCACCTTTCGGCACCGACTTGTTCTTACTGTAATCTTTTGAACTGCCCTCGTCTTCGCTCGGCGCCATTCCGTTAACCGTCAGCACCTTGTATTCCTCGCCCACATTCGCGCGATAGCCAACGGCAATCGTGAGATTGTCCTGCGGGATCCAGTTTCCCGTACTTCCGTAAGCAACAGAACGTCTGATGATCTGTTTGACTAGAAAGTCGGGCATCGCATTCGCGGCGGCGAGTGTTACGTTGCGCGTGCGTTCGAGGAGTTCTTTTCCTTCGGTCTCGGGAGGGAGTTTGGAAGCGGTTGGATTCACACGACGGCGCTCAGCTTCTTCGAGAGTGCGTCGCAGCACAGCGTCGTTACCACTCTTCGTAGCAACCAGTCCGCGCATGCCGTCAGTTAAAGGAAAACCGATCCCACGCGTCCTGATCTGTTCGACCAGATCATCACGCACGGAGGGATTGCGCTGTAATTGATAAAGCAGGCTGACGAGTTCCTGGTTGGTTAAGGGCTTGTCCTGCGCCGTTAGCGGGACACACGAGACCAAAAGAATAACTACTAAAAAGAGTTTATTAATGCGGAGCATTGCACCTTCCGATGGACTTTCACTGAAAGCGGTTGCCTCGCATCCTCGCTAATCCGTGAAGATCGCCGCCAAACTACGAACAAAGTTGCTGAATGGATTGTCTCAGAATGTCGGCACAGCGCTCAAGTTCGTCCACGGGCACGAATTCGCCGGTTCGGTGTGCCTCGCGGATGTCGCCGGGACCGATCACGACGGATACACTGCCTAAAGCCTTCATCTGCGCGGCTTCAGTTCCAAAGGCCACGGTGCCTGATTGCTTACCGGCAGCGTTTTCGAGGAGTTTGACGAGCGGCGAATCGGCGTCGGTTTCGAAGCCCGTATCCTGCCGGCTCGCGTCCACTTCACACTGAAAGTCAGGATCCGCCTTTTTCTCTGCTTCAATCGCCGCCAGGAAAAGATTGAGAAGATGCTCGGAAGGTTGAGTTGGAATCGGTCGCCATTCGAGTGTGAACCGGCATTCACCGGCGAGTACGTTTTTAGCCGAGCCACCGTGGATCAAACCGATGTTCAGCGTCGTGTAAGGTGGATCGAAAGCGGGGTGCTGATCTTTTCTGAGTTCAGTTCCGATTGCCTCCAGTCGATTGATCAATCGTGCGGCGCGCATGACGGCCGATGCGCCGAGTGCCGGATAAGCACTGTGAGCTTCGCGTCCTTTCACTATCACTTCGGCGAGCGAATAACCTTTGCCGGCGCGTATCGGTTGCAACGAAGTCGGTTCGCCGACGATGCTGTAACGAATACGCAGCGACTGATTCTCGGCCAACACCTTGGCGCCCACGAGTCCGATTTCTTCGTCGGCTGTAAAGACCAGCGCCATCGGTTTCTGCGGTTTGACTGTTTCGACAGCAGTCAGCGCTGCGGCGATAAAGCCTTTTGTGTCGCACGAACCGCGACCGTAAAGTTTGCCGTCGCGTTCGGTAAGATTAGTGGCTTCGGACCAGTTTGGATCATAAGGAACCGTATCGGTGTGGCCCACGAGCGCAAGCTCGACGTCGCTGGTTTGATGCGAGAGAGCGATCAAGTTGTACTTCTGAACCCCGTGCTGATCGAGGTACGGCAAACGGCTCGTGGTCAATCCCAGCGCCTGACAGCGCCGTTCGAGATACGCCACGATCTCCTCATTCGACCGAGCCGAGACCGAATCAATCCGTACCAAATCCGCGAGAATCGTTTTTATCATCCGTCTAATCCGCGTACCTGTTTTCCAGCCACAATCACGTCGCGAATCGCTGTTCGCGAAAGTGAGAAGACAATGTTTGCGAGTAGATCTTCAATCGCACAACCTGCGATCGAGAGATCGTCGAGATCTACGGTAAAAAAATCAGCAGGCGCGCCGGCTTCGAGTTTACCGCCGTTAAAGCCAATACTCGCAGCGCCGTTGATGGTTGCACAATCAAACAGCCGGCGCGCGAGAGCAGAGCTCGAAGTCTCGTCAGCCGGCGCGAGCACGTTGCGAGCAGTCTTTTGGAGACGCAAGTGATACTCGAGCTCGCGTGCGTCTTCCAGCAGATCGATCTGGATCTGGCTGTCGCTTCCCAGTGATATACGCACGCCCGCATCGAAATACGAATCAACGGGAACGACGCCGTCGCCGAGGTTGCGCTCAGTAGTCGGACATGCACAAACCATCGCACCACTGCGGGCCATTGCCGCAATCGCTTTTGGCGTGACGTGAATCGCATGGACAGCAGTGAAGCGGGAGCTGAGCAAGCCTTCCGTATCGAGCAGTGCGACTGGCGAACGTCCATATTCTTTAATACACGCGCTGACTTCAGCCGGTTGTTCGGCGACATGCATGTGTGTTGGAAGTTCGCGATCCTTTGCGAAAGAGATGATTGTTTTTAAGTAGTCGAGCGGTACGGCACGAACACTGTGTGGCGCTACGCCGGCCCACGCGAATTCGTCTTTCAACTCCGGCGCGTCTAGCAGTTGTTCCAGATGCTTGAGATATGTGTCGGGCGAGGCGTCGATAAAACGAATCTGCTGCGGGTTGGGATCGGTTTCAAAACCCGCGCGCGCATAGGCGACGCGCAGGAGTGCGATACGAATGCCGACGTCGCGTGCGGCGCGAATTACTTCACGGGCGAGTAGGTTGGGATCGTCGTAAGTCGAGCCGTCAGGAGCGTGATGAATGTAGTGAAACTCGCCGACGGCGGTGATACCAGTTTGGGCCATCTCGAGGAATGCCAGGCGTGACGCGGCGTAGATCTCTTCTGGTCCAAGACGGTTTGCGGCGGCGTACATCTGCTCGCGCCAGGTCCAGAAACTGTCGCTCGAGTGTTGCGAGCGATGCTCAGTGCGCCCGCGGATGACGCGTTGAAACGCGTGTGAGTGAGCGTTAACCATGCCGGGAAGGAGTGCGCGGCGCTTTAGACGAATCGCTTCGGGCGCTTTCGCCGCGTCGACTATCTCAACGATCTTGCCGCCCTCGCAGACGATCGCTCGATCGGCGTGGAACGCACCGTCGAGGTAGATAAGATCCGGTAACCAGGATTGTGCGGGCATGTTTTCCATCTACTTCTTAATCGCAAGCACTTCGCGGGCAGTTGTTCGATCGCCAGTACAACTAATCCTTCGTGGCGCATCAAGATAACTCAACTCAAATCCATAATCTTCATACAACTTGATAATCCTCGCCGTCGCCTGGTTTGAAATCACCACTGGCCCAGGATGCGCCGCAAGTCGCCGCGCTGTGCGTACCTGATCATCCCACGAAAAACCGCCGGCGCTGTACGTCGTGAACTCTACATCATACGGCGGATCGGCGTAGACAAAATCATCCGCTCTTAACTCGAGCGCCTCAATGTCCTTGTTACTAAACTCCCAGCGGCTGAACACATCGACGTAACTCGAAAAATCCCTCGCGTAGTTAATCGCCTGGTACGTTCCGAACGGCACATTGAAATCGCCGCTCTTATTAAAACGACAGAGACCATTGAAACATGTGCGGTTCAGGTAATAGAACAACTGCGCGCCTTCTTCGGTGTGCGCCTTCCCGCGCCGAATGAGCCGGTTGAATCGTTCGCGATGGCGATAGAAAAGCGTCTCATCGTTCGCCGTCCGCACCCGCATTCGCAAACCAGTTTGAACCTGGCGATAGAAATTTATCAGGTGGGAATTGACGTCATTGAGCAACGCCTGTTGCGGTTGCAGACCAAGCACAACGGCCAGACCGCCGCAAAACGGTTCCACATATCGGCAATTCGAATGAGCTTCCCAGATTGGTTTCAGGTGAGACACGAGCCAGCGCTTGCCGCCGGCCCATTTTAATGGTGGTTTCAAGGAGAGCGTCGACATCGTAATTCGCTAAACTCGGAACGTACTGTAGGGGCGGCCCTCCGTGGCCGCCCCCGCGTAATTCCTCGCAATCAAAGTTCCACACGGGGGCGGCCACAGAGGGCCGCCCCTACAGTTCGGTCTGCAATCTTAAATAAATTAACTTCGCAAGTTTCTCAAGAATGATAGTGCGTAGACCTTCGATAACCGCAACGGTCGATAAGCATAGTAGAGCGAATGCAGCGACGACGGGAGGGCGAGGGCCTGCCAGTCAGGCAACGTGGGGACGAAGATCGCACGCAGCGCTGAGATTAGGGCGTCGCGTTTGCGGTCCATGATGCGCAAGTTATAGAGATTTGTTTCGGTTGAAACAGGCGTGCCCGCAGTGTCGAAGATCTGGCGGCGAATTTCGCGCGCCAATCGTTGCATGGAAGCGTCCTTATCTATCGAGGCGATTATCGGAACCGGCACGTCTGAAAACTCTTCGATGAGTCGCAGCGCCAGGGCAAGCATGCGGGTGGCGTGTGCTTTGGCGGCGCGATTGACGATTCGATCCCAATCGATCTCAGGTGTTGCGCGCACTGACTCTGCGAGCGCTGCAATCCACTCCAAACGTCGCCAGAGATGTTTCGCGCCGTGCATTGCCTGGTAAAGCAAAAGATCCTCGGCGCCGAAAGTCTCCACCGTTGTGCCCGCCAGCGAAACCGATTGCAGTCGCGACATCACCTCATCGGCTTTGAGTCCAAAAACAAAACTGCGCGGCGCGAGGTCCCAATGCAGATCGACGATCGTGAACCACTCGTCGCGCATAAACTGAATCTCGCAATGATTGCTCAAGTGTGAAGCGAGCTGCGTCGCAGTCAATGGCGGCGTCATTTCATACCCGAGCGACTCGAGCAGTGTACGTGCCTGCGCGAAATCGCGGACATCGATCAGCACGTCGATATCGCCGGCCTGACGAAGTGACATCTCCCCATACGCCATGTGGGCGAGCACGGCGCCTTTGAAGAACGCGACCGGAATACCATGCTCTTTGAAGAGTTTGTAAACACGCAACTGCTTCGCAACCAGGTGAAGCACGCTTTGCGAATTCGCCACTGCCTCTCGTTTTAAACTCGACAGAACGTGGCCCGGCACAACGCCGTCCGCGGTGTTGGCGACGTGTTTTTGCAGCAGCGGCAGCAGGCGGTGGGCGCGCGCTGTCGCCACCACGTATTCCCAGTCAAGCTGCTGCGGAACGTACAGTTCAAGAACTTCACGCCGCGCGATATTCAACAGCAACTCGTTTTCGCGCGATCTATTCACTGAATTTCTCAGTCGCTTGCTGATGCAATTGCGACACCGATAACGGCACACCAAACAACGTCGACTGCTTGAAGCTGCACTTTGCGTGTCCGCCCGAAGTCACGGTCGTGTCCCAACGCCACGCGTAGTCCTCGCCAATCAAACGCGCTTCCAACCGGATCTCAAACCGATCGTCTGACACTATTTCCACTGCCTGCTCGAACGGGAAAAAAGCATTGCCGTAGATTAACTCGGTTTCGCCGGGCGCGTTCGAAAAACCTGTACCTTCAAACAGCTCGGTGTCGAACCAAAGCGCGAGTCCGTGAGCTGTTCCAGCCCGCGTAGCAGTCAACGAGAAGTTATTACTGAAATTCACCTCTTCAACGTGTCCGTAGTCAAGCTCGTGCCAGCACACCGGTTGGCCCAGCAAATCTCCGGGTTGCGCACGAACTTTGCTGGTTGAATTCACGGCCAACCTCCGGCCGGATTTCAAGCCACTTTGTTCCCACGGTCGCACGACTTCTTCATATCGCGCGGGAAGTTCAACCACTGCTGCCCAAACTCGATCCACACTCGGAATCAAAACCCCACCAGGCGCGAGAAACCGCGACCTGGCATCGATAATTGACGGTATGTGTTGCTGAAACCACGGCAAAATCCCGCGCAGATCGGAAACGATCACGTCGGCCTGCTCCGGCAAGGTGACTTTAGTTGAGAGGTCTTGAATAAACTCGATCCGATCGGCTACACCACGATCGTGAGCAGCATCGCGCCCGACCTGGATGATGTTGTCAGGCTCGATCGCAAACACACGCCGCGCTCCGAGTTCACACGCAACGATGGCAAAGTATCCCGGACCACTTCCAAGATCGACGACAACCGAACCCGGCTTGATCGCACGGCGCAGCACGTCAGTGTACGCGCGTATACGCGGACCATCAGCGATCATCTTGCCGTAAGCCGAGACGTTATACATGCGTGCCCAACTTGGATCGGGTCAGTACCGTCCGCGGTAGCGGATGGGTCAGCGATCAGCATACGAAATCAACTATCAATCGTGAACCTGGGCGTTGACCCATCCGCTACCGCGGACGGTACTGACCCGATCCAAGTGCGCCGCTCGCTCCAAGAATAACCTGGCACAACTCATCGATCCTCGCGGCGTCCGAATGCGGCGTAACTCGTTTGAGAGGCACCGAACTGAGAACGCGCTGCAACAACGCAAACTCACGCGCGCGCATTTCTTTGTTCATCAAATACGTCGCATAAGTATTGGCAATCAGCGACATCAATCCCTCGGCCGCCGTGAGGTCTTCAACAACCGGCGCGCTTACATCGTCACGACGCTCTGATAACAAATAGATCGCCGCCAGGGGCAACGGCTCTTGCTGGAACTGATACTTCTCCTGCGTCAGATCGAGATAGCACTTGTCCCAGGTTGGAGTGAGTTTTGGTAACGCTGAGGCAGTTCCATAAAGGACTTCAACTGAAGACGGCCAGAGTCTGATCGATGGAACCCCGGGTTGGACCATGAACTCTCCGTCGCGTTCGCGCAACGTGACCACGTCTTCCGCGAGAATGCGATAACCACGTTCAGCAAACGCCGCGGCAGTCGTTGATTTACCCGATCCAGCCGGTCCCACTATCGCGACAGCGCGTTCGTCGATGGCCACAGCACAAGCATGCAACGAAATGAAACCGCGCAGCAGCAACACGAAACCCATTACCGGTCCAAGCAGATACGTCGCCGTATCTTCAAGCGTCAAGGTCTCGCTGGGCCAGGTGGCCCAAATTCGTGTCCCTCCGGCGTCGATCAGAAATTCAGTACCGTCGGCGTACTGGAAATTAAAATGGTCCGCAAAGGACCAGACAACGAGTCGCGGCTTTCCGCCAACTCCGGGCTCAGGATTCACATACCACAACTCCCGGGACGCTTGTTCACCCTGAAACGATGCGGGCATGCTGCCGAAGTGAATCTCGATATCGACGGCTTGAGACTGCTGGCGGGAAAGCAACAGACCAGGCACGCTTTCGTTTAGATGGATCTGTAGCCCGTAAATTGCAGAATAAAATGACACGAATTCAACTCGGAGTCAGCGAAGGTTAGTTCTTTCGAACTGCCAAGCCGATCAAAACGACTTCAGCCGGTCTTGTCTTTACCGCTGCCACCGTCGTTCTTACCGACTACACCGCCCAAAGCTTTGGTGATCTCACGGATGTTGCCGTATTCCACCAGCTTGGGAGCAGCGTAGGGGTTGCCACGGTGTTCAGTTCGATCGTTTTTGGTTGGTTGGTCAGATGTCATGCGTGGGCTCCATTGCCTGGGAGTATGTCAGCCATTGATTCAGACTGAACGGTCTTACATTGATCGATAACTGATTGCTATTAATTTCCTGCGTGATCCCTGGAATCGATTTGCGATCAACGTACGACGCCAGTCGTTCAACGGGTTGAAATTGGTCGATCTCTTGAAACTTCTTCGTGTGTCGCAAACTTAGTCCGGGATCACCTGCAAGTGGCGACTTCGGACGTTGCCGTACAGCGTCGGGTAAGATCCCTTCCATGGCCTTTCGCAGAATCCACTTATCCAAAAGCCAGGGAACGATGGGCAATGCGAGAAGATAGTCTACCATGCGGAGGTCAATCAAGGGATGACGAACTTCAAGCGGTAATAATGTTGTGCCCGCATCGTAGCGTGAGAAGAGAGAGTCCCAACTCGGAGAGTGAATTACGCGAAAGGCAAGCGGCCGGAGCGGATGTAATGAACTATCGACGCTCGTTTCCCGCCAGCGTTCGACGAGATGCAGTCGCTTCGCAAAATCTTCATTGATCCAGACCGGAAAAGGCGCCTGGTTCCAGTTCGGATTACGCCAACGTCGCCACTGTGTTCTGATGCCGATTGGCGGTGGACTGCGCTGGAAGTAAGTAAAACGAATCATGTCTGCGAATAAGCGTCCGAAGTTGCCGCGTTTCATTGAGTCGACAAACGAGTGTCGCGGGTTTTCATTCAGAAACGTGTCGCCGTCCCAGCCGGTTAAGGCCACGCGCGCGCGCGCGGCGAGGCAGCGCACGAGTTCATGCGCAACTGCGTAGATTGGCTCAACGTCGAAAGGTTCAGGCGCGATGCCGATCGAGTCCGGTTTCTGATTGATTTCGTTGCCGTCGAGAAATTCGAGTGGAATGTCGAGCGCGTCAGCGACGACGGTGGCGTATTTACGTTCGTCATCACGAAATGCGGAGTCGTAAACAACACAACAGCCACTCATCTTTGCATGTGTTGATTTAGCTGCGGCGGCGACTGCCGGCGAGTCCAGGCCGCCACTCAGGGAAATCGCAACCTGCTGAGTTCGCACACGATCTGTAACGGCAGTGTTGAGCAACTCGCGGAATCTTTCGACGTAATCGGCGTCGTTCTGGTAGTGAATAGTCGACGTTGAAGGGCTCCAATACTGCGACACGCGCAGACCTTCACGCGAAACTACCAGGGTGTGCGCTCGCGGCAGTCTTTGAATGTCGGCGAACGCGGTGGTGTCCTTCTCCTGGTTCAGACCAAAAACAAGAAAGTCGCCGACGGCCCGTTCGTTCAGCGTATTCGAAACTCGCGGATGCAAGCGGAGGCAGTTGAGGGTGTTGCTGAACACAAAGCAATCGCCAGTTGCGTTGTAGTAGAACTGGCGCACACCGAGCTGATCGCGAGCGCAGAAGAGACGTTCGGAGCCTGCATCCCAAATCGCAAACGCAAAGTCTCCGAGTAGATGTTTGACGCAGTCTTCTTGCCAGGCTTTGTAAGCGTGGAGGATCAACTCGGCATCGTTGGGTGAGTTCTTGAGTGGAGCGCCGAGTTTGTTTTCTAGTTTAGCGATTAATTCGCTGCGGCCATCGAGTCGTGCATCTGCGGTGAGCCAGACATTTCCGTCGAGTGTCAGCGGTTGGTGTTCGGTTTCGGCCTCCCAGGTCGAACGCAAGAGTGTGTGACCGAAAGCAACATTTCCTTTAATCCAACAATCCTTTGTGTCAGGACCGCGAAACGACAGGAAATTCGTCAGACGCGAGATCAAATCACGCTCCACTGGAGCGCCGTCTCGATTGAGAATGCCAACTATTCCACTCACTGGAGTTTTAGGTACGCAGCGACGCCAGGAAAGAGTTCGACGCAAGGGTGGCCACGGAGGGCCACCCCTACAGTACGTTCGACATCGCCCACAATAGCT
>DASSFI010000009.1:0-24194 GCA_035694465.1 Pyrinomonadaceae bacterium | reverse complement strand
CGAAACTGACTCCGCCACAGGTGAAACGCATTTTGATCGACACGGCGGAGCGCGTGGCGGGTGTCGAAGTTGAGCGACAAGGCTGGGGCGTGGTGGTGCCGCGCAAAGCGGTCGAGTTGGCGTTACGCTTGCGCACCTAGTGCGCCTGTGCAACAATTCGCGGCACCTAAAAACCCATCGCGAAAAGAATGGAGAGAGTTTGAGTTCGTATGTCTGAGAATGAATCCGCAATAGCCGGCGGCGCGGCGCAAGCAAACGAGACCGCGCCGGAAGCGAGCACTGAAGAGATTACATATCATGCTGTGGAGAAGGACGGAGTAGTCACAGCGATTTGGGAGATGCAGGGACGCAAGCACCTGCGCACAATCGATCCACGCTCACGTCAGGGTCAGGACATCCTTCGTCTTTACACCACCGAGCATCACGACGAAACCGGCGAAGCCGCCGCCTCGTCGTAAGAGTAATTAGCCACTAAAAGGCACAAGAATCACAAAAGAGTTCAGCCGGGGTCTTTTGTGCTTCTTGTGCCTTTTTGTGGCTAAAAATGGATTAATCCAAAGATCTGAACGGGTATCTCCGGTTTTCCTCCGCAAAGTCCATCATAAGCAAACTGGAATGTGGGTTGCATAATTGTAACCCGCAAGCTACCTCAAAGAATCGGGCTCGTTAGCCCCTATCACATCCGGGTCCATCACCCGTCAACCGCGCAAAGGAGGACAACACGTGAAGAACGCTACCAAACTCTTTCTTCTATTCGCATCCCTGCTGATGTTGTTCGTGGTTCCCGTTCTGGGTCAAACGTCCGGATCGATTTCCGGCGAAGTTAAGGACGAAAAGCAAGCAGTTGTTACCAATGCGACGGTGACAGTGCGAAACGTCAAAACAAACGAAGTGCGCACTACTGCGACTGACAACGACGGTCGTTATCGTTTTACCGGCATGCCGGTAGGCGACTACGAAGTTTCTGTCGAGTCCACCGGTTTCGCAAAATACGTTCAGTCGGGCATCAGTCTCGTGCTGAATCAGGCTGCGACTGTAGACGTCTCGTTGAAACCCGGTGGTGTCTCGGAAATCGTAAACGTAGTTGAGAACGCCTCGATTCTCAACACTACCACCACTGAAGTCGGCACCCGCTTTGACACGCGTCGTTTGTCCGAACTTCCCATCGCCACCAATCGCAACGTTTACAACGTGGCGCTTTCTGCTGCCGGTGTGAGCCAGTTGCAATCCAACCAGTCTGGTTTCACGAATGGCATTAACTATTCGTCAAACGGCGGCCGGTTACGCTCGAACAACTTCCTGCTCGACGGACAGGACAACAACGACTTCGGTGTCGGCGGCGGTGTGGTCCAGCTAAACAATCCCGACCTGATCCAGGAAGTTCGGCTGGTCACGAATCAGTTCAGCGCTGAATACGGACGCAACAGCAGTTCTGTTTTCAACGCCATCACCAAGAGCGGATCAAACGAGTATCACGGCTCCGCTTTCTGGTTCCACAACGACAATCACCTCAATGCGTGCAGCAATCTCAATAAGGCCGGTGGTTTCTGTAACAAGTCAGCCACCAACAAGGCCAATCAGATCGCGCCGTTTCGAGTTGAGAACCAGGCGGGATTTACCGTTGGTGGTCCACTGCATCTGCCGCGCTTTGGTGAAGGTGGTCCAGCCATTATCAACGGTCGCGACCGCACCTTCTTCTTCTTCGCGTTGCAGCGCTGGTGGGATCGACGTTTAGGCCAGGGCGTCACGATTCAAGGTGTGCCCACTGAAGCAGGACGACAGATTCTTCAGGCTCAGGCCGGAAATCGTCCGCAAGTTCAGGCTCTGCTCGCATTTCTGCCGCCCGCGCAAGCTGCGAATGGACAGACGAGGCCGTTCACCATCAACGGCAACACTTTCCAGGTTCCACTCGGATCGCTGACCGGATCGAGTTCGTTTCTTTTCAATGACTGGCAACAGTCAATTCGTATCGACCACCGCTTGAACGACAAGCACATGCTCAACGGTCGTTACATCTATCAGGACCAGGATACGGTTGGCGCCGGCCAGTCGACGCCATCCGGTTACGAGTCGTCGAATGTGTCGCGCAACCAGGGCGTGAATATTTCACTCAACAGCATTCTCAGCTCGCGAATGGTCAACGAACTGCGGTTGGCTTTTCTACGTGCTGCCAGTGCGACCGTGGCTTCTGATCTAAAAGCCGAGGCAATTCCGTCGATCCAGATCACTGACCTCGGTATGACCGGGCTGAATGCGGGCGCCACTCGCACGGCAATCGGTCTGGCGGCGAATCTTCCCCAAACGTCATTCCGCAACACTTTCCAGATCCAGGATAACCTGTCGTATACAAACGGGAATCACGGCTGGAAGTTTGGCGTTGATATTCATCGCAGCCAACTGCATCAACTTTTCAAACCGACGACACGTGGTCACCTCGTCTATGCGGATTTGAATAACTTCGTAAACGATCTCGCCAACGTGCAGATCAATCGAGATCTTCCGGGCGTCGCGCGCGTGCTGCATCTCGACTGGCACGATTTCTACGTATACGGGCAGGACGAGTGGAAGATCAGACCGAACTTTACGTTGACTCTGGGCCTGCGTTACGAAAATGCCGGGCAGCCGATCCAGGATTTAGTGGAGTTCAACGATCCGGTATTTGCTGCTGCGGGTAACGATCCGCGCTATCGCGTGACGCCGATTCCGGGTCGCGATAAGAATAATTTTGAACCGCGACTGGGATTCAACTGGAATCCGCGCACCAGTGACAACGGCATCATGGGTTGGATAACCGGTGGTGACAAGCTTGTGGTTCGCGGTGGCTACACACGCACGCATGACTACGCCTACACCAACATCGCTCTGAACATTTGGAGCTCTTTCCCGTTCGTCGCGGCGTTTAACTTAACGAGCGTTCCCAATGCTTTTGCGACGTTCAAGACATTGCCAGTCAATCCGGCGATCTTCACGCGTACACAAGTTACAAATGACTTCCACTCACCGGTTTACGACTCTTTCAGTTTTGAGTTGCAACGCGAAGTCACGCGTGATTTGGTCGTCCGTGTGGGCTATGTCGGTTCGAAGGGCAGCGGACTGTTCGAAAGCATCGATGGTAATCCGGTGCGCTTCCGAAACAATCCGCCGTCAGCCGGAGATCCAGCCGTTCGCACCGATCCGAACACTGGTCCAATCCGTCTGCGTGCTAACTCCGGATCCTCGATCTATCACTCGATGCAGGCCAGCATGGAGAAACGATTGAGTCGCGGCGTCAGTGCGGGTATTCATTTCACGTGGAGCTCTTTCATCGACAGCATGTCGGAGATCTTCAACAACTCGAACTCAGAAATCGCACTCGCGCAGGATCCTTACAACCGTCGGCTCGACCGGGGCAGGTCGTCATACGATCGTCCACTGCGTCTCGCCGGAAACTTTGTTTACGAGTTGCCGTTCTACCAGGAGCAGAAAGGGTTTGCGGGACGCATTCTCGGTGGTTGGCAACTTAACTCGAACTTTAACTTCCAGAGCGGTGCGCCGTTTTCACCTCTGAATCCGAGTGACATCTCCGGAACGCTGGGCGGTCTCGCTTCAGCAATCGGAATTGCTACTCGGCCGAACGTGAACACAACTCTCAATCTTTCCAACATGACGGTTGAGGAGTTGTTCGCACTTCGCGGAACAGTGAACGCATCCGGAAATGCACTGTTCAGGGCGTTGGTCGCGGGTCAGCGCGTCGGCGATGCCGGTCGCAACAGCCTGCGTGCCGACGGACTCAACAACGTAGATTTCGGTCTACTGAAGAACACGAGAATTGGTGAGAATCAGCGTCTACAGATTCGTGCTGATTTCTTCAACTTCACCAACACTCGCGATTTCGGAACACCGAATTCAATCGTCACGTCACCTGGTTTCCTGCGACAGTGGGATACTGATGGCGGTAACCGTCGCATCGTCGTCGGCATCCGCTACGTGTTTTAGGTCGATCCGTGTAGATCTGTGGCTTATAATGAGCTTGAAATGAGGTCTGCCGGTATATGTTTACTGTTGCTGCTGTGCGCAGGGTTTGTGTGCGCGCAGCAGCCAACAGTCGAAGTCGTCAAATCGAGTTGGAGCAAGGAACGCATCGGGTGGGAGCGCGATCCTTTCAGCGGTCCAATCGAAAACTTCGACGAAACCCGTGCGCGGCAACGCAACGAGAGAAGAATCGAAGACGCCAAACGCGGCAACTCCGCCGAGATCGACAAGATCAGACGCGAAGCAAAAGCCGACGCCGCCAATATCGCCGTCAAACACAAGGATACTCGTTCGCGCTACGTCTTTGTTTACAAGACGACGATCAAGAACGGCGGCGCCAAGGCGATCAAATCAATTGACTGGGATTACATCTTTCTCGAACGTGGCACCGAAACCGAAATCGGGCGCCAGCAGTTTACGAGTGAAGAGAAAATCGGAGCCGGGAAAACTAAAGAGCTGATCGTTACGATTACTAAACCACCCACGCAAACGATCAGTCTTACCGCACTCAATAAAAATGAGAGCGAGTCACTCGATGGACGCGTGATCGTCGTTCGCATCGACTACGCAGACGGAACAAGCTGGCAACGACCGTAAATGATGATCAGGCGCTCGTCACCCGAAGAAGCGGCAACGCTGACGACAATCGCACTCGAGGCGAAACGTCATTGGGGCTATCCCGAAGCCTGGATCAAGCATTGGGAATCGGACCTCACCATTTCATCCGATTTCATTCGCGACAACCATGTGTACGTGGCTGAGGAGAATGGCGAAGTACGTGGTTTCTACGCGCTCTGTATCGCAGATAACAAAGCCGAACTCGAACACATGTGGGTGATGCCGGCGCTCATCGGCACCGGAGTCGGCAAGGAATTGTTTCTCGACGCGATGGAGCGAGCGGCGCAGTTAGATCTTAGTTCGGTTGAGATCACAGCCGATCCAAACGCTGCAGGTTTTTACAAACGCATGGGCGCCACGCAGATTGGTGAAACCGACTCTGTTGTTGAAGGCCACGTCCGCAAATTGCCCCGCCTCAAAATCGAACCTTAGTTTTTAGCCACAAAAAGGCACACAAGTCACTAAAAATCAGGTGACTTGTGTGCCGTCTTGTTTACTGGTTCGGGCGGTCTGGTCTAACTGGCGCCGGACGAGGTGTGTCGGCTTTAGGTGACTCAGAGCGCGCTGGCGGATCATGTCGCGGTGGATCCGAACGCGGCGGTTCTGAGCGCTGCGGTGGATCCGGACGTGGCTCCGAACGAGGTGGGTCGGGGCGAGCTTCTGGTCGTGGCTCCGGACGCGGTTCCGGTCGCGGCGATTCAGGGCGCGGCTCGGGTCGTCGTTCAGGGCGCGGTTCGGGACGAGGTTCTGAACGCGGCGGTGGTTCAGGACGCGGCGACTCGGTGCGTTCCGGACGAGGCTCAGGACGCGGTGTTTCAGTGCGCTCAGGACGCGGTGACTCGGTCCGCTCGGGGCGAGGTGAATCGGTCCGTTCGGGACGCGATGGGCGTTCCGGACGAGGCTCCGAAGGTTGATCGCCACGACGATCAGGACGTCGTTCTGGTCGTTCGCCGCCAGCGTCCGGACGAGGTTCAAAGCGTGGCTGAGGTCGTGGAGTCTCCCCACGCTCAGGCTTGGGTTTCGGGGCCGCCGTCGGTGCAATCGCCGGTTGTTCGGCGCTTGGTTCAGGAGTAGTCGTTGGCTCCACCGTGTTGCGAGGCGGACGTTCTGTCCCTTCCGGATTTCGTCTGTTACCGCCGCCGTCCGGGAAATTCGGCCGTCCTGTGCGACCGGGTCGTTCCGGACGAGGCTCATTCGCATTCGGCGCAGCCGGTTCAGGACGAGCTACTACGCCGGTTGGTTGCGGATCCGTTCGCGGAGTTCCGGCTGTGTTCGGAGGCTGTGACGTTTCTGGTTTAGGTTCGCGTCCACGAAAAACCCGTGCACGTCTCAGCTCTTCGTCGAGTTGTCTGCCTGGTGATCGCTCGGCAGCGCCAGTCGGACGATCCGGAATATCTCGACCCGGAAATCGATGACCTGGACGGTCGCCATTATTTCCATCACGCCCACGGCCACCCGGAATATTCCCGGCGACTCCGGTGCGACGTGGAAGATCACCGGTCTGCGGATCGTTATCGATTACTCTGCGTGCAGTCGTTTCCTCAACGGCGCGTCCACGACGCCCGGGATGACCGAACTCGCCACGCGGCAAACGCGTCACCCCGCGCCATGGTCCATCGTCATGCCGGTCTCGTCGTCCATCTCGTCCACCGCCATAACCCGGTCGATCATGACGGCGATCGCGGCCGTCACGGCCGTCGTGATGATAACGGCGCGAATGCGGATCGCGTTGGTAGTAAGACAGCGGATACCAGCAAATATCGTTGCCGAACGAAACGTCGACTACAAAAGCGACGAGTGCCGGTCGCCACCAACTGCGGTGGCGCGTGTAAATGGTGCGTGGACACCACGCCCAGTAACCGTTGTAAAAGACCCAGCGGCCGTAGTGATATGGAGCCCAACCCCATTGCTCGTATCCAACCCACGTCCAGCCATATGGCGGACACCACGCCCAATGGCCATAACGATATGGCGCCCAGTCGCTGAAGGTGCTGATCGTGGTGGCATGCGGCCGCCAAACCCAGCCGTAATCGTCGGCATAGTTCCAATCGCCGTAGGCATCGAGATCTTCACCGCCCCAAACATACTCGTCGTAATATTTGACGTCGTACTTGAGACGTTGAGCCAGAAACTGTTCGCGCTCGCGAACCCATTCATCAATAACGTCGCCTGAAAGTGCGACGGAGAACTCCCAGTCGCCCATGTTCTCGCCGGAAACGACGAGTTCAGCCGAGCGCCCATCGCGCAGCGCAAACCCGGAAGTGTCGGAATAAATTCGGGCGCTGCCGCCATCGCGCACGGTCAAACGGACGCGGCCGTTGCTCGGCACATCGACCCGGTATGACCCTTCCTTCTCGGCGGCCATGGTGGTTCGCGGCGCGTCGATTTCGAAGTATTCCTTTTTGCGGTCGAATTTTGCGAGACGAACGGTGGCAGTGCCTTCAACGACGCTGAGCGCAATTCCCTCGTCGCGCAGCGTGACAATACGCAAAGTCGAGTTGGCAGCGAGACGGACAAAATTGCGCGCGTCGATTTGAATCTCGAGGCGACTTTCCTTGTCGGTGGCGATGGTATCGCCCTCGACGAGTGGATAATTCAAACGCGCCGGCTCCCAATCCTCGTTACCGTTGCGTTTAAGGTTAACTTCGCCACCGATGAGGCTGATGCGGACGACGCGTGCTTTTACATCGTACTCGTCGTCGGCATCATCGTCATCGTCGGCGCGGGCAGTGAATGTGATTGAAAAGAGAGTGAGTACAGCGGCGCAAAGGATAAGGCTGGTTTTTCGTCGGGAGACTTGCATTGTTATGCTCCTTCCAGGACTTGAAGTGCGGCGCTGCAAAACGTCCGGCAAAGTGCATGCCCGCGCGTGGCCTTTAAAGAGGGCACCGACGGATTTGAGGTTTCTCAAAGCGGTTTTGAGAGTTAACGCAACGAGTGATTAAGAATTTAGGGAGTTCAAATTTTTGACGGCGGCATGTGTGGGCCATCGATTGGAATCGGGCGAGCATGACGTTGTCTGAGACAGTGCACGACTGACACGATATGGTGCGAGGCGTCGATAAATCCCGTTTCGATGTGATCGTCATTGGCGCCGGCATCAACGGCGCCGGGATCGCTCGCGATGCGGCGATGCGGGGATTGAAAGTGCTGTTGATCGACAAGGGCGACCCTGGCGCGGGGACGACCAGCGCTTCAACGCGACTTATACACGGTGGACTGCGTTATCTCGAACATTTCGAGTTTGGCCTGGTGCGCGAGTCGTTGCGCGAGCGCGAGATTCTATTGCGGATTGCTCCAGGCTTCGTTAAGCCACTGCCGATCGCGATCCCGATTTACAAAAACGGTAAACGCGGGCGGTTAACGATTCGCGCCGGGATGATCCTTTACGACCTGCTTTCGTGGAGTAAGTCGTTGCCGAACCACCGGATGCTTTCGCGAACGCGAACACTCGAGCGCTGGCCCGGACTTAATCCGGAAGGTTTGCTGGGTGCAGCGCTTTATTACGACGCGCAGGTCGAGTTTCCTGAGCGTCTTGTGGCTGCGAATGTACGTTCGGCGCAAGAATTCGGCGCAGAAGTTCTGACTCACACGCGTGTGACGAGATTGGTAGTCGAAGACGCAAAAGTCTGCGGAGTCGAATTCGTTCGTGAAGATGGGCAGGAACAGTTTGCTGAAAGTTCGGTTGTGATCAATGCAGCCGGACCGTGGATCGACCTCGTGCTCGAGACTGTTGCGAGTCCGAAGCTGATTGGGGGAACAAAGGGAAGTCACCTCATCGCGCCGCCATTTCCGAGTGCCCCGGCGACTGCAATTTACCTGGAAGCACGCAGCGACGGCCGTCCGATCTTTATCATTCCGTGGAACAAGCTCTACCTGATTGGAACCACTGACGTTCGCTTTGAAGGTGACCCGGATGAGGTCTGCTGCGAACCATGGGAAGTCGACTATCTGCTCAGCGAGAGTAATCTCGCTTTCCCCGTAGCCGGTCTCACGCGCGATAGCATTCTTGACACTTATTCCGGCGTCCGACCGCTGCCCGTCACAAATGATAAGAACGAACAGAATATTACGCGGAGACACTTCATCCGCGAGCATCCGCGGCTGCCGAATCTGTTGTCGATTGTAGGCGGAAAGCTCACGACTTATCGGAGTCTTGCAGAGGAATGTGTTGACTTGATTTTTCGGAAGCTCGGTAAGGGACCCATAGCGAGCATGACTGCCACCGAGGGGTTAGCCGCAGATTTCACGGATCTTACTTAAAGAGTCGCGGGCGAATTGTTTTTGTAACGATCGTGCTAATGGAAAGCTGAGGCGCACGAGCGGATGTTGAGGACGGGAGAAGGCGTGGATGTCGTACCAGACTGAATCGTCCGGCAGCCACTCGATCAAAAATCGCTCTTCGCCGCACTCAACGTGATCCGGAAGCGTTCCGTAAGCAAAGCCAAAACATCGATCCTCATCAATCGTGTAAACCACGCGAGCCGCATTTAATGACCACGTTCCATATGCTCTCGCTTTAACCGCCACCGTCGCTCCGACCTTGATCGGCACGCCACGCGGAACGATCGCCACCCAACCCAGATCGAATTGGCGCCAGTGCTTCAGCGCCTCAACGCCACGCTTGTAAGCCGCTTCTCCTGCGCCTATTTGAATGCGATTGTGATCGACTTTGTAGCCCGAAGGCGGATTCGTATTCGTCGCTCCAACTTCGGCGTAGGTAAACGGTAAGCTGCTCTGAGCCGAAACAAACTCAACTGCATCTTCCTCAGTCGGCTCAGTAATCCTGAACATCTACGACTTGCTCCGAGCTCGCGGATGATGGCGGTCATACGCCGATCGCAAATGCATATCGGTGATGTGGGTGTAAATCTGTGTCGTCGAAATATCGCTGTGGCCCAACAGTGCCTGAACCGATCGCGAATCGGCGCCGTGTTGCAGCAGATGCGTCGCAAAGCTGTGCCGCAACGTGTGCGGTGAAACGTTCTTGATGCCGGCCTTTTCCGCATGACGCTTGATCATGGACCACGCAAGCTGCCGCGTAAACGGCCGCCCGCGGTGCAGGAAAACATGAGGTGACGACTGCTTTCCATAACCTGCTTTAACGGCCGCGTACTGTTGCAACCAGTGAATCGCACTTTTGCCAAGCGGCACGCGTCTCTCTTTATTTCCTTTGCCGTGACACACGACGAGGCCTGCCAACAGATCGACATCCGCTTGTCTTAATCCAACTAATTCTGAAACACGCAAACCAGTTGCGTACATGATTTCGAGCACTGCGCGATCGCGTACGCCCTCTTCAGTCGAGACATCGGGCACGGCAAGCAATCGATTGATCTCGTCTTCCGTGAGAAATTTCGGCAGGTAACTGAAGCGCTGTGGGGTGTCGAGATCTTCAGCCGGATGCGTCTTGATGTGACCGTCGAGCATGAGAAACTTGAAGAACCCACGTGTCGCACTCACCGCACGAGCAATCGACGTCGGCGCGAGTCCTTCACGCGAAAGACTCGCGATCCATTTGCGCAGATCGCCGCGTGTCAGCTCGGAAATATGTTTTCCATTTTTGTTGGCCCAGGCTTGCAGTCGATCGAGATCGCGTCGATAACTCTCGAGAGAAAGACGTGCGAGACCTTTTTCAACCTGGAGGTAGGTTAGGAATTCTTTTGGGAAGTCTCTATCCACAGATTACGCAGATTAACACTAAATCTGTGCAATCTGTGGATTATTCATATCGCAGACACTCGATCGGATCGAGCTTTGAGGCTTTGCGTGCGGGCCAGACGCCGAAGATTAAGCCAACGCCGATGGACACAGTCAGTCCGGTGATTACGGCCCACGAAGGTATCGAAGCCGGCATACTCGGAAACAGGAAAATCAGTAACTGACTGATGCCGATGGCCAGCACCACGCCGAGGGCGCCGCCGAGAAACGTCAGCATCATCGCTTCGAAAAGGAACTGTCGCACAATATCCCGACGCCGCGCGCCAATCGCTTTGCGAACTCCAATCTCTTTCGTGCGCTCAGTCACACTGACGAGCATGATATTCATCACCCCGATACCGCCGACCAGCAGACCCAAACTCGAAATCGCAATCGCGATCAATCCGACCATCGCCGTGATGCTGTCAAACTGTTCGATAAACTTGTCCGCGGTCTTAATGTCGAAGTTGTTTGGCTCGCCAAACTTCGCATGACGACGCCGGCGCAGAATTTCTTCCGACTGCGTGAGCGCTTCCTGAACCTGACCGGTCTTGCCGCGAATGATCATCAGCAAATAACCTTTGGCTGGCGCGATTTTCTGCGCCGTGCGATATGGAATGTAAACCGCATTGTCTTCTTCGTTCTCGCCGAAGAAACCTGCTTTGCGCTTCTCGAGCACGCCGATCACTTCGAAGTTGTAACCACCCATTCGCACCTGGGCGCCGGCGATGTTGTTGTAACCCGGAAACAGCGCATCCGCCGCATTCACGCCAATCACCATTACGTTTGAGCGTTGCTGGTCGTCAGAGTCAGTGATGAAGCGGCCCTCGCGAAGGGCAATGTTTGTGATGTCGGCGTAGTTTGCGGAAACTCCCGAGGTATTTCCCCAACGATAGTTGCGACCCTGGTAAGTCACGTTATCGTCGAATGGTCCGCCGCCATAACCGACGTTTGGAGCGACGTGCGCGACGTCATCGACCGCCGGAGCTTGCGCTTTGATTGCCTCAGCATCGGCGACTGTCAGCGGTTTCCGCAGACGTTCGGAGCGATCTTCGCTCGTGCGTGGACCAGTTGAAAGATGAAACGCGTAGATATTGTTCGTTCCATACTCTTCGATGATTGCCACGATACTCTGTCGCATGCCAGTCAACAGTGAGGCGATCGAGATCGCGGTCATCACGCCGATCACGATTCCGAGCACCGTCAGAAAACTGCGGAACTTGTGACCGCGAACGCTGTCGAGCGCCATTTTCAGCGTCTCGCGCAAAACACCTTTTGGCATTCGTAACTTCATCAAACTCGCCTTACGCCTTCATCAGCGCCAGGATCGGATCCAGCCGCGCCGCTTTGAACGCCGGATAAATACCCGCGATCATTCCGACAACCGTCGAGACCCCTAACGCCAGGATGATGTAGCCGATCGTTATGGTCATCGTGATCGATGCAAGCATGGTAATTGCGGTCGTTATTCCCCAGGAGATTAACAACCCGATTACGCCGCCCAGCGCGCAGAGGATTCCCGACTCAATTAAAAACTGCATCAGGATCTGCCGTCGCGTAGCGCCCACAGCTTTTCGCAGTCCCACTTCAAATGTTCTTTCCGTGACGCTGACAAGCATGATGTTCATCACCACGATGCCGCCGACAATGAGCGTAATGAGCGTGATTGGAATTACGACCTTCGCGATGGTGCCGGTGAACTCGTCGATCTGATTGTTCAACTCCTCAACATTCACGAGTCCAAAATCGTCTTCTTCATTGCCGTTGAGCCGGTGCTTGATACGCATCGCCACGCGTGCGTCTTCGATGGCCCCCTGGAAATTCTCGCGCGAACGGGCTGAACCGTGAATCTGAAGCCCATTACGCCCGAAGATCTGCATGTGCGTGGTTACCGGAATGTAAATGTGACGGTCGAACGAGTCGCCAAAGAAAGAGCCGCGTTTCTCTTCAACCCCGATAACTCGCATCGGCAAACCTCGAACTTTGAGTGTTTTGCCAATCGCGTCCTGATTCGGGAAAAACTTCTCTTTGATATCGGCGCCGAGAACGACGACAAGGGCTGAGCGTTGCACATCGTCGTTTGAGATAAACCGGCCGTATTCGATTGTTTTGTCTTCGATATCGACCATGTTTGCCGAATGACCGAAGACCTGCGCGCCCGGAAACTCGATCCCGTCCTGCTTCAGATCCGTTCCGCTTCCGGTTCCAGCGCCGACTTCAGCACAGGACGGACAATGATCGCGAACCCATTCGTAATCGTCCCAGTTAAGCCTCTTGTTGCGTCGATTACGGCGCTCAAATTCGTCGTCGTCCATGTGCCCGGAGAAGGCCATGCGGGCAATCATGAAGTGATTACTGCCAAGAACTTTGGTGATTCTTTCGACAACGTAAGTGTTGAGACCGCTGATTGAAGCGCCGACCGTGACCACTGAGGCCACGCCGATAATGATCCCGATAAGAGTGAGAAAAGCACGCAGTTTGTGGGCAAAGATCGACTGCAGTGCAATCTTCAGGGCATCGGAGTAAAAGGACAGAATAGCTCTCATAACTCTGGATTCGGGGCCGTATACGCCCCGAAAGCCCGCGAAGTTCAATCTAGGGCTACAGAGTTAAGACGTTCTATGCTGCCGAGGTATTAACAGCGGCTTCAGCCGGTTTGGCGCTGAACTTTTCAGCCCAGCGGATACGGCCGGTGATCTGCATGACCACGAAGAGTGTCAGCACTGAACCGATGGTGATGGCGAGTCCCGTGAAGCCCTTCAGGAAAAAGGCGTAAGAAAACATCACGAGGTAGATAAACTGAGCGAACGCAGCCTCTCGACTCGCGAATCGCATTCCCACGACCAGTCGCAGGTAACTCACCACGAGAAATACAGACACCACCGCCGAGATGGCGAAGGCGGCGTGAATCGAGACGTGATCGACGAGGTACGCCAGCAGCAGATGGAAAGAGAAGAACGCGGCAGCGAGGAAAAAATAGTTCATCGGGTGAAGATCGATGCCGCGCATTGTTGTAATGATCAGCATGAGGAAGAAAAAGAAGAAGAGTGATACTGGGGCAAAAAAGCTGATTTTCCCCGCGAGTGGTCCCGGTTGCAATTTCTCCGGCATAACCATCGCGATTTGATAACCGGACACTAAACTTCGGTAAGACCAGTTGAGATTCCAGCCCCCACCCGTCTCCGACTTTTCAGTAGGAGAAAGAGTGTTGTCCGGGAAATCAATGTCTTTGAAGTTTGTCTTCATGCGCAGGGTGAAGTTATTTACCTGGGCGACGTCGGCACTCCCAAAACTGTAACGCCACTCATTGAGTCCCTGTGAACTGTAGCCGACGGAAAGCTGGGCAGTCTTACCGGCAGCGACTTTGAACGCGGTCGTGGCCACGCTGTCGTGGTTTTCAATAGGGACAGTGGTCCCATCTACAGTGAAAGCTAAATTGTCGTAGATGGCCTGAGCGGTCGGAAATCTTAATTCGAAATTGACAGTCTGTTCCTGATCACTGGTGTTTCTAAAACCGTAGGTACCAGAAAAACCGACTTTGTAGGTGCTGTACCACAACAGACCTTTTTGCCGGTGCTGTAGATCAAGATTGACATCGATGTTGCTGCTCTCGAGCGGTAGTGTGGTAACGAGCTCCTTCATTGCGGTCTTCATGACCCTTTTACCGGCCTCAAGCGTTTCCTCTTGATAATAAACCGGTGTTTTGAATGAGGCGATCGGAGGCGCCTGATTTTGTGCTGTGCCCCACGTCGATGCGACTCGATTTGAAGAGACAGCGCCGGAGTCATAGGTTCGCTGGAAAATTGTTCCGCCCAGAATGGCCCACGCCACTGAGGTGCAAATGAATATGAACACGATGGCAGCGATTCTCTTCGTCATCTCTCTACTCCTTGAATGTCGATTTGTGCAGACATAAGTTCAAGGATTCTCATACTCGCGCCGTGGGCGGACAATGTGGTGAGCCACAGAAACAGTGTGTGCAGAGCTACATGTTGCGCATCTGTTTGATCAGCGACTCCATATGACTTAAATAGTTTTCAAGCGCGCTGCGGCCTGACGCCGTTAGTTTGTATTCGGTTTTTGGTAGCCGGCCCTCGAAATACTTCGTGCACGAGATGTAGCCGGCCTCCTCGAGTTTGCGTGCGTGAACGCTGAGATTGCCGTCAGTGGTATTCATCAGGTTCTTCAGCTCGCTAAAAGTCAGAGACTCGTTAGCGGCGAGTGCGCTGATGATTCCCAGACGCAATCGCTCATGAATGATGCGGTCGAGATTCGGCGCGGCGCTCTTTTGCTTAGTACTTACCGCACGTGTCTCCACGTTTGCATCGGGTTTTCGTTCCTGTTTTGCTGTTGACTGCTTAGCCACCGTATTTCCTCACAATAATTGCTCCAAACAATAGATGGAGCCCGCCAAAACCAACGGCCATGAACCAGTTGGTCCAAACCGCCGGAGTGATGAGCGCGAGTGCGCCCAGTGCCATAAAACAAAGACCCATCGCCGGCACGGCTCTTACTGAAAACATGCCGCCGGTGATCACGCCGGTTCCGTAGAGTAAAAGCCACATGCCGGGGATCGTCTCAAACTGTCCGGCGCGGGCGAGTACGATTGTCAAAAGACCGCCGGCTATAAGGGAAGGCGCGAGACTGAAGAGGGCTTTGCGCCCCGATCCTGAGAACAGCGAGGTTTGCGTGGCGCGGGCTTTACGGTCCATGGACCAGCCGGCAATCAGCGAGGATATGAGGCCTTCAGCGAGCCACGTGTAGACCCACATTTTGAAATTTGGTTGCCGAGCGGCGATGACGCTGGCGACGAGGGCAGTAGCGCCGATGGCCATTTCACCGCGACCGGAGATACCGGTGAAAGGCGTAGCACGCTCCATGGTTTCGCGTATATAGCGAAGATTGTCCATGGCGCGATCGGAGACAAACCGGACAGGTTCCATGTCAGGCAGATTATCCCGATCCGGTAGTCGTGTCAAGTACTTTACAAGATAAAGAGCAGCCACAGATGTCACGGATAACAATCCGGATTTGTAATCCGTGCTATCCGTGGTTAAGTGCTTCGGAGACTAGTGCGGCCTGCTCTTTTTGGTGGATGCTGTAAGACCCGGTGGCCGGACTCGCGGAGGCGCTGCGTCCGACGTACTGTGGATGCTCGAGTCGATTCTGAACAAACGTCCAGCCGCCCATATTCTGTGGCTCTTCCTGCGCCCAGACGAGTTGACCCGCATTCGGATAGCTGGCGAGTATTTCGCGCAGCCGGTTACCCGGAAACGGATAAAACTGTTCCATGCGCACAATCGCGACGTTTCGATTATCAGACTTGTTTCGTGCTTCGGCGAGATCGTAATAAACCTTCCCGCTACACAGCACGACTCGCTTCACTGCGTTGCGATCGGTGATCTCCGCATCGTCAATCAGCGGCTGAAAACCTCCGGTTGCGAGTTCGTCGATGGTTGATGTTGCTGCCGGCAAGCGCAGCAGGCTCTTCGGTGTCATCACGATCAACGGACGCTCCATGCCGGGCCGTACTTGTCTTCGCAGCAGATGAAAGTACTGCGCCGGTGTGGTCGGATAACAAACTTGCAGGTTGTTCTCCGCGCAGAGTTGCAGGTATCGCTCGAGTCGAGCGCTGGAATGTTCCGGTCCCTGACCTTCGTAGCCGTGCGGTAGCAGCATCGCGAGTCGTGAAGTTTGTTTCCACTTGTCTTCCGATGCGGCGATGTATTGATCGATGATCGTTTGCGCGCCGTTTCCAAAATCGCCAAACTGCGCTTCCCACAAAACCAGTGCGTCCTGGGCCACGACGGTGTAGCCGTATTCAAATCCGAGCACGCCTTCTTCCGACAACGAACTGTCGTAAACATCAAAACGCGCGTCAGGATTTTCATCCGAACGTAGCTCGGCGAGGGGCGTCCAATTCTGTCCCGTTTGCGTGTCGTAGAGAACAGCATGACGCTGGCTGAATGTGCCACGTCCTGAATCCTGTCCACTCAAACGCACGCACCTGCCTTCGAGAACGAGCGATCCGAATGCGATTGCTTCGGCAAACGCCCAATCGAGCGGCAAACTGCCGTCGCCCATCTTCGCGCGTCGCGCGAGTTGGCCCACCATCTTCGGATTGACGTGAAATCCTTCCGGCACAACCGCGATCTTGTGCGCGATCTCCTTAATTGTTTCGGCGGAAACTCCGGTCGGAACTACTTCAGAGCCATCCATCTCTTCCACGCGCGGTTGATGATGTTTTGGTTCCTCAGCAACTTCCCGTTTTGCATTTGCCAGCGCAGTTTCGTAACCACGCACGCGCTCGGCGATGAGATTGTTTAGTTCTTCCTCGGTGATGACGCCTTCATTGATCAGCCGCTTTGCGTAAACAGCACGCACGCCTGGATGTGCTTTGACGCGCGAGTACATGAGCGGTTGCGTGTAGCTTGGCTCGTCGGTTTCGTTGTGACCCAGTCTGCGGAAACCGATCACATCGAGCACGACGTCTTTGTTGTACTCCTGCCGATAATCGAGGGCGATTTGAAGTACGCGATAGGCGGCTTCCGGATCGTCGCCATTGATGTGGAAGATCGGTAACTGCGTCATGCGGGCGACGTCAGTCGAGTAGATCGTCGAGCGACCGGCTTCCGGCGAAGTCGTGAATCCGATTTGATTGTTGATGATGATGTGGATCGTGCCGCCCGTTCGATAGCCCTTCAAACCGGCAAGATTCAAGGTCTCCATCACGATACCCTGACCGGCAAAAGCCGCATCGCCGTGTAGCAGTACCGGCAGAGCGAGATCGATAACCTGCTCGCGACTGGCTCCACGCTGGCCCATCATTTCGTCCTGCGTGGCCCGTACCATTCCTTCGACCACCGGATCGACGGCTTCGAGGTGGCTCGGATTCGGCGAGAGTGACAGGTGAACTTTACGACCGTCCGGCAGCACGCGGTCACCCTTTGCACCCTGGTGATACTTCACGTCGCCTTCGTCGGCAGGAAACTCCGGATGTACCGAACCCTCGAATGCCGCAAATATTCGTTCACAAAGGCCGCCAATCACATTCGCCAGCACATTCAAACGACCGCGATGGGCCATACCGAAGGTGATTGCTTCGACACCGCGAGCAGCGGCGCCGGCGACCAATTGATCCAGCACGGGAATGATTGTTTCGCAGCCTTCGAGTGAAAAGCGTTTCTGTCCGAGATACTTCGTGTGCAGAAAACGTTCAAACTGTTCCGCCGAGATCAGTTTCCAGAGCAGACGTTTCTTCACTTCAACCGGGATCGGCTCAGGCTGTACAAATTCGCGGCGGATCTGTTCGCGAATCCATTGCTTTTCTTCCTTGCTCTGAATATGCCGGTATTCGACGCCGACTTTGCCGCAGTATGCGCGTTGCAGGATGTCGAGAATCTCGCGCAAGGTGGCGCTTTCACGGTTGGCGAGGCCATCGGTGATAAACACGCGATCGAGATCCCAGATCGTCAGACCGTAGTTTTCGATGTCCAGCTCGGGGTGATAAAGAATCGGGAGTGCGTGCAGCGGATCGGTATCAGCGATCAAGTGGCCACGCACTCGATATGCATTGATCAGCTCGATCACGCGCGCTTCTTTGAGCGTTTGTTCGCGAACTCGATCTTCAGGAAGGAAAAACGGGTTGCGATCCAGACTCCAGCGCATCGGAGCGTGCGGAATCCCGAGATTCAGGAAAATGTTTTTGTAAAAATCGTACTTCCCGACGATCAACTCGTGCACGCGCGCCAGAAACGCTCCCGATTCGGCGCCTTGAATGATGCGATGATCGTACGTGCTGCTGATGGCGATCGCCTTGCTGATGCCGAGTTGCGAAATCGCTTCGGGCGCCATCGCCTGGTATTCGGCAGGATACTCAATCGCGCCGGTGGCGATGATTACTGATTGGCCTTCCATCAACCGCGGAATCGAGGCCACGGTGCCGAGCGTTCCGGGATTGGTCAGTGAAATAGTGGTGCCCTGGAAGTCGGGGATTTGCAGTTTGCCTTCGCGAGCGCGTTTGACGACGTCGTCATAAGCCGCCAGGAATTCTGCGAAGCTGAGACTGTTTGCGTTCTTGATGTTGGGAACGAGCAGCGTGCGCGTGCCGTCTTTCTTCGTCAGATCGACTGCGACACCAAGATTGATGCTCTTTCGTTTCAGACGCGTTGGTGCGCCATCAATCGCGGCGTAGCCGTCGTTGAGTTGTGGATACTCTTCGAGTGCGCGCAGGACCGCAAACGCGATCAGGTGCGTGTATGAAGCTTTGCCGCGATCTTTCTCAGCGAGATGTTGATTGATGATCCGGCGGTTTTCGTCCAACAGCTTGACCGGAATTCTTCGTTCGGAAGTTGCGGTCGGCACGTGGAGACTGCTCTCCATGTTTTCGACAATCTTGAGTGCCGGACCGCGAATCGGAAGGGCTTCGGCGTCGGCCGGAGGCGTCGTTACCGGTTTCGGCTCAGGAGCACGCACAGGAGCCGGAGCGGGTGCTGCGCTCGTCTGCGCTGCTGGGGCTTTGGTGCCGTTACCGTCGAGTTCGGTGAAGTACGAGCGCCACGACTCGTCTACCAGTTCGGGGTTACTGCGGAAACGCTCGAGAAGACCTTCGACGTAGGTGGCATTGGCGCCGAACTCCTCAGCGATAACCTGGGATAAATCGGGTTTATTTTGCTGACTCAATCTGAATACCTCGGTAATTTAAGACTATCATGATCTGCGTTTATCCGCGAAAATCCGCGGCTCACTTTTCGATCAGAAACAGAAATTCCCGATTTGCCTGCTCCGCTTCGCGAATCCATTCGTTCGTCCAACGCATGCCGCCCATCACGTTTCGTTTGTAATCAACCTCGACCACCTCAAGCAGTTTGCCGGAACTGCGGATCACCTCGTTCAGCTCTGCGGCCGTCGCTCGACCACCGGAACTGTAAGACAGGATGATGTGCTTCGCCTTTGTTAACTTGAGCAACCGGTCAATGGCTTCGACGACGATGAGCCGCCCGTCGCCGTTCTTTCTGAATTCCTCAAATACCGAGGCGCTCAGAGTGTCGGATGTGTCGGCGCGTCTGTTTGCTTTTCCGAAAAGCGCGGCTTTGTCGAAGAGGCAGATAGAAGTCCAGAGATGATAGTAGGCCGCATACCGCACGCGCGACGGCGGCATTTTTTCGTTATTCGAACCGTAAGGCGGATCGTAATACGCGAGATCGGCTTCGACTTCTGAAACAATATCAAAAATATTTCTTTGATAAATTTGATGATCACTGGTTTTTGGCGTCAACTTCGGAACGCGCAACTTCATTTGGCGATAAGAACGCGTCGACCATTTGCTCAGGTAAGAAGCATAGTGGCCGATCGTGCTGTCGACTTCGTCCATGGCCAGAATAAGACTTGTTAGCGCGACGGCTTTTTCGTTTCCACCTAAATCCAATCGTTCGATCTCTTCACGAATCGCGTCGAGCTTGAGAGTGTTGTGTCTTTGCCACGGTTTCTTCAGACCATTGATTCCCTTTACGTCGCCGCCGTAATGTTCGGTAAACCAGCCGGGCCGTCCCTTGAGCGCGTTCAGATCGTCGATTAATTCCTGGTAATACTCGGGCGGAAACGGACTGAGCAGATAACACTCGCCGAACACTTTGGACCAGACCGCCACATCATTTGCGATCACGCGATAACCTGATTGGGCCAGCGCCTGCGACACGCGCGTCGTGCCCGAGAAGCCATCAAAAACAGTTTGCGGATTTATTTTTTGAGCGAGTTGAAGAATGTGAGGCAGCAGCTTCAGTTTCGAGCCGGCGTACTTGATGCCTTCGGTTGGGGGAGCGGTCATGATGATGATATCGTAGCGCCTACATCAGTACCCACATAACACAATGGAACAAGTAAACGAATCGCCAACGAAACTCAGGACAATTGTAGTTTTTTCCATGCTCTTCGCCGTGCTGGGCGCAGTCGTCGTTTTCGCTTACTTCACGACGTTCTCGCGTCCGGTCACGACCATCATTGTAGTGCGACACGCCGAGAAACTGATCGAACCAAACAATCAGGACCCGGATTTATCTCCCGAGGGTTTCGAACGTGCCCAGGAGATCGCACGCGTGTTTGGCGAGGCGGGTATAAACGCGATCTACGCGACGCAGTACAAGCGCACACAAGAAACCGTCAAGCCTCTTTCCGATCGCACTGGCGTGGCAGTCAAGCTGCTTCAAAGCAATCAGACGGATGAACTCGTCAACCAGCTACAAACTACCAATCGTGGTCAAACTGTCTTCATCGCCGGTCATAACAATACTGTCCCGGCAATTGTTTCTACTCTGAGTGGCCAGACGTATCCGACCATCCCGGAAAGCGAGTTTGACAATCTTTACATCGTTACGATCTACCGGTTCGGGAAAGCGAAAGTTGTAAAGCTGAAATACGGCAAAGCGAGCACACAGGGCGTGGGCACTGGAACCATGGTTCCGATGAACAAATAACATTTCAAACCATCCACAGATCTGGTTATGAAGAAGAGCAAAAATACTTCAATGAGGAAGCCAAATGCCGGCCGGCGCAATTTTGTAAAATTGCTTCCGGTTCTTGGCGTCGCCGGATTAACCGCCACGAAGTTGCCCGTCGATGTGTTGGCGCAAACGCCGTCGCCTACCCCCTCTCCGAGTCCCTCGCCGACGCCGCCGTTGCGCATCACCAAAGAAATGATGCAGCAGGCCGAGAAGCTAATCGGCATCGAACTCACTGACGCGCAGGAGGCGTTGGCGCTCGGCGGGGTCAATCGCAATCTCGATGCCTACGAAGCGAACCGCAAAATCGAGGTGCCGCTCGATACCGAGCCGGCGATCACGTTCCATCCGGTCCGGGCAAAGAAAAAACTGTACACCGCGAAGACACGATTTCGTTTTGGCAGAGTGGAGTTGCCGCAGTTCAAAAAGGTCGATGACCTGGCTTTTGCAACCGTTCCACAGCTCGCCGAATTGCTGCGTACGCGGAGAATTTCTTCGACTGAGCTTACGAAGATGTATCTCGCGCGGTTGAAGAAGTATGGGGAAAAGTTGCTGTGCGTCGTGACTCTTACTGAAGACGTTGCGCTCAAGCAAGCCGCAGCCGCCGATGCGGAAATAAAGCGCGGAAAGTATCGCGGCCCGTTGCATGGAATTCCGTGGGGTGCAAAGGATCTCTTCGCCACCAAAGGCATCAAGACTACGTGGGGCGCAGAACCTTATCGCGATCAGGTAATTGATTACGACTCTACGGTTGTGGAACGACTGAACGAAGCGGGTGCGGTGCTCGTCGCGAAGTTGTCGATGGGCGCGCTCGCGCAGGGTGCGCGATGGTTTGCCGGCGTGACGCGCAATCCATGGCAGCCCGATGAAGCACAAACAGGCTCGAGTGGATCGTCGGCTGGTCCGGCGGCGGCGACGGCCGCAGGCCTGGTTGGATTTTCAATCGGAACGGAGACGTTGGGTTCGATTGTTTCGCCGTCGTCGCGTTGTGGTGTGACTGGACTTCGCCCGACGTACGGACGGGTCAGCCGTTACGGCGCGATGGGATTGAGTTGGACCATGGACAAGATTGGTCCGATATGTCGTGGCGTCGAAGATTGTGCGGCAGTCCTGAGCGCGATCTACGGTCCCGACGGAAAAGATATCACCGTCGGCGATGCGCCTTTCAACTGGAATCCGAGTACCAACATCAGCACACTCCGCATCGGTTATCTCAAAACGGAGTTTGATGGACCAACGACACCGCCGCAGAACGAGCAACAGCGAACACAGGCCGAGCAGCGTCGCACACTCTACAAAACCGCGCTCGAAGTACTCGAAAAAGCAGGTGCGAAACTGACGCCGATTGAGTTGCCCAAATTCTCAGTCGGCTCGTTGCGCTTCATCCTGTCAGCGGAAGCGGCGGCGGCGTTTGACGACATCACGCGTGACGGACGTGTAAACCAGTTGTCAGGGCAGGCTGCGTTTGATTGGCCCAACACGTTCCGCACCTCACGCTTTATTCCAGCAGTCGAGTATCTGCGCGCGCAACGAGCGCGGACGTTGCTGATGCTCGAGATGGAGCGTTTGATGTCGCAGTGGGACGTGTTTGTCAGTCCGGCGCCGGGAAGCGCGAGTTTGCTGGTGACGAATTTGACCGGACACCCGACGGTCGTGTTGCCTTGCGGTTTCGTAAACGAGTTGCCGATCGCGATCATGTTTACCGGGGGTGTATACGACGAGGTGTCGCCGTTGCGCGTGGCATTGAGCTACGAGCAAGCGACGAAGTGGCATACGATGCACCCGAAGCTCGCGGATTAACGCGGATCGAATGCACGGATTGGGAGCGTGATGGTGAAGGTCGTGCCGTGGCCGAGTTGACTGTTTACTGTGACTGAGCCGCCGGCGGATTCGATGGCGGTTTTCACGACGTCGAGGCCGACGCCACGGCCCGAGATTTCCGAGACTTCGGACGCGGTGGAGAAGCCGGGGGCAAAGATCCGGGAAATTGTTTGCGGATCGATTCCGCGACCGTTGTCTGTGACTTTGAGCGTGAGTTCGCTCTCGTTTTCAGTGGCTTCGATTGTGATCTTTCCGGCGCGCTCGATGCCGTGATCCACTGCGTTGCGCACGAGGTGCAGCAATGGATCAGCGATAGTGACGCACGCAGATTCTTCCAGCGTCAGATCCTCGCCATGCAAGTCAAAATCGATTGTTTTGTTGAGTGTGCTTGCTGCCGACTGGCCGGCGCGTATCGCTCGTTGCAGCACGATGGCAAATGAGAGTGGCTCATCGCGGTGCAATTCGCTAATGATGACGTTATCGAACCGGGGAAGCTCGGTTTCTGGTGTTGCGTAAACAATTCTGAAGTTGATCTTGCCGTTCTCGGCTTTGGGAGTTATCGAAATCAACTCGCCGGTGTTGCTCAAAATCTCTTTCAGTTGTTGAAAACGTTGGTCGAAGTCCGCGAGGTCGAAGTTTGTCTGCACCAAATAAAGACTCGCGCCTTCTTTAACTGCCTGGGACAGAGCGTGTCGTTCTTCCGCCTTCAACGAAGTCCAGATTTCCGAAGGAACGACGGGCAGGCTTTCCGAAATCTCTGCCGACTTTTCCGTGAGTTGCTCCAGCACTTGATCGTTGAGACTGCTGTTACCAGTGCGAAGCGAGTGGAGCACGTTCTCCAACTCGTGTGCGGCGCGGCTTAAGTCGTGCAACCCGTCAGCAGCGGCGGCGGATTTGAGATTGTGTGTGCGACGAAAGAGTGAGTCGAGTGCTTTGCGCGTATCTGCACTATCTACGGCAGTGGTACGGAGATCGGCGAGCGCAGCGGTTATTTGTTTGAGCTGGTCTGCGAGCGTTGACAAGTTTGTTTACTCATCTTCGCCAGTGGGCGGACTCGGTTCAGAGTCTTCGATCTCGGGCTGAACGTTTTTCTGTGGTTGCTGTTCGTCGAGGTCGCGTTTTATCGCGTCGAGAATGCCGTTGATGAACTGAGTGGCTTCGTAAGTAGAAAAGCGACGTGCGATTTCGAGTGCTTCGTTAATCGCGACGGTGCGCGGGGTTGGTTCGTAGAGAAACTCGTAAACCGCGAGTCGCAGGATGTTGCGATCGACGACGGCCATGCGTGAGATACGCCAGTGTTCGGCGCGCGAACGTATGCGTTCGTCGAGCAGTTCGAGATTTGAGAGTGTTTGCAAAGCGAGGCGGGTGGCGAAATCCCGAGCGGTCTCGTCGAGATCCGATTCACCGAGCTCAGCCCAGTAGCTTCGGACGACATCGTCCGCAGACATTTCGGCAACATCAGCCGCAAAGAGCATTTGCAAGGCACATTCGCGTGCCTTACGTCGCGAACCCATAAAGTATTACCAAAAAACAGCCACAAAAAAGCAC
>DASSFI010000008.1:0-3325 GCA_035694465.1 Pyrinomonadaceae bacterium | reverse complement strand
TGAAAAAATCATTCAGACACTGAAGGAATTTCGGATCGATGACTATCTGGTCAAGCCATGTCGGCCTCCGGATCATAAGCTCTATCCTGTATTTGACGACCTGATCGCAGATTGGGAATCACGTTTTGACATCGAGAACCTGCGAGTAATCGGGTCACGCTTCTCACCGGAAGCGCACCAGGTTCGCGATTTTCTGGCTCGCAATTGTGTTCCATTCGAGTGGCTTGAAGTTGATCGTGATGAGGAAGCCCGGCGCCTGTTGGGCCATTCTGAAGCGAAGCCTTCAAGCTTGCCAGTGGTCATCTTTCCCGACGGCACCAAACTTACGCAGCCTACAAACGCCGAGATCGCAAAAAGGATTGGACTGAAAGTGCGTCCGGAAGGCGACTTTTACGACCTGGTGATCGTCGGTGGTGGTCCATCCGGCCTGGCCGCATCAGTTTATGGAGCGAGTGAGGGCCTGCGTACCGTGATGGTCGAACGTGACGCACCGGGCGGCCAGGCCGGATTGAGTTCGATGATCGAAAACTATCTAGGCTTTCCCGCGGGACTGAGCGGCGCTGATTTGGCTCGTCGTGCCGTTGCCCAGGCGAAGAAGTTCGAGGCCGAAATAATTAGTCCGCAGATCGTTACAAGTCTGCGAGTTGAAGGATCGACTCCGATCGTCACGTTGAGTGATGGTACGCAGCTGAGGAGCCATGTTGTTTTGCTCGCTACGGGGGTTCAATGGCGACGTCTTGATGTGCCGGGGATCGATCGATTGGTCGGCGCCGGAGTTTATTACGGCGGAACTTTAGCTGAGGCGTTTTTCTGTCGCAACGAAGATATCTACCTCGTTGGCGGCGCAAACTCAGCGGGCCAGGCCGCAGTTTACTTCTCGCGTTATGCGCGCACCGTGACGATGCTTGTGCGCGGCGAGACCCTCGACGAAAGTATGTCGCGCTACCTGATCGATCAGATCAAAAACACGCCGAAAATCAAGGTGCGTCTGCGAACCACCGTCGGCGAAGTGCACGGTGAAGACCGGCTCGAAGCGATCACGATTTTCGATCCAGAGAAGAATCAGAAAGAAACGCTGCCGACTAACGCGCTATTCATTTTTATTGGCGCGCTTCCGCACACCGACTGGCTTGAAAACGTCGTCCGGCGCGATGATCACGGATTCATTCTCACGGGTCCTGATCTTTCGCAAGTCAATGGTAATGGTCATTTCCCCAAAGAATGGCAGCTCAATCGCGACCCTTACTGGCTTGAATCCAGCCAGCCAGGAATCTTCGCGGCCGGAGACGTGCGGCACGGTTCAGTCAAACGTGTGGCAGCCGGCGTTGGCGAAGGCGCGACGGCGGTGCAGTTCATTCATCAGTATCTGGGGTCGGTTGAAAGGTAAGTGATGAATAGCAATGGCGAGCATTCCGGAATTTCCTCGCTGCTAATCGCGACTGATGGTTCCGTCTATGCCGATGTTGCAACCGAGTGTGGCGCCTGGCTCGCAGCTCGGTTGCGCGCCCGGATAACCGTGCTTTACGTGATCGATGCGCGCCGCCTCGCGGGCCATTTCATTAGAAACATTTCGGAGATTCTCGAGAGTTTTCCTTCAGAAGGAATCGCCGACCGAGTGCGCGACTATTACCACAAACAAGGGAATGAAGCTCTCAAGCGCGCAGCCAGTATCTGTGAACGCTATCGCGTGACCTGCCAGACCGATCTTCAAACAGGAAATGTCGTGAAGATCGTTGCCGACGCATCGGTCGACGCGGATCTGTTGGTTATAGGTGCGCGGGGCGAGGATGAAGAGTTCGAAACGGGGTTTCTCGGATCAGTAGCCGAGAAACTAGTGCGAAAGGTCAACCGTCCGGTGCTGTTGACCGGTTTGCAGTTTCGAGAATTGCGACGGGCTTTGCTGGCTTACGACGGCAGCGCCGCCGCGCGTGAGGCAATGAAAATGCTGGCACGTTTGACAGCCGCCCTGGAAATGGACGTGGATGCAGTGCAAATGGTCGAAGAAGGCGAGTCGACGACGGCGTTGAAAGAGGTCGTTTCTTACTTCAAGAATTATCCGGTTCGCTTGAGCACTCATTACCTGACCGGCGACAGCCACGCAGTGATCATCGAGCATGCAAAAGAGATCGGGTGCGATCTGATGGTGATGGGCGCCTACGACAATCGGCTGGCGGACAGCCTGGCGCTTGGAACAACTACGGATTATTTGGTGCGCAACAGCCCGGTACCGGTCCTCGTGCACCACTAAGTGAGATTTTCCAGCTGGCGCGGGTCGGTAGTGAGCCTGGCCAACAACAGAACCGAGCGCGGTAGCGCCGGGTCGTAATTCTGAATCTGAATCAAGGAGGAAATCCATGTTAATCGTGTACACAAGTAGTTGGTGGGCTCTGGTATTGCGAGGCGTCGCGGCGATCGCATTTGGGGTTTTGGCATTTGCCTGGCCACAGATCACCCTGACCGCCCTCGTGTTCCTTTGGGGTGCGTACGCGTTGGTAGACGGCGCGTTAGCAATTGCTGCAGGCATTAAATCTCACGGCGAGAGCAAACGTTGGTGGGTTCTGTTACTTGAAGGAATCCTCGGTGTGGCCGCGGGACTAGTCGCCTTTTTCGTACCGGCGATTACCGCGCTGGTCCTCCTGATTGTGATCGCCGCGTGGGCAATCGTAACCGGCGCTTTCGAAATCGGAGCGGCGATCCAGTTGCGCAAATACATTAAGGGAGAGTGGCTGCTGGCGTTGGCCGGTGTGGCTTCCATATTGTTTGGTGTCGCCTTGCTTTTCAATCCCGCCGCTGGGGCGCTCGCGTTGGTCTGGCTCATCGGAGCATACGCGATCGTGTTTGGCGTTCTGATGATAGTCCTGGGTGTGAGATTGCACAGCAAGGTGAGATCCGCTGATCGGATGTCACCGCACGCGGTGTAAGGTTGCCGGTGATCAGCAACTCATGATCGGAAAAGGGGAAATGATGAGAGCGATGAAGTTCATAACTAACCACCGAACGCGTGTCGGGATTTTGTTGAGTGTGACAATCCTAAGTTGCTTATTGTGGGCGTGCAACCGGCAGGATGGTCGCACCGTTCGCCTAACTTCAACTTCGGACCCTGCAGTCAACAACCCGGCCGGCACGGGGACACCGGCTTCAACCAAGCCTTCTGCCGGGCCAGCCATGTCCTACGCCGACGTGGTGAGCAAAGCGGCGCCGGCGGTGGTAACGATTCATTCGCAAATGCGAGTTCGACAGCCGCAGCAATATCCATTCGGGAACGATCCGTTCTTTCGGGAGTTCTTCGGTGATCGTATTCCACAGCAAGCGCCTGAACAGCGGC
>DASSFI010000007.1:0-2347 GCA_035694465.1 Pyrinomonadaceae bacterium | reverse complement strand
ATGTTCTTGGCCAAACGCGTGGTAACGGAATCAGCGCGAAACCGCGAGCCGTAACCTCCGGCTACGGTGTCTTTATTGACTGATCCATCCTTTGCTCTCAAATCGGCGAGCACGATAAGTGCCATGAATACACCCCGTTGCGGTAAGAAGGGCATCGAAAAACCCTTCATTCTCAAATGGATTGTGCCAACGGGATAGCCTACAAACCCGATGATGAACGGAAGATAAATCGGATGGCGTTCAGATCGTACCTAAAACTAACTGGCAGATTCTAAGAATGGCGGAGACGGAGTAGTGACCCTTGAATTTCTTCTCTGTGCAACCTTTGTGTTCTTTGTGCCTCGGTAGTGTTCCGGAAGTTTAACCACTGAGACACGGAGAGCACCGAGGTTGCACAGAGAAATTCCACCCTTAGCGAAGCGGCGAACGGTTTATTGTTTACCGTCCATGGGGAGCGAGACGACGAACGTGCTGCCACTCGTGTCTGATCGTTGAAGTTCAAGGCGGCCAAGGTGGGCATCAGCAGTCCATTTGGCAATTGATAGACCCAGGCCAGCTCCGCCCCCGACTTCGCTCGCGTCAGCACGTGAGCGAGCTTTGTCGACTCGGTAGAAGCGCTCAAAAATATGAGCCTGCGCCTCCGGGGGTATGCCAGCGCCTGTGTCCGAAACGACAATCGCATAAGTTGTCGGCCGTCGTTCCAGAGTGATGCTAACGACTCCGCCGGTCGAAGTATTTTTGATGGCATTGTCGAGGAGATTCAAAACCATCTGTCGAAGCAAACTTTCGTCGCCGCGATAAAGGACCTGCTCGAAGTTGCCAACCTCAATCGTTATTCCTTTACGAGTTGCCAGTACTTCGGCGGCCCGCGCGGTTTCGCAAAGCAGTTTGTCAAGGTAGAACTCACTCAGTTGCAGGACTCTGCGTCCACCATCTGCACGTGCCAGCATGAACATGTCCTCAACGATATGAGTGAGCCGCCGAGCCTGCTCATCAATTATGCTTAAGGCTTCACGATACTCGCCGTTGCTACGTGACTTCTGCTCGAGCGTAACGCCGGTGGCCGTGCGCATGACGGAAAGAGGAGTACGTAATTCGTGCGAAGCATCTGCCATGAAGCGGTGCTGCTGTTCGAATGCATCGTCCAGACGCGTCAGTAGTTCGTTGAAGGTGGCTGCGAGCTGGCCCAATTCATCATGCGGATTTGATACTGGTAGCCTCTGATCCAGATTCTCTGCAGTGATCCGGCGTGCGCGTTCTGTCATCTGGACCACTGGCGCCAGGCTCCGCTGTGCCAGAAACCATCCACCGAATCCAGCCAGGGCAAGAGTGACCACTACGACAAGAATCAGGATGAGCCGGAGTAACCGCAGTTGTCTCTGCACCACATCGAAAGGTTGGCTAATAACCAGGATGTAGGATTTGTTCGCTGTATGAATACGTCCCACGGCAATCCTATGCTGATCGACGCTGTCCCGTTGCGTAGTTGTTGGCAGTGTGTACAGCTCTGGGCCCGTAGCCGGCACAAGACCCATCGAAGGGAGTGAAGCGTGACTCGTGCCTTCTTCAGTCACTTCCGCAACCAGGTTTCCACTCGCATCAAAGATCGCTGCAGTTTGTCGAGGCGCTATATGTTCGTCCAAAACGCTGGTGGCGGCCGTTCTTTCTTCTTGCTTTTCCACATCGATCTTGTGCACGAGCGACAGTGTTGCCTTGTCGATTGTTTCACCCAGCTCTGTGTCGAGGCTGTCGTAAAGGATCGCAGTCACCGCCGCATATATGCTGATGCTGAACGCGAGCAGCACTAGCGCGAGGACCGCAACATACCACAACGTCAATCGTGCTCTAACGGAATCAAACATGCGAGCCCTCATCCGCGGTGAGAGCGTATCCTTCGCCACGCCTTGTGTGAAAAAGTTTTACCGCGTGCCCGTCATCAATTTTTCTTCGCAGGCGCTGGACATAAACCTCAATTACATTTGAAAAGATGTCGAAGTTCTTGTCCCACACGTGCTCGGCAATATCAGCTCGACTGAGCACGCGATCCACATTGCGCGCAAAGTACTCGACGAGGGCATATTCTTTAGCCGAGAGTTGAATTCTGTTGCTGCCTCTTTTGACGATTCGAGTGCGCGTGTTGATTTCCAGATCTGCAACCGTGAGTATCTCGGATTGCAGAGTTTCACCACGGCGCAACAGTGCGCGAGTGCGCGCCAACAGCTCGCTGAAATCGAATGGTTTGATCAGATAATCGTCAGCGCCTGCATCGAGTCCGGTAACGCGGTCATCAACGGCATCCCGTGCAGTTAGCATGAGCACCGGAGTGGACAGACCAGACGCCCGCATT
>DASSFI010000006.1:0-59837 GCA_035694465.1 Pyrinomonadaceae bacterium | reverse complement strand
ATTCACAGATGCCATTCAAACCAAGGGCGGCCACGGAGGGCCGCCCCTACAGTACGTACTTCAATACTCGAGCTTGCCGTCGTATGTCATTTCGGAGATTTTGAAGCGGATGTTTAGGTTCACTGTTGCAATCTCGGATACAAAGCGAACCTCGCCACTCTCGCCGTTAAGAAACGGTCGCTCGTCCAGGAAGCGTTGGAAGATAAACTTCGCCCCTAACCCATCGGCGCTCGGCGCCTGGTACACGTGCAAATAAATCCGCCGCCCATCTTTGCGCTCGAGGTACGTATTGTTCTTGAGCGATGCGGTCGTCGCACTCGCAAACGCCTGCAACGCCGCCGCCGAAAACCTCTGATCCCGCGACTCAAAACCAACCGCAACCGCGATCCAGTTATCAAACTTACGCTCCACAAAATCATTCATGTATAACTTCACTTTCTGATCCTCAGTCGGTTGGTCCAACGCGATCAGCCGCGCGAACGCCTGCCGGATCGGCTTCGCCGAGAGAAATCGAACCCGATACTTCACGTCGGTGGCCTGATTCGTCGCGCCACCACGATCATCACGCAAAGGATCAGCGTTACTCCTTCCAGTCCTCGCATCCGGCGCCGCTTGTGGACGAAACACCATCTCCGAAGTGTCAGTCTCGGTTTGCGTCTTTCCCCATGACGAATCGTTGAGGATCGTTTCCGCCTCCTTGCGCGACCATTCCTGCCACGGCTTCAGCTTCTTTTGTGCGTTGCTGGTTGAGGTGATGAGAATGGCAAGGACGAGTAAGCTGAGGAAGAGTTTCTTCATATGCCTGGAGCTTCCAAAATTTTGAATGTCGAAATGACGAAGCTCTTACGAGGCGCAATCATCGTGCCCGTGCGCTATGACGCAAACAGTGCTACCGATAAACAGTGAATCTTGCGAGATTTGGAGGAGGCTATTCCGAATCCTGAATGTGACGGTGGCGCCGCATTCAATTTTTTAGAGGGGGTTCTGTCGGTAATTTGCTCGATTCAACTGTAATTTGCTCCCAGGAGAATTAGCCACGGATAACACGGATCTAAAAACCGATCAGCGCTGATATGCTTTGTCGGACATGCCCGCCCTCGTACGACTCAAGCGCAATTCTTCTTCGTGGCTCGTCCTGGTCCACTGTCTATTCTTATTTCTCACCACCCACTCTGCTAACGCAGTAGATCCGAATCGACGGATCTCACAGTACGGACACACCGCCTGGCGCATGCAGGACGGCATCTTCAACAGTATTCCAAACGTCATCGCACAGTCCGCTGATGGTTACATCTGGATCGGCACACAAGCAGGACTGGTCCGCTACGACGGTTCACGATTTGTTCCCGGTACGACCTCGACCGGTCAACCGCTTCCGGATATCCGCATAACTTCGCTGCGGAAAGCACGTGACGGTAGTTTGTGGATCGGCACGCCTTACGGTCTCAACCGCTTGAAGGACGGCGAGTTGATTAGCTACTCCAACACCATCGGCATCAGCACCATCATCGAAGATCACGAGGGAACAATCTGGGTCACGCGCTATCGCATCACCGACGGAAAGGGGCCACTTTGTCGCGCCATCGATCAAGGACTCCAGTGTTACGGCAAAGAAGAAGGTATTCCGGTTAATTACGGCGTCGGACTGGCTGAGGACAGTTTGGGAAACTTGTGGATCGGATCATTCGCACTGGTGCGCTGGCGCCCTGGTTCCACCGAGACTTTCTTCGAAGAAGAGCTGAAACACTTGAAGGGCAATCCGGGCGTGCTGGACATCGCCGCTGGTCCAACCGGATCGATCTGGATCGCACTCGAAGGCAAAGGCCCGCATCTGGGTGTGCGTCACTACGCCGACGGCAAATGGTCCACTTACACGGTACCGGGTTTCGACGGCTCGCGCGTCAGTGCTCAGAGTTTGTTCATGGATCGTGATGGCGCACTTTGGATCGGCACCGACTCCGAAGGTCTCTATCGCATTTATAACGGGAAAGCGGATCACTTCCGCGCCGTGAATGGTCTATCCGGTGATTCTGTCATCAGCTTCTTTCAGGATCGAGAAGGAAATATCTGGGTCGCAACCAACGGTGGAGTTGATCTCTTTCGGAATACTCCAATGATAAATTTCTCGGCCCAGGAAGGTGTCGCCGCCGCGAACATTCGATCCGTTCTCGCCTCGCTTGATGGTTCACTATGGATTGGCGGCAAAGATAGTCTCGACAATCTTCGGGGCGGCGAATTTTCATCAGTCAAGACTGGCCAGGGTTTACCCGGTGAAGCCGTCTCCGGGATGTTCGAAGATCATGCCGGCCGATTGTGGCTTGGTGTCGACGACAAGTTGATGGTCTACGAACGGGGCAAGTTCAGCGAGCTGCAAAATTCAAACGGACAGCCACTCGCACTCGGCGGCCACGTCATCGCGATTACAGAAGATCTTGACCAGAACATCTGGGCGATGGCCAACACTGCTCCTCGTCACCTTTATCGAATCAAAGATCAAAAAATTCGCGACGAAGTTTCTGTACGCGACATTCAATACGCCTCTTGGCTTGCGTCGGATAACGAAGGCGGCGTGTGGCTGGGCTCGTATAGCGACAACAAGATCGCGCATTACAGCGGCGGACAATTACAAGTCCTTACTTTGCCGCAACGGGAAAAGAATTTGCTCGTCAACACTCTCATACCTGAGTCTGCCCGCTCGGTTTGGGTGGCCTCTAATTCGGGTCTACTCAAGTGGAAAGACGGACAGGTCAAGACTCTCGGAATCGAGAATGGACTGCCCTGCTCTATGATCTACAGCGCAATCAAAGACAATCGTGGGGCGCTGTGGATGTACACAAATTGCGGGCTCGTGAGTATCTCGCAATCAGAACTCGAGAAGTGGTGGGACCACCCCGAAGACCACGTCAGCATGACGACATTTACTGCGCCGGAGGGTGTGCGACCCGGAAGTACGGCTGCCCAACCAAGAGCTACGAAGACAGTTGATGGACGGCTCTGGTTTTCTAACGGACTGTCCGTACAAGTGATCGATCCGGAGAATTTATTCAAAAACGATACGCCGCCGCTCGTGGTCATCGAAGGCCTGGTTGCCGATCGAAAGAATTACTCGGCTATTGAAAAGCTACGCCTCCCGGCTCGGACCACTGGTCTCGAAATCGACTACACCGCACTCAGCTTCTCAGTGCCGCAGAAAGTGCTGTTTCGTTACAAATTGGATGGTTACGACGTCGACTGGCAGGAACCCGGCACACGCCGGCAGGCCATCTATAGTGATCTTGGACCAGGCACTTATACTTTCCACGTCATTGCCGCCAACAACGACGGTGTCTGGAACGAAACCGGCGCGACCCTCGTCTTCACCATTCCGCCTGCCTGGTTTCAGACGATCTGGTTTCGTTTGCTTTGCATCGTCGCCGCAGTGCTGATCCTGTTTGGTCTGTACCGACTTCGCGTGCGACAGATCGCGCGTGTGATCAGTCTCAGGTTTGACGAGCGCTTGGCGGAGCGCACTCGTTTGGCCCGAGACCTGCACGATACGTTGCTGCAAACTATTCACGGCTGCACGATGGTAGCGAACGATGCTCTCGAGAAGCCGGCCGATTCGGATTACATGCGCCGGGCGATGGAGCGATTGTCTACGTGGCTGAATCAGGCCACTGAAGAAGGACGAGCGGCGTTGAATTCGCTGCGCACGTCGACGACGGAGAGAAACGACCTCGCCGAAGGATTTCGTCGTGCGACGCAGGATGGTTTGGTGCCTTCGTCGATGACTGTTGATGTCGCAGTAGTGGGAGCGCCGAAGGAAATGCATCCGATAGTGCGCGACGAAGTTTTCCGAATCGGTTATGAAGCGATTCGCAATTCGATTGTGCATTCGAATGCGAGTTCGTTACGGATTGAGTTGAGATACGAACACGACCTGCTCGTAAGTGTGAAAGATAATGGTGTCGGCATCGATCCCGTCATCGTTACGGAAGGGAAAACGCATCACTTTGGTTTACAGGGAATGCGAGAACGGGCCGCGCGCATCGGCGGCAAGCTCACGCTGGTGACCTCACCGGCAACCGGAACGGAAGTGATTATTATTGTTCCGGGCTCGATAGTCTTCAGAAAATACTCAGCCACAGATCAAACCTGAAGCAAGCCACGTCTGATGGCGATGGTCACGGCATGTGTTCGATCGTTGGCCTGGAGTTTGTCGACGAGGTTCTTGATGTGAAAGTTAACGGTGGTCTCGGCGATTGAGAGTTCGTCGGCGATTTGCTTGTTACGAAAGCCGTCTCCGATCAGACGCAGGACTTCGAGTTCGCGGTCGGTGAGATTCTCTTCACCAAGGTGTTCGGCAAGACGCGCCGCTACTTCCGGCGGCACGTGACGTTTGCCGGAGTGAACTGAACGGATAACTTCTAGCAGTTCGTTCTTCGGCATGCTCTTGAGAATGTAGGCATACGCGCCGGCGCGTAACGCGCGTTGAATCTCGCCGTCGCAATCGGATGTTGTCAGGATGATGATGCGTGCGTTTGAGAACTCACCGCGGATGCTGACCAGGGCGTCGATGCCGTCGCTGCCGGGCAAACGCAGATCCATTAGCGTGATGTCAGGCCGCCAACGGCGAAATTCCGACATCGCTTCAATTGCGTTGGTGGCCTGCGCCACGAGCAGCATGTCCTCTTGCGAGCCGATGATCGTGCGCAAGCCCTCGCGAAATACGGGATGATCTTCGACGCTGAGGATACGAATGGGTTTGGCTTCGTCCAAAGGAAACCTCCGTCCGTTCGAGACTGTAGCTGATCGGTCGGAGACGAATCTATTGGACTAAGGTATTGGTTTAGCCACAAAAAGGCACAAAAGATTTGTGCCTTTGTGGCGCTGCCTCAAGCTGCTTTTGACCGCACGGGTGCCGGTTCGGCGGGCGCACTTTCCGCCCGTGTTTGTGTCTTAGGACGCTTGGTTAACAACGGCAACAATGCCGAGACCGCCATTACAACTGCAATAATGTGTAACGGACGAACATACGACCCCGTACTCTGCCGCAAGTACGCAATCAACAACGGTCCAACGGCGCTCGCCGTGCCCCACGCCGTCAACATCAACCCGTAGATTGGCCCAACATTCTTTGACCCAAAATAATCTGCCGCAAACGCGGGCATTGTGCCAAACCCGCCGCCGTAACACATCAACACGACAAACGCGACCAAAGTCATCCCACCAACCATGTGTGCATTCGCGAGTAGGATGAACAGCAACACCTGGAGCAGGAACATCACCAGAAACGTGGCGCGCCGCGTAATCAGATCAGAAACCCACGCCCAGAACACTCGTCCAACCGCATTGCCGATGCTGGCAATTCCAACCATGCTCGCTGCCACCACCGCACTCACGCCAACGAGTTCCTGGAAAATCGGCGCCTCCTGCGAGATGATCGAAATCCCCGCAAACGTGTTCAGGAATAGCAACAACCACAACGCATACCACTGCCACGTTCGCAGCGCTCCGCTCAGCGTGTAGTCTCCGCCGGCACGTTGCGACGCCTGCGCGGCAGACGGCGTCCAACCAACGGGCCTCCAACCTTCCGGAGGATTCTGCATGAACGATGCTGTGATAACGGTGACGATCAAATACGCGATCCCAAGGTACGCAAACGTATCCAACACGCCCACTCTCTGAATCAGGTACGTTGCGACCGGCGCCGTGATCAACGCACCGGCGCCAAATCCACCCACCGCAACGCCGGTGATGAGTCCGCGTCGATCCGGAAACCATTTGACGAGTACAGCTACCGGTACGATGTAGGCAAACCCAAGTCCCAATCCACCGATCACTCCATAACTCAGATACAACCACCAGAGTTTGTTAGCGGAAAAGCTCGCCAGAAAAACTCCCAGTCCATAGAGCACGCCACCGGTGATCGCAACCACGCGCGGGCCTTTTCGATTGAGCCACAAGCCGCCAAAGAAGGCTGCAACTCCCAGCACAAAGATGCTGATCGTAAACGTCAACGTAACTTCAGAAATCGTCCAATGAAATTGAGTTGCGAGCGGCGTTCGAAAAACACTCCACGCGTAGACCGCGCCTAAAGCGATCTGCATGAAGACTCCGGCAATAGCGATTATCCATCGATTATTAGTTCGCATTTTCCCTAACCTTGCCTAACCTTATTGGTCAAATTTCGTCCAAACATTTCCAGTAGATCGTTGAAGGCTGCGAGCCCACGGCGAAAGTCCGCATTGAAAAAGGTGCGCATGAGTTTGAAGAGGCCGGGCGGCTTTGCCTCTTCGCGATTCGCCTGGACCAAAGCCTTCGGAAGTGCCCTGGTAAGATCGCTGAGTAATTCCGGTTCGACTTCGCCGAGCGCCTTGATCAGTAGGAGCGCATTGCGTGACGCACGGATCGACGCGGCATCCGTCGCAACAGCAACTGCCTGCTGTACTACAGCCTCGCCACCACCGAGGGTTCCGCGCATCAACTCGAGCACTCCCTTGTCGTGCATCAGTTGTAAGACTTCATAAGCAGCGAGAATCGCTTCGGCATGTTTTGCGGGTGCGGCTTCGAGTCGCACGTCTAATTCGCGCTGCGGATTGCGTGGCGGCAGTGTCAAAGCTATTGGTTGAGCCATAAACTTCCTCCTAGCCACAAAAAAGCACATAACGGAAATTCATTAACGATATCCCTCTTTTCATTTTGTGCTTCTTGTGCCCTTTTGTGGCTGAATCTGCACGAGTTTTGGTCCGGGCATTTGATAGTCGGGACGGCGCCATTTGCGTTCGACCTCAACGCCACGTTGGGGCGTCGGGTGTCCCCAACGTGAGTTAGTCCTGGGCAAAGGGCTCTCCCCAACTTCGCCCAAAACAGTCATCTTCACCGCGACTTCTTTAAATGCCGGCGTGTGCGTGATCGGATCGGTAAAGCTGCTCGTGAGTCGATTGATCGGACTCGTAACCGAGTTCATCGGCACGTACAGCTCCTTGCCATGAACGCGATCGGTAACAACGGCACGCAGACGAATCTTTCCGTAGCGCGAAGTGAGTTGCACCCAACTACCCGTCGTGAGCCTTCGCTCGTTCGCTAACTCCGGCGAGACTTCGACAAACGTGTCCGGCGTCTTACTTGCGATACCGTGAGTGCGATAAGTAAGATTGCCTTCGTGAAAATGTTCCAGCAGACGGCCGTTGTTGACGTGCAGATCAAACTCCGCGTCAACCTGCTCGGGCGGCTCCTGCCACTTCGTCCCAAACAGTCGCGCCTTGCCGTCCGGAAAGAAAAACTCTTTCGTGTACAGCAACGGTTGATCTGAACCGTCCGGCGCTACCGGCCACTGGAGTGACTTGTATCCTTCAATGCGGTCGTAACTGACGCCGGCAAACATCGGCGCGAGCGCAGCAATCTCTGCCATCACTTCCGATGGGTGCTCATACTTCCAATCCGCTCCCATGTGATTCGCGACATCGCGGATGATTTGCCAGTCAGGCCGGCATCCACTGAGCGGTTCAAACACCTGGTACAGACGCTGGATACGACGTTCACTACTCGTAAACGTCCCGTCTTTTTCCAAACTCGGCGCAGCAGGCAGAACCACGTCCGCGAAGCGGCAAACATCGCCAAAAAAGACTTCTTGAATCACCATGAACTCGAGTTTCGTGAAGGCGTCGTCAACATAGTTCGCATTCGAGTCGACGATGCTCATCTCTTCACCAATGACGTACATAGCTTTCAGTTTGCCCGCATGAATCGCGTCAACCATCTGGTGATTGTCGAGACCGGTAGTCGTTGGCAAGCTGACCTTCCAGTAGTCTTCGAAGCGCGCACGAATCTTCGGATCGTCAACGGACTGATAACCAGGAAGATTGTTGGGCATTGAGCCGTTGTCGCTGGCGCCCTGCACGTTGTTGTGTCCGCGCAACGGATACGCGCCGGTGCCGGGCCGCATGTAGTTGCCGGTGACGAGCAGTAGATTCGAGATCGCTGTCGATGTGTCTGAACCCTTGCTGTGTTGCGTGACGCCCATGGCCCAACAGATGCACACCGTCTTCGCTTCCGCAATCATGTGGGCCACTTTCTTTAACGTGTCGATCGGCAAGCGACAGCGCTCGGCAGCAAAATCCAACGTGAACGGTTCGAGACTCTTGCGATACTCGTCAAAGCCGTTGACGTAAGCGTTGATGAAATCGGTTTTTGCAAAGCCGTTGTCGATCAGGTAACGGGTCACCGCTGACAACCAGATCAGATCGGTGCTGGGTTCCGGATGAATAAAGAGATCTGCGCGTCGCGCCATCTCGTTTTCACGCAGATCCGAGACGATTACTTTCTGACCGTGAAGTTTTTGAGCGCGCTTGATACGCGTGGCCAGCACGGGATGACTTTCGGCAGTGTTACTGCCGACGATAATCACCAGATCCGCAGCCGCGATGTCGGTGAATGAACCTGAGTCGCCGCCATAACCAACGGTTCGAAACAGTCCCGTGGTTGCCGGTGATTGACAGTAACGGGAACAGTTGTCGATGTTGTTGGTACCGACGACGGCACGCGCGAGCTTCTGCATCAGGAAGCTCTCTTCGTTTGTGCACTTCGACGATGAAATCAGACCGATTGAATCGGAGCCATTGGCGGCCTTGATTTCATTAAACCGTCGCGCCACCAGGCTTAGTGCTTCTTCCCAGCTCGCCTCGCGGAAAACTCCATTCTCGCGAATTAGCGGCGTCGTCAAACGGTCATCGCTATTGATGTGATCCCACGCAAACTTCCCTTTGATACAGGTCGAGACACCATTTACCGGCCCGTCGTGTGGTTCGATTTTGAGGATGTGCCGGTCTTTGGACCACACATCAAAAGCGCAACCCACACCGCAATACGTACACACGGTTTTTGTGCGGCGAATACGCGACTCGCGCATCGCTGCCTCTGCTTCGGAGACGCGCATGATCGGTTCAAAACCCACCTCAGGCTCAACGCCTTTGACGAGATCGATCATGCCGTCCAGCGCAGGCTTCGGCAGTCCGGTTAAGAACCCCGCGTGGCCCAGCATCGATGTCTCCATCAATGCGTTGCACGGGCAGACCGTCACGCAGTGACCACACGACACACAGCTCGACTCACCGATCGTCGATCCACCATCCCACAACACACGTGGGTGTGGATCTTCCCAGTTGATTGAGAGGGTTTCGTTGACCTCGAGGTTCTGACAGGCCTCGACACAACGGCCGCAGAGAATGCACTGGTTCGGATCGTAGCGATAAAAAGGATTGGTGTAGTCTACTTCGTAAGGCTTATTGCGAAAGAGAATGCTCTGATGCTCAACGGCAAGTAGTTTGGTCGTGTTGTGAACCGTGCAGTTGCCGTTACTATTGTCGCAGACGGTGCAGTACAGCAGGTGGTTGCTGAGAATGCGATCAAAAGCCTCGCGCTGAGCTTCACTCGCGGCGGCGGAGTTTGTAGCAACACTCATGCCCTCTGAAACTCTAGTGGCGCACGCTCTCACCAGCTTACCGTCAATCTCAACCATGCAAGTGTCGCAGGTTTGAATTGGACCAAGCTGCGGGTGATAGCAAACTTGAGGTAGTTGGACTTTAGCGCGATTGATCACATCGACCAGAAGCTCATCAGTGGCTGCTTCCTGAATCACGCCGTCGACTGTGATCGCAAGTCGCTGCTCGACAACGGGATGTTCACCGTAGTGACCATTGGAGTGAGCTGCGCGAGTGACGGGTTCGAGTGTTTTGACCATGCCTGGAGTCTCCTACTTCTCTGCTTTACTACGCCTATAGTTCAAGATCACTCAGACCCGGATGATCGTCGGGACGCCGGCCGAGCGGCCAGTGATACTTGCGCTCCGATTCTTTGATCGGTAAGTCGTTGATGCACGCAAAACGCCGCCGCATCAATCCGTTATCATCGAATTCCCAGTTCTCGTTTCCGTACGAGCGAAACCAATTCTGCGCGTCGTCGTGCCACTCATAGGCGAAGCGAACGGCAATGCGATTGGCGCCGTAAGCCCACAACTCCTTGATCAATCGGTAATCAAGTTCTCTGGTCCATTTGCGTTTGAGCAACGCAATGATCTCCGCGCGACCGTTGGCAAACTCAGCCCGGTTGCGCCAGCGTGAATCCGGGGAATAACCCAGCGCCACCTTTTCCGCGTCGCGCGTATTCCACGCGTCTTCAGCAAGGCGAACTTTCTGAATCGCAGTCTCACGTGTAAACGGCGGAAATGGCGGCCGTGGCGTTGCCACCATTAGCTTGTCATCAGCAATTACCTGCGTAGAACTCATAAGCACCTCCTGATAAATATCCAACGGCCACATGGTCCAACTCCGCGCTAAAGCTCGCGTACAATTTCCGTCAGGAACCAATGTCTTCGCTCTGCCTGGTCGATCCAAACTTCAATAAAACTCGCGGTACCAACGTCGCCATACTTGTCGCAGAGCGCATGTGTCGCACGCAGTGAATGGATAAACCGGCGGTTATCGTCACGGAGTTCACTCAGCATTTCTTCGGCAGTGACGTACTCCTGATCGTTGTCTTTCAGTCGCTGATTTCGGGCGATGTCGCTGATGGAGCGAATAGTGGTGCCACCGATCTTGCGTGCTCTTTCCGCGATGTCATCGGAGATCGAGAAGATCTGATCGGCATGTTCGTCGAGCAGCAGGTGGTAATCGCGAAAATGCTTGCCGCTCAGGTGCCAGTGAAAGTTTTTAGTCTTTACGTAAAGGGCGAACGTGTCGGCGAGCATTTGACGCAGTGAGTTTGAAATTTCCGCGACTGCTTCGTTGCTTAAATCTGTGATCAGCTCGGCCTGATCCTGTTCGGCGAGTCGTAATGTGTTAGTGGCCATTGGCTCTCTTCCTTTGTTGGGGTATCAAACACCCGCAAGATAGCAGCACGTAAATTCAGGGTCTTATCGTTGGTTGCTCAAAGATGTCTGTATTTGCTCAATTGAAAAGACGGTGAAGTAGCCACCAAGAGGCACAAAAAGCTCCATTTCTCCTTTGTCGCAGAATGCTTTGTGAGGATCAGCGCTGAATTGCGAAGCGCAGCTTCGCGGGATCGAAAGGTTAGCTGGGCATAACCCTTTTGTGGGGTCTGGTTGCTGAAGAAAAAGCGGGGGTAAAGTTTGTACTTTTGGGGGTGTGGCAAAAATCGCCACTCACCTATCTTCAGGGTCACAAATCAAAGATCACTGAAGAGGGATGTCATGCTACAAATCACAGCGCCAACTAATTATCCCGGATCGATCGTTAACCAAATTACCCTGCCTGACAGCTTTTACGGTCCGGCGATCACCGGTAAACGCAGGCAAACAGTTTCCACGGATGACATTGCCAGCGCCTACCCGGAAGCCGTGGTGGCGTCGAGTGATGCCTGTGCATGGCAAAACATCCGTATCGTCCAATTGCAATTCAACGAGATCGAGTTGGTTGCGCCAGTCTCTGAGCAGCACTGCGTCGTCGTAAATCTCGGCGCACCGCTGTTTATCAAAGCAGAAGCTGACGACCACTCTTTCTTTGCCGAAATGGGCGAAGGCGAGACGGCGTTTATTCCGGCGCAGACGTCGTGGGTTGTCGAGGCGACCGGTCCGCAGACTCGCAACCTCGTGTTGATGTATCTGCGTCCATTTTTCGTCCGCAGCACTGCGACGAACTTTCAACTTGCCGGCACCGATCTCGTGTTCAAACCCGAGCTCGGCGTCCAGTCGACTCATATCCGACACATCGCGTTGTCGCTGTTGGAAGAGTTGAAAGAAGCAAATCTGGTCGGGAAGCTTTACGCCGATTCGCTGGCGATGGGGCTGACGTTGCAGATGCTCAAACACTACAGCTCATTGCGCGATGTGCGTTTGGGCCACGGTGGAATGGCCCCGCATCGTTTGCGGAAGGCGTTGCAACTGATCGATCAGCATCTGGCCAGCGAGCAGGAAGGACGAATCGCACTGCGCGTCGTCGCCAAAGAAGTAGGCATGAGCTATTTCCACTTTTCGCGAGCCTTCAAACAATCGATCGGGATGACGCCCACCGAGTACATCGCAGAGCAACGAATTGAGCGAGCGCGAACGTTGATGAAAGATACGACGCTTCCCATCGCCGAAATCGCACTGCGATCCGGATTCTCGAGTCAGAGTCACTTCACCACATCTTTTCGTCGCTTTGCCGGAGTCACACCAAGAAGCTTCCGCAGAGGAATGTAGCGACAACAAGGCACCAAAAGCACAAAGGGAAATGACAGGGGCGAGCACTAACAACGTCGCCCCTGTCATAGTTTCAACCGTTCTTGCTAACTTTCTTCGTGTCCTTCAAGAACCGCTTGACCAGATCCTTCGCGGCTTCGTTGGCTTGCTTTTCTGACTGACCGATCCCGTTGACCGTGTCTTGCACAGTACCGCGCCAGACGAGTTCCTGTGTTTTGGCGTCAATGATGTCGGCCATCACACAACCCTGGGTGTACGTGTTAGTCCAAATGGTCGGCCCCCATCCCCAGCGCCAGCGATTACGAAACGGAACTCCATAACCCCAGCCGAAACCAGGTCCATAGCCAAAGCCTGAGCTTTGCACCTCGGTCCGCTGTTTGGAGCGAGAATAAAACGCGACGATGAAGTCCGGATTATCCTGTGCCTGCGTAAAGCCGTTCATTTGCAGTTGTGAGCTTAACGCGTTTTGGATCCGGTTCGCCTCAATCGTGTTTGTGACGAGTGGATCGTTGTTTGCTCGTTCGGTCTTAAAAGTGAAGGTACGCAATTGGCTGAAGTCAAAATCTTTTTGGTAATCAGATTTGACCGAGGCACCCAGCGCCACCGTGAGCGCTGACAGAATTACGGAACCCAGGATGAATATGCGAAACAGTTTCATACGACGACTCCTTTGTTTTGAAAAACTGGAGCGGATGCTACTGCCCGCACGAGTTTTGTTTCTTTCAGTCCATTGCGTCGTTTTGTGCTTTTTGGGGCTTTTTGTAACCACCGCTCTGCGCAAGTAGCCGAGAATTTCAGCAACATTAAGAAAGATCGAAATTCACCCAATGCGTAAATTGACGTCGTTATGAACTACAAATTAATAAGCCGCACGCTCCTATTCGTTTTGCTTTTGGTTCATTTCAACGCTTACGCACAAACAAGCAACACCACACGCGATCCGGCGCAGGATCCGTTGATAACGCTGCTTATTAATAAAGGAGTGATCACGAAAGAGGACGCGCAAACAATAATGGCGACCGGCGACAGTAGCCAGCAGCGCGATCGTCTGGCAGCTTTGCTCAAAAACAAAGGTCTCATCTCAGACGCTGAGTTTGAGGCATTGAAAGGACCGGCTGCGGTACCGGTCGCAAATACAGGTGAACAAGTCGCCGTCAACGCAGCGCCGCGAAGCAACTCAACACCAAAACCGCCGCCCCCGCCACGCGTGGTCCCGGCAGTTGCCCCAATCCGTCTTTTATCAATCGATCCGCCACAGCGCGAGGGTTTGATACCGGATATCAAGCTTGGCTCAGGCGCACGTCTCAAGCCCTACGGCTACTTCAAGACGAGCGTGATTCATGATTCGTCATCGCCCGGGGGCAATGATTTTCCGTTACCGCTTCTGGCTGCGGATACTGGTCCGAATGGATCACCTGAGTTTCACTTAAAGGCCCGGGCACTACGGCTGGGAGTAAATTTTGAGTGGCTCGATCCCGCTCCGAACACAGTCATCACCGGACGTCTAGAAGTCGATTTCGAAGGCGACTTCACGCGCGTAAACAATCGCAACATCTCTTCGATTCGATCGAGTCAGCCGTCGCTTCGTCTGGCGTGGGCTCGAATCGATCGACGCTTCAACGAAAAGATCACTGGCTTTGCCCTGTTCGGTCAGGACTGGACCCCGTTTGCCTCTTCAACGCTGCCGAACACGATTGAAAACACAAACTTCGGCGGCATCGGTTATGGCGCTGCGTACGAGCGCGCGCCGCAAATACGAACCGGGTTTAACTACAACTTTGGAGGTGCGCGATCATGGAAACTACAACCGGAATTTGCAATCGTCTTTCCAGCGTTCGGCGACGTACCGACAAATGTTGCCGATCAGTTAGGGTTTGGCGAAAGACAAGGCGCCGACTCGAATCGACCGGCGTCAGAAGGAAGGGTCGTTCTGCAATGGCAGTTGGATAAGGCAGAGGGCGTGGTGCCGGCGCAACTGATCTTCAGTTTCGAACATGCACGCCGCACAGCGATCGTGACCGCAGCAAACGTACCGTCACAGTTCAGTGCGGCGTTTCCCGGCGGTGCGGAAGTCAGCAGCGATAGCAATGGCTATAGCGCGGAGTTTCAACTGCCCACACGCTTTGTAACGTTAACCGGAAAATACTACGCCGGTTCAGATCTCCGTTTCTTTCTGGCCGGTCAGCTCTTATCAAACTTTAACGACACGTCAGGGCTGAGTTCAGTCGCAACAGGAACATCAATCGACGGCGCGTCAACCGTCGCGTTTGGACTCTTGAATGGAGTGCCGGTAGTGGCCCCGCAACGGCCAGTGCGTGGTCAAGGCGGATTTGTTCAATTGGGCTTCCCACTTTCTCGACTTTTTGATGCCGACCCGGCCGGTCGTAATGCGGGCTGGAGTGCTTTCGTTTCTTACGGTTTTGATGAAGCGGTGCCGCGCGACGCGAGACGCTTTGCGCCCGTGCGCGGTAGAAGCGATCTGTTTTCCGGGAACATCCAGTACAAGCTGAATAGCTGGGTGACGTTTGGCTTCGAAGAAGGTTATTACCGAACCCGCGCGGCCAATCACTCGGCATTCGATTTTGGCGGACTGCCGGTTTTCAGAGGCGTTCCCAGTTACACGACCCACAATATCCGGTCGGAGTTCGCAACCATCTTTACGTTCTAGTTAATCTTAATTAGGAGAAACTCGTCATGAGAATCGGAATCATTGGCGCCGGTCATATCGGTGGGAATCTAACGCGACGACTAACCAAATTGGGCCACGACGTCATGGTCGCAAATTCTCGTGGTCCATCAACGCTTAGAACACTCGCTGCCGAGACCGGGGCAAGAGTTGGAACTGTAAGTGAAGCCGCACGAAACGGCGAGATCGTGATCGTAACGATTCCCGAAAAGAACATCAGGAATCTTCCCCTGGACTTGTTTGCCGGCGTGCGGGATGACGTGGTTGTGGTCGACACCGGAAACTACTACCCGCAACAACGCGACGGTCGAATTGAAGCGATCGAAAACGGCACGACGGAAAGTCGTTGGGTATCACAGCAACTCGGACGGCCGGTCGTTAAGGCATTCAACAACATCTATTCCGAGCATCTGCTGAGTAAAGGTCAACCCAAAGGCACAGCAGGCCGGATCGCACTGCCGGTTGCCGGCGACGACGCCAACGCGAAAGCAAAAGTCCTGCAACTGGTCGATGAGCTCGGATTTGATGGTGTCGATTCAGGGAGTATCGACGAGTCGTGGCGACAACAACCCGGCACGCCCGTCTATGCCGCTGACTTTGATGCTCATGGCGTTAAGGAAGCGCTCGCGCGTGCCAGCCAGGAACGTCCAGCCGAATTTCGCGCGCGGGATCACAGTTCGCAAATTTCTTAAGCACAGATGTTCCCCTGGTTTCAAAGAAGCCCCAACCCTTGGAGTTGAAAATGTGTACCCCGAATATTCTTTACGTCGAGGACGACTCTGATACTCGAGAACTCGTCTCTATCGTCCTGGGAATGGAAAACTACCAAGTGATGCTCGCCGGCAACTACGACGAAGCGTTGATGCTGGCTCGAGTGATGCCATTCGATCTCTACATGATGGACAACTGGATGCCGGGAGGATCAGGCGTCGCGCTTTGCAGAAAGCTGCGTGAAATCGATCCGGCGACGCCAATCCTTTTCTACTCCGGCGCAGCCTACGACAACGACATCCGTGAAGCAATGGCGGCCGGCGCGCAGGCATATGTAACAAAACCCGCCGACATCGACACGCTAATCGAAACGATCGAACGCCTAATCACGGCGCCAGCCAGAGCAGTCATCGCTGAACCGCAAACAAGCCCGATGAAGCACAAAATGATTGCTGCTTGATTTTGTGTTTTTTGTGCCTTTTTGTGGCTACTGCCAACCACCGCCGAGCGCTCGGTAAAGCTGGACCAACGAAAGCAACTCGTCGCGTCTGGTCTGCGCGAGACTCAGCTCGGCACTGAATAAAGACGTATCGACAACGAGCGCATTGAGGAGCGTGTCTACCCCACCTTCGTACCGTAAATGCGCCAGCCGCGAAGCATCCTGTAACGAAGCGACGAGAAGTTCCTGTTGCACCCGAATCTCGCGCACCCGCTTGTACTGCGATAAACCGTTCGCTACCTCGGTGAAGGCTGTTTGAATCGTCTGCTGATATTGAGTCACAGCGAATTCGCGCTGAGCTTTTTGAAAGTTCACCCCTGACTTCAATCGTCCGGCCGTGAAAATCGGTTGTGTGACTTGCGGCACAAACGTCCAGGCGCGACTCGGCCCGGTAAACAGTCTCGCCAAAGAATCACTCTGAAAACCAAACACACCCGTCAAACTAATCGTCGGGAAATAAGCAGCTCGCGCTGCCTTCACAAGTGCATTCTGTGCCAGCAGGAGTTGTTCGGCAGACCTGATATCAGGCCGGCGTTGCAACAACGTCGACGGCAAGCCTACCGGCACTTCCGGCAACTGTTTTTGTTGGACCAGCGAAGCACCGCGTGGAATCGCGCTCGGATTGTTTCCCAACAACAAACTGATCTGATTCTCCGTTTGTTCGATGGACCGTTGCGTCTGCGGTATCGTTTGCGATGCTTCGTACACCAACTCTTCAGCCTGACGCACATCAAGCATCGTTGCGAGTCCACCCTGCTGGCGCGCGTTGATCAATCGCAACGACTCCTGACGAGCAACGAGTGTCCGCTGCGCGATCTCCAGTTCCGCATCCAGTTCCAGGAGTGAGAAGTAGTTTGTGGCAACGTCGCTGACCACTAACGCCTGCGCTGTCTTGCGATCCTCTTCACTCGACCGCAGCTCGGCACGCGCGGCCTTCGTCTCGTTGCGACGCCGTCCAAACAGATCGATTTCAAACGTCAAGAGATTCAGAAATGCCTCGCCGAACGATCGTTTCTGGCCGCTTAAAGCCGAAACTGATGCGCCAGAATCCGCTGATGTTCGCGTGGTGGTTAGATCCACCGCGCCTTCAAACTGTGGAAACTGATTAGAACGAACGAGTCCGACATTGGCACGCGCCGCATTGATACGAGCGACCGCGAGCCGCAAGTCATAATTTTGGGCAAACGCAGTGCGTACAAGTTTCTGAAGCTCCTGATCCTGAAAAACTTCAAACCACTTCAGGTCCCCAATGGAGTTGTTGTCAGCCGGCGAAGTAGCTCCTCGAAACTCCTGAGGCACACTCACCGCCGTCTGTGAAAAAGCATTCCCACTCGCCAACCCAATCACCAATGCCCCTGAAAGTAACTTCTTCATATCCGCGTTTATCCGCGTGAATCCGCGGTCAAATATTTCTCAATCAAATAAAAGATCACCGGAATCAAAAAGATCCCGATACACGTCGCCGCCAGCATGCCCGTAATCACAACCGTCCCAAGAATCCGGCGTCCCGCCGCGCCTGATGAAGACGCGATCCACAACGGCACACAACCGAAGATGAACGCGAACGACGTCATCAATATCGGCCGCAAACGCAACCGCGCACCCTCCAACGTGGCCTCAACAAGCGGACGTCCTTTTGATAGTTCCTCGCGCGCAAACTCGACGATCAGAATCGCATTCTTCGCCGCCAGTCCGATGAGAACAATCAAGCCGATTTGTGAATAAACGTTGAGATCGTACCCGCGCAGAATCAGTCCGAGAAATGCGCCTAAGACCGCTACCGGCACCGAGAGCAACACCGAAAACGGCAAGGTCCAACTTTCGTAGAGCGCCGCCAGAATGATGAAGACAAACGCGATCGAGAGTGCAAACGATCTGGTCGCACTGCCCGACGCTCGTTTTTCCTGATAGGAAAGATCGGCCCACTCGTAACCAATCTCCGGCGGCAGTGTTGTTCGCGCGACTTCGTCGAGCGCATTCAACGCCTGTCCCGAGCTGTAACCGGGCGCGGCGTTGCCGATGATCTGAGCGGCGCGAAAGAGATTGAAGCGATTCGTGTATTCCGGCCCGGTGATTCGCCGCGTAGTCGCCAGAGCCGAAAGCGGGACCATCGCGCCCTGGTTGTTGCGCACGTAGTAACCCTTAATATCGTTCTCGCTCATCCGTTCCGAACCATCGCCCTGCACAAACACGCGCCACTGCCGTCCGAAACGATTGAATTGATTGACGAACGATCCACCGAGATACACCTGAAGTGTCTGATACACATCGGCGATCGCAACGCCTTGCTTCAACACCTTGTCGCGATCCACGTCGACATAGATCTGAGGAATACCGGAATTGAATTGCGTGCTGGCACTTCCGATCTCGGGTCGCGCACGTACGGCAGTGAGAAACTTCTGCACGTTCTGATCGAGAAACTCAGGAGTGTTGCCAGTACGATCCTGAATCCACATCGAAAAACCACCGGCATTACCGAGCCCGGGAATCGATGGCGGCGTAAACGCCAGGCAGGTGGCTTCCGGTACCTGTTGGGCCATCTGCGCATTCAATGTCTTGACGATGCCATCGACTTCAAGTTCCGGACTGTCGCGTTCCGACCATGGCTTCAGCGCGACGAAGAAGAAACCCTGGTAACTCGTGGTCACCCGCGACAACAAACTGAAACCACTGATCGTCGTGTAATACTGAACGCCCTTGTTCTTCGACAAAATGTCTTCGATTTTTCTCAGGGCGGCGTCAGTGCGTTCCATTGATGCCGCCGGTGGTAGCTGCACGTTGATGTATGCATAACCATAGTCTTCTGACGGAATAAAACTCGACGGCAGCCGGTAACCCAGCAGTCCGTCAACCGCCGCGAACGCAGCTAAAATCAGCACGGCAATCAAGGCCTTCCGGATCAACGCGTGACTCAGGTTCACATATCCGTGTGTCACCCATTCAAAACCACGGTTGAAGACATCAAATACCCGTTTGATAAACCCGCGCGACTCCTTTCTTGGCCGGAGCAACAACGCCGCCAATGCCGGAGACAGAGTCAACGCATTGAATGCTGACAGCAGCACCGCGATCGCAATCGTAAACGCGAACTGTTTATTCAAACTGCCCTGAATGCCGCCCATCAATCCAATCGGCAGGAACACGGACGAGAGAATCAACGCAATCGCCACCACTGGACCAGAAACTTCCTTCATCGCCAGCAGCGTCGCGTCGCGCGGACTCATACCTTCTTCAATGTGATGTTCGACAGCTTCAACAACCACGATCGCGTCGTCGACCACGAGACCAATCGCAAGCACAAGAGCAAACAGCGAGAGGGTGTTGATCGAGAAACCAAGAAATGGGAAAACGGCAAACGTCCCGATGAGCGACACCGGCACGGCGATCATCGGGATCAGCGTCGCACGCCAGTTTTGCAGGAACACATAGACCACCAGAATCACGAGCGCCACGGCGATCAAAAGCGTCTTTACGATCTCGGTGATTCCTTCTGTCACCGCTTGTGTGGTGTCGAGCGTGACGGCGTAATCAAGGTCACTGGGAAAGCGTCGCTTGAGATCGGCCATCGTCGCTTTGACGCCTGCCGCAACCGCGAGTGCATTCGAACCGGGAGCTTGATAAATGGCAACGGTCGATGACGGTTGACCGCCCAGACGCGATCTCTGCCGGTAAGTGAGTCCGCCTAACTCGATGCTCGAGATGTCTTTCAAACGCACGATCGATCCGTCAGGCTTTTCCAGCACGACGATCTCACCGAATTGTTCAGGCGTTTGCAGACGGCCCTGAGCTCGGACCGTGTAAGTCATCTCTCTTCCCGAAGGCGCCGGATCGGCGCCTACCTGTCCTGAAGGATTGACAGTGCTCTGCTGCTGCACTGCTTTCGTAATGTCGGTTACCGAAACCCCGAGCTTCGCCAGCACATCAGGCTTCACCCAGATCCGCATCGCGTATTGCGCCGAGCCGAAAACAGTCACGTCACCAACACCGGGCACACGAAAGAGCGCGTCGACTACGTTGATGTTGTTGTAGTTCGCCAGGAAGAGTGAGTCGTAACTGTTGTTGGGCGAGAACATCGAGACCAGCAAAACCGGTGAACCTACTGATTTGCGCAGCGTCAGTCCGAAATTATTCACGTCAGGCGGGAGACTCGATAACGCCTGCGACACGCGGTTCTGAACATTTACCTGATCGATATTTGGATCGGTGCTGATGTCGAAAGTAACTGACAAGGCTTCGGAGCCGTCGTTGGCGTTGGTCGACTGCATGTAGAGCAGACCGTCCACGCCGCTCATCTGTTGTTCGATCGGAGTTGAAACTGACTGTTCGATCGTGATCGCGTCAGCGCCGGTGAATGTCGTCGAGACGTTGATTTGCGGTGGAACAATCGGGGGAAACTGAGCTAACGGCAATTGAGTCATCGCCAGGACGCCGATCATCACCGTCAGCAGAGCGATTGCCATCGCCACGATCGGGCGCCGTACAAAGAACGCTGAAATCATTAGTTATCCTGGTCCTGCTGCGAGTTTGATTGCGGAGGGAGTTTGAAGGGCCGCGGTTTCACCGTTGCACCGGAACTGACTCGCTGCGTGCCGTCGACCATTACCGTCTCACCGGGCTTCAATCCATCCTGCACTACCCAAAGTTGACCGACAGTTGGACCAGGGGTAATGGTGCGAATCGAAACCTTGTTGTCGTTGCCGACGACGGCCACGCGATACAGTCCCTGAAGTTGATTGACTGCACGCTGCGGGACCAACAAAGCATTCGCTTGAATACTTGTTGCTGCTCGCACACGCCCGTACTGGCCCGGACGCAAGATGTTGTCGGGATTTGGAAAGACGCCGGCGATCCGGATCGAACCGGTTTGTGTATCAACTTGTCGATCCGCAATGTAGAACTTGCCGTTGTGCGGATAAAGACTGCCGTCGGCGAGATAGAGTTGCAGTTCGAGTTGCTTCTCGGCGGCGCTGCGTTGAGCCGCGGTCGGATTCTGTTTTACGTAATTCAGATATTCCTGCTCGCTGACGGTGAAGTAAACACGAATCGGATCGACGGTCGAGACGGTTGTAAGCACGCCGCTGGTGGGATTCACGAGGTCGCCGACTTGCGCTGCTGCAATCCCGACAATGCCATCGATCGGCGAGACGATTTTTGTGAAGCCAAGGTTTAGCTCAGCGGTTTTCACAACTGCCTGCGCCGAGTTGACCTGTGCTTTGGCGGCGACGATCGAGGCGTTTGCGTTAGCCACATTCGCCGTGCTGGCGCGAATCTGTGAACGGGCGGCGTCAACTTGCGCTTTGGAAGCGTCGTTCGATTGAACGGCGTTGTCCATGTCCTGCTGAGTCACGGCTTTTTGTGTGAATAACGGGACAAACTTGTCGACGTCGAGTTGCGACTTACGTTGATTGGCCTCGGCCTGCAGCAGACCGCTGTTGGACTGGGCGAGTTGCGCTTGTGCTTGTTCGAGCTGGCTTACAGCTTGTCCGAGTTGTGCCTGGGCTTTTGCCAGATCGGCTTTGGCCTGGTTGAGAACTGCTTCAAATGGTCGTGGATCGATTTCGAACAACAGTTGACCGGTGCGAACAAAGGCGCCTTCGGTGTAGTTGCGACGCAGGAGATAGCCTGATACCTGGCTGCGAATGTCGGCGTTTACCATGCCGTCGGTGGTGCCGATCCATTCGCTGTAGATCGGAACGTTTTGTTCCTGCACCTGGACGACGTCGACTTCGAGTGGAGTAGGCGCTGCGGGTGGACGACTCCGCTCCCGCGCTTTCACCACGATAAAGATCAATCCGAGTCCGAGGGCTGCGATTGCTACAACAAGAATTAGCTTGTGCTTACGCAGTGCTTCGATTGCAGTCGAAATCACAGTCACACGTCTAACCTCCCGAGCTTCGTCAGTAGATTAGTCTTCGGCGACCTGCTCTTTCTTTCTCAATCTTGCTGCCACTCACGGTGTGTTGCTCAATAGAACGGTTGTGCCACAGATATTCACGGATAAAGACGGATTAATGCCTCACTTATCAAACGAGTTTGCAGCCTTTGCGATGAACGCCGCGACTTCCTTTGGCCTCGAAACGTAAACCGCGTGACTCGCGCCGGGGACTTCGACCGTCGTGCTTTTCGCGCGCACCGCGTACCAGCGCTCGAGATCCGGATTGATCGTCTTATCGTTACCCGCCACCAGCATCCAACTCGGTCTACTTCTCCACGCCGGATTGCTGATCACTGCCAGGAAGTTCTCAGCTTTGTTTAGTACCTGAGACCGCGACATGAATGCAGCTTGTTCGGCAGGTACGTCGGCGGCGAAGAGTTGATGAAACCGAGCCGGATCGAGATAAGTAAAACCGTCGGAGGTGGTTTTGATCGCGCCCGACTTGCTCAGTTCACTCGGAAAGCGCTTACCATTCTCACCTTCACTCTCGCCGGCATCAGGCATGTGAGCCGCGATATACACGAGTCCTGCAACAGACGGATGGGTGCCCGCCTCGGTAGTCACGGACCCACCGTAGCTGTGGGCCACCAGAATGCATTTTCCATCCTGCTGATCCAGGACACGCTTCGTTGCAGCTACATCGTCCTGGAAAGACGTCTCCGGTTCCTGAACGATACTCACGTTGTAACCATCTTTTACGAGAATTTCATAAACGGCCTTCCAACCAGAACCGTCGGCCCACGCACCATGGACCAGGACGATGTTGTTGATGCGTGCGGACGTCTTCTGTCCCTGAATCACACACGAAGCCAACAACACAACTCCAATAACGGAGAAACAAACAAGTCGAGTTTTCATGAGGCGGAGGATAGCGAAGAGCTAAGCAGCGATATTGCAGTTCATTGCTTCAACCAACTGCCTTTTGTGCTTTATTGTGGCGTGCAAATGCGTTTCATTGCATAGACCGCGGAGTTGAAGGCGGTGATGATCGAACCACCTTTGGTCCCAACTACGAGGTCGCCGAGCAGGTAAAGTCCAGGTACATTCGTCGCGCCAGCCTCGTCAAAAATCGGGCCGTGCTCATTGAACTCGATTCCCAGCGTCCGCAGAAAATTCGTCGGCGTGGTTCCTCCGAGCGCGTAAATCACGCGATCGAAAGTGCGCGGCGTAACAGTCTCTTCTCGGAAAACAACGCGCGGCCGGCCTTGCTCGTCTTCGAGTCGGATGATGTTCGTACTGCGAAGTATCTCTACGTCCCGGCGCTCCTCCATCGTCAACAACGTGGCGCGATTCTGATCGCTCAAGCGCGCAAACTCTGCTTTCCGGTACGAAAGCGTTACCTGATTGCCTTCCGGATGCAGATACTGAACATACTCGGCAGCCGTATCGCCGCCACCGACTACAAGCACATTCTCATTCCGAATCGGAACGGACGTGATATCAAAAAGTAATCTTTGACGTAACTTCGGCGGAAAAGAATATTCCTGCGGCTTGTTGGGCCGTCCGAATATACCGATCGCAACTGCCAGCACTCTGCTTTCAAACGACCCGTTCGAAGAATTGACGCAAAAACGAGCGCGGCCGTCGTCGTGTACGCGCTCGATGCCAAAAACTTCCGCATCGTACTTGATGTTGACTCGGTAATCAGCGATCACCTTGTCAAAGTATTCGATGGTCTGCGTCTTCGTCATGTCTGAGACGCAGAGCAATCCCTCGCACTTGGCCGCGAAGCCCTTGTAGTTTGCGGTAGTTATTTTCTGTTCGGGATAAAGTTGCCGGATGGCCCAGTTATGGGTGTGAGACTTTTCCAGTATCAGGATTTGATTCGGATCAATTCCGCACGCATTGGCTTCGGCGGCTAGGGCGATTCCACCTGGACCAGCGCCAATGATGACCAACTCGTACATAAGCTCTCCGGCTTAATGTAACATCTTTTCAAGCGACCGACATCGATTGCCCGCGAAACTGCTCAACTGGTCCAGGTTGATTTATTAAGTTGCGTAAACTCGCCCTCGCTTTATGTAATTGTGACCGCGATGTGCCCGATGATCTGCCTTTCAATGCAGCTATCTCGTCATGCCCCAGGCCGGCGATATCGTGAAGAACAAATACTTCCCTACATCCCTTGGGTAACTTTGCCATCACTTCAGTTAACAGAATGCCATCGGCGATCCGCTTGTGCTGTGGATCAATCAGGAAAGTGCTGACCGGTCCTTGCTCTTCATCGTCTTCCATAACTGTTTCCGGCCGCACTTTGCGTCTGCGGAAATGCATCAGCACCTGATTGACGGTGACGCGGTGTAGCCAGGTCGTAAACGCCGCATCACCGCGGAAACTATCGATCTTGCGAAACACGTTGATGAAAACCTCGTGCGTGAGATCTTCAGATTCCGACGCGTTCCTGGTCATATTCAAACAGATGGAATACACGCGCCGGTGATGCGCTCGATAGATCTCGTCCAGGGCTTCGCGATCGATTTCGTTAAGTGCTTTGTGTACCTGAAGATTTTTCATGTTCGTTATCCGCACAATCTTTTGGAAAACTACGCTGGTCCGAGATATGAAACGTGCACGTAGCGACCGAGTCTAACGTTGTACGCGAGATACCAACCGTCGTGATCGGGATCGTCGTAGATCACGATGTCGTCGCTATCCCACAGCCAATCGCTGCATAGATCGATATCAAACGGCGCTACGTCGAAAGCGGAACCGCCAAACCAAAAGCGATGCGGTCCACCACCTTCCAACCGAAAGATATGGTCCGGACCATAGCGGCCGGGAAAGTGTCCGTGTGCCCACGGGTTATCCAGATGAAAACGACGATCGTTTCTGCCGAAGTCGTGACCTATCCACTGACCATTCCAATGCACGTGCGGCATGTTGGGATGTCCATCGTGATCGCTGAAGTTCCGCACTGATGGTCCAGGTCCCAGTCCCCTGAAAGGTGAAGGACCTCCGTGTGGCACAAAGCCGCCGCCAACTCTCATACCATCGCCACCGCCGCGTCCACCGCCTCCGCCACGCCCGCCGCCACCGCCGCCACCGCCACCTCGACGTTGGCCCAATGCAAAACCACCAACCAACCCGACCATCACGAACAAGACTACAAAATGTCTCATCGTGTTCTTTTGTAGATGTAAATGTCTCACTTCGATTCTCCCTTCCAGTTCAAGGCTATGCGGTACGCGCGTTTGAGTGCTTTCCGAAAGTTGCGGCAAACAGTCGATTTTTGCGGCCGCAATTTCATGTGCTACCGACAACATTGAGCAGCGGCGCAAACGAGTGTCTCTCGTTTTGCTTTCGCTGTTTCAATTCGGCGATCCAACCCTTTACCGTGATGCCCACATTGAGTTCGACATGAATCGTCTTCGGCTCGGACTGTGCCGTTGCTGAACGTTGATTCCGTTTGACGATCTTGATCTGCTTTCGTAATTCAGCCATACCCCACATCTCCCTGCACATTCCTGAAGTGTGAACGCAGAGTAAGGCGAAGAGCGCCGCAGCGTCTTGCAGTTGGTTGCTTGGGTTGTCTCAGTTTTGCGCGTCTAAGTACGCAGGCGAAGTTGTTCCGCAGACGTTTCCTTGTGAGTTTCGCACAAAACCTATTTAATAAGCGCCCATCATGTCCTCAAACAACGACTTCTTCGACGCAGTCATTATCGGTTCGGGCTTTGGCGGATCGGTGATGGCGTATCGGCTTGCCGAAGCTGGATTGCGCGTTTGCCTGTTGGAACGCGGCAAGGCTTATCCTCCGAATTCTTTTCCACGCAAACCTTATGACCTCGGCCGAAACTTCTGGGATCCGAGTTCGGGACTTTACGGACTCTTTGACATCTGGTCGTTCAAAAGATCGGGTGCGCTGGTGTCGAGTGGTTTAGGAGGCGGGTCGCTGATCTACGCCAACATCCATCTGCGCAAAGATCCGAGTTGGTTTAAGGAAGATCGACCTGACGGTGGCTACGATCCCTGGCCCATAACTTACGAGCAGCTCGAGCCGCACTATGAACGCGTCGAAAAGATGATGAACGTGCAGAAGTATCCGCTCAAACATCCACCTTACGACCAGACGCCAAAGACGCTGGCGATGCAGGAGGCCGACCGGAATATCCAACTCGGCAGCGATTCACCGCACACATGGATGCCGCTAAATCTTGCCGTCAGCTTTAAGACCAGAAACGTCAGCCATCCCGATGAAGACGATCCTGCGAATCCTCCCGTCATGGGAGCTCAACTCTACGAACAGGAGCCTAACTATCACTCGGTCACGACGAAACGCGATCAACCGCGTTCCACCTGTCGTCTCTGTGGTGAGTGTGACATTGGCTGTAATTACGGCAGCAAGAACACGCTCGACTACACTTACATCACCGCGGCGATTCATCAAAAGCCTCACCCCGCGCAAGTCGAGATTTTGTGCGAGGTAAAAACGATTAGTCCGTTGGAGGGGATCGGATACAAGGTTGAGTTTGTTCGTCACAGTCCCGAGACGATCGATCCGTCAACCGGGAAGTGTCCGCCACCGCCGCGATTCACTATCACGTGTAAACGACTGATCATCGCGGCAGGAACTTTTGGCTCACCATATCTCTTAATGCGAAATCTGGCTGCGTTTCCGCGACTGAATCGCGACACACTCGGATCGCGTTTTTCAGTCAACGGCGATCTCCTGTCTTTCGTTATTAATACTAAAGAGCGCCGAAACGGAAAGGTTGTGCCACGGCGATTGGATCCGGGTTTTGGACCAGTTATTACAAGTGCGATTCGCGTGGGCGACAGTCTCGATGGCAACGGTGCAAAGGGTCGCGGCTTGTACATCGAAGACGCGGGCCTTCCCTATTTGTTTAGTTGGATTGCAGAGTTGTCGGGGCTGCCGGGGACGATTGTCCGAGGTCTCAAGTTCCTCAAGATGCGCGCCAAGTACCGCACGGGCTTAAACAACGACGCAAATCTTAGCGCCGAAATTGCGAATCTGCTCGGCCCGGCCACGACAACGATGAGCACTCTCGCGCTGATTGCGATGGGTCGTGACTTTGCAAATGGCCGGTTGTCACTGAAGGGAAACTTGCTGGCCTGTGACTGGTCACAGAAGAAGTCGCAGGCGTATTTCGATCGGGTTCGGAATACGGGCCGGGCGATTGCCGAAGCCCTGGATGGTAAGTATCTCGATACTCCTTCTTACAAGTATCTGCATCAAGTGCTCACAGCTCATCCGTTAGGTGGCTGCCCGATGGGTTTTACGGCGAATGACGGGATAGTTAATTCGGAGGGCGAAGTTTTTGGCTACCCGGGACTATACGTTCTTGATGGCTCGGTGATGCCTGGCCCAGTTGGTCCAAATCCATCTTTAACAATCGCCGCCATCTCGGACCGCGCCGCGGACCACATCATCAACCAACATAGATAGCCACAAAAAGGCACAAAAAGCACAGAAAGAAAGAAAAGATCATTTGTGCTTTTTGTGCTTTTTTGTGGCTACATTTTTCTATTCGGCTCGGAGTGCGCTAATCGGATCGACGGAGGCTGCGCGGCGTGCGGGCAGGAAGCTTGCCAACAACGCGGATGCTCCCAACACTGCCGCGACACAAACGAGCGTCGTGATATCCCACGGCGGAGTGCCAAAAAGCATCTTGCGCATCAGCGAGGCGACCAGAATCGCACACCCGGTCCCAATCACGATCCCCGCGAGAGCCAACACACCCGCTTCTTTCAGGATGAGTCGGTACACCATCCCGCGTTGTGCACCAAGCGCGATGCGGACTCCGATCTCGCGAGTGCGTTGATTCACGGAATAAGCAATCACCCCGTAAAGCCCAACCACTCCGAGCAGTAACGCCACCGCCGCGAAACCTCCCACCAGCCACGTCGAAGAACGCCGCAGGTAAACTCCTGACGCTTCGTTAACTCGCGCCGCCATTGTTGTCTGACTTGAAATCGTAATACGCGAGTCGATGCCACGAATTGCATCCGCAACCACTGGAATAAGCGACTGCTCTGCAGTTGCAGTCCGAACGACTATTGAATAACCGATACTGGGCTGTTGATTAATCGCATAGTAATAAGCGGGCCAGATCTCTGACTCCAACGTTCCTTCCCTGATGTCGTCGACGATGCCGATGATCTCCTTGATCGAATTCGGCTCCAGTTTGAGATCGCCAAAACGTTGGCCAATCGGATTCTCACCGGGAAAATATTTGTTCGCGAGAGTCTGATTGATCACCACCACCTGCGGCTTTCCCAGGTCTTCCGCATCCGCAAACATCCGGCCTCGCAGCAGATTCGCTTGGAGGGTCGTAAAGTAGTCGGAGCTCACGCCTCGCTGGTTAACTTCATTGTGTTCACCGTTGAAATCGCGACCCACAAACCTGATCCAGTCAGTGTTGCCATTGAACGTCAATGGCAGTGTGTCGGTTAAGGCGACGGCTGTTACCCCGGGCAGTCTCTTAACCTCTTCGACCACTTTGCGCTGCAGCGTCACCGCCTGCGGATCTTCTCCGTACGACGATATTGGCGCCCGCACTCTCATCGTGATCAAATTCTTCGTTTCAAAGTTTGCCCCCACCTGTAGCAGACGGTAAAAACTCTTACCGAGCAGTCCGGCTCCGACCAGCAACACCATTGCCGTCGTCAACTCGAGAATCACAAGTTTGGATCCGATTCGCGTCCAGACTTTGCCTGCGCTACCGCGTGAACCTTCCGCCATGCCCTCTCTCACGTCCAGAGTCGAGAGTCGAAATGCAGGACTGAGTGCGAAGAGTGCGGCTGCAAATCCGGCGATGGCGAGGGCAAACACGAGCACGCGCGGGTTCAATCCGAGATCGTTGAGATAAGGCATGCCGGCCATCATGTCTTTTGGTATGAGGCCGCGCAGGATTCGCATGGTCCAATGAGAGCTGAGTAGACCGGCCACTGTTCCGGCCGCGACGATCACCAGCCCCTCAACCACAAACTGACGAATCAAACGCATCCTCGTGGCGCCAAGCGCGCGACGCACAGACAACTCACGGCGACGCGTTTCCGAGCGCACCAGCAAAAGACTCGCGACGTTGATACACGCGATCAGCAGCAATAACGCGACGCCACCGAGTAGCAGCAAGAGGATCGGTTTAACATCGCCGACAATTACTTCAGACAGCGGGGCAACAAAGGCACCCTGGTTTCGATTTGACTCGGGATATTGGATCTCGAGATCTTTCGCGATGCGCTTCATGTCGGCAAGCGCCGCGTCGGGTGAGATGCCGTCTTTAAGACGTGCGACTCCCTGTAAACTGTGACAACTTCGCCGCGTGAAGCAGCCGCCGGTCGGGTTGATAGTGGCCCAGAATTCGGCATTCTCAACAGGTGCAAAATGGAAGGATTGCGGCAGCACTCCGATGATGACGTACGGCGTTTCGTCGAGTGTGATCGGCTGGCCCACGATTTCCGGTTTGCCGCCAAAACGTTTCTGCCACGAAGCGTAACTGAGCATCAGCATACGCGGCGCGTTGGCCACGTCTTCGCCTTCATTGAAGTCGCGACCAAGCATCGGAGCAACACCGAGTGTGTGAAAGAAGCCCGCGCTAACGCGTGCACCGTCGATCATTTCCGTGCCTGTGGCCGTGTCGAGCACATAGCCACGCTGGTTATAGATGTCGAGCGAGTCGAAAACTCGATTGAGTTTCTTCCAGTCGAGATAATCGGGATACGAGATCGCTGCGCGCGGGATATCCGGAGTGGTCTCCGTTACGAAGAGGAGACGCGCGGGATTCTGATAAGGCAATGGCTTGATCAGTGCCGCATCGACGAAAGCAAAGATCGCGACGCTGGCGCCGATACCAAGCGCAACCATTGCCGTGGCCGTGAAAGTGAACGCGGGGTTCTTACGTAGCTGTCGCAGTGTGAAACGTAGATCCTGGACGAGGCTTTCGACGAGTGGAATCGTGGCGCGATCGCGATACGCTTCTTTGGTTTGATCGACGCCACCCAACTTCATCACGGCTACGCGCTTTGCTTCCTGCGGCGACATGCCGGCGCGGATGTTGTCGTCAATATGTAGTTGCAGATGGCTTTCGAGTTCGTCGGCGAAGTCGTCGTGTTTCCGGAAGAGTCCTCGGAATCTGAGCAACCAGGCGCGTAGTTGTCTCATGACTGATCCTCCACCGGCGCGAAGAACCTGGCGACGATTGCAGTGGTCTGATTCCACTCTTTGGCTTCTCGTTCGAGCTGCTTGCGGCCCGAGCGAGTGAGCTTGTAGTACTTCGCCTTGCGGTTGTTATCGGAAACACCCCACTCGGAAGCGATCCAGCCTTCCTGCTCGAGCTTCAGCAACGACGGGTACAGCGTTCCGTAGTTGAGCGAGAGCTTATCGCCGCTGATCTGCTCGATCCGCCGTGCGATTCCATATCCATGCAGCGCTCCGAGCGAGTCGAGCGTCTTGAGAATCATCAAGGCCAGCGTTCCCTGCCAGATCTCGGTTTTAGTTGACATCCTTGCGTGCTCCTATGGCTTGGCCATAGGACTATACACTGGCTCATATGGGAAAACAAGAGGAGCCGGCGGGGTGGTTTTAGAGTCGTGACCGCCGCCGGTCATGTGACCGCATATTGTCACTGATACTTCGTCACACCTGGGCCAACCGTGAAATTCCTGAGGAATTGCGCGGGATCGCCTGCGGCAGCAAAGTTGCGAACCTATGCATCCGGTTTTGCAGAGAGTTTATTTCGGTCTCCAAAGAAAGGGTTGATTGCAATGGCTAGTAAAAGGTTGGCGGGAAAGGTTGGCATCGTGACTGGTGCTTCGAAAGGCATCGGCGCCGGAATCGCTAAGTATCTTGCGGCTGAAGGCGCCTCAGTAGTTGTGAACTACGCTTCTTCGAAGGAAGGCGCGGAACAAGTCGTCAAGGAAATTACCAACGAAGGTGGCAAGGCAATCGCAGTTCAGGGTGACGTCGCGAAAGCGAAAGACGTCGAACGACTGTTCGCGGAAACGAAGCAGGCGTTCGGCCGGCTCGATATTCTCGTGAACAACGCGGGTGTTTACCAGTTCAGTGAACTCGAAGAAACAACCGAGGAGCAGTTTCAGAGAATGTTCGGAATCAATGTGTTGGGTTTGATTCAGTCAACCCGCGAGGCTTTGAAATATTTTGGTCCACAGGGTGGCAGCGTCATCAATATCGGTTCCACCGTAAGCTCACTGACCCCTCCGGCCACGGTCGTCTACACGGCAACCAAAGGAGCCGTTGATGCAATTACGCGGGTACTTGCTAAAGAACTTGGACCAAGAAAGATCCGCGTCAATTCGGTCAATCCTGGCATGGTCGAGACTGAGGGCGTTCACACACTGGGAATTCTGGGCAGCGATTTTGAGCAGACCGCGGTTGCCCAAACGCCATTGGGACGCATTGGTCAGCCGGGCGACATCGCTCCGGTGGTCGGTTTCCTTGCCTCTCCGGAGAGTGGTTGGATCACGGGTGAACTTTTGCAGGTTGCCGGTGGCCTTCGGTAAAGATTGAGCCACGGATTTTGCGGATTTGAAGACGGATCAGCGCTGATCTGTTCCTGATCCGCAAGATCCGTGGTATAAGCGGCGACATGATCCGACCACTGGCGGATGTTTGGCAAGATGTTCGCTACGCAGGGCGGACGCTTGCGAGGAGTCGGAGTTTCGTCGTTATCGCGACGCTCATGCTTGCGCTGGGTATCGGCGCGAATACCGCGATCTTCAGCATCGTTCTCACGGTACTGATCCGGCCGCTGCCATACGCCGACGCTGAACGAATCGTTTGGTTGTCCAATCGTAACCCCACACTCGCGGTTAGCGGCGCGTTTCTTAACCCTGCAGACATCGTCGATTTCCGCGAACAGAGTCAGAGTTTCGAAAGCATCGCAGGTTGGGGGACGCTTCCGGTTAATCTCTACGGCGCCAAGACTCCGGAACGCGTCGAAGGGATCTACGCCACCCCAAACTTCTTTCGCACCCTCGGCGTGCGGCTCCAGCTCGGTCGCGATTTCGCCGAAGTAGACGAACCCGAGAACAGCGTCATCATCAGTCCCGCATTGTGGCTGCGCCAATTCGGCGGCGACCCAACTGTCATCGGCAGGAAGATCACATTCGGCTTAAACACAAGCGATGCTGAGGTCATCATCGGCGTCCTTCCAGCAGACGCAAACTTTCCTGCTCGCATCGATGTTTTTACTCCAACCGAGATCACGCGAGAAAACTCCGAGCGCGGCGGCGCGCATAACTGGCGCACGATCGGAAGACTCAAGCCCGGCATCACGATCGAAAGCGCTCAAGCCGAAATAAATACCTTGACGCAACGACAGGCCGAACTCTATCCCAACACCAACAAAGGTTGGCAGGTTCAAATTCAGTCGTTGCGTGACTATCTCTTCGGCAACGCCAGCGTCGCATTGTTGCTGTTGTTTGGCGCAGTTGCGATTGTCCTCGTTATCGCCTGTGCGAATGTCGCAAACCTTCAGCTCGGACGCGTTCACAGTCGCCGGCGAGAACTCGCAGTGAGACTCGCACTCGGCGCCGGTCGCTTTCGCATCGTAAGGCAATTCCTGATCGAAAACATGATGCTCGCCGCATTAGGCGGTGCGCTGGGCGTGTTTGCTGCCTCAGCGTGTCTCGCCGCGGTCCGGACACTCGGTCCCATTTCGATACCGCGCCTGACAGAATCGGCCTTGAGCGTACCCGCCTTCGGTTTTGCTTTCGCGATTTCATTTCTCAGCACGATCATGTTTGGTCTGTTGCCGGCGTTTCAGGCCTCACAGTTGCAACTGAACGATGCACTCAAAAGTTCTAACAGTCGTGGTACAACTCCGCAACGATCGAACAGAATTCGTCGCACACTCGTCGTCGCGCAGATTGCCCTCGCGCTGATCCTCCTGACCGGCGCCGGTCTGGTCGTAAAGAGCTTTTGGCGTTTGCAAGCTGTCGATCCGGGAATTAACGGTGAGCACCTTTTAACTGCCGGTCTGTCACTGAGTTTTGCAGACTATCCGAACGGTAGTCCGAGACGCACACAACTTTACCATCAGGCACTGGAGACATTGAGTTCGTTGCCGGGTGTGACATCGGTGGGCGCGATCTCGCACCTGCCGCTTGGTGGCCGCACGATGAAGCAGACGTTTTGGATCACGGGCGAGACGAGAGCGCAGGCCGACGAAAGAGTTGCCGATTACCGTGTAGTGTCCCCATCTTTCTTCACCACGGCGGGCGTGCAACTGAAGAAGGGACGTTTGTTTGATGATCGCGATCGCGATAATACGTCTCAGGTGTTTGTGATAAACGAAGCGTTCGCTCGAACATATCTTGCCGGACGAGAACCCGTTGGCATTCGACTCGATGGCGACAATAAGTTCGTTAAGGGTGAAATCGTCGGCGTCGTCGCCAGTATCAAACATGCGAGCCTCGAGCTTGATGCCGAACCGGCACTCTACGTCTCGTATCAACAGTCAGCGACGTTTCCGATCATGAACTTTGTGGTGAAGACGACGGCCGATCCGGCTTCACTGATCGTTCCGGTCCAACAACGACTACAAGCACTCGACTCACGTGGTGTGGTCTTCAATGTCAGACCATTTGATCAGTTCGTTGCTGATGCCGTCGCACCGCGACGCTTTAATCTGTGGCTCTTTTCGGCATTTGGATTTCTCGCTGCACTGTTAGCGGCGGCGGGGATATACGCAACGATGAACTTCGCCGTGCTTCAACGTCACCGAGAGATCGGGATTCGATTGGCGCTCGGCGCACAGAAGACTGCGGTAATGAAGTTGATTCTGGGAGAGGGCGGGATTCTGGTCGGCGCCGGACTGCTGATCGGCTTTACTGCTTCGCTCGCGTTAAATCAGTTGCTGCAATCGCTGCTGTTTGGAGTAAGCGCGACCGATCCTTTGATCTACTTCGTCATGGCAGCGCTCGTCGTCGCAATCGCCCTCGTTGCTTCGAGTATTCCTGTGCGTCGAGCGACACGAATCGATCCGATTCAAACGTTGCGCAGTGAATAACCCCGAGTTTAGCCTCGCCGGTACAACGCCCAACCGGCAGCAAAGAACGCGATCACGGTACAACCTAACAGCACTGCCAGATACATCCACAACTGTGACGACACAGTGCCGGCCATCGACAGCTTCAGTGCTTCACTCAAGTAGTACGTTGGTATCACGCGCATCGCTTTTTCAAACCAGGTTGAGATACCGATAAGCGGAAAACTCGGCGCCAGAAGTATCAGCAAGACAAAACCCGCCCACGTGTTCACCTGCATCGTGTTCTTCAACAGACTTCCAATCACCAACCCTACCGCGACCAGGAAGAGCAATCCCAGCAGAACGGTCAACATAGTCAGTGGCCAGTTTTGAATGAAGCGGTGATTGATGCCGAGCAGAAGACCGGCGATCAGCAGTGTGTAGACTACGCCCGTCATCGCTTTGCCCGCGACGATATCGTTCAAACTCGCCGGTGACGACAGCAGAAAATCGAGCGTCCGCTTTTCCTTCTCCTCCACGATCAACAAAGGCACTACGAAAGCGCCGGTCATTCCAAACGTCAGCACCAGCAGCAATGGTAAGAGCATTTGATCGAGCCCGGTTCCAGCGCGTATCGGATCGTTTGCATTTTTATCAACGTCAACCCAAACCAAACGCGCGGGCTCCGGCTGTCGAGCAAACGATCGCACTATCCTGTCCAGCAACTGCCGGAAAGCGGCCTGCTCAAAGATAGTTTTTTGATTATTGACGTAGACGGTTAGCTGAGGTTGCTTGTTTGCAGCCAGATCCATATCGAAGCCGGCAGGAACGACCAGGCCACCGATCGCTTTTCGCCGCTCCACTTCACCGGCGGTGGCGTCTGCCGAAGCACTGTCAACCACTCCGATCTGCGGAGTCTTACGCAACTCTGCTACCAGCCCCGAACTACCAGCATCATGGACCACGATCGTCAGAATCTTTGCACCGTCAGCCGCGGGTAACAACAAGCGAAACAAAAGCGCTACAAACAAAGGCGTGACCAGTGCGGTGAGAAGATACCGATGCCGTATCGCGTCGACAACGTCCTTCCGTGTGATTGCTGAAATAATGTTGAGGTTCATTCGGACAACCGCCTTCCAGCCAATTGAATGAACACTTCCTCGAGAGTCGCCTCCGCGGAGTGCAGCGTTTTAACCTGGCGGGAGCTTACGAGTTGTTGTAATTCCCTTCCCGAGTCTTCACCGTCCATCGCGATACTCAGACACTCGCCGCTATTGAGAGTTACATTCACCTGCTGCTGACCGTGAGCGGTCTTTAGTTTTGCCGGAGTGTCGAGCGCGACGATCCTTCCCTCACTCAGAAACGCGACACGGTCGCAAAGCTGATCGGCTTCCTCCATATAATGCGTGGTAAGAAAGATCGTTACACCCTGCTTCGACATGTCGACAATCAAACGACGAATCTCACGACCTACGATCGGATCTAAACCGCGTGTTGGTTCGTCGAGAAAAACTATTTTTGGACCATGCAATATGGAGCGAGCAATCAACAACCTTTGCTTCATTCCATTTGAATAGTTCTGCACTTTGTCTTTCGCGCGATCGAGTAAGTCGACCTGTTTGAGCACCTCATCGACGCGTCGAGAATCCTGCTCATAAAGCCGCGCTGCAAACTCGAGGTTCTCGCGTCCCGACATGCGTTCATAGAGATTCTGATGTTCAGACACCACGCCGATGAGAGGTTTTAGACGTTGTTGCTCGCTGACGATGTCACAACCCGCAACTCGTCCACTGCCTGAGGTAGGCAGCAACTGTCCGCTCAACATGCGAATGGTGGTGGTTTTTCCGGCGCCGTTATGGCCCAGGAATCCGAAGATCTCACCGGCTTCGACGGTAAAGGAAATATCGTCGACAGCACGACGGCTATTGAATGCGCGTGAAAGTTTTTCAACTTCGATCGCTGGCATATCGCTCCTGAACCGACTCTTGATCTGGATGGCTTATACGCACGGAGGAAAACTATGGTTGCAGAATCTGATTCAGACTCTGGACAGTTGACCCGAGATAATGCCAAGCTAGTCTCGTTAGTCCACCCGGTCAGGAGCCGCAAGCTCGATGTCTCTGGAAGAACGCGGAGAATCGTGGGCACTATCGGTAGTTGATGCGTTGGAGTCACCCACGCACAAAAATGTACGTGTGGGCGCCGCCACAGCCGCCACCGTGGTTACCGTCGTGATGTGGATAGTGCATCTGAACTATCCTGAGATTCTTGCCTTCTTCTTTCAGTTGGACGATTGGACCAAGCTCGTAATCGGGGTTCTCCTGGCTCCGCCTTTCGTACTCGCCTTCACCGTGATCTTGTCCATTTCTCCGCAACCGACCGAAACGAATGAAACGGGACCGATGTCAGCCTTCTTCTACCAGGAGAGATCCAGTAGACGATGGCGGGTTTTTATCGGCGCGGGCTTGTTTGCAGCGTTGAATCTGCTGTTGATGCTGGCTACGTCTGGAGCTTAGGCCGCGGATGAACGCGGAAGAAAACGCGGATTTTTATTCATGATGAAATACTTATTTTTAACTCTAGCAATTTTTCTGGTGTTGCCGGCAACATCTTACGCAAAGATCTCGAACACTGATGACCTGATCGCCGCAATGCAAAAGAAATATGGCAAGTCGTGGTACAAGACGGCCACGTTCGTTCAGGAAACAACGAATATTCAACTCGATGGCACATCCAAGGTTGAGATTTGGTACGAGGCGATGTCCGTGCCCGGCAATCTGCGCATCGACTTCACTCCGACAAAAGCCGGCAACGGCATCCTGTTTACCAACGGCACAATTTTTATCTTCAAAGACGGAAAGGTCGAAAACACAAGACCCTTCGAACATCCCCTTCTGATACTCGGATTCGACATCTATCGCGCGCCAGCCAGCGAGGTGACCGCGAAGTTGCAGGTGTTGAAGTTTGATCTGTCGCAGTTCAGAGAAGACACGTGGCAAGGAAGACCTGTCTATGTAGTCGGCGCAAAACCCGGCGACCTGCACTCACCGCAGTTCTGGATCGATAAAAAGAATCTCTACTTCGTCAGAATGCTTCGTCCCGGCGGCAAGGATGGAACGCAAACGCAGGAAACACAATTCAACAAGTACGTGAAACTTGGCGGCGGCTGGATCGCGCCTGAAGTGATCTTTATGGTCGATGGCAAGGTTGTGACGACGGAAAAATATTCGGAAATGCGTGCCGACGTTAAGCTCGATCCGAAACTGTTCGAACCGCAGTCATGGACGACCGTACACTGGAAGGAGTGACGACTACGGACGCCAGTAATCCGGACTTTCCTTCATATTAGGATCGGGTCGCTCCATCCAGCGTTCGGGACGATGCAATTTGATAAAACCAAAACGCTCGTAAAGTCCCTGCGCGTCTTTGGTCGCTAAAACCCAGCGGCGAAATCCCTGCAGTTGCGGATGCTCGATGATGACTTCCATGAGCCACTTCGATAAGCCGCACCCGCGATGTTCGGGTACGACGAAGACATCAGCCACCCACGCGAACGTTGCGTAATCGGTAACGATTCGCGCGAACCCCACCTGCTGCTCACCGTGATACACGCCAAACGGCATGGAGTTGTCGATCGAACGCTCGACAACCTCGCGCGCCCGTCCGCTGCCCCAATAGGAATGATTGCTGATGAAGTCGTGAATGAGATCGATATTCAAACGCGCGCGATCGGTGCTGATGGTGTATTCACCGCGCCGCCAGAGTTCAGTTGATGCGGAGTTCAATTTTCTATTCCTCGATTAACTAAAGCTGCTGCAATACTTTAATCCTGGCAGTTAAGATGTTTGAGCAGCCCAACTGCAACTCTTGTTGTATAATGCTCCCACTATATTTTCGAAGAGGACAGCTACAACATGTCATCAAACCTCACTGAAGAAGCCAAGAAACTCCCGGTGGAGGAGCGAATTGCGCTCGTTGAAGAGATCTGGGACAGCATTGCCGACGATAACGGTTATATCGAATTAACCGACGCTCAGAAACAAGAACTTGATCGCCGTATTCAGTCTTTCCAAGAGAATCCTCACGCTGCCAGGAACTGGGAAGACATCAAATCGGAATTTATCAACTCAAAGTAATTCCTCATGAAAATTCGATTTCTTCCTGAGGCGGACGCCGAACTCGTCTCCGCTCGCCTTTGGTACGGTCAGCAGCGCAATGGATTAGATGTCGACTTAATGCAAAGAGTCGATGAGACTCTACAGCGTATCAGCAATGCTCCGTATCGATTTCCCTACTCGTATCGGCGACTGAGACGAGCGCTTGTGAGGCAGTTTCCGTTTGCGATCTACTACGAAGCGACTAAAGACGAAATCCTGGTGATTGCAATCTTTCACCAAAGACGGAATCCGCAGCACCTCACAACTCGGCTCAAAAGAAGAGGTTGAATGGTTTGTCATAATTCAGCCAAGCTGATCGGCGATTGATTTCGTTAGCGGGGTTTCGACGTCGCCGGTGTGTTTGGTTGTTACCGTCTCGACCAGCATTACCCAACATTCTTCATCTGCCACAGGGTTGTGCATCACGCCTTTCGGCACGACGTACATGTCGCCGGCGTTGAGTACTATTTCTTCATTCTCCAGTTGAATTCGGAGGCGGCCGCGGATGACGAGAAAGAGTTCGTCCTCGTCTTTGTGGTTGTGCCAGGTGAATTCGCCTTTTACTTTTGCGATCTTCACGTATTGATCGTTGACGCGGCCGATTACTTTCGGAGACCAGTAATCGCTGATCTGATCAAAGCTCTGCTCGATGTTGATTTTCATTGTTGGTAAGATTGGCTGCCTGGACCGATCCCAGAATGATTTACGACCTCTGAAAGCAAGGTAATTATCACCAGGATGCCATTTGAGTTTCAACCAATACTGACAAGCGAGATACTGGAACTGCGGCCACTGCGAGCTGACGATTTCGAGCGTCTATACGCAGTCGCGTCTGACCCGCTGATCTGGGAGCAACATCCACACTCTGACCGTTACAAACTCTTCGTCTTCCGAAAGTTCTTTGACGAAGCGATCGAATCAGGCGGCGCGCTGATCGCGATCGACCGCAAAACCGACCAAGTTATCGGCTCGTCGAGATTTTACTGCTACGATCTGGTACGAAGCGAGATCGAGATCGGTTGGACCTTCCTCGCGCGCTCGCACTGGGGCGGCACGTACAACGGCGAAATGAAACGACTCATGCTGTCGCACGCGTTCAGATTCGTCGACAACGTGATGTTCTACGTCGGCGCAACCAACCTCCGTTCGCAACGAGCCGTCGAAAAGATCGGCGGCGTGCGGGCCGGCACTAAGATCGAACCGAACGGCCGCGAGAACTTCATCTTCCGAATCACGCGCTCGGCCTACTCCTCTTCCCGCTGAAAATACATCCTTAGTCTACACGCTGGATTTGAGAGCAAGAAACGGAGTGGCGGCTGCGAACCAACGCAGTATCATTCGCTCATGACAAAGGACGACATAGCATGGGAGCAGGTGTATCGCGATCTCGATGCGGAGGGCAATACTGTTATCAAAGATATTCTGTCGCCGGATGAATGTGATGGAATTCGTGATCTGTATGACAAAGACGACCTGTTTCGCAGCCACGTGGTGATGGAGCGTCATGGCTTTGGACGCGGAGAGTATCGATACTTTCGCTATCCCCTGCCCGACCCTATCTCAACGCTGCGCACGTCGCTCTATCCTCATCTGGCGCCAGTCGCCAATCGCTGGAATGAGGCGATGAGGATCGAGACGCGCTATCCCGACGCACATGCCGAGTACATGCGGCGATGTCATCAGGCGGGTCAAGATAAACCGACACCGCTGCTACTCAAATATGGACCAAACGATTACAACTGTCTGCATCAGGATCTCTATGGCGAGCATATCTTTCCACTCCAGGTCGCAGTGCTGTTATCAGAGCCCGAGAGAGATTTCACTGGCGGCGAGTTTGTGATGACCGAACAAAGACCACGCATGCAGTCGCGGCCGATGGTTGTACCACTGCAAAAAGGCGACGGCGTCGTGTTCGCCGTTCATCATCGACCGGTTCAAGGCCGGAAGAATGTTTACCGTGTGAACCTGCGTCATGGTGTGAGTCGTTTGCGATCCGGCAACCGGTACACACTCGGAATAATCTTTCACGACGCGAAGTAAGCCACAAAAAGGCACAAAAAGAACAGAAATAAAGCCTTTCCCTTCTGCTTTTTGTGCCTTTTTGTGGCTAACCGATCGGGAGGCGAACCTGAAAACAGGTGTCACCGGGTTTTGATTCGAAACGAACATTGCCACGGTGCTTGCGAACGATACGAGCGACCGTGTCCAGCCCGAGTCCGGTTCCCTCTCCGACTTGCTTCGTGGTGAAGAATGGTTCGAAGATGCGCGTCCTCACATCTGCCGGAATACCCGCGCCGTTGTCGCGAATCTCAATCAGAATATCCGTCGGTTCGCGTTTGGTGCGGACCTTCAGCTTTCCGCCGATACTCATCGCATCGACCGCATTGACGATCAAGTTGGTCCATACCTGGTTGAGCTCACTACCGTACGCTTTGATTAACGGCAGCGATTCAGCGTAGTCGCGCGTAACAGCGATGTCCTTCTTTTTCAGTTTGTATTTCAGAATGAGCAACGTGTTATCGAGACCCTTGTGGATGTCCAACTCCTGGATCTTCGCCTGGTCCATGTAGCTGTATTCCTTGATCGCGCTAACCAGCTCCGAAATGCGCGCCGTGGCAGTCTTGATTTCGCTCGCCAGCTTTGCCGCGGCGAGTTGGGAGTTTACTCGGGCCAATACGTCGGCAGTCGCAGTTGAGGGAATCGCACCGAGCAATTGTTCGAGCGCCGCCGAATCGATTCCGGCTTCGACCAGGTTGGGCGAGAGGTTCCAGGGCTCGGCTACGTTGTGGGCCTCGAGCCACTCTGACACTTCGTCTTCACGATCACTTTGATCAAGTGAGTTCAACTGCTCCGCTGTCACAGTGTGATCGATTGCTTTTCTTTCGAAAGTGTCGATCGATTCCTGCTGTTCGTGCGTGAAGTCGTGCGAGCAGAGTCGCATGTCCGCGGCGCGCAACTCTTTCAGGACTTCGATCAGATCGTTGGCAGCACGTGTCGCTCCGGCAGCCGGGTTGTTGAGTTCGTGTGCAAGACCGGCCGACAGTTTGCCCAGCGCCATCAACTTGTCCTGCTGCTGATCCATCGTGGTGGCTTCACGCACGCGATCGCTCATGATGCCGACGAGCCGTTGGACCAGCAGCGGCATGCGCTGCATTATTTCGGGAAACAAAGTAACCGGGAACCACAACGAGCGCACATCAGTCACGGCATAACCGGTTACAGTGAACTCTGTCATGCGTGAAAAGGGCAGCATTCCCGTCACTTCAGTAGATGACTCGCCCGCGCGCGCGATGTAAACGATGTCGTGATCGGCTTCATCCCAGTAGGCGTGCACTTCGCCTTCGAGATAAACCACCATCCGGTCGGGCTGGTCGCCTTTCCGAAAAATGACATCACCCGCCGCGAAGCGCCGTTCTTCAGAGCTATCCACGAACCATTGCAACTGGTCGTCAGGCAGATCGGCAAACACATGCACGCGACGAAGTGCCTCGACTTTATCCGGCGGCGAAGTGACGTTCGGAACTATCGCTTCGATACCGCCCGAAACTGTTTCTTCCATCTGTTACACGACCTTGCTGAGATATTGATGCACGAAAGAGATCGCGACCGATCCCTCGCCCACACCCGACGCCACTCGCTTCACTGAGCCATGGCGCACGTCACCGACGACAAAAATGCCGGGCACATTCGTTTCCAAAAGTCCCGGATCACGGTCGAGTTTCCAGCCTTCGGGACGCTTTCCGTCGCGCGTGAGGTGCGGGCCGGAATAGATGAAACCACGCTCATCGCGTTCGACGATGTTTGCAAGCCAGTCTGTATTTGGCGCAGCGCCGATCATGATGAACAAAGCGGTCGCGGGTACTTTATTTATCTCGTTGGTTTCCGCACAGTGAATCGAAATCGCTTCCAGATGATTGTCGCCGTATGCCTCAATGACAGAGGTGTTGTATTCGATTTGAATGTTTGGCGTGGCCTTCAGTTGATTGATCAAATATTGCGACATCGACGACGCCAGCGATGAACCACGCACGAGCATCACGACTCGACGCGCGTACCGCGAAAAATACATCGCGGCTTGTCCGGCACTGTTAGCACCGCCGACAACATAAACGTCCTCGTCTTTCGTCGACATTGCTTCGGTCATAGCGGCGCCGTAATAAATACCAGCGCCGGTTAAGCGCTCGACGCCGGGCGCGTCCAACTTGCGCCATTGCACACCGGTCGCCACCAGCAACGCATGACAGCTCAGTTCCTCGCCGTTTGCGAGCCTCAAAAACCGATATGGACCATCGACTCTTACTTCGGTAGCTTCCGCCGAAATAATTTCCACGCCGAAACGTCGCGCCTGGACCACTGCTCTGCGCGCCAGATCGGCCCCGGTGAGTCCACTCGGAAAGCCAAGATAGTTTTCAATACGACTGGACATGCCGGCCTGTCCACCGGGCGCTTCCCGCTCGATCATCACTGTTCGCAGCCCCTCACTCGCGCCATACACGGCCGCGGCCAGTCCGGCTGGACCACCGCCGACGATTGCGAGATCGTAAAAGGCTTCTGTCGCGCGGGTTTTGAGACCAGCGTGTTCGGCAAGTTCGACGAGTGAAGGTTGTCGCAGACGAACGCCGTTCGGAAGAATCACGATCGGCAAACTCCGCGTCTCTTCTTCGTCGAGCAATTCGACGAGGCCACGCACTTCCGAATCGGAAGCGGCCGTTTCGATGTCAAGCCACTGGTAAGGAACGTGATTTCGCGCCAGAAAATCCTTGATATTGTGTGAAACAGGAGACCAGCGGTTTCCTAACACGCGAATGCCGTCGAATTGAGGTGGGAATGCTGCCTCCCATTCTTCGAGCAGTTCGTCGAGAACGGGATAAAGATTTTCTTCGGGCGGGTCCCATGGTTTGAGCAGGTAATGATTGATGCCTGCTTCATTGATCGCGGCGATGGCGGCGTCAGTGTCAGCGTAGGCGGTCAACAACACGCGCTTCGCATCGGGAAACATTGTGATCGCCTGCGCGAGAAACTCGACGCCCGACATTCCGGGCATTCGTTGATCGATCAGAAAAAGCGCGATCGAGTTGTTGCGGATCTTTAACTCGCGAACTATCTCGAGTGCCTCCGGCCCCGAACCGGCACGCAACACGCGATAATCGCTCGCATACTTCCGCCTCAGATCTCGTTCGACGGCACGCAACACCTCACGGTCGTCATCCACCGTCAGTAAAACCGGTTTTGCCATCCCATCATTCTGCCATGTAACGTTATTAGTGCAGTAACCCGATCGAGGTATTTGGCCACAAAAAAGGCACAAAAAGCACAAAATGTTTTTCTGATCTTTTTGTGCTTCTTGTGCCTCTTTGTGGTTAATCGTTCCGTAGCGCCGTGGTTGGATCGAGCCCGGCGGCGCGGAGGGCGGGGAGCCAGGAGGCCAGGAAGGCGATGACCAGGAACAGGCCCGCGACCGAGACAAAGGTGATCGGATCGGTTGGCTTCACCTCGACGAGCATGCTCGCCAATATACGCGTGAACGCAAACGACGCGACCAGGCCGATCACGATTCCAATCACACTCAATGAGAGTCCTTTGCCAACCATCAAACGGAAAATACGTGACGGCGCGGCGCCGAGGGCCATGCGCACGCCAATCTCCGCGGTTCGTTGACGCACGGAAGTCGCAAGCACGCCATACAAACCCACGCCCGCAAGCAGCGCAGCAATCGTCGAGAACACTCCGATCAGCAGGAGTGAAAAACGCGTCTGTGCCTGAGCCGCAGTCACGAGTGAATCCATCGGCTGCAGTTGGTTGATGAAGGTTTCTTTTCCCTGTCGCTGCACGACTTCGCGCACCTGACCAGCCAGTGCTGCCGGATCGCCATCAGTTCGCAACGCCCACCACGATGCAGCCTGATGATTGAAATATCCGTCAGTCACGTAGAGTTGTTCGCGTCCGGGTTCGATCAGAGATGAGTTGCGTTGATGGGCCACTACACCAATGATCTCTCCCCATTGCGCCTCAGGCGTGCGCGCGCGAAACAGGATCTTCTTGCCCACCGCAGACTCGTTTGGAAACGCTTTAGCGGCGAGCGCTTGATCAACTATAAGCAGATTCCTGTCAGGCGCACTGTCTTCTGGCGTGAATGTTCGTCCCGCGAGTAAGGTCGTACCCATCGCCTCGAAATAACCCGGCAAAACGATCTGTAGATCAGCAGCCTGGAACTTGCTCGGATCTGACTGCGCTTCTGCTCCGCCCCAACGCACTGGACTAAACCCACCCGCGAGTGGCAGTGGAAATGACGCTGTTACGTTATTAACGCCCGGCAGCGCGTCCAGTTGTTCGCGAAGCTGACGTTTGAAAGTGTCTGCTTCCTGAGGTGAGTTACCGATATTGCCGAGCAGTTGAAACGTCAATAGCCCGCGCGGATCGAATCCGAGATTCACACGCTGAATGTTAATGAACGTGCGAAACATCAATCCGGAACCAATCAGGAGGACAAACGCGAGCGCAACTTCCACTACGACCACAGCATTGCGCAGACCCGCAGCGCCGAGAGCGCCGCTTCTTCCAACAGCGCGTAATGTCTCCATGAGGTTTGGTTTCGCAGTTCGCAACGCCGGTATAACTCCAAACAACATGGCCGAAGCGAGACCTGCCAACACCGCAAAACCCAACACTTTCATATCAAGACTGATTGCATTCAAACGTGGCAAATTCGCCGGCGCAATCCAAAGCAATTGACGAATACCCAGATAAGCAAGCCCAACGCCGATTGCTGTTCCGACTCCAGCCAACACAATCGCTTCGGCAAGTGTTTGTCGCACTAACTGCCACCAACCGGCGCCCAATGCTGCTCGCACAGCCAGCTCTCGTTCGCGTGACGCAGCTCGCACGAGCATCAAGTTAGCCACATTCGCACACGCTATCAGTAACAGGAAGACTACCGAACCCATCAACGCCAGAATTGTCGGTCGCACTTCCTCCACAAGGTGCTGCTTCATCGGCGCCAATCGGAAATACTTGCCGGCCGTTTTTGCAATCGTGTTTTCTTCGCGAATTTTCTGCGCGATCGTTTCCGCTTCGGCCTGTGCGTTTTCGATCGAAGCGCCCGACTTCAGCCGTGCAACCACACGCCACTGCACATTGTTTCGGTTGGCGACGTCGTAAGGAATACGCGCCGCAAGCCAAACGCTCGGAAACTGTTCGATGTTCACCTGAGGCGGAAGTAATAACTCGAATCCCGGAGTGAGAACACCCGCGACGATTGGCGCTGGTCCAAACGCGGTCGAGACCGGAAGCGGTTTGCCAATGATCGATCGATCGCCACCAAAGCGCTGTTGGAAATAGTCGTTACTCAGAATGGCCATCGTTGGCAATGGCGGTGGTGCGTTTGCAGCCGGAGCATTACCTGCGGGAGGAGGTGCTTGCGGGGTTCCATCTGATTCCTGAAAGTCTCGACCCGCGACGATCGAGCCACCCATCATCTGAAAGAAGTTTGTCGAAACAACAGCGATGCGGACCCGCTCCGGTGTGCCGTCCAAACCCGGCAGTGTGATACGCCCCGTGTTGAAGGCGGCGAAATCGTCGAAGTTGTTCTTGGCGCCGTTGCGCAAGTCGTGAAAGTCGACATTTGAAAGCGGAAAGTCTTTGACATTCCGTTGTCGCATATCATTACAGGTCAGCACCAAACGGTCCGGATCTTTGTAAGGAAGTTTTCTGAGCAATACGCCGTTAGTGACGCTGAAGATCGCAGTGCTCGCACCAATCGCGAGGGCAATGGTAACGACGACTGTGACGGTGAAAATAGGACTCTTGCGCAGCGTGCGGAACGCGTAGGAAAAATCGTTTAGCATGATGGCGGGAGTTTAGTCTCTCCAGTGAATTTCAGCCAAGGAAAATCTCACACACAAAAGAAATGGTGCGTTGACACAGCCGTTTGAAAAAGCCACTCTAACGACATGACTGAAAAGGTTCACGTCACCATACGTCACGCCACTGCTGATGACGCCAGTTTACTGGCTGAATTTGGAGCCCGCACTTTTCACGAAACGTTCGCTGCTGACAACACCGCGGAGGATATGGAGACATACCTCGCTTCATCATTCAGCTTAACGCAGCAGTCTGACGAATTGGCCGATCCGAATTCAACATTCCTCATTGCGGAAGTCGACGGGCTCGCCGCGGGTTACACCATGCTTCATGTCGGCGAAGTTCCGGACGGAATCGAAGGCGCGAACCCCATCGAGATAGTCCGGATATACGTCTCATCGGAATGGTTCGGCCGCGGCGTCGGCGAAGCACTGATGCATGCGTGTTTCGATGAAGCGCGCAAGGCCGGGCGCGAAACCATCTGGCTCGGCGTGTGGGAACGAAATGCGCGCGCCCAGGCCTTCTATCGCAAGTGGAACTTTCGCACTGTCGGCGAACACACATTTCAACTAGGCGCGGATCAGCAACTCGACCTGCTGATGGAACGACCAATCGATCCGTAAACAATCTGCGCAGATCCGTGGTCAAAAAACCTTCTTGACACCACGCCTCAACGCGCCTACTATATCGCCTGCCGATATATCGCGCAGTGACATAGCTTAGGAGTGCGAATGGCTAAGGAACAACTTGACCCGGAAAAACTGCTGCCGCTGACGTCTTCGGTTTTTCACATACTGCTGGCTCTTTCCGACGGCGATCTGCATGGCTACGGAATCATGCAGGAAGTCTCGGAGCACACTAATGGCCAGATCCGTCTTGGACCAGGCACGCTTTACGGCGCGATTAAGCGTTTGTCAGGTAATGGTCTGATCGTTGAAGTCGACGAGCGTCCCGATCCGGAGCTCGATGACGAACGCCGCCGCTATTATCGTCTCAGCGATTTTGGTCAAAAGGTTCTGAAGGCGGAGTTGCAACGCATCTCCAGGATGGTGTCCGTGGCTCAACAAAAACGCTTGTTGCCGAAACGCTCGTAAGTCCATATGTCAAATTCGAAACGGCTATATCAGCTTCTCCTGCTTGCGTATCCGCGAGACTTCCGCGTCGCGTACGGGCCGGAGATGACACAACTCTTCCGCGATTGCTATCGCGACACCCACTCACGCGGTTTGTTAACGATGGCTGACTTCTGGCTGCGAGTAATCATTGACGTAATGCGAACCGCACCATTGGAACGATTCGAAACTTTAAGAAAGGGCGAGACCATGAAGAACCTGAAAAGAGATGCAATGGGTTTGGTTGCGTGTCTAATTATTACCCTCGTTGCGTTTACCCTGCTCGGCTACGGACGCAAACACGAGGTTGGGTCGATCTTGATGATTGGCCATGCACTCGATGCGATCGTCACCGCAGGCGTGATCGGCAACATCGTAATTTTTGCGCTTATGATTGCCAAAGGATTGTCGTCGTTCCGAACGGCGTTGTGGAGTCTGGCGATTGTCAACGGCGCCCTCTTGCTCCTGGTGACGTTGATCGGAAGCCGTGTCGATCCGCAGTTCAGCTTCGCGACGATCTTTGTTGCCTATCTCGCCAGCTTCATCTTCTGGGTGGCCATTCACTGGATCTGGTCGCAGATCAGAACGAATCCACAGATGACACAGATTGATTAATAAAATCGGTGTAATCTGCGGATAAGTTTGTTAGTCTTTCTGCGAACTTATGCCGCAAACATTTGACTGCCCCAAGTGTGGAGCGCCGGTAAATTACGAGCGTTCCACAGATCCTTTCAACCAAACGAAAGCGACGGCGCGCTGCGACTATTGTCATAGTCAACTGATCGCGCCGAATGAACTCACCGGACAACCGCCACAAGTCGTCCGCATTCAACTCGGGCTCTCGCAGGGATCAAAGCTACCTAAATCGCTTTGGTTGCTCTTGGTAATCCCGCTCTTCATTGTGGTCGTTATTGGTCTGGCTGCGGTGGGAATACTCGCGCCGGTATTTTCTTCTATCTCGCGCACAGTCAAAGAGACTAAAACTCCAACCCGTCCGAATTCACCGCCGACGAAGGAAAACACAAACAGTTTCGCGACGGTCCTGCTCAACTTCGGCAGCGAAGGAGTTGGTCCGGGGATGTTTACGGACGCGCGCAGTATCGCGGTGGATGGCGCCGGGCACATTTATGTGGGCGAATACACTGGCGGACGAATTCAAGTCTTCGACTCGGACGGCAAGTTTCTCACGCAATGGAACGTCGGCGATCGAAAGACAATTTTGCGTGGTTTGGCCGCCGATCGAAAAGGCACGGTGTATGTTGTTCAAGGCGGAGGCGTAGAATTTCATCGCGGCGAAAACGGTGAGAAGATCGGTCAACTCGAGTACGAAAAATCCTCGTTCGATGACGTGACAGCTGCTGCGGATGGCGGGCTGGTAACAGCATCACATGGCGGTCGCGACGACATCGTCGCTTTTGATTCAAGCGGCAAGGTGGTCCAGACGATTCCCGCCGCGATCAGCAGTGCCAGCGGCGACTCCGAACTAAGTATGCGAGTGGCGGTTGATGGCTCGGGTTACATCTATGCGCTCGGTAGATTCAACGAGGCAGTGTTCAAGTTCGGGCGTGATGGGAAGTTTCTAAACCGCTTTGGTGGTACGGGTGATCAGCCCGGTCAACTGCGTTCGGCTTATTCGATCGCGGTGGATGGATTCGGCCGCGTTTATGTTGGCGACATGAAAGGCATTCAGGTATTTGATAGCAACGGGCGATACCTCAACACGCTCACGTTAAAAGGAATGGCCTTCGGCATGATCTTCAACGACAAGAATGAACTTTTTGTCATAGCGCGCGATCATGTGACGAAGTACACGGTTAAGCCGTTATGATCCCGCGAAGATCGTATCGCTGTTCGCGCAACGGCTTGCCAAAGGCAGTTGATTCCTTTTCCTCAGTTAATTCGAACCCGTAACGCCGGTAAAGCGAGGCGGCGGTTTCCTGTTCGTTCGTGGTCCATAAGTATGAGGATTTGTAACCGCGTTCGCGGAGAAAGTCCATGTACGAATTCATAAGAAGTTTTCCCAACCCAATGCCTCTGTAATCGGGATCGAGCAGGAAATATCGAAGCTGCGCCGTATTATCTTCACGATGCATCAGCAGGAGAAAACCGATAATGCGATCGGCGTGTTCGCAGATCCACACCCGGTCTCTGTCCGGATCGTACTGCTTATAGAATTCATACAGACCACGCGCAACATACATCTCGAAGGCAACGCCGTAATTGTATTCACGCCCATACAAGCGACCATGCAAGTGGATGATGTAACCGAGATCTCCCGGGTGAAAATCGTTCCTGACGTGAACATCGTCAATCGTAACCATACCGGAATACGTTAACATGGCCTCGATTGCCTGAATAGACAGATGGAGGACACGCATGAAGCGGCGAACCTTGCTTCGCAATCTGGTTCCAACAGTGCTGGCGCTGCCGATACTCCGCACTCTCGAAGCGCACGGCTCTTTTATTATTGATGCGTCGGATGAGGGACACATGAGGCGAGCAATTCGCCTGGCTGGGAATAATCCTAAGTATCCTTTTGCCGCGGTGTTGGTGGACCAAAAGGGAGTGGTGATGGCGGAGGGTTGGAATCGATCGATTCTCAATCCGACCTGGCACGGAGAGATGGATGCGATCAATAAGTGTGCGGCTTCGCACCCGAAGATCGATTGGTCCAGGTTGACGCTTTACACGACTGCGGAACCGTGTGCGATGTGTCAGGGTGCGGTGGCGTGGGCTGGAATCAGACGCGTCGTTTACGGGTCGTCGATTCCGTTTTTGAAGTCGTTGAACTGGTGGGCGATCGATATCCGTGCTGAAGAGCTCGCGCGGCTGGCGACGTTTCGGGAATGTACGGTCGTTGGCGGTGTGCTTGAAGAGGAGTGTAACAAGCTGTTCCGCCACGCGTTGACTGTTAAGTAGAAACACCTTTCGTTGACTCAAGGACTGAACCACGCACTTGTAAACAGTCAGAACCGTCCGCGGTAGCGGATGGGTGCGCAGCTTCGTTGGCTCCGAGAGCGTCTACGACGTACCCATCCGCTACCGCGGACGGTTCTGACTGTTTCCAAGTGCGATGCTAACCGCGAAACTAAGGACAGTAGGATTATTTTTTCTTCGACGTCCGCTTCTTTGAAGACTTCTTCGAACCACCCTTCTTCGAAGACCCTTTCTTCGCCGGTACCTTCCCACCTTCCGCGCGCGCTTCCGATAGCCCAATCGCGATCGCCTGCTTCTTGCTCGTCACTTTCTTCCCCGAGCGGCCGCTCTTCAACGTCCCCTGCTTCCGCTCATGCATCGCCTTCTCTACCTTCTCACTCGCCTTCTTACCGTATCTTGGCATTCTCTCAACTCCTCCCGTGATCGTTATGGCTCCTCGTTTAGTTTAAACTCTGGACCACTAAACGAATCGTGCTTAAATTGACAAGTTTGTATGGCAAATAAATAGCTGCGGCATCATTGTGACTCTTTCAGCCCAACAACTAACCAACTCCGAAACCCGTCGCGAGCAGTTGATCGAGATCTGCGAGACACTGCCTGAGATCACTTATGAACCGGCCGGCGCCGGACACATCGTCTTTCGCATTCGCAAAAAGAATTTTGCCTACTATCTTTTCGATCACCACGGCGACGGCAAGATCTCCTTCTGCTGCAAGTCGAACCTGAACGAACAGCGCCGCCTCGTCAGAAGCGACGCAGAAACCTTCTTCGTGCCGGCTTATGTTGGTTCGAAAGGTTGGGTTGGAATTCGACTCGATCTCGACGAAGTCGACTGGGAAACTGTGACTGAACTGGCCCGGCGCGCTTACCAGTCAACGGCGCCGCGAAAGCTGGCAGCGCTCATTGAGTAGATCACCCGCCGTCACCAACCAGCACGAATCCCGCCCAGTAGAATGGATGACTCGTTTGCGGATTGCGCATCAAACTCAATCCTGCCTGTCGCAACGCATCAGCCTTTGCCGTCGGTTTCGATCCTGCCGACGTGATTAATGACCGGTGGAAGTTGACCATCAAATCACGCGTCGACGCTGATTCAACTTTCCATTGACTGACGACGGTCGACGGCACACCGGCGATAAACATCGCCCACGAGAAACCGATCACACCTTCGCCCGCACCGATGCGTCCGCGCGCCGTTTCACACGCTGACAATACCGCCAGCTCGGCTTTCAGATCGAGACGCATCAACTCCCACGCTTCGAGCAAGCCGTCGTCGTTTGGTCCAACTTCGGCGAGACTGAGATACGAATACATCGGCGCAGCGTTGTTGAGGGTGCCGTGGGTCGAGAAGTGCAGAATTCCGGCGGTTCCAGCCTCAGTTTTCACGCGATCTTCGCGCGCCTCGGCGCCGACATAGACTTTGCTGCGACCGGCGCCATACAACTTCGCGAGTGCCTTAACTTCTGCACCTGACTCCGGCAACGGATCGAGACCACCGTTACGCAACGCCGGTCCAGTTCGCTTTGCGGTCTCACCTCCTAACGCCGGATTTCCAAGCGCTAACAAAGTTGCGGGGGCGCGATTCGTAGTCAGGCTCATTCGTCGCTTCGTCATTTCGCGCAATACCGTAAACGACGGCGCGTAAGCAATCGAAGCGTCTTCGAGCATGAAACGGCCGGATCCATTTACGAGTGCCTGGAACGGCAAATCCCAAAGACTACTGTCTGGCGCGATCACGAGGTTGGTCTTGCCACGCAGTTGAGCGTGGGCCGGCTTGAGAAACAAGTCATAGAGCGCGACGGCGGAATTTCGAAAACCAAGATCGCGACTCGCAAGCTGCTGCCGGAACGATTCGATCTGCCTCGCGAGTTCAGTCCGTTTGATCGGCAGCGTGTAAACCTGGACCTCGGCTTTGTCCGCGGGCCTGGTGATCGCAAAGAGATAAGTGTTCTCGTCAGTGACGACGTACTCCAGCAACGCCGACGAAGCATTCGGCAATAATTCAGCGAGTTCCTGCGCGTTGATGATCGGCGCTTCACCGCGCTGTGTTCTCAATTCCGGGTGCACCGCATACAAAGCATTTTGGAACGCCTCATAATTGAGTCGCGCTTTCTCGAGTTGACCTTCGACCTCAGCCACACGAGCAGCGTCCGCTTGTGTAACTCGCGCAAGCTGTTTGTTGAGCTGTGTCAGTTGCGACGTTAATTGCAGCTCTTCTTCCTGTTCTTTGGTGGTCATTGTCTTGTGAACTTTGACCCGTCCTTGTTGCAGCATGTCGAGCAGCGCGCGCGCTTTCGCCTGTTCGGCAAGTCTGAATGCCTCTACGGCGTCGTTCTGTTTCACCAACACGTTGAGCATTCCGTGATGCGCCTGCATTCCGCCTTCAAAGTAACGCTGCCGTTCCTCAACACCACCGGCCGCTTGCACGCGCAAGTCTTCGACGATCGACACTGCTTCGCTAAACGTCTGTCGTGCTTCCGCAAACTGGTTTAGACCAAACTGCGAATAACCGAGATTGGTGAGCGCAACAAAGAGATCAACTTTACGTCCCCGGTCGCGTGCGACCGACACTGCCCGTTGCGACGCAGAAAGCGCTTCAGTGTAGTTTCGCTGCCGAAGGTATACAGCGCTGATGTTGTTGAGCGAAATAACGAGAGCATGCTTCATGCCTGCTGTTTCGAGGCCCGCCAATGCTTCCCTGTGATAGCGCAATGCTTCTTCGTAGCGGCCCTGTTCAGCATTAATGCGGCCGATCTGATCGCGCACCATCGCCGCGCCGCCGGCATCGCCAAATGTCTCTGTTTGTTTCAGTAGTTGCTGGTAGATTTCAAGAGCGCGCGGCAGGTCGCCCATCTTCTTGTATTGCAGAGCGACGTCGTGACGCACGGTCGCAATCATGAGCGTGTCGCCAAGTTCCTCTGCGAGCGCGAGGGCGCGTTCCTGATGGGCGAGTGATTGCTCGATGTTGTTTTGTTCGCCGTAAATGATCGCGAGTTCGTTTAGCGCGACCATTACTCCTCGGCGTTGGTTCTCTTCTTCCGAAAGACGAAGTGATTTCTGAGCGCATTCAAAAGCGCGGCGGAGGTTTCCGAGAGCACGATACGAGTTGCTCAGATCTTCGAGCGCCAGCGCCATCCCTCGTTTGATTCCCAGTGACTCGTACATCGCAAAAGCCTTCTGGGCGGCTTCGAGAGCTGCTTCGTGTTGCTCATCGGAGTGTTTGACGACACTCGTGTTTAGCCACGCTGCCGCGATGCCAACTGGATCGCCCAGTCGCTCCGCAACCACTCGCTGCAAGTTGGCGTAGTGCAACGCCGTGTCATACTCCGTACGGGTTTGATGGCGAAGCGCCCTGGTGCCCAAAGCACCGATGAGAGTGTTGTTAACGAAGCGTTTCTCTTTTTCGAGGATCTCGTCACGTTCTCGGTCGGAGCGTGCCGCCTCGAGTCGCACCGCGATTTCGTCCTGAACCAGGACTTCGCGCTCGATCCGCCAGCCGGCATCGGTTCTGACCCATTCAAAGGATCGACACGCACCACGAAATGGATCGAAAGTCAGGAGTACGGCGCCTGTTTTCTTGTCGAGACGCCGTTCATCGACGGTTAACTCGGAAACTGCCTTGTCGCCGGTAATTTCGAGCTGCGTCACCGTTGGACTGCTGAATTCGAGCCGGGCTTGTGAGAAGACTTTTTTATATAGCCGCAATTGGTTTGGAAGGTTGGACGATTGGGGGTTCCAGAAGTTACGCACTGCTTCGAGATCACCGGCGGCGAGAGCGCGTCCGTACTCGGCGGTCAATACCCGCAGGCTCTCTTCTTCGGCGGGCGACGTCCGCACGGGAATCGAAGTCACGGAATTTGACTGCGCAAACGCGGCAGTGATGAGACTTAGATTTACGACAATTGCCAGAGTGGCGCGGAACGTGATCGGCATGGAACGTCCCCTTTGGGTGTACGGGCTCAAAGGGTTAACGCGTGAAGGAAGCAGGAAAAGGGCCAGACAACCAATTTACCTTTTCCGGGCTCTTGGTATTGTCAGCTTTGACATTAAGGAGACAATTGAATCAATGCATCGACAGAACATTATCGCTTTAGGATTGATGGTTTTGCTTGGCATTGCAGTCGTCGCTACCGGATATGCAAATGGTTTGGGTCCATTGGGGACTCTGAACGCCGGCATTTCGCGACTAACCAAGGGTGATGAAAATATGAGTACACCAATATTGGATAAAGAGAAAAAAGCACCAACCGCTCCGGAAATTTCGAGCGGAACCTGGATCAATTCCGAACCTCTAACGCTGAAGAGCCTTCGCGGGCGCGTCGTAATCGTCGATTTCTGGACGTTTGCCTGTTACAACTGCCGCAACGCGGTCCCGGCCGTGAAGAATTGGGACGCCCGTTACCGTTCCCAGGGATTGACCGTAATCGGCGTTCACTCGCCGGAACTCGACACAGAGCGAAATGTCGATAACCTGCGTCATGAAATTGCCGAACTTGGAATCACGTTTCCGGTCGTTACCGACAACGACTTCTCAACGTGGAACGCTTACCGCGTCAACGCATGGCCCACCTGGTTTGTAATCGACAAACAGGGCCGCATCCGCTGGCAACACGTCGGCGAAGGCGCATACGATCAAACTGAAGAACTGATCAAACAGCTCCTCGCTGAGGACTAACCACAGATCGACGCGGATTGGTTACGGATTTGATTCGTATCCAATCCGCGTTCTATTAGTGCATGGCCGTGGGCGCGCCGCGAGCGCGAACTTTCTTGAACAGCAGCGCCGCCGGCACACACACAAAACAGAGGAAAGCAAGAAACCGGAAGTTATCGATATACGCCAGCAGTGTCGCCTGTTTCACGAGTGTCTGATAGACAGATCCAAGCGCTTCTTGTGACGCCGTTACCATATCCGTCTGATACGACATCCTCGTAACGATCTCACTCAACCTTTGCTGATAAGCCGGATCGTAAGGCGTCAAATGCGAGACCATCGTCGCCTGATGAATCTGCGATCCACGCGCCAACATCGTGGTTACAGCCGCAATTCCGAAACTCCCACCCACGTTACGCATCAGGTTGTAGATACCGGTGGCGTTGCCGATCTGTTCATTACTCAACGTCCCCGTCGAGATCACAGTCAACGGCACAAAAACCAGGCCAAGCGCGAGCCCGCTCGTGACGAGTGGCCACACCACACTGCGGATCGTTATCTCGAGATCGATGTTGCCGAGAAAGTAAGTCGAGACACCGATCACGGCAAACCCGATCATGATGAGGTACCGTGCATCAACCTTCCCGATCAGACGACCGACAACAATCATTGACACGACGGCGCCAATGCCTCGTGGACTGACCGCGAGTCCACTCTGCAACGCCGGATAACCCAAGAGTGTTTGCAGAAACAACGGTAACAGCGCAGTCGTCCCGTACAACACCAAACCCATTGCCGCGATCAGCCCGGTACCAACCGCGAAGTTGCGATTGGCAAACACACGCAGATTTACGATCGGATCGTCGGTCCAAAGCTCCCACACCACAAACGCGATGAGGCAAATTACGGCAACGACAACGGTGCGCGTGATGAATCCGGACGAGAACCAGTCGTCTTCCTGACCTTTATCGAGCACGATCTGAAGCGACGCCAGACCGATGGCCATCAAACCAAAACCGATGTAGTCGATCCGGCCGGGTCTTTGATTCTTGATATACGGCGGATCCTCGATGAACGTGTGCGCCATCAGCACAGCGAGAATGCCGATGGGAATGTTGATGTAAAAGATCCAGCGCCACGAATAGTTATCAGTGATCCAACCACCGAGTGTTGGTCCAATGATTGGAGCGACGACGATTCCCATGCCGTAAACCGCCATCGCCGAACCACGTTTCGAGGCCGGAAAACTCTCCAACAACACCGCTTGAGCGATCGGTTGCAACGCACCACCACCGGCGCCCTGTAGCACTCGCGCGAACAACAACATTTCCAGGCTCGTCGCCGCGCCGCAAAGTGCCGACGACAACGTGAAAATTCCGATACAAACCATCAGAAATCGTTTGCGACCGAAGACGTGGCCCAGCCAGTTGGTAGTGGGAAGAATGATGGCGTTGGAAATCAGATAACTGGTCAGCACCCACGTCGACTCGTCCGCCGTCGCCGAAAGGTTGCCGGCGATGTGTGGCAACGCCACGTTCGCCACGGAAGTGTCGAGCACTTCCATGAACGTCGCGAGCATCACGGCGGTAGCGATCAGCCACGGGTTGAAGCTGGGTTTCCAGTCTCCCGGAGTGCTCATCTGACTGCTACCTCGGGAACCACCGACATTCCCGGCGCGAGCATGTGTTGGGGATCCAACGGTTCGTCGAAAACAATCTTCACCGGAACACGCTGCACAACTTTCACATAATTTCCCGTGGCGTTTTCGGGCGGAATCAAACTAAACCGCGCACCTGTGCCTGCCTGAATGCTATCGACGTGTGCTTTAAAGATCTTCCCCGGATAGGCATCAACTTTTATGTCGACCTTCTGACCGGGAACCATTTTGCCGATCTGGCTTTCCTTGAAATTGGCCGTGACCCAAACATTACCGGGAACAATCGCCAACAACGGTTGACCGATCTGGACCAGCGCGCCTTCTTCAACACTCTTGCGTGTTACACGTCCGTCTTCAGGCGCATAGATCTTTGTGTACGAGAGTTCGAGTTCGGCCTGTGCGACCTGCGCTTGCAGTTGTTCCGTCGTCGCGCCCGCCGTCTCAGCCTGTGCCTGGCTCACCGCCACTTGTTGTGGCGCCGTATTCGCTTCGGCGAGGCGGCCGAGGGCTTCATTGACACCAGCCTCAGCGCCGCCAATCTGCGTCTGTGCCTGCCGTGCTGTATCCGCAGCCGCACTTTGTGCCGCGCGTGCTTCGTTCACTTGTGCCTGCGCGGCCAGAACTTTCTGTCGTGCGGAATCGAGCTCTGCGTCCGCCGTCTTCGACGTCGCCACTGCCTGGTCCAGTTGTTGTTTCGAAACCTCGTCTTTGGAATAGAGATCCTGGTAACGCGAAACGTCAGCCTTCGCGCGAACCGCTTCGGCTTGCGCTGCTACAACCTGAGCCTGCATTTGCGCGAGGTTTGCCTGCGCCGTGCCAATTGCCGAAACGGCTTGATTCGCACGGCTGGCAGAACCCGAGGCGCCCGCACGTGACGATTCGACTTCCGTGTGCGACTTCCGCACCGCTGCACGCGCCTGTTGCACGGTGGCGGAACTCGTCGCCCGTGTCAGCGTCACATTCGTCTTCGCTTCGTTCTGTTTGGCCAGACCGGCGTTTAGCGCCGCTCGTGCTTGTTGCAAACGTACTTCGTAATCGCGCGGATCGATCTCGACAATCAGATCACCTGCCTTTACCTGCTGGTTGTCGTTAACATAGATCTTGGCAACGTAACCGGAAGCCTTCGGACTCACCTGAATGATGTGGCCATCGATGAACGCGTCGTCGGTAGATTCATGCGAACGAGCGTAAAGCCAGTAACGAACGCCAACGATCACTCCCACCAGAAGAATTATCGAAGCAACTATGATCGCCTTGCGATGTTTGGAAAAATCTACTTTCATCTGCGTAACCTGTACTTAGACCTCACCAGCGAAATGTTTGCGCTCGTCCCAGGGCCGCGGCCAGATTCAAACGGGCGGCGTTGTGTTGTGCGAGAGCAGTTACCTGGGCGATGCGCGCATTCGCCAGCGATGTTTGTGCTGTTATCACTTCGAGATTGTCAGCGACGCCGGCCTTAAAACGATCGCGGGCCATCTCGAGCTCGCGTTGGGCCAACATCACGCTTTCATCCGCCGCGCGCACTTGCACGGCGGCAGTTCTCAAGGTCGTCAATGCCAAACGCACGTCTTCCTCGACCTGTCCACGAATATTTGCGAGTTCCAACTCCGACTGTCGCTTGCGACTCGCGGCTGCTGTCACTCTTCCCTGTGTTAATCCTCCATTGAAAATCGGCACGTTGAGCTGCACTGCAACTCGACGTGTCGGTAGATCCGAACGGCTCGGCGTGATACCACTTGGTCCATAATCGCCAACGACTTCAAGCGACGGCAGATGCTCGGCGCGCGCCGACTGCACTTCGAGTTGATTCACTCGATTCTCTTCTTCGGCGACCTGAATCTCACGCCGATCCTGAGCTGCCTGCGTCACCGCCGTTATAACTTCCGGCAGCGGTTCTTCGACGAATCGGAGTTGATCGGTCAACGTCAACGGACTGCCGAGTGGCAGACCAACCACGCGTTGCAAATTGAGACGGGCAGTTTCGGATGCAGTTTGGGCCTGGGCCAGACCGACTTGTTGCTCAGCCAAACGCGTCTGCGCGCGCGTGACGTCGACGCCGGTTCCCACTCCGGCATTGCGTTGATCCTGAGCGAGCTGAAGTAACGCCTGGGCCAACTCCACGTTGGCCTGCGCCGCGACAACGGCGCGTTCAGCACGCAGCGCTTCGAGATAGATGAGACCGGTGCGACTGGCGACTTGCTCGCGCGCTAAAGCCTCCTCCAGTTCAGCGACGCGAACGCCGGCTTTCCCAGCCTGGTAGTTTCGAATCGCACTGAGATCAAAAATCTTTTGGGTCAACAAAAGACGGGCATCGAAGTTTTTGAATGGTCCGATAAATGTCGAGTTGAATCCGGGGATGAGTCCGGGCTGGAATCCGAGCGCAACGAGGTTCTCAGTCAAACTCGCCTGGTAAGCAGCACCGGAGATGTTTGGCAGGAGGGGTGCACGCCTTTGATCCTTCTCACCGCGCGCTTCGTTACGTCGTTCGTTTGCTTGAAGTGTTGCGAGATTGTTGTCGATTGCTAGCCGAACGGCGTCCTGATAACTCAGCGTGGGTGGTTGACCGGTCGAAATCCGCGCAGCGCCGGGAATTTCCTGCCCAGACACGCAGAAAGCAAAGACAAAAATAGATACAAATACACTACAGATTTTAACTAACGGGCTCATAGCACCCTAAAAATCTCATATTCAACGGCCCGTCGTATTTTCTGAGATTGTTCGTAATTACACGATTTTGCCCTCGAAAAAACCGCGGCTCGGTCTCGCAAAACGCGGTAATTAGAAGCAACTAAGGGAAAGACACAAACGGCGGAGAGGTCTATTTTCCGGCCATCATGAGAAGAATAAATAAAAAGAGTTTATTAGTGTTCGGAGTTTCAATCGTGATTGGCGTTGCGGTGGTGATGGGTCAATCGCCGGCGACGAATCCTGAGACCGTCAAGGTGACGATTGCTACGACGAATGGATTTCTTGGACCACCGGCGGCGACCTTCAAGGTTGGCGAGCAGATTCCGGTCACGATCACGATGACGAATACGTCGAAGGATGCGGCTTACACTTGCATCTCTTCGGACGTTTACCAGGATCTTCCGAGGCTCACGCGCGATGGCAAAGTCGTGCCGTACGCGAATTCTCTGTCGTACGAAACCGTGAACGCAAAACGGAATCAGGTTTGTGACAAGGAGAATTTGCCGGAACCTGTGTTGCTCAGACCTAACGAGCCGCGCGTGGCTGATTGGTTCCTGCTTGTTAATGACCAAACGAGTGAGGATGCTGATGCGTGGTACAACGTGTTGCCGGCGGGGAAGTACGAACTCACGATTCAACGGCGGCTCTCGTGTTGTGATGGTCCAATGGTCGAGTCAAACAAGATCAGCTTTGAAGTAGTACCGTGAGGACATCAGGCACCGTCCACCGAACTGTAGGGGCGGCCCTCCGTGGCCGCCCTTGGTTTGAACGGCGCCGGTGAACAAAGGCCCGATCAAAAACCAAGGGCGGCCACG
>DASSFI010000005.1:0-27406 GCA_035694465.1 Pyrinomonadaceae bacterium | reverse complement strand
GTGCGTTCTGGAAGTCAGCGTAGATAAGTTTCGAATCGTTCGATGCGTCAGGCCTTGAAGGATTTTGTGCAGCGAGTGACGGCGCGAAGAATAGCAACAGAGTTGCCGTCAGGAACAGACGTTTCATCGCGTGTTCTCCTTTGTGAATAAATCTTCTTAGTCCGATTACTTTATTGCCATGCTGAATTATGGCTCATTTCTATCCAAATAGGCGACGCGGCTACGTTCTCCGGTTTCAAAGAAATTATTCTTAAGCCCTACTGAGGCTTGAGCGCTGCCGTCTACAAATGAAATACGGCCAGATAGTCATGAATCGAATTTGAGGAACAATGCAAGTTCGTGAAGCAGACAAGGTTAAGTGTGGTGCCGAGGGCGGGAGTCGAACCCGCACGTCCTTTCGGACAACGGATTTTAAGTCCGCAGCGTCTGCCATTCCGCCACCCCGGCATGTTGTCCGCGCTCGAATTCTACCAAGAATTTCCGTTTCCCTAAAACACCAATGTCCTGGCGTTATATGCGTTGATGAAAGTGCGAGCGCTTGAGCGCGAGGAATTGAACTCCAAAGCGCTGCAACACCTTATGGCACCTTTATTGCCATGAGAGATTAATACCGAGAAACGTTCTGAATGAATGCAGGATTAGATTTCTTGCAACGTCAATTGGGACGAACTGCGGTAACAGAACGAACCGGGGAGGGTAAACATGGCAGTCGATCGTAAATTAAATCAAGGCGGCGGTATCCGGCAAAGCGAACGCCAGGCTTAGCTGAGAACGGGAATGGAAGTCAGCTCTAATGAGCCGGCTCGCATTCCCTTATTTATGTAATACACAGGAGAGAAATTTCGTGACCAAAAACTCAGGCAAACTCGCAATTGTTACCGGCGCCTCAACAGGAATTGGTTTTGAACTCGCTAAGTGCTGTGCGCTGGATGGTTTTGATTTATTGGTAGCAGCCGACGAAGAGGAAATTTTTGAAGCTGCGGAAGAGTTCAAAAAACTCGGAGTACGAGTGGACGCGGTTGAAGCAGACTTATCCACTCCTGAAGGCGTAGACGAGCTTTATGCGGCAATCGAAGGACGCGCTGTCGATGCGTTGCTCGCGAATGCGGGACTTGGCCTTGGTGGTGCTTTTCTTGAGCAGGACTTCGACGAAGTTCAACATGTCATCGATACCAACATCACAGGAACGATCTATCTGGCCCAACGAATAGGCAGAGACATGCTTTCGCGCGGCGAGGGAAGAATTCTTTTCACTGGTTCAATTGCCGGTTTTACGCCCGGTACCTTCAACGCAACTTACAACGGCACCAAAGCATTTATCGATTCGTTTTCCTTTGCGTTGCGCAATGAATTGAAGGACACCGGTGTCAGCGTAACTTGTCTGATGCCTGGTGCAACTGAAACCGAATTCTTTGAACGTGCCGGAATGGTTGACACGAAGATTGGCCAATCAAAAAAGGACGATCCAGCAGACGTCGCTAAAGTAGGTTTTGAAGCGATGATGAACGGCGAAGGCGATGTGGTTGCAGGTTGGAAGAACAAAGTATTGTCAGCCGCTGCGCTGGTTACTCCGTCCGACGTGTTGGCCGAACAGCACCGCAAGAAAGCTGAGCCCGGTTCAGCGAATAAATAAGGAGTTATATGAGCGAATCACCTCTGACGCAGGAAATGAAAAACGGAACCGATGGGGTTCCGAATGATAAATCCAGTTTGCGCTCGCGGGTTTCGAAACACCCTCTCTTGACTGGAACCGTAGTCCTGGCCGGTGCTGGTTTGGCATACGCCGCGGCACGGGCTCTCATGAATAATAACGATGCTTCAGTAGCTCGCGATGTTCACATCGAAAAATCGATCTCAATCGACAAGTCGCGCGCAGAGCTTTACTCATTCTGGCGTGATTTTACGAACCTTCCTCTATTCATGAGGAATCTCGACTCAGTCACCGTCCTTGATCCAACACGATCTCACTGGGTCGCAAGGGGACCGGCGGGGATGCAGTTTGAATGGGACGCAGAGATCTACAACGAGATTGAGAACGAACTGATCGTCTGGCGTTCAACGGAAAACGCCGATGTAGTTAACGCTGGTTCCGTGCGCTTCCAAAAAGGGCCGACGGGTCACGGTACATTCGTGCGTGTCACGATGAACTACAACCCACCAGCAGGAAATGTGGGGGCGAGCATCGCGCAATTGCTGGGTGGTGAACCGTCGCAGTTGATCAAAGACGACTTGCGGAGATTCAAGCAACTCGCAGAGGCCGGTGAAATTCCCACGATTGACGGTCAAACTTCCGGCCGGTCTTTGGCTGTTGAGACAGAGTCGCCAGTGGAAACAAATCGAGATCTATAGGACTAACTAGAAAAAAGACACGGGGGAAACATGAAAGCAGTTTGTTGGCAGGGAAAGCACAATGTCGAGGTGATGACGGTTCCGGACCCCACCATTCTCAATCCTCAAGACGCAATCTTGAAAATTACTACTACCGCAATTTGCGGCTCCGATCTTCATCTATACGACGGTTACATTCCGACAATGGAAAAGGGCGACATCCTTGGCCATGAATTCATGGGTGAAGTGGTCGAAGTTGGCAGCTCCGTGAGGAGATTGAAACGAGGCGATCGAGTGGTTGTTCCATTCACGATTGCCTGTGGTAGCTGCTTCTTTTGCAACCGCGATATGTGGGCGGCCTGTGATAACAGCAATCCCAACGCCGGAACTGCCGAAGCGCTTTACGGCTTTTCGGGTTCGGGGTTGTTTGGCTATTCACACATGATGGGTGGTTATGCCGGAGGCCAGGCCGAATACGTGCGGGTTCCTTTTGCAGATGTGGGTCCGTTGCCAATTCCAGACGACCTAAGTGATGAACAAGTACTCTTCTTATCGGATATTTTTCCCACGGGCTACATGGCGGCTGAGAACTGTAACATCCAGCCTGGAGACACGGTTGCCGTTTGGGGTTGTGGACCAGTGGGCCAATTCGCGATCAAGAGTGCGTTTCTGCTCGGCGCCGAACGTGTAATCGCGATTGACGAGGTTTCTGGGCGACTGCAAATGGCGGCGGAGCAAAGTAACGCAGAAACATTGAACTTCAGCGATCAGGATATTTACGAAAAGCTCACGGAAATGACGGGAGGCATGGGACCCGACTCATGCATCGATGCCGTAGGACTCGAAGCGCATGGAACCACGGTTGACGCTCTCTACGATCGGGCCAAGACAGCTTTGTATATGGCTACCGATCGCTCACATGCACTTCGCCAGGCTATTCGTGTCTGCCGAAAAGGTGGAACTGTTTCTGTGCCGGGCGTGTACGGAGGATTTCTCGACAAGTTTCCTTTCGGCGCTGCATTTTCGAAGGGACTGACTTTCAAGATGGGTCAGACGCACGTTCACAAATATCTTCGTCCGCTACTGAAACTGATTCAGGACGGAAAAATAGATCCCTCCTTTGTGATAACTCATCGACTCGATCTCAGCAACGCCGCTTCCGGGTATAGCACTTTCAAGAAAGATAAGGACGACTGCATCAAGATCGTAATGAAGCCCAACTTGAATTAATGCTGAGTGCGGTTCACCATGGTGAGCCGAAGAATCATTTTTCAGAACGCTTGTGACGATATGAGTGCGTTTGGCATCACAGTTGCGACGTATCGAAGTTAGAAGACAATCGTTCTAATTCATTGCAGGAGGTTCAGTATGCGTAAGGATTTATTGGCAGGATTGTGTGGGCTTGTCCTATTAACCGCGATAGCGGGCCAGGCTGTAGGGCAGGAAAACCGCACTCAAGACAAGAGCGCAACCGAAAAGACGGCTGACAAGGCTAAAGATGTAAAAGACAAGACGGTCAAGGGCGCAAAGACCGCTGGCAAGAAGACGAAGGACGTGGGTTCTGACGTCGTTGACAAGGCCGGAGACGCCAAGGACGCGACGGTCGAAGGTGCGAAGGATGCCGGCGAGAAGACCAAAGAAGTCGGCTCTGAGGTTGGCGACAAGGCAGGAGATGCGAAGGACGCGACCGTTAAGGGTACGAAAGTGGCCGCCGACAAAACGAAAGCTGTAGGCGGGAAGGCAGTGGATAAGGGTGAAGACGTCGGTAATAAGACCGCGAAAGGTGCGAAGAGTACGGGCAACTGGTTCAAGAGGGCGTTCAAAAAAATCTTCTGAAGGTTTTTAAGAAGTTCGACTCCTGCTCCGGTGTTCGAGTGTTCGGGTGTTCGGTAATGCCGCAGCGATGAGAGAGGCATGTTTGCGCACTTCTGTCAGGCCAAGAAAAAGAGGGCGGACGTCCACCCTCTCTGATTAGAAGTGCGTCTGCTTTACGCAGTTTTCGCCGCTGCGAGTTTGTGAAGCGTTGAGGTGGCAAGCTCAGCTACTCCGACTCTGGGCGTTCCCTCCACCAGACCCGTGAGGGTTTTCAATACCTCAGGATATCCTGAAACATCGTAGGCCGCCGCTTCCTCTTTAGTGTCCCAGAAGCTGACGGCGATAGCTTCCGAGCGGTCCTGGGCTACGAAAGTAAGCACATCGCGGAATCCCTTTTGTTTACGCAGGAGTGGCAAAGTCTTGCTCTCAACAACGTTGGTAAACTCAGTGGTCACGTTCGGCTTCAGTTCCATTATGACATGGCGTGTAAACATGATTAGCTCCTTGGATTTGTTTGGCTATGGACTTCAGGTGATCTGGCTGATTCCAGAGGAGCTGAGAAAAGAGTAAGCTTGTAACTCGGTTCGCCGCGTACCTTATCACGCAACTGCTTGTTTCACTAATCAGGCCTCTTCAAAGTCTCACACTACTGAGATATAGTGCGCATGTAGTATATGCTTCATTTGACATATAGCACTACGTAGCGTAAGGTGGGATCGAACCGAGACCAGCTAACTCCATTCTCAGCTCTTCTGGACCTGCCAGATTCGTCTGAAACTTACAGCTCAACTACAAAAAGTTAAGGGTGTTTACCCGCGCTACTAGTTGTCATCATTGCGCGTTTGAAACGCAGCGATAATGCATACCAATTCCCATCCTCGCAGCGCTAACCCCTGGTAGAAACCCAAAGGAGATTGAAAGAAGTTATGACGACGAATATTCAACCACTGCATGACCGGGTGATCGTAAAACGCATTGATGAAGGCGAGCAGATGCGCGGCGGCATCATCATTCCTGACTCGGCAAAAGAGAAATCTCAGGAAGGTGAAGTGATTGCCGCAGGCCTTGGCAAATACAAGGAAGACGGATCGCGCCAGCCATTGGACGTCAATGCCGGTGACCGCGTGTTGTTCGGCAAGTTCGGCGGCTCAGAGATCAAAGTTAACGGCGAGGAACTGCTGATTATGCGCGAGGACGAGATTCTGGGAATCATCACCCGTGCTGGCGCAGCGGCCGGCGGCAAAAAGGGCAAATAGGCCCAACCCGCAAACTATGCGTTTGCGTGACACCTTTAAATAGGAGAAGAGACAAAGATTATGGCAAAACAAATAGTTCATGGCGAAGAGTCACGAGCTGCAATTCTGCGCGGTGTAAATCAACTCGCCGATACAGTGAAAATCACCCTCGGACCAAAGGGGCGCAACGTCGTTCTTGATAAGAAATACGGCAGCCCAACCATCACGAAAGACGGCGTGACAGTGGCGAAAGAAATCGAGCTGAAGAACGCATCGGAGAATATGGGTGCGCAGATGGTGCGCGAAGTTGCTTCGAAAACCAGCGATGTTGCGGGCGACGGTACAACCACAGCAACCGTACTGGCGCAGGCTATTTTCCGCGAGGGCGTGAAAACCGTGGCCGCGGGGGCGAACCCGATGGCGCTGAAGCGCGGCATCGATAAAGCCGTCGACCGCGCCACTCAAGAGATCAAGAAAATGTCGAAGCCAGTCACTGGAGACATGATCGCGCAGGTCGGCACAATTTCGGCCAATGGCGACCACAGTATCGGTGCGTTAATTGCCGAAGCAATGAACAAGGTTGGTAAAGATGGTGTCATCACCGTCGAAGAGTCAAAAACAATGGAGACAGCTTTGGAAGTTGTCGAAGGGATGCAATTCGATCGCGGCTACCTTTCACCCTACTTCGCAACTGATGCTGAAACGATGAAAGCGGTGCTCGAGAATCCGGTCATTCTGCTCAGCGAAAAGAAGATTTCGTCGATGAGAGAGATGCTGCCCATTCTTGAGCAGGTCGCTAAGTTGGGCAAACCAATCTTGATTATCGCGGAGGATGTAGAAGGCGAGGCCCTCGCAACTCTCGTGGTCAACAGACTACGTGGCACGATCAACGTCGCAGCGGTCAAGGCGCCGGGCTTCGGTGATCGTCGTAAGGCGATGCTTGAAGACATTGCGATCCTTACGGGTGGCAAGGTCATCAGCGAAGACCTCGGCATCAAACTTGAGAACGTCAAGCTTGAAGATCTGGGCTCCGCAAGACGTGTGACGATCGACAAAGAGAACACGACTATCATCGATGGCGGTGGCGAGACGAGCGATTTGCAGGCTCGGGTGAAAACACTGAAAACTCAAATTGAAGACTCTACCTCAGACTATGACCGCGAAAAACTCCAGGAGCGGCTGGCGAAACTTGTTGGCGGCGTCGCGGTAATTCGTGTCGGCGCAGCGACAGAAACCGAGCTCAACGAGAAGAAAGCGCGCGTCGAAGATGCGATGCACGCAACGCGCGCGGCCGTAGAAGAAGGCATCGTGCCGGGCGGCGGTGTCGTATTCATTCGCGCCGCAAAAGTGCTCGACAAATTCAAACTCTTCGAGGCCAACCAGGACGAATCCGCCGGCGACCCAGACGAGCAGATTGGCGTTGACATCGTCAAGCGGGCACTGGAAGAGCCGTTGCGTCAGATTGTTTCAAACGCCGGCAAAGAAGGCGCGGTCATTGTAGAGAGAGTTCGGTTAGAGAAGAATCCAAACATCGGCTATAACGCAGTCACCGAAAAGTTTGAAGATCTTGTAGCTGCGGGTGTCATTGATCCCGCCAAGGTGACACGTTGCGCGCTGCAAAACGCCGCCTCAATCGCTGGGCTGATGCTCACGACGGAAGCGCTTATTTCTGAGTTACCGGAAAATGACAAGCCGAGGGCAATGCCCGGCGGCATGGACATGTAATTCGGTGGCAAATTGGGAAGCCAAACATGTTCACCATGGGGGCTTCTGTTAACTCGCCTAAGGAGAGAAGTCTTCTGGAAGTGAGAAACCCTATAGAGGGAAAGGTAAAAACTTATGTCTATGAAACTTTATGTCGGTAATCTCTCGTTTGAAACGTCGAGCAATGACCTGCAAACATTATTTGCGCAAACGGGTACAGTTGAAAGCGTATCGTTGATTGAAGATCGTGAAACAGGTCGCTCGCGCGGCTTTGGCTTCATCGAGATGTCAACTAAGGAAGAAGGCACGGCGGCGATTGAGAAATTCAACGGCCAGGAACTAGGCGGACGGGCGTTGAAAGTCAACGAAGCCAAGCCGCGTGAAAATCGCGTACCTTTTAGTTAAGAGAAACGATCACGAGGAGTGAAGAGATCTCGGGTTTCAAAACCCGGGATTTTTTTCATTACAAATTCGGTCCCGCAGTTACCTTCCGGGTCAGCCTTGATATTCCCTTTCGTTCAAGACTTCAATTTTCATCCTGCTTTCTTAACACCCGCGACAACTTGCGTGATAAATCATCTTCGAGTTTATCGAGACGCTCAGGACTGTAGACGAGCACCCGCGAACCAGATAAGTCGAACGGGACTTTCTTTGAATCCTGGGCCAGGAGAATCACCTCTTTTCCAAGCACGTCGGCCAACCCAACCTCATACATCACATTGGGATTGGCCGTCGAAAGATCAGCGATAATAACTTTAGACTCGCAAAGTCCTCGCCACACATCTTCCATAACGTGCCGGCCGTCCTCCTCATCGGCGATGCGGAAATTGAGGTCTTGACTCTTCACTGCATTCGCAATAGCACGCCTCGTATTCGGCGACCACTCCTGTGAATATGGCATTATGACGTAACAATCATTGCCCGATACAGAGTGGCGACCGCTATACCGTGGCCGCACCAGAATTCCTCCACCAGTCTGAAATGACTTCAGCGCTCTACCTAACAGTCTTCCGTACTTCGAGAGTAACCGTTCGTCATCTTCTGTGAAGGGCATTCCGTCCGCTTGTTTTGAGAGACGTATCACACCGAACAGATCCTTAGCGGCTCTGATAGGAGCGGCCAAAAAGTTGGAGTGGTGTTTTTGAAATTCGAGGTGAACACCGCGCCATTTGAGTTTCGGATCTATCTGATGCAACTCCTCCGGATTCTGGATATCATTGATTCTCAAACTCCGTTGGGTCTGCAAGACGTAACCGGTTAATCCTTCGTTTGCCTTGTAGGTAGCTTTGCCGATTGAGTCCTCCAGCGGATTGCCCTGGGATGCATACCTCAGCACGTAATTATTACTGCTACCATCCTGCAGAAACATTGTGCAGCCGCTCGAGTTCAGAATACTCGGGATCAAATTGACCGCTATATTGAAGTAGTTATCGAGTTCACCCTCGCTCTCGAAATCGCCGAGATAGTCGTGATCGATTAGTTTGTTGATCTGTTCTGCTCTCTGGAATCGTTCAGCCTTGATAAGAATGCTCGAGAGATGCTCGGCAAGAGTTACCATCAGCTCTTCATGCTCATACGAAAACCGGGCATTTGGCTCCATTGTCTTGGCAACGCGCAATACACCAATGATGACTGATTCAATTTTTATCGGCACCGCCAAAAAAGCGCGGCAATATTGTCGCTCTCTCTCGGTCGCACCTTCGAATCCTTTGTATTTGTCTGACCAGCGCAGCTTCGGATCGATTCTTCTTAATTCATTTTTATCCTCGATGTTGGCGATTCGTAGAGGTTTACCTGTTTTGGCGACCCAGCCGGTCAGTCCTTCGCCGATGGCGTATGCATGCTTGCCAATTTTTCGTCTGTTTGGTCCCGACGTTTGCTTGAGCACGAATCGATTGATTTCACGATCGAACCAGAAGAGAGATGCCTGTCGCCCGTTGACCAATTTGGGAATTCTCTCGACAACCAGTTTAAGGATGCTTTCGATCTCGTACTCCGCAAAGACCTCGATGATGGTAGAAATCAGCTCTTTATAAGAGACCATCAACTCTGACCGTCCATTCCTTCCGACCACCTCAAGCGATGGGAGTTTTGCGGTCCGGGCTCGAGCTGGTTTGGCGGGCCGTTTTGGAGACGCGTTGGGGATAAACTTCTTGGTGCTTGCCGAGGCTTTTTGCATTGGTCTATTCAACTCGATGGAAAGGAAACGAGAATGCCAGGATGACGTAAGCGCTTTATACCTGCACAAGGTATGTAATGAGCGCAAAACTATTCGTTGGGCAGCAAGATGTCAATGAATTTGTCCGGTTTGCTGGTCAGCGGGGCGGTTTTCTCGCAATGAACTGAACGACGGAGCCGAGGCCCGAATGGCTCGCGCCCTCAGTAACGTTCCTTTCGACTTCACGCAAGAGAATCGGCTCGAGGCTTGGGAATTCGTGACGGAGTTTTTCCGTCGTCATGAGCATGTCTGTATCCTTTGGTCCACCGGTGTCTCGCGACAGTTGATTCTCTGAGTATGACTCGAGCAGGATGAGGCCATCTTTTTTGAGTGAACGCTCGATCAGGGGATAGAGTCTATTGCGAATCGCACTCGGAAGATGTGCGAAGATCGAGATTACCGATCCGTAGTAATTTTCTTCCGGTTCGAAAGTCGCCAAATCGGCAACGATAGTTTTGATTTTTACGCCGCGTGATTCCGCCAGTTTCTCTGCTTTTTCCAGAGCCAAGTTTGAGATATCGACACCGACAACTTCTAAACCGCGCTCGGCCAGAAATACGGCATTACGACCCTCGCCTTCGGAAAGGGACAGCACTGGACCACTGAGAAGATTGCAGTGTGCGGCCAAAAATTCATTCGGCTCGGTGCCGAATACGTAATCGGGGTTGGCATAGCGGTCGTTCCAGAACGATTCGTCGTACATAGCCACAGATTACACAGATTGTCAGGCAAATGCTAAAATCTTCAGACTGATGACTACGGCAGAGCCACAAACTGAAGAACAGGAAGTCTTTCTTAAACACATCCAGAAGAAAGGTCTGAAGCGGACGTCTCAACGCGACCTGATCCTGGACGTTTTCCTGCGCACCGAAGAGCATCTCTCAAACGAAGATCTCTATCAGCTCGTCAAAAAAGAAGACCCGACCGTCGGCCAAACAACAGTTTATCGCACGCTGAAACTGTTGACTGAAGCCGGCCTCGCGCGTGAAGTTCGTTTCGGCGACGGCCGCGCGCACTACGAACACAACTACAAACATCAGCATCACGATCACATGATCTGTTCTGAGTGCGGCCGGATTATCGAGTTCTTTTCAGCCGAGCTCGAAGCGCTGCAGGATGCGATGGCCGCCAAGCACGATTTCGAAATCACTCAGCACTTGTTGCGCATCATCGGGGTCTGCCATGAATGCCGGATCGCGCAAAAGCAGGCTGACAAATCCCTCATCGCCGGTTCTTAGTTTTGCAGAAGTCTCCCTCGGATTTACACTAATCAAACAGATCACACCCGTGGGTATTGGAGGTTGGTATGAGTGTCTCGATTACTTTTGAACCGTCCGGCATCAGTGGCCTCGTCGCGCAGGGAACTTACCTTATCGACGCAGCGCGTCGCATGGGCGCACCGCTCGGAGCCGGATGCACTGCCGGAAAAGGCGAGTGTCCGGCCTGCGTTATCTCCGTGAAATCCGGCGCCGACCTGCTTTCGTCGCCGAGCCTTGCCGAAGAAAAGCAACTCGGTACGGAACAGTTGGACCAGTCGTTACGACTGGCCTGCCAGGTAAAGGTCGAGAATCAGGGAGACGTCGTCGTGATGACTGCGGCGCGTCCGCAGAATAGACCGGTTGACGATGTCGAAGCGGAACTGCGGAAACAGTTCGGTGGATTGCCACTCACTAAAAAGTTGGCGACGCTTATGCAGTTGGAAGCCATCACGATGTCTGAAGCATTCGACTCCGCGATTGAAAAACCGCTCGCGTTCGGCTCGAAAACGTTCGACAGGTTTATGAATCGCAAACGTGAAGGACACGCTGGCACCGAAGAGAAACAAGAATCATGACGAGCCGACTCGGTGCTGGAAATCGCATTGTCCCCATCGCGATAGTGCTGGCAATGCCGCTGCTCTTTGCCGCCTGTCCGAAAGAGGAGCCGACGCCGAGACCACGCGCCAGTGCTTCCACCAGTACACGTCCCATCACACCGCCGCCACCGCCGCCAACGCCGGTGGCAACAGCGTTCAATGGTGAGCGTGCGATGGACCACGTTCGCAAACAGATCGACTTTGGACCACGCCCGCCCGACACGCAACAACTCGCAAAGACTCGCGCCTACATCACCAACGAACTGAAGTCGTATGGACTGACGGTTTCGCTTGACGAGTTCAACGCCACAACGCCACAGGGCGAGAAGAAGATGGCAAACATCGTCGCCGAGGTTCCGGGCGAGTCGAAGTCGCTGATTCTGATCACGAGTCACTACGACACCAAGTTTTACAAAGACATGTATTTTGTCGGCGCGAACGATCCGGCTACGTCAGTAGCGACGCTGCTCGAGATTGGCCGTGTGCTCGGCAGTCAAAAGGAAAAACCAAAAGCTACCTATCGTCTTGTGTTTTTCGATGGCGAAGAGGCTTTCTGCGAAGGTTGGTCGGAATGCGGGGACAAGGAGAATCCGGACAACACTTACGGCAGCCGTCAATATGTTTCGCAGTTGCGCACCAGGAATGAGTTGGACCATACGAAAGCGATGATCCTGCTCGACATGATGGGTTACAAGAATCTCGAATTGGGGCGCGACTCAACCAGCACGAGGTGGTTGCAGGACATCATATGGAAAACTGGTCGTGAACTCGGACACGAGAAGATCTTTGTCGATCGAGAAGAGGGTGTCGGCGGTGACGATCATGAACCGTTTCTGAGTGCAGGCGTTGCGGCGGTCGATCTGATTCAGCTCACATCGTATCCGCACTGGCACAAAGCTGACGACACTGCCGATAAGGTGTCGGCGCAAAGTATGAAGATTGTTGGTGACACGATTCTCGCCAGTTTGCCGAAGATCGCTGAACGAGTCACGAAAGAGTAGCCACAAAAAGGCACAAAAAGCGCAAAAAGGAAGAATGAAAAAGGAAGAACGTAATGCTGAAGTCACCTGAGATACTGGTTCCGATGGATTTTTCGCCGTGCTCGGTGAATGCGCTCAGAGTTGCTGTCGGAATGGCGTCGCCGGACGGCGATCTCACGTTGCTGCATGTCGTCGACGAGGATTTTGTGCGCGATGCGGTGGCGGCCGGAATGGGAACTACTGAGGATCTGAGAGCGCGTCTCAAGGAACAGGCCGAGTCGAGTTTTGCGAATGTACTCGAGGGGATTGACGTCGACGGCGTTGATGTCGAGAAGATGATTGTGGTTGGAGTTCCGTTTGTGGAGATTTTGAAGATTGCTCGCGATCTCGATTTGCCGATGATCGTGATGGGAATACAGGGTCGATCAACACCAGCAGAGGAATTGCTTTTTGGTTCAACTGCCGAGAAAGTTTTGCGTGGGACGCGCGTGCCGGTGCTCTGCGTGCCACTCTAATCGCTGAATATGAAAAGAATCGCAGTAATTCCGGGTGATGGAATTGGACCAGAAGTCGTGCGCGAAGCGGTTCGCGTTTTGCGACAGCTACAACAAACGCGCGGCCTCGAACTGGAGTTTGTAGATTTCGATTGGGGCGCTGAAAAATTCCTGCGCGATGGCGTCACCCTTCCGCCCGGCGCACTCGAAATGTTGACGGCTGAGTTTGACGCGATCCTCGCCGGCGCGTTTGGCGATCCGCGTGTGCCTTCAAACAAGCATGCCGAAGACATTCTGTTGGGAATGCGTCGCGGTCTCGATCTTTATATCAATCTCAGACCAGTGCGCCTGCTCAACGATCGTCTCACGCCGTTAGCTAATCGGAAAACTTCCGAGATCGATTTCGTGGTTTTTCGTGAAAACACCGAAGGCGCATACTGCGGCGCCGGCGGATTTTTGAAACATGGTACGGCCGACGAGATCGCACTCCAGGATGAAGTCAACACGCGTCGTGGTGTCGAACGCATCATCGTCGCTGCATTCGAATACGCACGCGCAAACGGACGCAAGCGAGTGACGATGGCTGACAAGTCAAACGTGCAACGATTTGGCGGCGATCTCTGGCAACGAGTCTTTAAGGAAGTCGCGGCGGGTTACACGGAGGTTAGTGCGAATCATCAATACGTCGACGCGATGGCGATGTTCATGGTGCTCGATCCGTCGCAGTACGACGTGATTGTCAGTAATAATTTGTTTGGAGACATTCTTACCGATCTGGGCGCAGCGATTCAGGGTGGACTCGGTCTCGCCGCTTCAGGAAATATTCATCCCGGCAAGGTGTCACTCTTTGAGCCGGTGCACGGCAGCGCCCCGCCAATCGCAGGCAAGGGAATCGCGAATCCGATTGGAGCTATTCTGACCTCCGCGATGATGTTAGAATACCTGGGCTTCCAAACGTTGAGTAGCGAAATCGAAGGAGCTGTTCGCAGCGCGATCTCTGCAAATGAAACGACCAGAGATCTTGGTGGACAACTCTCTACCGAACAAGCCGGAGCCGCCATCAGCGCGCGGCTGGGAGCAGCATGAAGTAGAAGTGGAGGGGTTATGTCGGGCATGGGGAAACTCACGACGAAGGCGATCGCAGTCATTATTGTTGTAGCGATGCTCAACGCGGTGGGCTTCCCACCGGTGATCATGGTACTTATCACCGGTGCGATTTTCGTGGTTTGGTTGTGTGCCCGGCGCGCGCAGAGTCGTGAAGTCGAACGAATTTTTGATTTCTACATTGCTGCCGATGCCATTCTTCGCGAAGAGGAGCGACGCTGGTACGGTTTTGAGATCGCCGAAGTGATCGAACACGGCGAGAGCCTGCTCGACGTCATGCCCGATCCGCCGCCATTGAATTACTATGCGCTCGGCGCGTTGTACCAACGCCTCGGTAATCACGAAGCCACAGTTGAATATCTTTCACGGCTGGATGAAGACGAGCACTGCGATGAAACTCGCCGCACGTCGCCATCGCCACAACTGCGCCGGTACGTCTCGCTGCTGAGACGGATCGAATATCAACCGTCAGCGGCGCCACAAACACTTTCTTCGATCAGGAGTTTGGAACGCGCGCGCCAACGCAACGCCGCCAAGATGCTGTTCGATAGTCGCGAAGTCGTGGAAACACAGAAGCGAACCTTCAAGCAGGAAACTCACGCTCCGGAAGTTGAGGCGCGTGAAGAAGTCACCTTTAGCTCGTCAGTACCACTCGGTGAGATCTCTGCGCCGCCGCCGATTTCCAAAGTGTTGCATGACGTCTATCAGGACGAAACGAGAGCTAACAACTAAACGCGAGTCGCGCGCTTGTTTGAATCCCTTTCAGCCGAAATCGTTGCGATAGGATCGGAGCTGCTGGCGCCCGATCGCACCGACACCAACAGTCTCTGGCTCACCGAGCAACTCAATCGCCTCGGCATCGAAGTAAAGCTCAAAACGATCGTCGGCGACGACGATGCCCGCCTCGAAGAAACGATCAAAGATGCAGTTCGTCGTTCGAAAGTGGTGATCACCACCGGCGGTCTTGGTCCAACTGAGGACGACATCACGCGCAAGATTACTGCCCGTGCACTCGGTCGCCGTTTGCTGCTGGACGAAGTCGTACTGGAGGAGATTCGCCAGCGTTTTCGGGGTTTTGGTGTGACGATGCCGGAGCGCAATTCGCGCCAGGCGATGGTGATTGAAGATGCAGTGGTGCTGCCGAATCCGAACGGAACGGCGCCAGGGATGTTCATCGATCATCAGGGCACCGCGATCGTGCTGTTGCCTGGTCCACCACGCGAACTGAAGCCGATGTTTGAGAGTCACGTGGCCGCGCGGCTTGCAGGACGTGCCGGAAGTTTGCGTGTGGTGCGACGGATGTTGCGGGTTGCCGGCATGGGTGAGTCGGCGGTGGATGAAAAGATCGCGCCGATCTATTCGCAATACGATAATCCGGTCACCACGATACTCTTCAACAAAAGCGAGATTGAGATTCATCTCACCGCGCGCGGGCGGACGGAAAAAGAGGCGAACGATCTGCTCGATCGTTTGTCGTCGCAGATTGAAGAGCGACTCGGGAATGCGGTGTTTTCGTTTGGCGGCGAGACGATGGAAGAGGTTGTCGGGTTGAAACTCGCGCTCGGTGGTTACACGATTTCTGTAGCTGAGAGTTGTACTGGGGGTTTGTTGGCCCAACGCATCACGTCGGTGCCGGGCTCGTCGAAGTATTTCATCGAGGGCGTTGTCACTTACGCCAATGATGCGAAGACGCGTGCGCTTGGTGTTGAACCAATATTGTTGCTCGAGCATGGAGCGGTCAGCGCGCCGGTTGCGGAGGCGATGGCAGAAGGCATGCGACGCAGAGCGGAGACTAATTTTGCGTTGTCGATCACCGGCGTCGCTGGTCCCGACGGTGGCACGGAAGATAAGCCGGTGGGAACGGTCTTCATTGCGCTGGCAGATGAGACCAAGACCGAGTCTCGCAAATTCACTCTTCCCGGCGATCGAAATCTCGTTCGCTGGCGCGCCTCGCAGGCAGCGTTGGATATGCTGCGCCGGAAGTTACTTTAGCCACAGATTAAACGGATGATACCGATCGTCGTCGTGATCGTCTCTTACCTTCTCGGTTCGATTCCGTTTGGTTATCTGATCGTGCGTGGCAAAGAGGGCGCTGACATCAGACAAACGGGCTCGGGTGGGACTGGCGCCACCAACGTTTCGCGACGGGCGGGGAAGGCGGCGGGAGTTTTTACTCTTGTGCTCGACGCGTTGAAGGGTGCGGTGGCGGTTGAGTGGGCCATAGTTCTGGCTGGACCATCGTTGAATGCGGCGTGGATTGTGACGGCGGCGGCCATTGCCGTCATCGTCGGACATATTTTTCCTGTATGGTTGCGTTTCCGCGGCGGCAAGGGCGTGGCGACGGGCGTTGGCGTGTTTTTAATCCTCGCGCCGGTCGCGCTTTTATGCGCAGGCGTTTTGTTCCTCGCTATCGTGGCAGGCACACGATACGTGTCGTTAGGTTCAGTGGTGGCGGCGGCGACGATTCCTTTGTTCGTTTGGCTACAGAGTGTGTTTGTTGCGCCCAGCGCTGATTTGCGACCATTGTTAACCGCAGGGATCGCAGGCGCGGTGCTGATCATATTTGCCCACCGTGGGAACATCGGCCGCCTGGCCGGTGGTGCTGAGTCCCGGTTCTGAGATGACACAGATCGCGATCATTGGAGCAGGGAGTTGGGGAACTGCGTTGGCAGTCATGGCGGCGCGGGCCGGACATGCCGTGCGACTTTGGACTCGAAACCCCGTCGTCGTGAGTTCAATCAATGGGCAACGAGTCAATTTACAGTATTTGAGGACTACGGCGATTCCGGCAAGTGTGATCGCAACTGACAACCTCGACTACGCGTTACAGGGAGCTTCGCTCGTGCTGCTTGCCGTACCGTCTCACGCGGCGCGAGAAGCGCTCGTTTTGATGTCGACTAAGCTCGCTGAAGCTGCGATCATCGTCAGTGTTACAAAAGGGATCGAGATCGAAACCACCAAGCGCATTTCCGAAATCGCGCAAGAGCTTGTCGGCGCTTCGCACGCGTTTGTGTCCTTGTCTGGTCCATCATTCGCGAAAGAAGTGGTTAATGGACATCCAACTGCGATCGTGGCGGCGAGTAAAGATAATGACGCAGCCCGCGTGGTGCAGAATGAATTGAGTTTTGAGAACCTCCGTATTTATACCAATGCCGACGTGGTGGGAACTGAATTGGGTGGTTCGGTGAAGAACGTGATGGCGATCGCTGCGGGTATGACGGCGGGACTCGGTTTCGGATCGAATAGCGTGGCGGCGCTCATCACGCGTGGGCTCGCCGAAATTACGCGTCTCGCACGTCGTGAAGGCGCGCAGTTAGAAACGTTGATGGGATTGGCTGGCCTCGGAGATCTCGTGTTGACGTGTACGGGCAGTCTTTCACGAAATCGTTTTGTCGGCGAAGAGCTCGGGAAGGGAAGATCACTCGAGCAAATAACTGCCGAACTGAGTGAAGTCGCCGAAGGAATCAAGACCGCACGCGCGGTGAAAAAACTTGCGCTTCGTGTCGGGCTTGAAATGCCGATCACGAATGAAGTAAATGCAGTGCTCTATGATGGCAAGCCTGTGCGTGATGCAGTTTCTGAATTGATGAGCCGGCCATTGCGCGAAGAAATTAGTTAACCACAGATGACACGGATAAAAATCCGATTTAAAGGAGCTCTCAAACAATGTTCGTTGTCCGTTTGATCGTTGCGATCATTCTTTTCACGACCCCGCTTTATGCGCAATCCGATCTGCTCAAGCAGTTGCAGTATCGCAACATCGGTCCTTATCGCGGCGGGCGAGTGACGGCAGTTACCGGTGTTCCCTCGCAGCCGTTTGTTTATTACTACGGTGCGACCGGAGGCGGCGTGTGGAAGAGCACGGATGGCGGCATTAACTGGGAGTCGGTGAGTGATGGCTCGGTGTTTGGCACCGGATCTGTCGGCGCGATCGCTGTGGCTGACTCCGATCCAAACACGATTTATGTGGGTATGGGTGAATCGCCTATTCGCGGCAACGTCTCGCACGGGGACGGTGTCTACAAATCGACTGATGCAGGCAAGACGTGGAAACGCGTCGGTCTCGAAGACACACGACAGATTCCGCGTATCCGCATTCATCCTAAGAATCCCGACCTCGTTTACGTGGCGGCGCTGGGCCATGTTTGGGGGCCCAACGATCAACGTGGCGTGTTTCGTTCGAAAGACGGCGGCAAGACCTGGGAGAAGATTCTTAATCGCGGCAACAAAGCCGGCGCGATCGATCTGATTCTCGATCCAACCAATCCCAACATTCTTTACGCGGGCTTCTGGGAAGTTTATCGCAAGCCCTGGACACTCGAAAGCGGTGGTCCAGGAAGTGGAATCTTCAAATCAACCGACGGCGGCGATACCTGGAATGAACTGACCAGAAACAGTGGTTTGCCGAAAGGTATGGTCGGGAAAGTCGGCATCACCGTTTCACCCGCGAATCCCGATCGTATCTGGGCGATTGTTGAAGCCGAAGACGGCGGCGTGTTTCGTTCCGACAACGGCGGCGCCACCTGGACCAGGGTTAACGAAGAGCGGCGACTGCGGCAGCGCGCCTGGTATTACACGCGCATCTACGCGGATCCGAAGAACGCCGATACGGTCTACGTCTTGAACACCGGCTTCTATCGATCGAATGATGGCGGTCGTACGTTCACCGGCATCGGCGTGCCGCACGGTGACAACCACGATCTGTGGATTGCACCGGACGATCCGAGCCGCATGATCGAGAGTAACGACGGTGGTTCGAATGTTTCTTTCAACGGCGGGCGGAGCTGGACCGATCAGGATCAGCCGACCGCGCAGTTTTATCGCGTCGCGCTCGACAACGACTTCCCCTACAACGTCTACGGTGCCCAACAGGACAATTCAACGGTGCGCATCGCGAGCCGAACAACGGAAGGCGGCATTGGCACGAGTGATTGGTACGACGTTGGTGGTGGCGAGTCAGGCTGGATTGCGCCGTCGCCGAAGGATTCTCAAATTGTTTTTGCCGGATCTTACGGTGGTCTGACGACGCGCTCTGACCATCGCACCGGCCAACAACGTGACGTCAATCCGTATCCGAACAATCCGATGGGCACAGGCGCTGATGTTTTGAAGTACCGCTTTCAATGGAACTTCCCGTTATTGTTTTCTCCTCACGATGCGAACAAGCTGTACTGCGCCGCTAATGTTTTGTTCATGTCCACGGACGAAGGTAGCAGTTGGCAGGTGATTAGTCCCGACTTGACGCGTAACGACAAGTCGAAACAGGGTCCGTCTGGTGGTCCAATTACCAAGGACAACACGAGCGTTGAGTATTACGCGACGATCTTCGCGATCATGGAGTCGCCGCTCCAGGCGGGGACGATCTGGATCGGTAGTGATGATGGCCTGGTCCAGCTCACGCGCGATGGCGGCAAGAACTGGTCTAATGTCACACCTCCAGCCAGCATCATGCCGGAGTGGATCCAGATCAACTCACTTGAAGCTTCGCCACACGATCCGGCGACCGCGTATATTGCCGCGACGATGTACAAGTGGGACGACAACAAGCCATACCTTTATCGTACCAACGACTACGGCAAGACTTGGAAGAAGATCACGAATGGCATTCCGGATACGACTTTCACGCGTGTTATTCGAGAAGATCCGAATAAACGTGGCCTGCTGTATGCCGGTACTGAAACCGGTATGTACGTTTCGTTTGACAAGGGCGACCACTGGCAATCACTGCAACTTAATCTGCCCGTGGTTCCGATCACGGATCTTGCGATACAGAAACGCGACAACGAATTGGTCGTGGCCACGCAGGGGCGTTCGTTCTGGATTCTCGACGATCTGCCGGTGCTGCATCAGATGATGGATGCAGGTGGTTTTAGTGCCGCGGGCGAAACGAAACTTTACAAACCAAAGGAGAGTTATCGCATACCGGGCGGTGGTTTTCCCCTTGGACCAACCGCGACCTTGGGACGAAATCCTGCCAATGGTGTGGTGGTTTACTACTCGTTGAAGACCAAGCCGACGTCAGATGTCGATCTGGAGTTTCTCGATCCGACCGGCAAGTCGATCCGCAAATTTACTGCGCGTGTGAGACGTGCCGCGGAAGGAGCGGCAGTGCAAGCGCCGGCTGGTCCACCGCCGGGTGAAGGAGGTTTTGGGGGCGGCGGCGCTCCACCGCCAGTTCCAATCGAAGTTGGGTTGAATCGTTTTGTGTGGGACACGCGCTATCCCGATGCGGTGCGGTTTCCGGGAATGATCCTCTGGGCCGGTGAGACTCGCGGACCAAAGCTCGCGCCAGGAACGTACCAGGTGAAGCTCACGGTTGACGGCAAGTCTTACACGCAGAATTTTGAGATCAAAGCCGATCCGCGTTTGACGACTACACCGGCGGATTACGCGAAGCAAGTCGAGCTGGGTCTGAAGATTCGCGACAAGTTGAGTGAGACTCACAATGCGATCATTCAGATTCGTGACGTGCGCAAGCAGGTTGAAGATCTTTTGAAACGCGTCGCGGGGCAACCGAACTTCAAGGTCGTCAACGATGCCGGTACGGCGTTGAACAAGAAGTTGACGACGATCGAGGAAGCGCTTTACCAGACTAAGAATCAGAGCAATCAGGATCCGCTGAATTTCCCGATCCGGTTGAACAACAAGCTCGCGGCGCTGGCCGGAGTTGTTGGGAGCGCCGAAGCCGCGCCGACGGCGCAGTCGTTAGCGGTTTATGACGAGGTCGTGACGCAGATTGATGCGGAGTTGCAGAAGCTCGCGGCGTTGATGCGAACCGATGTGCCGGCGTTTAATCAGCTCGTGCGCGATCAGAATATTCCGGCAGTCGTAGTGAAACCAGCGGGCGCAACTCCGTGAGTGTTTGGTGACAGGATTACAAGATGATCAGGATTAACAAGATAAATCATGTCAATCCTGCAAATCTTTGTAATCCTGTCACCGGCTTTTGTAAAAGGTGCGTTCGTAAGTAGAATTCGAGCACATGAACCAACCGGTAACCGCCCAACAACTTGCATCCCTAACTGAAGGCAAACTATCCGGTGACGAGACGATCGAGATCACCGACGTCAGTCACGATTCACGTCGCGCCGGCAAGGGCGCGCTCTTTGCCGCTGTGTCTGGTGCGCTTTTCGACGCGCACAAATTCGTCCCGCAAGTGATGAGCTCAGGCGCGGCCGGAGTGTTATCGGAACGCGCGGCGCCCGAAGACTTTCAGGGCGTGTGGCTACAAGTTGCAGACATCCGCCGCGCGATGGCGCTCGCTGCTGCCGAAGTACAGCACCACCCGTCACGCGAATTACAACTCGCGGGCATCACCGGGACCAATGGCAAGACCACGACCGCTTACCTGATCGCTTCGATTCCGGAAGAAGCAGGTGAACTCGTCGCCATGACCGGCACCGTCGAATATCGTCTCGGCAAAGAACGCTTCAAAGCTGATCGCACCACACCCGAAGCTCCCGACATGCAACGCCTGCTGCGACGCGCTGTCGAGATTGGTTGTCGTACGGCCGTGATGGAATGTTCCTCGCAGGCGATGGACTTTCATCGTTGTGACGAACTTGACTACGCCGTTGCAGTGTTTTCGAACCTCACGCGCGACCATCTCGACTATCACAAGACGATGGAGAATTACTGGTACGCGAAACAGCGACTCTTCGATGGGCGCTTGGGATCGCGGCCACGCAATTCAGTTATCAACGTCGACGATCCTTACGGTCTCGAGTTGGCGGAGTCGTTGGAGAAAGAGGGTCTGCGCGTCATTCGCTATGCAGTTAAAGGTGACGGCGAAGTTACGGCTCGCGATCCGGAGTTCTCGTTGAACGGGATGCGGTTTCGGCTTTCGACACCGGCAGGCGAGCGCGATTTTCATTCACCACTGGTTGGACCACCGCACATTTACAACACCCTTGCTGCCGTCGCGAGCGGGCTCGCACTCGGCTATAGCCTCGACATTGTGACCGCGGCGCTAGAGAAGTGCACCGGCGCGCCGGGACGCTTTGAACGGGTGGTCCACGACGGCGATTTTTCAGTGGTGGTGGATTACGCCCACAGCGACGATGCGCTTTTGAACGTGTTGCGCACGGCGCGAGATGTTGTGAAAGGGAAGATCATCACGGTATTTGGGTGTGGCGGCGATCGCGATCCTTCGAAACGGGCACCGATGGGCGAAGCGGCGGGCAGTTTGAGCGACGTGGTGATTCTTACTTCCGACAATCCACGCACAGAGGATCCGGAGCAGATTCTTTGCGATGCTGAGATCGGAATTCAGAAGACCGGGAAGCCGTATCGCAAGATCGCGGATCGGACCGAGGCGATTCACCAAGCGATTTCCGAGGCCGGAGTCGGCGATCTGGTATTGATTGCGGGAAAGGGGCATGAGGATTATCAGATCATCGGCCGCGAGACGTTTCACTTTGATGATAAGGAAGTGGCGCGGGCGGCGTTAGCACAAAAGGGTTAGCATCACAGGATTTCAAGATTTACAGGATTTACAAGATATCATCATGTTAATCCTGAAAATCCTGTAATCCTGTCAACCAAATCGAATGGATCTCAGTTCGCTAGTCTTCGCGGTCGTCGTGGCTTTGTCACAGGTCTACGGTCCGCCCACCACGATCGCCACGATCAAAGAAAAATCGATCAATGAAAGCAGTGGCCTCGTCGCCTCTCGCACCACACCAGGCGCTTATTGGACCCACAACGACTCCGGCGATGGACCATTCATCTATGCCTTCGACACGCGCGGCAATTCTCGCGGCATCTTTCGCGTAACCGGTGCGCAAGCGCGCGACTGGGAAGACATCTCCGCCGGACCTGGACCACAAGCCAACAAATCGTATCTCTATATCGGCGACATCGGCGACAACAACGAGGTACGTGATGAGGTGGTCGTCTATCGCGTCGTCGAGCCAACACTCACAGCCGCCACCAGCAAGTTAACGAAAGCGAATGCTGCTGCGACTGCGTCTGCCGACGCAATCAGACTCAAATATCCGGACGGCAAACATGATGCCGAAGCACTTCTCGTTCATCCGACGACGGGCAACATCTACATCGTTTCCAAGAAACTGCTTGTGAATCCGGTTGTTTACGAAGCAGCGGCGCCGTTCACATCCGGCCAGGTGGTAACGATGAGACGTATCGGCGAAGTGAGAGTGCCGAGTTTATTTGGCGGAGTTGTTACCGGCGGCAGTGTTTCGCCTGACGGCCGGCGCGTCGCGCTCTGCGATTATTTCCAGGGTTACGAATTAGTACTGCCTGCTGGCAGCCGAGACTTCAACGACATCTGGAAGCAGAAGATGACGGGCTTCGATCTCGGCAAACGAAAGCAAGGCGAATCAATTGCCTATCGACTCGACGGTAAAGCGTTTCTTGCGACCAGCGAAGGACAACGATCTCCACTTATTCAGGTTTCACGGAACTAGTGCGACGCGCCAGTAAGAAGTAAACCGGCAATCCTAAAAGGATCAGGACGAGGCCGGTCGCTGATTGGCGTGGCGAGTTTCGAATCGTCATTATGATCAGTGCGGTCGAGACGATTAGAAACAGCACCGGCACGACCGGATAACCCCACGTTTTGTATGGCCGTTCTGCGTCAGGCTCGCGACGCCTGTAGATGAAGATCGAAGCGGCGACGAGTGCATAGAATAAAGTGAGTGCAAAGATCGCATAGTCAGTAAGAGTGTCATACTCGCCTGAAAGCGCCACCACACACGCCCAAAAACACTGTACGACGAGCGCTCTGATCGGTACGTGAGTCCGCGGCGAGACGTGGGCCAAACTCTTAACGATCAGTCCGTCTTTTGCGAGCGCATAAGGTATGCGTGCAGTCGCCAGGATCGATGCGTGCAGCGCACCGAAAGACGACGTCATCATCGCTGCTGCCATGAGCGTAACCGCAACCGAGCCGAGCAGTCTTCTAACTACCTCAGCCGCCACCGACGACGATGCGGGGACGCTCGCAATTTCAGTCGGCGTCAGCACGTGAAAGTAACTCAGGTTTACGAAAAGATACAACGCCATCACCACGAAGCCGCCGCCAATCAAAGCGAGCGGCAGATTGCGACCGGGATTCTTCACTTCGCCGGCCAGAAACGTGATGTTGTTCCAACCATCGTAAGCCCAGAGTGCGCCGATCATTGCCGCCGAGAATCCCGCGATTCCACCTCCGACGATGTCCACACCTTCACAAGTGCCGCCGTTATTAAGCAGAGAAAGATTGCCCCAGTTACCGTCGCTGTAGAAGAACGCGCCGAATCCGACGCCGAGCAACAGCACCACTTTCATACCGGTCAGCACACTGGCGACGCCACCACTGACTCGCACCGCCGCACAGTTGATCAAAGTCGTGATGATGATTGCAAGCAGCGCGACCAGTTGCAGGCGCGTGAGCGACAAACTAAATCCACCGGGTAGCGCGATTGGTCCGAGTAGGGCCGGCTTCAAAGCCCCATGGACCAAATCGTTCAGAAAGATCGCAAAGCCAACGGCGAGCGCGGCCGCCGAAGCCGTGCGCGCAATGAGGAACTGTGCCCAGCCATAAATAAACCCGAGGGGGCGGCCGTAAGCATCGCGAATGAGCCCATACTCGCCCGCCGCACGAGGCTTCATCGCGAGTAATTCTGCATACGTGAGCGCACCAGCCATCGCAAGCAGACCAGCAAGCACCCACACGATCAGCGCCTTGACCGGCGTTCCCACGTTGCAAGTCATCACACGCGCTTTGAGAAAAACGCCCGTGCCGATGATGTTGGCGACGTTGACCGAGATGGCAGCTATTAATCCCAGCCCGCGGATCAATTGTGTATGTTGAGTCTGCATCTATTTAATCCGCGTTTATCCGTGGCTAGAATTTGTCGTTGGTGATCAAATCTTCGTAGGTATCTCGCCGCCGAATCAAAATCGGAACGCCGTCTTTACTGATCAGCACCGCAGCCGGTAACGGCCGTCCGTTGTAGTGAAACATCTGCGCCAGCGAGTAAGCGCCACAATTCAAAAGAGCCAGCACTTCGCCTGGTCCAACATCCTCAGGCAGCTTGCGATAGTCAGGCAGACGTCCCTCGCGTTCAATATCGAAATAGACGTCGCCGGAATCACACAATGGTCCGGCAACTTTATAGTCACGCGCATACGGCGCACCCGCTCGCGATGCAGAGATCAAGTGATAGTACCACTTGTAATTGTTCATCGAGAGCATGATGTTGTAACCCGCGTCGGTCAACAACCAAACATCGTTTGTTTCCGGACGGCGTTTGATATTCCGCACCGTCGTGAGAACCAAACCGGCGTCAGCAATAACGCTGCGGCCGGGTTCAAGGAGTATCGTCACCTGGTCCAGCAGGTGTTCTGCATCTGCGGCCCGAGCCGATTCACGCGCGACCCGCAACGCTTCAGTCAAAACATCGATGGGCTCCAGATTGGCGCCGAGCATATCGCGTTCGTGTTCCGGAAGTTGATCAGCCTGCGAACGATCGCGCAGATAGTTAACCGGAATACCGCCACCGAGATTGATGTGTTCGAGCGTGTGACCCGTTTCCCGATGAATCGTGACGAGGTGTTCCCACATGCTCTTGAACGCCTCGGCAAACGGTTCGACGTCGGGTGTTTGCGAGCCGACGTGAATGTGAATGCCGCAAACATGGACCAGATCCGGGCGCTGCAAACCGCGACGAAATGCCGCCAGCACTTCCGACGATGAAATGCCAAACTTTGAAGTCAGCAACGCGGTCTGTAAACCGAGATGCGAGCGCGTGCCGATTTCAGGCACGAGTCGCAGCGTAATCCGCGCCGGTGCGACATCCTCACCGCGCGCTCGCAGGCGTTCAACCGATTGTTCGACCAGATCGATTTCGTAAATAGAGTCGACATTGATCGCGTAGATCCCGGCACGAACGGCGTCGTCGATCTCATCGTCTGATTTGCTCGTGCCATTAAAGATAATCTGATCGGGTCGGAATCCGATGCGCAGCGCTTTGAAGAGTTCACCGCCGCTGTTGACCTCGATATCGATTCCCGACTCGAGGACAACTTTCAAGATCGCCATGTTTGAGTTTGCCTTCGACGCGTAGCAGAACTTGATCGGGCGATCGACCGCCGCCGCTGCGCGTTGCAGGCGGCTGATATTGTCGAGAATGCGGCCTTCGGAAAAAACGAATAACGGCGAGTTAAATTCTTTGACCAGTTCGAGGGTGTCGACACCGTTGACGGTCAGATGATCGTCGCGCACTTCCAGGTATCCCGGGATAGACCAGGCGGGACACAGAGTGGCAGTTCCAGATGACATTCTGTGATTTTAGCTCCAGTTTGGTTTAGCCACAGATTAAACGGATAAACACAGATCAGAAATACTCTTATTGTTTTTCCGATCCGTGTTTATCCGTGTGAATCTGTGGCTTCAATTTGCTCGAACGAAATTGTAACTAAGCGTGCCGCTGACTCTGACCGGCTCGCCTTGTAGCAACGTGGGCGTGAACCGAGCCAGGCGCGCTGCATTTACCGCTGCCGCTTGCAGGTGTTGTGGACCAGAGACTGCTTTGGCGTCAATCACAGTGCCTTGCTCATCGATCAAAACCTGGACCAGCACCACGCCAGTCGCCTCACCGGCCGGAACTTCCGGTATCGGCAAGTAAAGCGCTTTGCCATTCAGCATTCCGCCTGCGAGAGGGGCACGCTTTTGACCTTGTTGTCTTTGCCCCTGGTTCTGTTGTGGCTGATCGTTGACGCTGGGCTGAGCCTCAGTGTTGTTGGGATTGTTCGGAGCAGGCGCCGCTTCGGTCTCGCCCTCGACGCCATTACTATTGTTTTTGGCTTCCTTGTTGGCTTCCTCGAGGGCTTTGGGATTCGCGTCGGCGTTGGCCGTGATCTTTGGCGCTTCGTTTACCTTTTCGGGCAGCTCGAAAGAACTGAGAAATTTTTCATCCAGAGCCTCGTCCTTTTTAGTGTTGAGCGAAACGATCGCATAGAACCGCTTCCTGGTGACGAAGGCGTCGACTGATCCACTCAAGTCGCCTAGCACCAGTTTGTAAGATCTGCCGGTGTAACCACGGAAGGGTCGACTATTTACGAGTGTAAGTTTGGGCAGCGTCTCTTTTGATCGAACTTTAGCCGGGAAGAAATTCTTGAAGGCGTCGATATACGAATTGAATCGAGCGAACTCACTGTATTGCGCCGGATCAGACTTAATTCCGCTCAGGGAAGTTACGGCAAGCACGGGACCCGCGGAAGAAGTGGCGAGATACAACCGCGCGTTCAGCTCCATTTTGTGATACGGAAAAGTTACCGATTCGGTGGTCCGATTCTTCGGCATCAAAACGGTGAATTCTTCGTTCTCCGGGCTCAACGACTCCCATTCCGACCAGGCTTCGGCGGGCTTCTGCGCCTGCGCCGAGAACACGAATGCTGTCAGCAGGAGAATCGTAAGTGCCAAATGTAATCGACGAAAATACATGTCATTACCTCCCTCAGCTTTTAGCTTGACCACGTGGAGTGCTGATTCAGCCGTGTCTGGGATCGGCTAAGCAAATGGTTGTCGGCGACCTATGATAGGGTTTTCTCACGCAGCGGCGCAACGTCGAATGGCGCGCCACTTTGGAGTGCGGCGGCCTGGCACCGCTTTGTTATCAGTCACGCTCGATCGAGACCAAAGCGGCGCCAGGCCGCCGCACTCCAAA
>DASSFI010000004.1:0-5746 GCA_035694465.1 Pyrinomonadaceae bacterium | reverse complement strand
CACCGGTTGCAGGGGCTGACAGGTTGTTGTCCCGGCTTGCACAGGGCGGCTCGCATCGGGTGGCGCTGGCTACTGGAGGTTGGCGTGATTCCGCCCGCCTCAAAATGACCAGCGCCGGGATGTGCTTTGACGACCATCCGGCGGCATCTGCGGATGACGCACTCGACAGGGAGTCCATTATGAGGCTTTCCAGGCAGAGAGCCGCCGAACAGTATGGCGAGTCATGTGCCTGCACCGTGTATGTTGGTGACGGAGTTTGGGATGCTCGTGCATGTCGCAGCGTTGGCATTCCGTTCATTGGCATTGGCACGGGGAGTGGCGCGACACGATTGTCCGCGGAAGGTGCTGTTCGTGTCTTCCCTGATTTCAGCGACACGGATATATTTTTGAAGAGCGTGTATGAGATTACGAACGCGGCCTAACCATGCGCTGCAGCGAACCGCGAGATAGCTTCAAATGAAAAACGCTGATTTCGCTGGGCGTGTCGCTGTCGTCACCGGTGCGTGGCGCGGCCTCGGACGGGCTGCCGCAGCGCGCCTGCACGAGCGCGGAGCGTCAGTCGCGGTGAACGTCCGCGATCGCGAACGCGCCGAGGCGCTGGCGAACGAAATCGGCGAACGCGCCTTCGCAGTACCGGGCGACGTCGCGGCGGCCGGCGTCCCGGATGAGATCGCTCGCCGCACGCTGGAACGCTTTGGACGAATCGACATCCTCGTTAACAATGCCGCGCTTCCGATGTCGACACGCTTTGCTGATCTCACTGCCGAGGAATGGCGCAAAGCGATCGAGGTCAACCTCACCGCGCCGTTTTTGATGACGAAAAGCGTTCTTCCACCAATGCGCGCGCAGCACTATGGCCGTATCATTAATATCTCGTCTTCGGGCGGCCGGATGGTAAGCACGCTCGGTGGTGCGCACTACACGGCATCGAAGACCGGACTCCTTGGACTGACGCGCGCGGCCGCGAAGGAGCTCGGCAAGTTCGGCATCACCGTGAACGCCATCTGCCCCGGCATGATCGATACCGAGTTGACGCGCGAACATGCCTCGGATGAGTTGCTCGAAGGTCTCGCCTCGAGCTATCCAGTGCCTCGTCTCGGCACCTCGCGCGAAGTCGCCGATTTGATTTGCTTCGCTGCCTCCGAGGCCGCCGGCTACATCACCGGCGCGTCCCTCGACATCAACGGCGGCGACTTGATGATGTGAGCTATGTTTTTCCCCAACGCAGATGAAGCGCGAAACAATGACAAAGACTGATTCCAAAGTAACAATCCACATGGCGGCGAGTCTCGATGGATTCATCGCTCGAAAGGACGGGAGCGTCGACTGGCTCGAGACGTCAGACGAATTCGCAGACGGGGACACTCTGGACCCGGGATTCGTCGAGGCGTTCCTCAAGACGATTAACTGCTACGTGATGGGATCGCGGACATATGAAACCGCGTTGGGGTTCGAAGCCAAGGGGTTGGGTTGGGCGTACGGCGACAAACCCACCTTCGTCCTCACTAGTCACGATCTGCCGCGGACCCGGGATACCGTCGAGTTCTACTCAGGCGATCTTGCGCAGTTCGTGAATGGGCAGTTGCGGCCCAAATTCCGTAGCATCTGGTTCGTCGGAGGCGGTGCAGTTTCCGGCGAATGCCTTCGTCTCGGGTTAGCCGACGAAGTTCGCTATTCGATCCTGCCGATCTTGATTGGTGATGGGATCCAATTCTTCGAAAAGCTCGACAGAGACGTCGCCCTCCATCTGGCGGGGGTCAAAGCCTACAAGAGCGGCATGGTGGAGCTTTGTTACGAGGTGCAAGGAGATGGTGGCGCGCCACGGAACGCCGCCCCCTAACCAGGTGATGGAGCGGACCGTGGCGGCACACGCCACGAGAGGCAAGCAGGTTGAATGTTCCGCTCGTGAAATGAAACCATCCAACCAATCGGGAACTTGAATCAGCGATTCGGAAGCGCGGCCAATTTTCTTGACAGGTAAGCGAGATTTTTGCATACTGGCGTCGCTAAACGGATCTGAATCAGGCGGAGGACATTTCCCCCGCTGGGTTTTTCGTCTTTTCCCGACCCGCAACGAACAGGATCAACAGCGCGGGGAATCGGAAAGGAAGAACCATGAATTCATTGATTCAGCTAAAAAAAGTAACTTCAGCATTTTTCGTCGCGTTGGCCTGCTTTGCGGTTTTCCCAAGAGCGCAAGCGGTTGTCCCGGCACCGGACGGAGGCTACCCTGGTGCCAATACCGCGGAGGGTGATTTTGCGCTCTTCAGCCTGACCACGGGCGCTAGCAACACGGCCACCGGTTTTGCCGCCCTCGGCAGTAATACCACCGGATCTCAGAACACGGCCACTGGTGTCTTTGCCCTGATCAGCAACACCACCGGCTTTCAGAACGCGGCCACCGGTTTTCAAGCGCTATTTAGCAACACCACCGGATTCCACAACACGGCCGCCGGTTTTCAAGCGCTCCTTTCCAACACAACCGGTAACCATAACACGGCCGATGGTGATAATGCGCTTGTTCACGACACAACAGGCAGCTTAAACACGGCCTTCGGTGCCCATGCGCTCGATAATAACAGAACCGGGAGCTCTAACGTTGCCTTGGGCTTTCAAGCCGGTTTCAGTATCACGGGAAGTGGTAATGTCTGTATCGGGGAGAACGTCGTAGGTCTTGCTGGTGAGAGCAACGTCACCCGCATTAGAAACATTGGCGCCACGGCGCAGGCTAACGGCGTCTTTGTTACTGTAGGCGCAGGCGGCAAACTTGGCTTCCAAGCCTCCTCGCGGCGCTACAAGGACGATATCAAACCCATGGATAAGGCCAGCGAAACACTTTTCGCGCTTAAACCGGTCAGCTTCCGCTACAAGCAGGAGATTGATCCCGCGCGCTCGCCTGATTTTGGCCTTATCGCCGAGGACGTCGCCACGGTGAATCCTGATCTGGTGGCGCGCGACGAGGAAGGCAAAGTCGTTACCGTTCGCTATCAAGCGGTCAACACGATGTTGCTCAATGAGTTCCTCAAAGAGCATCGGAAAGTCGAGGAACAGGAAAAAACAATCGCAGAGTTAAAATCCGGGATGACCGCCCTCGCCGCAATGGTGAAAGAGCAGGCGGCGCAAATCCAAAAAGTGAGCGCTCAGCTTGAGGCGAGCAAACCTGCGCCGCAACTGGTCAACAAGACCGACTGAAACGAAGGTCTGCCATTGGGCGGCGCTTCGCGATCCGGACGGGAAGCGTCTGGTGATTCACAAACGAAAGTGAATCGCGCAGTCAGACACGACGGCTTCGAACGTCTCATTGCATAGCCGAATCGCCTCACCTGATTTTCGAATTGAACAAACCGTTCAGTTCCTTCATAAATCTTCGAATGAAAAAAACACATCTCGCGTCCTGCCTCGCCCTTGCCAGTTTGATTGGGATAAACCAATTTGCCCGAGCTGCTGATCCCACTCACCCGGATCGACCAATGGTATCTCCTGTCGATGCAATCTCAAAACTCAAGGAAGGCAATGGGCGTTTCACTGCCGGCAACATGCAGCATCCGCACGAGTCGAGCGACGAGCGAAAGTACATGGCGGCGAACAGCTATGAAAATGCGGGCATGACGTTCCTAGGCATGTCCGCTGACCAGGCAGCAAAACGCCGCGCAGAATTAGCAAAGAACCAGCATCCATTCGCCGCCATTGTCTGTTGCTCCGATTCACGCGTGCCGCCCGAAACTGTCTTCGATCAGGGACTCGGTGATTTATTTGTTGTTCGCGTTGCGGGAAACGTGATCAACGATGAAGGCTTGGGAAGCATCGAATATACAGTCGATCATTTAGGCACGCGGCTGATTTTGGTGCTTGGGCATCAGAGTTGCGGCGCCGTCAAAGCAGCCAGAGAAACTATCGCCGCCAAAGGCAAAGCCCCCGGGCACATCGAGTCGTTAGTGACGGCTATCAGACCCGCGGTCGAAGCCACAGCGAAGGACGATCTGGACGCCACAATAAAAGCGAACGTGACACACGTCGTCCAAGCGCTGCGCTCATCCACTCCGATTCTCAAGGCTAAAGTTGATTCCGGCGAGATTCAGGTAGTCGGTGGCTATTACAGCCTCGACACCGGCGCCGTCACTTTTCTCGATCAGAAGTAGGCCTTGTCGCATAGCGGGCAGCTCGCCCACTCAGGATCCAAGTAACCCTTGGTTTCTTTCGTGGATGTTCGTAACTTAATGCTCCACTTCGTCAAAACGGAGAGGAGGAGAATCACGCCCAAGCCCGAACAGACAAATTCAAATCCGAATCTCTCGCCCGCACAGGAAACTTTAGGCCATGTTTGGGAAGATCATGTGCGGTATGAATTTTCGACTCGTAACACTGAGGACACACTCGCCACGATGGTCGAGGACGCATACGTAAATCACATCCCGGTTCTGACCGGCGGGGTCGGGAAGAACGAATTGTGCGAATTTTACTCAAGGCGATTCATTCCACAGATGCCGCCGGACACCGAAATGACGCCTGTCTCGCGAACGATCGGCGAGAACCAATTGGTGGATGAGATGATATTCAAGTTTACTCACACGATCCAAATGGATTGGATGTTGCCGGGTGTAGCTCCAACCGGGAAGCGCGTGGAAGTTCCGCTCGTCGCAATCGTTCGATTCAGAAATGGCAAACTGGCCCATGAGCATATTTACTGGGACCAGGCATCAGTGCTTGTTCAAATTGGATTAATCGACGCCGCCAAGCTACCCGTGGTGGGTATCGAAAGTGCACGAAAGGTTCTCGACCCGACCGTACCAGCAAACGAGTTGATAAAACGCGCCTATCAAAGCTAACAATCGTAGTGTGGGCTGGGAAATTCGGAACATGAGCATCATCGGAAAGGTGGACAGCGTTTGGCGTTATCCCGTCAAGAGCATGCGCGGCGAAGAATTGGACGAAGCTTTTGTCAGTTATTCCGGAATCTATGGCGACCGCGTGTTTGCCTTCAGAAGTTCGGCGAGTCACAGGGGATTCCCGTATTTCACGGCTCGCGAACAGCGAAGACTTTTACAATATCGTCCGCGGTTTCGTTACCCTGACAAAGCGGCCCGCCCGATCAATCTAGTCGAGGCAGAAAGCAAAGGCGCGAATCCTCTCCTGGCCGGTCTTGCAGAGTTAGTGGTCGATGTTGAGACTCCTGACGGAAAAACTGTTGCGATTGATGAACCGGCTTTGATCGACATGCTTCGCGCGGAGATCGATTCAAAGCACACACTTGCGCTGATGCAATCCCAGCGTGCCATGACCGATTGCCGTCCATTGTCGATCCTCAGTCTGCAATCGGCCCGGCAACTTGCTGAAGAAACGGGCGTGCACGTGGATAAACGGCGTTTTCGAGCAAATATCTACGTAGACTTAACATCTGCCGAAGGCTTCGCTGAAAACGAACTTGTCGGCAGATCGGTGCGCATCGGACCGAAGGCGGTCATCGCAATTCTGGAACGCGACTCGCGCTGCGTGATCATCACGCTCGATCCGGATACCGGAGAACAAGCGCCGGCGATTTTGAAGAAAGTCGCGCAAGCTCACGACGGGATGGCAGGCGTTTATGGCGCGGTCCTGGTGGAAGGCATGCTGCACAAGGGCGATCCGGTAGAACTGTTAGACTAGAAGCCATTTCACAAATTCAGAACGGCCTGAGGGCAGGCCGTCTCCAACGCTCAACGCCAGTTCATCTGGATGGAGCCAGGCCCCCTCGGCCTGCAAAGAACGC
>DASSFI010000003.1:0-250739 GCA_035694465.1 Pyrinomonadaceae bacterium | reverse complement strand
ACAGCCCGGTGCCATTAACCACTCGACCACCCCTGCAACACTTTGTTTTGCCGTGGAGCCGGCGAAGGGACTTGAACCCCCGACCCTCTGATTACAAATCAGATGCTCTACCAACTGAGCTACGCCGGCCCGCTATAGAGTATAAATAGCGTATTCCGACAAAATGCGGATACTACCAAGCGAGTCTCAAAAACGCAAGCCGTGCCACAGATTACGCGGATTGAGAGCGGATTTTTCGACTACTTCTGCGAAATCTGTGGGTGGATTTTTGTTGACCTGTATTGATGCAGCAAAGTAGGATGAATAAACCTCACGCTAGTCACTTTGCCCCTGTCCCTTCATTAAAGACCCAAAGGAGACCTGAAATGTCACGGCTTGGATACCTGAAATCGGCACTATTTTCGCTCGTCTGCCTGCTGGCCCTCGCGTTTACAGTTAATGCGCAGTCACCAGCCCCAACCCCACAACTTACACTACCCACGGCTCATGCGCCTGCAACGGTGGCGGGTCAATCAACGCTTTACTGTGCCGGTTACATCCGCTATCAAAAACTTCAGCACATGCCCGAAATCGTCGGCGCCGAGGAAGAGCAAGAGCAGCGCACGTTCGCTGACGGCGAAATCGTCTATTTGAACGAAGGCTCACAACAAGGCATTAAAGAAGGACAGACCTTTCAAATCATCCGTCCGCGCGGCACTGTGAAAGGCGTTCACAAGCACAAAAAGGGATTTCTGGGTATTTACGTGCAGGAAATCGGCCAGCTTCAGGTCTTCAAAGTACGCGAGAACACCTCGGCGGCTAAGATCACCTTTACGTGCGACGCTGCCTTGCTGGGCGACCTGCTCGCGGCAATTCCTGACCGCGAATCACCGCTTCAGCGCGCCGAACTGAACCTTGATCGCTTCGCAGATCCAAGTGGTAAACAAACCGGCTACCTGATGATGGCGAAGGACAGCCGTGAGATGGTCACTCGCAGTGACGTCGTCTACATCGATCTCGGTAGTGAAGACCAGGTAAAGACTGGCGACTATCTCACCATTTATAGACCGCTCGGCACCGGAAACCTGACGCGAGTCGACAACGAGGAAATGGCCCGCAACCGCGCCACCGGCTTTCAGAGCGACCGTTTTCGTGGTGGCGGCTTTTCCAATCAGGCCACGCGCGCGAAAGACTCGACTGCCTTCGTAAACTCCGAAGGCCGTTATCGTCACCGGCCCATTACTACCAGGGAAGTTAAGGGCCACCGCCCGTCGATGCCACGTAAGATTGTCGGTGAAATGGTGGTGATCGATGTTCAGGCACGAACAGCCACGGCGATCATTACGCGCGTTGCGAGTGAAGTTCACACCGGCGACCGGGTAGAAATTCAGTAAGTCGTTTTTGCCGTAGATTCACGCCCGTTCCGTAGCTCGTCTCTTTCGGCTTTCGGTTGCGTGAATCTGCGGTAAAAAGTGCTGAAATAGCCGTACATCGAAGTGCACGCCGAGATCACCACCAGCCAGAGCATGGCTCGGCCCGCCGTGTAAAGCAGCACTTGCCAGTCGGTTCCCGTCGTTGGACCATCACCCACCAGGTGTTGCCACGCCAGGCGCAGTTGCGGCACCGACCAGAATTCGATCGCAGGAAATGGTTTGCCGAAATTCGACACCGGCGGCCTGCCCGCGGCGCTCGAGGCAATTAGCAATGCGACGGTGACCACCTGGGCCAGCATCTTGAACTTCCCCATCTTCGACGCTGAGATCACGATTCCATCCACTGCTGCAATCGAACGCAAACCCGTCACGGCGAATTCACGGCCAATAATGATCACCACTGCCCACGCCGGCGCGAGCTGATTCTCGACGAGGGAGATGAGCGCCGCCGAGATGAGTAGTTTGTCGGCAATCGGATCGAGGAGTTGGCCGAGTCTGGTGACCTGACCACGACTGCGTGCGATGTGACCGTCGAAATAATCCGTCAACGCCGCTCCCAAAAACATCACCACGCCCAGGATGTGTCTCGGAACCCCCAGCCAGTTTTCGGAAAACGGCGTCAGGAGCACCACGACCAGAAGCGGTACGATAAAAATCCGCAGGAGTGTTAAAGCGTTGGGAAGATTCACAGCGCTACTCTACCGAGATTTCGAAGACTGTCAAACTTTATCCACAGATTACACAGATTCTATTAAGCAATCTGTGTAATCTGTGGATAAGAGCCCGCAAACTGGCGCGCTACCCAAGATTTACCGTAAAAATCCTGTGGAACTTTTTCTCGTGTTGATGTGAATACCAGCATGAGCAAACTTCTCCTAATCCTAACTCTTATTTTATCCAGCGCGACGGCCGCTCTTGCCGACGACGCCCGCGCCCAGGAAATTCTTAAACAAGCCCGCCAGGCAATCGGCGGCGAAGAAAAGCTGCAAAAGATCGAGGCACTACAGATCAACGGACAGTATCGTCGCGTTTTTGGCGAGCGCCAGATGGGCGGCGATCGCGAGATCAGTATCCTTCTGCCCAACAAGTATCTCGTTGAAGACGCGATGAACGCAGGCGGTCTCAGCACCGCCATGATCAATTCGCGTGGTCTCAACGGCGATAAAGCATGGAGTGGAAGTAGCGGTGGCGGTGGCATGGTCTTCCGTATCGGTGGACCAGGCGGTCAGCAGGCTTCTCCGGAACAGATGGAAGCAATGCTGAAACGAGTCTACAACGCCGAGTTTTCACGGTATTTGCTCGCAATCATCCTGACACCACCGCCGTCACTCGCAGTTGAATTCAAATACGCAGGCGAGTCAGATGTGGAAGACGCGAAAGCGGACGTGATCGACGTGACTGGTGCGGACAAATTTTCCGTGCGTGTTTACTTTGACCAGTCGAGTCACCTGCCGTTGCTGCTCAGCTATCGTGGTCCAAAACCACGGGTGATGACGATGACGCGTCAGGCCGGCAGCGCCCCAAAACCGGACGAGATCAAGAAAGCACAGGAAGAGGCGGAGAAGAAAATGCACGCCGAAGCACCGCCGGTTCCCGAAGAGGTCGAGTTCTACATTCGGCTATCGGACCACAAGAAAGTCAACGGCGTCATGCTGCCACACAAACTAACGTTTCTAACTGAGAACGAAGTCTCGGAAGAGTTCGAGATTTCAAAGTATCAGATCAATCCGCAGTTCAAAGCCGATCACTTCGACAAGCACTGAGTAGCCACAAATAGGCAGATAAAGAGATGCGAATTACTCCCCTACATTCTCGGGCGATAAGTGTGTTTATCGCAATCCTGTTGATCGTTGGACCGTGTTTGGCCCAGGCCACTTCGAGCAGTCTGGAAGTGATCGTCAAGGACCCGACCGGCGCGTTGATTAATAAAGCGCAGGTGCAGTTAGTCCGAAACGGTAAGTCACAGTCGCTCAGCGCTACCAACCAACGCGGCGAGGCACGATTCAATAAGGTGACTGCCGGTCGCTACCAGCTTCACATTGAAGCGCCCGGCTTCAAAGCTCAGGATGTCGAGGATGTCGAACTCGCGAGTGGTCCAAATCGTAGGGAAGTTACGCTCGAGATCGAAACGATCAAAGTGGACGTCGACGTCGACGAGGAAGCTCAGGTCAAGAACACAAATCCGAACGGCGCTGCATTCTCAAACGTTTTAACCGCCGATCAGATCGCACAACTACCAGACGACCCGGAAGAGTTTGAAAACGCCATCAACCAACTGGCCGGGCCTGGTGCGCAGATTCGCGTGAACGGATTTCGTGGTGGCAAGCTGCCGCCGAAATCGCAGATCCGCGAGATCCGTTTCCGTATGAATCCGTACGCACCTGAAAATCACGACGCGGGTTTTGGTCTCGTCGACATCACCACCAAACCCGGCGTGAATGCGTGGCACGGCTCGTTCAACTTCGGATTTCGAGATGAAGCGTTGAACGCGCGCCAGGTGTTTGCGCCGTTTCGTGGTCCCGAACAACAACGGCGTTTCGGTCTTTCAATGGATGGCCCAATCTGGAAGAATCACACGTCGCTCTTCCTGAACGCCGAAGGCTCGTTGTTCTTTGACGCGCGGCCGATTTTAGCAACGTTACCGACCGGAACGGTTTCCGATCTCGCCTACCGGCCTTCGCGACGGCTAAATCTCGACGCTCGTCTCGAACACGCTCTCACCAAAACACACACTTCGCGCTTTCAGTTTCAGCGCAATGCGGGACTACAGAACAATCTCGGTGTCGGCGATTTCGATCTGCCCGCTCGTGGTTATTCACAGGAGCAGACCGAATACATCGCGCGTCTCGGCGATTCAGGCGTTTTCGGCAAGAAATTTTTCAACGAAGCACGCTTACAGGCGCGCTGGATTACGACCGAGGCGCGCTCGGCTACTCTCGGACAAACGATTCTGGTGCCCGGCTCCTTTAACGATGGCAGTGCGCAAAGAAGCGGTGGTCGCCGGTCACTCGACTTTGAACTCGCAGACAACGTTGACTACGCGCTCGAGAAACATGGGCTTCGCTTCGGCGCGCAACTCGAAGCCGGGGGCTATCGCAGTAACGATCGGACCAACGCGTTTGGCACGTTTCAGTTTGCCGATCTCGACGATTATGAAGCCGGTCTACCGACGCAATACACGCAGCGCATCGGCGACCCGACGGTGAAATACCGGCAGTATCAATTTGGCTGGTACGTGCAGGATGATTTCCGCGTGTGCAAGAATCTGACGCTGAGTTACGGTGTGCGTCACGAAGTGCAGAGTCATGTGCCGGGTAAGTTCAACGTCGCACCGCGACTCGGTTTTGTGTGGTCGCCAAAGAAGAACGGAACCATCACGATTCGCGGCGGCGCCGGTATTTTTTACGACTGGTTCGCAACCCAAACTTACGAACAAACGTTGCGCGTCGATGGCCAGCGGCAAAGAGATTTAGTGATCGCAAATCCCGGCTTCCCGAATCCTCTCAGTGGCGGAATGCAAACGGTGTTGCCGCCGAGTCGAATCCAGACCGATCCCGATCTACAAATTCCGTACATCATGCAAAGCTCGATCGCCCTCGAGACAAACCCGTTCAAGCTGTTTCGACTGATGACCAATTATCAGTATCAACGCGGTGTTCATCTGCTTCATGGCCGCAATCTGAACGCACCGGTTCCGGGTTTTGGCCGGCCCAATCCGACGGTGGGCAACATCACGAATATCGAGTCGTCCGCGTACCAGTCGACCCATCGCTTGATGGTCAATGTTGGACCAGCGAAGTTCGTGCAGGGTCTGTTCTGGAGCATCAATTACCTGTTGATGAAAAACACGAACGAGGCTGACAGCGCCTTCAGTTTGCCATCGAATAACTTCAACCTGCACGCGGATCGCGGCCCGGCTGCGGGCGATTTTCGTCACTTGATTTCCGGGTTTGTGAGCAAACGACTGCCAAGCGGGTTCGGCATCTCGACCATCTTCCAGGCGACGTCCGCACTGCCCTATAACATCACTACCGGTTTCGACAACAACGGCGACACGGTCATCAATGATCGACCGCTGGGAACGGGCCGAAACAGTGCACGCGGCGCTTCACGATGGGAAATCGGATCACGATTGAGTTGGGGCAAGGATTTCGGACCCGAGCAACAACAGACCGGTGGTCCGCAAATCAGGATGGTACGTGTCGGCGGCGGCGACGGCGCTGCGCCACCTTCGATCGGAATGGGCGCCACCAAGAAATATCGCCTCGAGTTCTACGCGCAGGCTTTTAACCTTCTGAACCACGCGAATCTGGGCACGTTTTCTGGTGTCCAAACCTCGCCCTTCTTCGGGCAGGCCACCTCGGCACAATCTCCACGCCGCATGGAGTTAGGGATGCGCTTCAATTTTTAGCCACAGATGACACGGATTTAAGAAACCGATGAATTTTCTTATTGGTCAGGATACGTTTTACCAACCAGCTTAACGGTCGAGGAGAATGAGCCAGTAGTCGGGGCTCCACTCAACGCTACACGCGCGGCGTCACGAACCCAGCGAGAACTATCGGTTAACGAAATCCTACGCAAGACCGAACGAACCATTGAGCTTTGTTCGGTCTTTCCTACTCCTAACGCTAACACCGCTTGCAGTCGAACGGCTGGGTCCTTATCAGTTGAGCCTTCGACCAGCGCTTTCAGTGCAGTCTCATCTCCCTGATACGCAAACGCTCGCAACGAGCGGAACGCCGACGCCCGCAACGCCGGATCCTCATTGTTGGCGGCGACATCGGCGAGAGTTTCCGATCCTTGAGAAAAGGATTCCGTCCCTTTGATGAGCGTCGCATAGTACAGGGCCTCCATCGCGACGCTGGAAGTTTCGCGAGAACCACTCGCAATATATCGATAAAGTATTTTTTGATCGTCGGCCTCCCCGATGCGTCCCAGGCCGACGAGTGAAGTTACAAAAATCGGAGACGAAGGTGATTGCTGGCGAAAGTAAGCTCTGATCTGGCTCAGCTTGTCGTCCGGTATCGAGCCGTTCAGGAGAGCAACATTTGCGGCGCCGCGGATATTTTGCGAGGCAGACTCTTCTCGCACTACCGCGAAAACATTATCAAGGTTCACATCTCCCGGCGCTTCCAGCTCGCGGCGGACAACGTCGGTGAACATCTCCGGTCGTACCTGACCGATAGCCTGAAAGAAAACTGAATTCTCCTTGTTTGTTCTAAACTCACTCAGCACTTTCATCAGTTCGGGCCGATCGCGATATAGCTCCGCCTTAAGGGCAAACTTGTACTGGAACGTATCAAAAAAACCTCCGTTCCGTGCGTGAGCTGCCTCCTCGTCAAGCTCTTGCTTTAACTCTGTTGGAGACGGAATCAAATTATCTTCGGACGAGTATTTGCCGATCTCTGCGGTACGCGCCTCCTGTTTGTCTATTGATGCCATGCCGCCGGAATGTGGCGCCATACCAACCTCCCCGCCCCCACCTGCAGACGCCACCCTGGTGACTTGCCGGCGCTCCTTGATCTTACATTCGCGAGTCTTCTGTAATATGACTTGCGGCAGATCTGCATTAAATTTCTTCACCCGGATTTGTGAGTGCCCATCTCCCCGGTAGCATGGACCGCCATCGAACTCCACGTCGACCAACGCATAGAGCGGAGCGACATGAAACCAGTCTTCAATTCTGGTGTTGGGCTGTTCGCCATCGATGAATTGTCCGGTGCCTCTATTCCTCACCTGGATTTTGATTTCATTGCCGCGGTCGCGTGGACCTGCGAGGCTTACCTTACCCTTCAAGGATGACTGCTGGGCACAAACATCGCCGACAGGGATGAACAGTACGATGATCGCTAAAGTCGGTATGAGTTTCATCGACGTACTCCTTCATTGAAGACTGTAGTAGGTCAATAATTTGCCGCTTGATATTTCAGCGACACTATTGTCAGAGCCGAGGCACACGACCAGATGTGTTGCCGGCCCACTTTTCGAAAGATTAAAGCTCCAGGTATGCGACTTCGCCCGATCTTCACCGGGTCGAGTTAAATTCCTGAAAGAGTCAGCGGGTGTGAGAGAAACGTCGGCGCTTCGAATCGTGACCTCAGGTGCGTCGGCGAGCTCAATCGTTAAAAGGGCCTCACTCTTACCGGACTCGATCTGAAACTCAATGTCGGATTTGTAGACTTTGAAATTGGCCACGTTACGTTCATCGTCAGGAAGGCAGTCTTCATTAGGTGTATCGGACCATGAAGCATTAATCAATTTTCGATTTGGGTTAGCATCACGCGGGATAACCAGATAATTGCCTGAGCTCTGGTATCCCATCGGGTAAGAAACCTGGCCGTATTCTGCTTTCAGATCCAGTGGCGCAGAAACAGGTATTCCATTCAGAACAAATTTTCCGTCCGGACCGGTTTGCTCTGACTGTACACTCGACATCGTCGAAAGAGAGACGGTGACGCCTTCCACTGGTAGCTGGGCCGTCTCTCCGTCTGCTTGTTTGTAGTAAACGTGTCCTTCGATTGGCGGTCGCAATTTCGAGCCGCGGTATTTTATGTAGCCAACGGCAAACAGTCCTATTAACAGTGCGACAACAGCCGTCAGCCAAACCGGTTTTGGAATCCGATTGCTTTGTGAACGAACAGGAGGTTTGGGTAGCCGCGGCGCGTTAGGATCAACCTGCAATGGACCCGGTGGCGGCGCATTTCGATCCTTCGCCTTGAGCAAGTCGAGCAACTTGGTCCATTCGCGCGCATGATGAGTGGCGTCGGTCCAGTCAATCGCAACCAGATTTCTGATATATTCCGGCACCTCGGTAGGGCGTATGATGAACGGCACGAGCCGCGAAGAATTACCTGAAGGATCCTTGCCCCGAAGCATCAAGCTCTCGAAGTTGACCATTCGATCGGGGTCATTGACATAATCGGGGCTCAGTACACAGAGCCCGTGCCGCGACTCCCTGGTTCCTCGAGTCATCTCCAGGATCACGTCCCGTCCGGGTACGAAATCCTCCACATCAAGGAGCACTTCCAAGCCGGCATTTTCAAGTGCCGGCTTTAGCTCATCGCGTACCCATGACATATCGGGCGGGACCCAGCGATAGCTGATGAATACGTCGTATCGGTAATCGTTCTTGCTACTCATTTAAGTAAATGCGCGCGAGTGAATGTTATTCGGTTGGTAACGATCGCACTGCCTCGAGTGAAGTCTCGCGAAGTATCGAGTTAAATCGGAAAGACTGTGAATCGCCTGGACGCTTGATGTGGATCAGGAACTCGCCTGGGAAACGATACCTTCGTGAGACGTGAGAAAAATAGGATTTAGACGAGCAAATGTCAACGTTTTAGCGACACGGACTCGTCCAAAGGAGATCTTCCTTCGTTACTCTCCGTTTCCAATCGGCAATCGCAGGGCTTTACTGATCGCGTAACGCAACCAGTGGGTCTACTTTCGTTGCGCGTCTGGCCGGAATGTAGCACGCGAGTAACGCCACTGCGAGGGCGCCGATTGAGACGGCTGCGAATGGCAAGGCATCGACCCCCGCGATACCGAACAGCATCGTTGACAGCAACTTTGTAAGCACGATCGCACCTGCCACCCCGACTCCTGTACCAATGCCGGCGAGCTTCATGCCGTCGCCGAGTATCAAAAGGAGAACGTTGCTCCGCTGGGCGCCGAGTGCCATCCGAATACCTATTTCGCTGGTGCGCTCCACCACGTGATACGACAACATGCCGTATATGCCAGTCGCCGCAATCAGCAATGCCAGCAGACTAACCGATCCGGAAAACCACGCGCCCATGCGCGCCGGTTCCAACATGCGCCGCACGCTTTCCTCCAGCGGTTCTACCGAAACAGTCACGTCTTTGTCTAAAGAAAGAATCGCCTCTCTGACTGCGCCCACCACTCCACGCTGATTCTCGTTTGTTCGCAACAGAAAACTATGACCGGTTAACTTCGCCAGCGCGGCCGGTTTGTAGTAGACAGGACCATCAATTCCAATCTGCCTGCTGCTGATGTCGGCAACAACGCCAATAATCTCGTGTGATGTACCTTCGCTATCTTTAAATCGTTGACCGATGGGATTGACGTTGGGCCAGAAACGATTAGCCATCGCGACGCTAATAACCGCCGGTGACGCACCGTTACGAGCATCTTCTTCAGTAAACTCGCGACCGCGCCGGAGTGGAACTCCAAGCGTTTGAAAATACTCAGGAGTCACCACATTTTCGCCGACGCCGACTGATGATCCGTAACCTTCGACCTCGATGGGCACGTCGCGCCGTCCGGAAAAAGGCGCCACCTCCGTAACACTCACAGATTTGATTCCCGGTAAAGCTTTTAAACGTTCGGCGAGTTGCGCATAGAGTGACGCAGCCCGCGTCTGATCGTAACCTTGGGTTGAGAGATCCATCGATACGACAACCAGATTCTTCTGATCAAACCCGACGTCAGTGGAATGAGCTCTTAGCAAAACGCTCACCAGCAAACCTGCACCAATCAGAAGGACGAGCGAAACTGCTACCTGGCCAATCACAAGCAGATTGCGCAAGCGCGGTAAGGAAATGCGTGTCGATCTGAGCGATTTAAGGGCGGTGGTTAAGTCAGTTTTCGTCGACTCGATGGCGGGCGCAAGGCCGAATACAACACCCGTAATCAACGACAACAGAAACATGTAGGCAAAGACAGTTGCGTTGGGTCTGAAGTCGACATCGAGACCAGCCTCAGGAATAAGTGATAACAAGATGGGCGGCAACAAGATTGATAAAACTAATCCGGCTAGGCCACCCAGAACTGCGAGCAAAACGCTTTCCGTCAGCAGGAACCTGATCAAGCGCCAGCGACTCGCTCCGAGTGCGAGCCGGACAGCGATCTCTTTTCGACGTGCTGCAGCACGCGCCAGCATCAGGTTCGACACGTTTGCGCAGGCTATCAGCAGGACCAGTCCAACTACGGCCATCACCAGGATCGCGACCGGTAATCCTTCACTGCGAACTTCAGGAGAGTTCAGATACGATCCCGGCAAAACATCGACCTTGGTTTTTCGTCCGGGATAGTTCTGGTCCATCTGAGAAGCGACCAGTTGCATCTCTGCCTGGACCTGCGGCAACGAGGCATCGTCCTTTAGCCGCCCCACTACACTTAGCCAACTGCAGTTGGGAAGGTCGAGAAACTTGTTCTCTGGCATCAGCGCCGGCTGCATCGTTACTGGAATCCAGACATCGGGAATGTTCATCTCGGCGCCGTGAAAGTCTCGGGCGGCAACTCCAATAACGGTGAAGCGCTGGCGATTCAGCATGAGCGAAGTGCCGACTACACTCGGATCAGATCCAAACCTTCGCTGCCAGAAACCATAACTAAGCACTGCCACCGGGCATTGAAGCGGCGTCTGACATTCTTTATCGACAAAAGTGCGGCCGGCCGCACTGCCGCCGCCCAGAAGTGAAAAGTAATTGTCGGTAACCATTAGCCCGTTGATGCTTTCAACGTTGGCGCCGCTCATAGACAGTCGCGCACTCGCCGACGCTGCCAGACCGGAGACGCCACCAACACGATCTCGATAGTTCAAGTATTCAGGGTAAGAAAGCAGGGACACGCTACCTTGAACCTGACGATCGAACTCTCCTCCAAGAACCTGGTAGACGTTTACGACGCGATCGGGATCCTTCACCGGCAGCGGCCGAAGTGCTACCGAATAAAGTAACGTGAAGATGCTCGTGTTTAATCCGATTCCCAGCGCCAGTGTCAGGAGAGCGGCGACGGTGAAATTGCGATGCTTGAGCATAGATCGCAAGGCGTAGCGTAGGTCATGAAAAGTATTACTGAGCATGTTTCTCCAACGATCGGCAGAAGGTGCGTCTATATACTAGACGCACCTTCAAAAAGTTCGCAGTTAGTGGCGGCCTACTCAGCCACATATCAAGTGCCGCGTAGCGCTCGTAGCTCCGCAGTTAAGTGAGACCGCTCAGCCAGCGCCATTAGCATCGGACCACTGGAAGTAAATTCCACGATACTGATAGAGCCCACCGGACAGGCCAGTCGATAACGAAAGCGGCCCACATCGATACCCAGAAGACTGCAAAGAATTATCCTGATGGTTGCTTTATGAGAGACCACCAAAATATTTCCATCGGTAAACTGCTGCTTGATTTCCTCGATCACCGCTAAGCCGCGCCGGGCAATCACTATCGCCGATTCTCCTCCGGTTGGTGCATGCCAGGCAGGATCAGCCAACCAGCTAATGTATTCATCGTGGTACTGTTGACTGACCGTTTCTTTATTCAGGCCTTCCCAGTTGCCGTAAGCAATTTCATTTAACTCAGCGCGTGCTCGTGGATTGATTCCCAGGGCATCGCACAGCGGCTGCGCTGTCGTAATGGTGCGACGCAAATTACTGGAATAAACTGCCCGCCACTCGACTTCGCGATAAGCCCTGGCAAAAGCCTCGGCCATCTCCTTACCCTCAGCAGTTAGCTCAGGATCTAATCCTGATCCGCAAAAGACATCCTCGCGGCTGAGAGCCGTTTGTCCGTGGCGAAGGAAATAAAAAGTCAGGCTCATCTTTTCTCTTTCAATTCAGAAAGGAACCGCCGCGCGATTCCCAGACAGTTGGCGTTAGCTTAACCTTGTTCTAACCTCGCATACGAGCTTAGAGATTAGCTTTCCAGAAATCCAACATCAGTCGATAGAGAGATGACGCGTGGCTGCTTCATCCGCAATGCCATGCTTGCGCATCGGATAAGCCATCATGTCAAACTTCTTTTCGGCAGATCACCAAACCTTTCGTGTCACACGTAGAAACAGATAGAATCCGGATTTCATTTTGTAGCGGACGCATCGACTAAATGTACCGTAGCTTAAACTCTGAGAAAATTGTTGCCACCATCGAAACGCTCAGCAGGAGGATTGCTGAGCGGTTTCCCGGGTCCGGTCTCAGCAGAGTTTGTGAGGAGTTGTTGACGATTGCCGGCGAATCGCAGAGACGATCTGCCTGGATCGCCAAGCCGCACAGGTCGCTACGATTCATTGCCGGGGCTGTGATTACGATCATTGTTGGCGGCCTCATTCTGGTATTGGCGAATGCTTCCTGGCCCCGGAATGGCTTCGACCTGGTCGTGCTGGTGCAGGTTTCGGAGGCCGGCCTGAATGTTTTTCTCCTCCTCAGCGCCGCGATTTTATTTCTGGTCACTGCTGAGACGCGCATTAAGCGCCGCCGTGCGTTGAAAGCGATTCACGAGCTACGGGCACTAGCTCACGTCATAGACATGCATCAGCTAACGAAGGATCCAGAGCGGTTGCTGGCCTACCGAGCGAAGACGCCTTCCTCGCCCAAGCAAAACCTGAGCGCGGCCGAGTTGGGGAGGTATCTGGACTATTGCAGTGAAATGCTATCACTCATCGGTAAACTCGCCGCCTTGTATGTGCAGAAGTTCGACGACCCGGTGGCGCTGGCAGCAGTCAATGAGGTGGAAGATTTAACGACGAGTCTCTCAAGTAAGATCTGGCAAAAGATCATGATTGTTAATTCGGATGTGAAACTAAATGCGCAATAGTAGCCTGCGCTAAAACCATTCCGGTTTAAGCGTTGTCAGTGAGCAACGCGCTGGTGTGAATGTTGATTGTCTTGGCGCCCTGGTTCTCTGCCATTGTCTTGAGGTCACTGATCGATCCTGGACCGTCACCACTCAAACCGTCCCAGAGCGTGATGAACGTGAGTTGGTTATTGTCAGCATCCGCGAGTGCGTTAAAGTAGATCCAGAGATTGTAACGTTGCCAGATTCCGTAATCAGGCTTCTCACGCAGCCATGCAGGAAGCGCCTCGGATTCATCGGTCTTAACGCTTAAGACGCGAATGTTACCTTCAACTTCACGCCGCCGACAGATATCCCAAAAACGTCTGACCCAATCATGACCTGCTCTCTCGACCGAGGTGGAGACATATTTCTCCGCCTGAAAAGCAAGGTAAAGACGAGTAGGAATACCGAGCTCCTCGCAAACTTCGTGGAAGATGATGTCGCCACCATTCGCACCACCAGCATAGCCACATAACGACACGTTACCAGCTTGCAACTCCGCCAACACAACCTCTCTGATTCGAGCACGCGCTGCGTTCTCGCGGTCAGCCGGAAATCGCGGTGTCGGGCGGCCAGGCGGGTCGATCATATGACCGGCGAACAGGAGGATACGGCGCGTTTTGGTCGACCCCTGCTGCTCGTCGGGAGGTGGATCACCGAGCACCTTAAATACCTCGGGTAAACGATCCTTAAAGACTTCGAGGTCTCTATAAATCGACAACTGTCTCCGCACGGAATCTTTTATGAACGCGGACGCATCAACGAGAGCATCGCGGTACGCTGCAGCAATTCGCGTGTTGCGGTTTGAAGTGAGTAACTGAAGATCCGCGGCGCTAATCTCGGCCCACACATCTTTGGTATGGTCACGAAGCAACCGCTGCCGAGTTGAATTCAACGACTGTTCAACCGAGGCAGACAACTTTACGATTCGTTTCTCCAATGACTCAAGCCTAAGACGCGCCTCGAGATCTGTGTCGAAGGATTCCAGCCAGACGTCCAGTAGGTCTTTCGCTAACTCATTTTCGATCGAGAGTAACGCAAGCGCATTCAACCCGGAATAAAAGTGGTTTAAGTCTTCGTCAAAAGCTCGAGAGTAGGCATCGATCGATTCCTGCAGATATTCGGAACGCAATGCCTGCACGCGTCTTTCTTCAAAGGTGGTGGTACTGCTCCACGTTTGGCGCCACCTCGTCTTGGCATTCCGCGCGAGCAACGAATAAGCCTCCGCCCGATCATTTTGTGGGATATCCTTGTTGCTTAACGCACGCTCGAGAGCCAGGGTGGAATGCGTCAGATCGTTGAGACGTTCGTAGATAGTTCCCAGCAGCAGGTTTGCCTCAAGATCACTCGGCTCATTTTGTCTCAGTGCCTCCCACGTATTTCGGGCGCCCTTAAAATCTTTCAAATTAAACTGGGCGCGTCCCACATTTCTCAGACCCTTTACATCCCATTCGAAGCCCTGCGCTTCGTTCGCCAACAGCGATAAATCACCTTTTTGTTTTTGCCCGAAAGCAACAGTCACTTCTTCACGAAAATCTGGAGGAACGGTTGCGAGAGTTGAAATATCAGGCTCGCGCAGGTCGGGAAGAGATCTAAAGACGGGGCTATCCACCGAATCTTCATTGAGTGTCTGGCGCAGCGCCTGGACCAGGCCAGACAAACTCGCGTCCGGTCTCTTTCTGTCATAAATTAAATAACGATCCGTTTGCAGGTCGAAGGGAAATCCATTGGCCTCACACCTGATGAGGAAAGTGCTTTGTTCACGTAGTGCGTGACGAATACCTAACTCGTAGAAGACGTTTGCATTATGAACGGACAAATCGGCGATGATGAGATCTGCGGCAAGTAAACGCTGAAACATGTCGAGGCGAATATTCCCTGCCTCAACGATGTCGATCGTGGTTCGACCTTCCATGCCCAATTCCCGAAGGGCTGGTCCAATGAGTGTTTTCTCAACCAGGTCAAAATCAATCTCGTCTTTAACTCCGAATGGACGGATGATAAAGGCCCGCCGCCCGCTGGTCTTTGACTGCGTCCCTTCGAGCTCCAACGAGCGAGCGATGAATTCGTTTTCAACTTCATTGAGCCAGTCTCGTTGCCGGTCGCGCCAATTCAACGCTGTCTTTAGTTGTTCTCTGCGCAGTAAGAACCCGCTCTTGCGCTCATTGCTTTCCCATTCCCTGATCTGGTCGCGAAGCTTTTGACGCCAAATGAGGAAGTCTCGGTTTTGTTCGACGCACTCTCGCAGTCGAGGCCAGTTACGGACATACACCTCGTCAGCAAACTCCACCATCTCGTCTCCGGTGGACGAGTCGCGAGAGAGAGTTAGTTGGCTCGCCAGCACCGAGAGAACCTGGCGTGAGTTGCCGAGATCTTTAACCCTGATGCGCTGTCTTGAATGCTCGCCGCCATCCTCGGTGTGCGCAACTCTCACCAGACGCGTCAACACTCTGAGTGCCTCTGACTGCACCGTGAGATCGAGCTTCAAGAACGCCGCTTCCGCCTGTCTGACCTTTTCTTCAACTGCCGACTGAATGGTAGTTCCGGCAGCTTCTTCTTCGACCTCGTCGATGCCGGTGGCGGCAAACTCATTTCGAATCCGTCGCTTCTCTTCTTCAGAGACCGGAAAGTTGAATGTGATTATTTCCGTGGGGTTGTGTGCGGTGATCAAATACTGTGAGACACGGATAATGGCCCCCAACAGACTCTTAGGATCACTCGGGTTATCTGAAAACGGCGCCAATGTCTCTTCGTAGCCGTAGTAAGGCACGTAGGGAATTTCAACGGCTTTCCAGTAGGCCTCGCGGTCGATCGTCGTATCAAGTAGATCTTCAAAATGTGTGCGCGCGTACTTCTGTCGCGAGCGCAGTTTCAACTGTTCAGCTTGTTCGACTCGCGTCGGAATCGGGAAAACCGGAAAGGCACTCGTGCCGAGTTGATTTGCTATTGCACGTCGTCCTTCTCGCGACGATCGTGCAATCCCGGCTGCGCCTTCGATACTTTGATTGTTGTACGTGAAACAGACCGCCAGCGCGTCGGGCATTTGCACCGTGCAGATGCCTGAAGTGTCGCTTACTCCCGTACGACTATCGACGAGTATGTAGTCGTACTTCTCGCGCATGAACAATTTGGCTTGTTCTATGAACGCTCCGCCGCCGAGGCGTTCATAAAAGTTCTGCCAGTTGAATGAATTCACGCGGGTGGCGTAGGTGGCTCCCTGACGTCCGGCGGGAATGAAATCGATTGAACCGCCTGGAGGAAAACCGGAAAAGTTAACTGAAAGCGCATAACGTGTGATGTCCGCGTAGGGAACGTACCAATCAGGCTTTAACGGCTTGTCGTCAGGAGGTGGAGCGATAGCCGCGTCCGCAAAATCAATCACGAAGTCGATCAAACCGTCTGACGATTGCAACAGTTTGTCGATGAGGAAGGGGCGAAAATAACGATGCAGCCCCGGTGCTTCGAGATCCCAGTCAAGCACCAGCACGCGTTTACGGTTTGTTGCCAGAACCCAGGCGACATTCGCCAGGGCCATCGATCGACCCGTGCCTCCCTTATACGAATAGAAGGTGATGATCTTGCCGCTTGTAGTTGACTTATTCACGGTTAGACACCAACCGAACCGGGATCGGCGCTGACGATCGGTTTCGCTATCGTACTTGGCATGTTGTTCACGTTCTCCACCTTCTTGTGCATCTCGCTGGGGATCTTGACCAGCACCTCACGCAACACATCGCGCAGCTTCTCGACGGTGTTGATGGAGTCGTGATAGAAGGCGGTATGGGCCAACTTTTCGGAGCGGAAAGAGAGTGTTTGCTGAACCTGTCCTAAGATGTCGGATTTTTTCTTCTCGTCGTTGTCGGGATCACCTTCGTTCCAGGGAACCAGCACACTATAGTTGATGTATTTGGATTTGATTTCCTCATCAAACTCTTTCAGGATCGCGCGGTATTCATCCTTATAGGCTACGGTCCAGCCATCGACCAGAATCACCACGATTTTCCGCTCGTCGTATGCTTTTTCAATCTCCTTTATCAGGTTCTTGTCCAAAGGCAGTTCGTCGCTGGAGAAGTCGAGATCATCGGCAGAGACGATGTTTTGGACGAGCGATCCGATGCGCCTCGTTACCTGGGGATAGAAGGGTTTCCAATCAGCGCCGCCGTTGTCGCGATAGGCTTCATTCCCACGCTTCCCGGCGAAGAGCTCGGGCTCAGCAGCCGCAAAGATGAATCGTACGTGTTTCGAAGAAGTGCGAGTCGTTTGAGTTGGTTTGTTAACTGAGACAGCGGCTGGCTGCGTCACAGCTTTAAATGCCGATGTTACCTGGCGCAGGTCTGGAAGGTTCCGGAGTTTTGGTAACTTGTACTTATCACTGACTTCGATAATTTCTTTCGCCAGCCTGATGATGTATTCCTTGTACTCTGTCTCATACTTGCTCTTCAACTGCAGGACGTATCTGAGCCCATCTCTATTTTGGATATCATTCGGATCACCCCACGTGTATTGGAGTTTTTTTAACTTCGGATCGAGATCAGACGCGAGTGGCATCCAAAGCACCGGCTTAATTACAGGCGGCAGTTGGGGTTCCAACTCACCTTCGGCCAACTTCGAGTTCCGGTATTCTTCACGACGCATTTGAAAAACCTGAAACTCTTTTCCACAATATTCGCTCTGGAAATACTTCATCGAGTAGACGCTGACCAGTACGGCACTGTCCTGAAGCGCAGTGGCCAGAGTTGGTTCCCACTCGTCGCCTTGCTCGACGTCTTTAATGTCAAAAAACCCAATTGGCTGCGAGCTCGGAGCCTCGCGCTGCGCGCGAACCTCGTCTGAAAGGTCATCGAAAAACTGCTTCAGATAGGCAAGGTCGACTACTCTTTTGTAGCTGAAGAAAAAATCGTATCCCATAGTAATTACCTGAGCGGGGTCTTGAGGTATTTTGAAAAACCAATCAAGGGACTAAGTTCCCGATTTCGTTTGCAATCGCGGCGACGATGCGATTCTGGGCAAATTTGAGATTATCAGACGGGCAATGAGCGACAAACGCGCATGTAATAAAGGAATGGCGTCGGGTAGTCAAGCAAAATGACGCAAAGCTGAAGGAGTAAACATTCGGTCGCGCCAATGGTGGAGTATACGCCCGCGACGAGGAACTAATATGCGGCATCGGCACCTTATCGTTACCGGAATTCCAGCGAGTGGTAAATCCACGGTCGGCCGAGCTTTATCTGACGAGCTTGCGCTGGAGTTTTTTGACAAGGATGAAATACTCGAAGACCTGTTCAACGAGAAGGGCGTCGGAGATGTACAGTGGAGGGCCACTCTCAGCCGGACTGCCGATGAGCTGCTGCGAAAACGCGCATCTCGCTCGGAGAGTTCAGTGATTGTTTCGTGGTGGCGTCATCTCAGCTCAACCGTAGACACAGGGACAGCAACCGAATGGCTATCAGAACTGCCAGGCGAGTTAATCGAGATTAATTGCATTTGCGATCCTGCCATTGCAGCAGAGCGTTTCAAATCGCGAGTGCGACATCCCGGCCATTTAGACCAGTACAAATCCTCGGCGGATCTGCTCACGGCTTTTCAACAACATGCCGCCCTGGGACCGTTGCGCGTGGGCCACCTTATTGAAGTCAATACTGATGCCCGCGTAGACTTAGCCGGCGTTCTCCTCAGAATAAAAAATCTCAGTTAACGATCCTGATTGTTCCCGTGTTGCTCACTAGTGTGTGGGCTCGAATAGAAACCACCGCAGTGCCGGCAACCAGATTATTTGGCAGCCTGAATACCACCTGGGTCAGATCCGAGTTCGGGATCTCGCGCACATCTTGAGCAGCCACGTTGAACTGATTGACACCGGCGACTACCGTCACGATTACGGCCGACGGCGCCTCACCGGGATTGAGTTGCAGATTTCGAGCATAGAGTGCAACGCGTGTGTTCTTGTCGGGCCCAGCCGGGAACCAGTCCGGAATGCCCACCACGCGGAACGGATCTCTAAGCGCAAGGAGATCATCGATCGCCGCGGCCTGAGTTGGCGTTGGACCGTTTTCTTCGAGCACTAAGATGAGCGCGTCGTCATTAACGATCGTGCCAGTTCCCTGGTTGAAGAAAAGTGTTGCGCCCGTAGCATTCAACAAGACCAGTCGGATTATTTCGTTCGCCTCCGCATTCGTGTCGCCACACACCTTGACCGCAACGGCAATGGACGTTGTTCCCGGACTAAACGACAACGTTCCCGAAGCGTTTTCAAAATCAACTCCCGGAGTGCCGCAAGTCTTACCGCCAAACACATTGGAGATTCCGGTGCCAAAGTCGACACTTACAGCTCGGCCTGTCGCCGCAGTGAGACTGACGGTAAACACCGCATTGGTACTGCCGCTGTTGCCCTCAACAACCGACACATCGTTGACAAACAGCGCCGGTGTCGTGCTGCGGTCCTGGAGGGTGATGTCCAAAGTACTCGGCGATCCCAGAGCCTCGAGCGTTGAAGGATTGCGCAATGCGAGCGTGAACTTTTCATCTTGTTCGGTGGTTCCGTCGTCGAGAATCGGGATCTGAATAGTCTTGCTCGTTTCACCGTGACCGAAGTTCAACGTCCCGGAAACGGCCGTGTAATCCTGGCCGGCGATGGCTGTCCCGTCGCTCGTTGCATAGTCAACACTCAAACTACCTGTCGTTCCGCCCGTGCGTTGAACCGTTACCGATAGCACGCCGAGATCTTCAATTACCTGAATTGAGTTGACAGTGAACTGCACACTGCCGTTCGTCGTGGCGGAGTCGGCGGCTGAAAACTCCGACGTATTGCCATTAGGATCAGTGGCAGTTGCGGTAACCACGCGACCGGCAGCGAGAGCAACCGGTAACGTCACGTTGAAGGTGCCATTACCGTTGTTATCAGTATTGACAGCCGTACTGCCCATGAACTGCGCGCCTTCACCATTCCCCGAAGGATCCACAGCCGCACTCGAATAGAGGTCTACTTGAAAAGTAGTGTTTGGTAGTGACTGCAAAGTTCCCTGAATGGTCGTGCTATTACTAGTCGAGGTCACGAGCGTCACGACCGGGAAGTTTTGCAGATTGTTTGGACCAGTGTCCTGATCGTTACTGTCGTTAGCAGTGACACCGTTCGCACCAAGATCTATTCCCAGACCATTGTTTGAAAAAATGGAATTGCCGCGAATGGTGTTGCCGCTGGCGCCAGTGAAGGAGGGAGAGACAGTCACGCCGGGACCGAGGTTGAAAGCGATCTTGTTACCCGCCTCAGGCTGAGTACCGCCAATCGTGTTATTCGACGCGTCAGAAATCGCGATGCCCTGATGATCGTTTGGCAATGGACCAGTTCCGGCTGCGTTCAAACCGATGAAATTTCCCTGAATGACATTGCCGAAGACGCCGGTGGCAGATCCGCCGACCTGAATGCCAATCGAGTTACCCGAAATGACATTGCGTGCGCCCGGAACTGTTCCTCCAATAATGTGGTTGGTGGTGAGAATGTTGATGCCGGTGGAACCGCCCAGCGCGCGCGTACCGGTGACGTCGGTGCCGATGTAATTGCCCTGCACAATCGCCGCCGAACCGGAGTTGTTGTGACCGAGGACAACGTTTCCAAACGCGCCGTTTGCCGAGATGATGTTGCGGGCTTCCGGCACGGTACCACCAATCAAAGCACCGTCACCGGCAACCACACCATTGTTGTTATTGCCCAACGGCAGCGTACCGGTAATATCTGTGCCGATAAAATTGCCCTGCAGTTTGCTGCCAGCGCCGCGAATCAAAACACCGTCAACGGAATTGCCGGAAATGACGTTTCTCGCGCCGGGTGTGAGACCGCCAACCAGCACGTTCGAGCCAGGCGCCTGAATGCCGAAGAGGTTGAAAATTCTTGTAGTGCCCGTGAGGTCTGTACCAACCAGGTTGCCCTGGATAATGGTGCCGTTGCCGCTGGCCTGAATTCCGGTCTGATTGCCGGAGATAAGATTCCCTGCCCCTGCGGCTGTGCCACCGATGACGTTGTCAGCAAAGTTTGAACTGACGATCGATACTCCGAAAGGTTGCAGGCTCGGGAACGCTGCCGTTCCGGCTGCGTTCGTACCGATGAAGTTTCCTTGCAGAACGTTAGCGCTGCCGGCGATATCAATTCCACCGAACAGGTTTCCGGAGATGACGTTGCGTGTTGTTGCGGTGGTACCGCCAATCACATTGTTTGATGAATTGTTAAGGGCAATGCCGCGCGCGTTTGCTTTTGCGGTAATTCCATCCGGCGCGACGCCAATGTAATTTCCCCGGATCTGATTGTTATCGCAGCCGTTCAACCAGATACCGATTCCGCTGCGGAAGTTAACGACCGCGAATCCGCGTACGGCGGTGCCACTGGCTTTGATAACCAGGCCAATAGCATTACCAACAGCGACTGAGCCATCGAGCTCAATAAGTGGAGTTCCCGAATATCCGGGTTGAGTGGTCGCATCGATAACCACCGCGTCGGTAATGTCCGGCAGCACGGTCAACGGAGTAATCGTCTTTACTCCTGGCCCCGGGATATTGAAGACAATCGTGTCGGTACCAGGCGTCGCATTCGCGTTGACGATCGCTTCACGGAGCGATCCACTACCATGATTATTAGTGTTAGTAACCACAAAACTCTGACGTGTTCCCGCAAAGTTTGCGGTTTGATTAGCGCTCAAGTTGTTGAAGGTTTGGCTCGGCGGACCAAAGTTAAAACCAACGATCGACGGGGTAACGGTGTAATTGCCGCCGTCTGCGAGCTCAAATGCGTAGTTTCCGCTGCTGTCGGTAGTTCTTAACGCGGGCTGTGAACCGCTGAGAGTGACCGGAACGCCGGGTAACGGCCCGCCGTTCTCGGTTATCTGTCCACTGATGAAATGAAACGGCGCATTCGTGGGCGTTGCGCTAAAGTCGAAAACCTGGTCGCCGTTCAGGTTGTTAACACTCTGGCTTGGCGGAGCAATGCTGAAATGAGGTTTACTGGCAGTGACAGTGAAACTGCCACCTTCACGCAACCTCGAGAACTGGTACGAACCGTCACTCTCCGTCATGACAGATGTCAGCGAGCTGCCATCACTCAGAACAATCTCCGCTCCGCTCACCGGTGAACCACCGTTCATGACGTGACCGCTGATAATGTAAGAGTTCACAAGCTTCGAAATAAAAACGTCGAACGAACCGCGGATGAAAGGTTGGTAAGCATTTGGAGTAACCGGAAAGGCCGGTGATGACGTCAGTCCGGTTACATAAGCATTGCCTGAAGAATCGAGCGCGATGGCAAGCGCCTGAGCATTGACGTTGGAAAAGTTGTCCGGACTGAGCGCGCCGCCGATCAGAGTCGAGTAAACCAGGGAGTTACCCGCCGCATTGATTTTAGTGACAAACGCATCAGAACCACCTGACGGTGACGAGGCGAGATACAAGATCGAAGGTTGGAGTGGATCGATCGCCAACACAGACGCCTGGGGAGAGTTGAGTCCCTTGTTCACCGCCGTCCAGGTTTGTCCATTGTCGGTGCTCTTGGAAAGACCCGGTGTGTTGGAGAAAGACGGCGCCAACAAATACACCGTCGCGGGATTTACCGGATCAAAAACAATCTTTCCGGTCCGTGAAGGTACGAGGACCCAGTTAACGCCACCATCGACACTTCGGAAAAGACCCTGACCCGTTTCGGCGTACACGAGTCCGGCCGTGAGCGGACTAACGGCGACAGAGCGGCCAAACTGACCAATTTGATTTGCGCCCACTTGTTGCCACGTGACCGCCGAGTCGGTGCTCTTAAAGATTCCGCCAGAGCTGTTTTCGTCAGGCGCGTAAAGAGTCGTGTGGTTCAGTGGATCAATGGTTATCGCGGCAGGACGAAAAGTCGGTGAACTTCCAACGACGGTCCAATTGTCTGCGCCATCGACAGTCTTATAGATTCCCGTACCGTTGAAATTAAGAAAGACCGTATACAACGTGTTCGGTGTAACCGGATCGATTGCCAGACTGATGAGCTGAATGGTGTTGATCCCGTTACTGCGCCGATTCCAACTCGCTCCGCCGTCGGTGCTCTTGTAGATCCCCTGATTACTTAGCCCTGTGGTCGCCACATAAAGTGTAGACGGCGTCAATGGATCGATGACCATTGCCGTCACATTCGTGTTGAGTAGACCGTTGTTCATAGCGGTCCAGGTTCTGCCGCCGTTTGTACTCTTGAAAACACCAGTCGCCGCGCCAACATAAACCGTCGAAGGCTGTGTCGGATGGATCACGATACCGGTGAGCGAAGCGCTGGGAAAACCGTAGTTCTCGTTATTCCAGCTTGCGGCGGCATTGACGCTCTTGTAGATCGGGCTCTTGCTGCGCAACGAACCCTGCGTTAGCGGGAAATCAATGGAATCGGTGAAGCCGGTTATAAAAGCGTTGTTTGCCGAGTCGATGGCTATGCCGCGTCCTTGTTCGGAGCCTGATCCTCCAAGGTACGTCGAATAAATGAGAGCTGACCCGGTGCTGTTGATTTTGGTGACGAAAGCTTCCGGACTTGAATTGTTATTGGTCGCCTGGATCGGATTCATCGTGGGGAAATTCGTCGAAAAAGTCAGACCAGTAACGTAAGCGTTTCCTGAAACGTCCGTGGCAATGCCGAAACCTGTATCAGTACTACTGCTGCCGCCCAGATAAGTCGAATAAGCCAGTGAGCCACCCGGCGTGAGTTTGCTTACAAAGGCGTCGAAAGTCCCTGGCGAACCGGAGAGATTCGCCTGAAATGGATTGGCAGTCGGAAAGTCAGTCGAACCTGTCCGGCCTGTTACATAAACATTGCCCGAGTTGTCGGTAGCGATGGCGTTCGCGGTATCGCAATTACCGCCGCCGAGATAGGTTGAAAAAGTGTACGACGGAACAGCGGGATTGATCTTCGTAACGAAGCCAGTGGTGCAATTGCCATTGAATGTAACTGTCGACCGGACTGCGTTCGCAAAAGGAAAGTTCAGCGAGCCCGTCTGACCCGCAACCAGGATGTTTCCGTTGCCGTCAACGGCGATGCCGTTACCGATCTCATCGCGATTTCCTCCGAGCAGTGTCGAAAACAACAAGGCCGATCCGGACGAGTTCAGTTTGGTGACAAAGGCATCAGGAAAACTACTGCCAATCGTTCCTGCGTACAAAATTGTTGGATCGCTGGGATGCTTGACGAGGGTCATCACAGTCGGACTCCATAGTCCGGTGGCGGTGTTGGTCCAATTGCTTCCCCCGTTTGTAGTTTTGATGATGCCGCCGTTGTTGATGGCCGCGTAAACAGCCGAAGAAGTCGCGACCATAGCAGTGACGCCGGCATTCGGCACATCGGTGGTCAGAGGAGTCCACGAAGCCGCACCATTGATGCTCTTATTAATGCCTCCTTGTGAAGATGAATTGCCATTGCCGGCATAAATCGTCTGAGGGTTGGCTGGATCGATCACGATGGCATTCACGTTTGTCGGACTGCCACCGCCCATCCCATTATTCATCGCAGTCCAGACTCCGCCGCCGTTAGTTGATTTGAAGAGCCCGTTATTCAGAGTGCCGGCGTAGATTGTCAAAGGTGCGGTGGGATCGATGGCAAGTGAACGGACGTTTAAAGTCCCGGGCACGCCGAAGTTGTTTTGCTGAATCCACGTGGTCCCGCTGTCAATACTTTTATACACACCATTGCCGGCGCCGACATAGATCGTTGAAGGCGTCACAGGGTCGAAAGCCATCGCGGATACCTGGACAAAAGTCTGCGGTGCGAGGGTTACGGAGCTCCAGTTGTTTCCGCCATCAGTTGTTCGAAAGAAACCGTTGAAACTACCAAGGTAAACGACGGCAGGATTTGAGGGATCGACCATCAACGTGCTGGCAAAGTTAAAGGTTACGTTGGTGCCGGGCATCCTGGTCCAATTCGCGCCGGCGTCAGTGCTGCGAAAAAGACCCACTGAGGTTCCGGCGTAGATCGTGTTGGGCGAGTTGGGGGCGACCGCGACTAAGAAAACGGCGTCGCCAGTCAAGCCGGAATTCTGATTGTTCCAGTTTGCGGCCGCATCAGTCGTCTTGAAGAAGTTGCTGTTTGTCTTAATACCGTTGACGATGGGAAAGTCGGATTCGGATGACGAGGTGGTGCCTGTAACATGAGCATTACCGGCTGAGTCAACCGCAATGCCAAGTCCATTTGTGTTGCCGTTGTTGGCAGTGAGATAGGTCGAGTAGATCAGCGAGCTTCCGGTCGGATCGAGTTTAGTAACGTATGCTCCCGAACGCTGGGAGGTGGTCTTGAACGCTCCGGGTGTGGTCGGGAAGTTTGTGGCCGTGGTCGTGCCGGTGACGTACGCACTTCCCTGCGCGTCGACTGCGATTCCAAAGGCATTGTCGTCACCGCTGGATCCCAGCAAAGTTGAATAAGAGAGAACGGGATCGATTATGAGCGACTTGCTCGAATCGAATCTTTCCACCTTGAATCTGACTTCCGTTCCATTGATAACATACGCGCCTTTGACTTCGCGGCGATTCCCGTTTTCATCGAGCTGATAGATAACGGGCTTGTTTAAAGTAACTTCACCGTATTTTAAGTCGAGCACTAAACCGCCGGTCTTATCGAGTCGGAGCTTTTCGGCGCCTTCAACCCTGAATCTGATGAGTTTTGGATTTGCGCCGGCGGCGATGACAAAGTCGTACTCGAGCTCTCGCTGTTTACCGTAGTAAACGACATCGATTCCGGGATAAGCGTCTTTGATATGGACTTTTCGATAGGTCGAAATGTTGCGGCGCCATTTAGCTTCATCGTTGCCGACGAAGTAATTGACCTTGCCCGGTAGCTCATCTTCACCTTCTATCTCGGGTGTGTTATTCGCGCCGAGCATCGTCAGGCGCAGCACCGTGCCTTCACGCACATTTGCGTCGGGAGTCGATTTGTCTGACTGGGCGGGGCGCGGCTTTTGCACGCTGAGCACGGCCTCCGTGGCAGTCAGGAACAGATCGTAACCAGCCCCATGCGACACGAACTTCACTCGTTCATCGAGTTGCCCCTTGTTACGCTCAAAGCTAAGCGGCAACCTGCCAAATTGAGTGGCGACTCTCGCTCTCGCAGTGGCGTCCAGCGGAGCGGCAGCCGTTGATCGAGGATTGTTGTCGTCTTTGTGAGCTGCAACCAGTACAACGCCCGCAAAAGTTGCAAGCAGGCAAACGATTCCGAGTACAAGCACAACTCTACGGATGCGCGAAGAATGAGGGATAGTTAGGTTCATACTGACGTCAGATCAGAGGTTAGGTGTTCTGGGCTAAACGCCTCATTCTCCTAGGAGGGCCGAGATTAGTCAACACAATTTAGCCACGGATAACGCGGATTTTCCCCCAGATCCGTGCAGATCGTGCCGAAAATCCGTTTAATCCGTGGCCAGCTTGCCGCGCGAAAATCCGTCCGCTACAATGACGGGTTTTCGCTATGGCCATTGATCGCATCAGTGTCAGGGGCGCACGCCAACACAACCTTAAGAACATCAGCGTCGACATCCCTCGCGATCGGTTCACTGTAATCACAGGCCTGTCCGGCTCCGGTAAGTCTTCGCTCGCTTTCGACACGATTTACGCCGAAGGCCAGCGCCGGTACGTCGAATCCCTTTCGGCTTACGCGCGCCAGTTTCTGGATCAACTGGAAAAACCGGATGTCGACTCAGTTGACGGACTCTCGCCCGCAATCTCTATCGAACAGAAAACAGTTTCACGTAGTCCACGCTCCACCGTCGGGACGGTAACCGAGATTTACGACTACATGCGTCTGTTGTTCTCGTCGATCGGCATCCCGCACTGCCACATTTGCGGCGCTGCAATCACCCGACAGAGTGTCGATCAAATTGTCCAGAACGTGCTCGCTCTCCCGGAAGGCGAACGCGTGATGGTGCTCGCGCCGATCGTTCGCGGCCGCAAGGGCGAGTTCAAGAAAGAGCTGGAGAAGCTCGCGAAGGAAGGTTTCATAAGGGCGCGTGTCGACGGCGAGTTGCTGTCGCTTGACGAAGAGATTCGTCTCGACAAACGACGGAATCATACGATTGAAGCCGTTGTAGATCGCCTGTTAATTAAGACTGGCATTCGCGAACGGTTGACCGATTCGATTCGCACCGCATTAAAGCTCACCGGCGGCGCTGTGCTCATCTCGATTGTCGACGGCGAAGAGAAACTTTATTCGGAACGAATGGCATGCGTGAATTGCGGCATCAACGTGCCGCCACTCGAGCCGCGATCGTTCTCCTTCAACTCTGCTTACGGCGCCTGCAAACGTTGTCATGGTCTCGGAACCGTGATGGAGATCGACGCGCTGAAGTTGATTCCCGACTCCAGACAAACACCTGACAAACTCGGCTACATGGGCACCGCCGACAAACAAGGATCTGCATATCTGCGCAGTGCATTGCTCGCGGTTTGCAAACACTTCAACGCCGATCCCAAGACGTCTTTTGCTGATCTGCCGAAGGAGGTGCGCGACGGATTTTTGCACGGAGTTACCGGCAAGATAAGTTTTACTCAGGGACTCTACGGTTATCAGAACGAATGGAAAGGCGCGCTCAAGTGGCTTTCGGAACGCTTAAACGACGCGTCGTCGGAAAAGATCAGAATCGCACTCGAAGAGCTCGTTTCACCGACAGTTTGCAGCGAATGTAGTGGACGACGTCTGCGTTCCGACTCGCTGTCTGTGCAGGTTGGTGGACGTGGTATTGCGGAATACACGTCGCTTCCGATCGAAGACTCCGTCGCAGCGTTCGAGCAGATTGAACTCAATGCCCGTGAAGATCAGATTGCCGGTTCAATCTTGCGCGAGATAAAGAGTCGCTTGCGTTTTTTGAAGACTGTCGGGCTGGGATATCTGACGCTCGATCGATCGTCGTCAACTCTTTCCGGTGGTGAAGGTCAACGTATTCGTCTCGCAACTCAGATCGGATCGCAGTTACGTGGCGTTCTTTACGTGTTGGACGAACCCTCGATCGGACTTCATCCACGCGACAATCAAAAGCTACTCGAAACACTGTCGGCACTGCGCGATCTCGGCAACACGGTTCTCGTGGTCGAACATGACGAAGAGACGATCAGACGCGCCGATTACGTGGTCGATCTTGGACCAGGCGCCGGCGCGCATGGCGGAAAAGTTGTCGCTTTCGGAACAGCGACCGATGTAGCCAACAATCCCGAGTCGATCACGGGGCTGTACATTCGTGGCGCCCGAAAGATCGAAGTACCCGCAGAACGAAGAGCGCCGAATGGAAAGTCCCTGACGATTACGGGCGCTTTCGCAAATAACCTGAAAGAGATTGACGTCTCGTTTCCGTTAGGCTTGTTGACTGTCGTGACCGGTGTTTCCGGTTCCGGCAAATCCACGCTCGTCGAAGACATCCTCTATTACGCACTCGCACAGCATCTCTATGGTTCGCTGACGGAGCCTGGTCCATATAAGTCAATCGAAGGGCTCGAACACGTCGATAAGGTGATCGAGATCGATCAATCGCCGATTGGTCGCACACCGCGCTCCAATCCGGCGACATATACGGGTTTGTTCACACCGTTGCGCGAGCTTTACGCGATGCTGCCTGAGTCGCGTGAACGTGGTTATAAGCCTGGTCGCTTTTCTTTCAACGTGAAGGGCGGGCGCTGCGAGGCGTGTGAAGGCGACGGTATGAAACGCATCGAGATGAACTTCCTTCCCGATGTGTATGTGCTATGTGATGTGTGTCGCGGAGCGCGCTACAACCGCGAAACAATGGCGGTGAAGTATAAAGGCAAGTCGATCGCAGACCTGCTCGACACGACCGTCGAAGAAGCTCTGCCGCTGCTGGAAAACATTCCGCAAATTAATCAGAAACTGCAAACCCTGCTCGACGTCGGACTCGGATACATCAAGCTGGGCCAATCGGCGACGACACTGTCGGGCGGCGAAGCACAACGCATCAAGCTCGCCAAAGAGCTTTCAAAACGTGCGACGGGTAGGACCATCTACATTCTCGACGAACCCACCACCGGGCTTCATTTCGCCGACGTACACAAGCTGCTCGACGTCCTGCAGCGACTCGTTTCACTCGGCAACACAGTGCTCGTCATCGAACACAATCTCGACGTGATCAAATCAGCCGACTACATCATCGATCTTGGACCAGAGGGCGGCGAACATGGCGGCCGCGTCGTCGCCTCCGGCACCCCCGAAGAAGTCGCCCGCTCCCGCCGTTCCCACACCGGCCACGTCCTCCGACCCCTGCTCAACGGCACTCTAATTCGCAACGGCAATGGAAACCATCAGCCATAGCGAACAAAGTTCTAGTCGCTAGAGATGTTATAATTCGAGCGCATGGAGAAGATAATCCAAGTATTCAATTCGTTCGCAGAAGCGGAGGAAGCTGATAGGAAATATTATCAATCGTTAACTCCATCTCAGAGAATTCAAATTCTTTTGATCCTCAGAAGTCGATATCAACCAAACTCCGATGAACCTAGAGGAAGACTTAAGAGAGTTTATCGAATTATTAAACGCTCTTGATGTGCGTTATATACTGGTGGGAGCGCATGTGGTTGCTTACCACGGTTATCCCCGATTCACTGGCGACATTGATCTCTTTGTCGAGATGTCAGAGGAAAATGCCGAGCGTATACTGAACGTTATTAAACGATTTGGTTTTGAGGGTCTTGGTCTAGATTTCTTAAAGGAAGATCAGGTCGTCCAGCTTGGGGTTGACCCAAACCGCATAGATCTTATGACATTTCTCTCTGGAGTCGATTTTCAGGAGGCCTGGGCCACGCGCGAACAAGCTGAAATTGATGGTTTGAAGATGCCAATTATTTCTAAAGAAATGCTTAAGCGAAATAAGGCTGCTTCGGGACGAATACAAGATCTCGCAGATCTCGAACAACTGTGAGGTCGGAAGACAAGCTACCTTGCCATCCATCTACGACGATAATCTGAAACCACTGGCGCTGGACAAAGTCAAAACCTATCCGCTCGCTTCGCGTCCAAGCAAAGTTAATCTCACGGATTTTGCGAAACCGATTAATCCAGACGCTTCTTTGAATGACTTCCTCGCGAGCCTGCCTAATGTGCTGGCGACGCGATCTATTCGCGAACTTGCAGAACGGATTCGTCTCGCACGCGAGTTGAGGAAGCCGATCATCTGGGGTATTGGTGGTCACGTGATCAAGACCGGACTCGCGCCGCTGATCATCGACTTAATGAAACGTGGTTACGTGTCGGCAATCGCGGCCAATGGATCAGTCCTGGTCCACGATTCGGAAATCGCCATGGTCGGTTCAACTTCCGAAGACGTCGATGCAACTCTGTCGGAAGGTGCCTTCGGCGGCGCTGAAGAGACCGCGCAACTACTCAATACGGCCGCACACGACGGTGCTCGAGATCAAATCGGACTCGGCGAAGCAGTGGGACGTGCGCTTCTCGCACGCAATCCAAAAAATCCCCACTATTCCCTGCTCTGTGCCGCGTACGATGCTAAAATTCCTTTCACCGTGCACGTCACGGTCGGTGGTGACATCGCACACTTCCATCCCAGTTTTGACGGCGCAGCACTCGGCGCAACCTCACACACAGACTTTCGTTGTCTCGCTGAATTAGTACGACGAATGGATGGCGGCGGTGTTTATCTAAACATCGGATCTGCAGTCACGCTTCCCGAAGTTTTTTTGAAATGCGTAACCCTCGTTCGTAACCTGGGCCACAATCTCTCAGACATCACGACCGCGAATTTCGACTTCATTCAATCCTATCGTCCGTTAACGAATGTAGTGCGACGCCCGACTGAGAACGGCGCCGGCCGTGGTTACTCGATCACCGGTCATCACGAGCTGACGATCCCCTTGCTGGCCGCCTTCATTAACTCCCACGACAAATCTTCCTGATCTCCGCTTGACCAATTCCACGCCGTGGATTATTCTGACCGCTCTGAAATTGAAAACGGATTTCAATTTCTACCGAAGTTCTTCAAAACAGTCAGGCATTGTCTTCAAGGCTGAAAGGGGCCGTTATGCTTTCCACCTATCGTCGCTTCTTCTTACTGACCCTCAGTTTTGCAATCGTAACCACATCAGCATTCGCGCAGACAGGACTCACGAAGAAGATACTCTTGCGGGGTAAGGTGGTCGACCCGAACCACGCCGCAATTGCCGGCGCAGATGTGTGGGCCTCCGCGGCTGGCCTTCCTTCCAGTTCGGCCATCACGGACCGAAATGGTGAGTTCTCCGTAATGGTCCAACCCGGCGAATATCAGGTGCGCGTGATGGCGGACGGTTTTTCGGAAGTTACTGAAACGGTAAATCCGGCCGCACTCACTAACTCGCAACCATTCGAGTTCGTTCTCGAGGTGGCGCCATCGAGCGCGAGCGTAACTATCACCGATGCCTACGGGGTGAGCGCAGTTAACACTGCCACCAAGACGCTGACGCCGCTGCGCGACATTCCGCAATCAATCTCTGTAGTTACCAAAGAGCAGATTCGCGATCAATCGATGTCGAGCATCACCGATGTTGTCACTTACGTTCCCGGTATTACATCGCACCAGGGCGAGAACAACCGCGATCAAGTCGTCATTCGAGGCAACAGCACCAGCGCCGATTTCTTTTTGAATGGCGTGCGAGACGATGTGCAGTATTACCGCGATCTTTATAACGTCGAGCGTGTCGAGGCGCTGAAAGGACCAAACTCCATGCTTTTTGGTCGCGGCGGCGGTGGTGGTGTTATTAATCGCGTGAGCAAAGAGGCCGGCTTTACCTCCCTGCGAGAGATAACGCTCCAGGGCGGTTCCTTCGGAAACAAACGCGTCACGGGCGATTTCGATCAGCCACTCGGCAGCAAGATTGCATTCCGTATGAATGGTGTTTACGAGAACTCAGGCAGCTTCCGCGACGGGGTCGACCTGGAACGTTATGGAGTTAATCCAACGGCGACTTTCATCGTTGGCCCAAAGACTGCTGTTAAACTTTCTTATGAATACTTCAGCGATTACCGCACTGCCGACAGAGGCATATCTTCGTTTCAAGGCAGGCCGGTAGATGTGCCCATCGAAACGTTCTTTGGCAATCCGAACAATGCCTGGGCTGAGATCGGCGTGAATCTCCTTTCGTCAGTCGTCGAGCACCAGGTAGGACGTTTCAACATTCGCAATCGCACAATGTTTGGCGATTACGATCGCTTCTATCAAAACTACGTGCCCGGCGCCGTGACAGCGGATAAGAGTAAGGTTTCCATCTCCGGATACAACAACGCTACCAAGCGACGAAATCTCTTCAATCAAACTGATGTTACGTTCCAGGCGTCAACCGGCTCTGTGCGTCACACTTTTCTTACCGGAGCAGAAGTGGGACAACAGTTCACGGACAACTTCCGTAACAGCGCTTTCTTCAACAACACGGCGACGTCTATCCTGGCTCCGCTCTCGAACCCAACCATCGATACACCGGTTACATTCCGACAGAATGCCACCGACGCCAACAACCACCTCAAGACAAACCTCGGCGCAACCTACATTCAGGATCAGATCGAGATCAATCGCTATCTACAGGTCGTAACCGGCGTACGTTTCGACTACTTCGATTTGCAGTTTCACAACAACAGAAACAATCAGGATCTGCGACGCATCGATCGTTTGGTTTCGCCGCGCGCGGGCGTGATCGTCAAGCCGGTCACCAGTCTTTCAGTTTACGGAAACTTTGGTGTGGCTTACTTGCCTAGTTCCGGCGATCAGTTTTCATCACTAACCACGATCACGCAGCAGGTCAAACCCGAAAAATTCACCAATTACGAATTCGGTGCAAAGTGGGACATGCGACGCAATCTATCGTTAACCACTGCGCTCTACCGCCAGGACCGCACCAATACCAGGGCCACCGATCCAAATGATCCGACGAGAATTCTGCAAACGGGAAGTCAACGCACAAACGGTTACGAACTCGGCATGAATGGTTTCGTCACTTCGAAGTGGAGTGTCGCCGGCGGCTACGCGTATCAGGACGCCTTCATCAGCAATACCACCGCCGCGGCGCTCAAGGGATCGCAAGTCGCCCTCGTGCCGCATCATACTTTCTCGTTGTGGAACAACTACCGCGTACTTCCAAGACTCGGTCTTGGACTCGGAATCATTCATCGTTCCGACATGTTCGCAGCCGTCGACAACACCGTCGTTCTGCCTGGTTACACGCGCGCAGACGCGGCCGTATTCTTTTCAATAACTGAGAAGTGGCGTCTCCAGGCGAATTTTCAGAACCTGTTCGATAACACGTATTATCTGAACGCCGACGGCAACAACAACATCTCGCCTGGCGCTCCGCGCGGGGCTCGGGTTGCGTTGATCGCCAGGTTCTGAATCGAATGAAGAAGCTGCGCAAAATAATTTTCTGGTGTCATTTGCCGGTAGGTGTGATCGGGGGAGTCGTGATCCTGATCATGTGCGTCACCGGCGTGCTGTTGAGTTACGAAAAGCAGATCACGTCGTGGGCCGACACGAGAGGTTATCGTGCGGCGCCGCCCGCCCCGGAAACGCAGCACCTGCCCGTGGAGACGCTGCTTGCGAAAGCTCGCGAATCGCGTGGCGCTGCGCCGACGGCAGTCACCATGAAGTCTGATTCATCCGCACCGGCGGAAGTCGCTTTCGGACGTGAAACGACGATCTTCGTAAATCCCTACAGTGGAACGATCCTCGGCGAAGGTTCACAGAAGACCCGAAACTTCTTTCGCGTTGTGACCGACTGGCACCGCTGGCTCGGCGCTAAAGGCGACAACCGTAACCTTGCCCGAGCAATCACGGGCGCGTGCAATCTTGGGTTTCTGTTTCTGGTGGCAAGCGGTTTCTATTTGTGGTGGCCGCGGAGTTGGAATCGCAAAGCGCTGCGAAGTGTGACGTGGTTTCGACGTGGACTGCCGGGAAAGGCTCGTGACTTCAACTGGCACAACGTGATCGGATTCTGGTCTGCGGTGCCACTCTTCATCGTCGTGCTTTCGGCGGTGGTTATTTCTTACACATGGGCGGGAAATCTCGTTTATCGAATTGTCGGCGAAACGCCGCCCGCGCCTCGTGCAAACCAATCCGGACCGTCTGGTCCAAACAAAGAAAACAGTCCGCAAACTGAGAATCTCAATTCAGCGTGGACACGCGCGGAACAACAGGTTAGCGACTGGCAGAGCATCACGATGCAATTGCCGACTGCTGCCGCTGCTCCAGTCACATTCAATATCGATAGTGGCACCGGCGGTCAGCCACAAAAACGCGCTCAGCTTGTTTTGGATCGTGCGACAAATAATCCGGTCCGTTGGGAACCATTTTCAAGTTACACACGAGGACGGCAGCTTCGTTCGATCCTACGCTTTGCACATACCGGAGAAGTTATTGGCGTTACCGGTCAAACGATTGCCGGGCTTGTTTCAGCGGGTGGGGCAGTTTTGGTTATCACCGGGTTGGCCCTCGCAATTCGACGACTGCTCGCCTGGCGCGCAAAACGCTCGAGATCGACACAGCCGGCGATCGCCGAACCAATTCCAAACCCAGCGGGCGATTAAAGTTCGACTCTAATGCTATACTGGCGCGCATCACAAACATGGGAGTCGGGCTTGCGTTTGATTTGCGACGCAGATGTAACTTAGATGGACGCTGAAAAACTCAATCATTTCCGAAATCTTCTTCTTACTCAACTACGCCAGAACACCGAACAAGTCCGTACCGATCAGGCGGCTGCGCTCGAACTTTACGATGATGGCGTCAAAGACAGTGTGGATCTCTCCGTGCAGGATCTGAACAAAGAGATCGCACTGCGTCTCGGTGAACGCAGTTCCAAGGAAATCGCCGACATCGATCAGGCGTTGCTGCGTATTAAGGAAGGAAGTTACGGGATCTGCGCGCGTTGCAGTCAACCGATCGACGAACGACGCCTCGAAGCCATCCCCACTGCACGCTACGACGCCGCCTGCCAGGCCGCGATTGAAAGCGCAAACGGCGAAGACGATTTTTCAAGTCTCTAATCCGTGTTATCCGGGGCTAAATTACGCCTTCGGATGCGCCTTGTCGTAGACCTCGATCAACTTCTCCATCGAAACGTGTGTGTAAACCTGCGTTGTCGAAAGCCGCGCATGGCCCAGCAATTCCTGGATATCGCGCAGGTCTGCGCCGCTGTCGAGTAAGTGCGTCGCAAACGAATGCCGCAATGCGTGCGGACTGATATTGTGCATGCCGGCGCAAATGCGGATGTATTTCTCAACCATTCGACCCACCGAACGGGTAGTGATTCGCGTTCCCTGATAATTCAGAAACAGCGCCTCATCATCACGTTTCGAGATCGGTGCATTCAGGAGAAACCTGTCACGCACGTCGAGATAGTTGCGAATCGCTTCACCCGCCGGATCTCCAAACGGCACGATGCGCTGCTTCCGTCGTTTTCCCGTCACACGCACGAGCTGATTGCGGAAATCGACGTCCGGCAAATCCAACGTGGTCAACTCCGCGACCCGCACGCCAGTCGCATACATCAACTCGAGCATCGCCCGATCGCGTTTTCCTAAATCAGTTTCAAGATCAGGAGACTCGATAAACCTGACTGCCTCTTCGATCGATAAATGCTTTGGTAGTTTCTTTTCCTTTTTTGGCGTCGCAACCAGCTTCGCAGGATTCAGTTCCAACATACCTTCACGCACGAGAAACTGGAAAAAAGTGCGCAACGCCGCGAGCTTGCGTGCGATTGACGCCTTCTTTTTCTGCGCCGTGTGCATGGACGCAAGCCATTCGCGAATAGTCAGATGATCGATTGCGGAGACTTCAGGTGTGTTTCTCTTCCCTGTTTTTGGATCTGCCGGTGCGAGAAAGTCGAGAAACTGTTCGAGGTCGCTGGAGTAGTTTCGTAAGGTGTGACTGCTAACGTTGCGTTCGTAACGCAGGTGTTCGAGAAATTGCTCGATCAGCTTCTCCATAAAGAAGTTCTTATCCGCAGATTACACCGATTATTATTAACCAATCTGCGTAATCTGTGGATAACAGTCTAATAATTCGCCGACGCCGGAGGCTTCGGAGCATAATAAATCTTCCGCGAGCGCACGCGAACATCATTTCTCGTTTTTACACGCAGCTCCAACTTGTGCATCTGACCGTCACGCTGCTCGGCGCTCGGGTAATAACTCAAAACATACTGTTGCGCCAGATCCGCTGCGATTTGATCGAATGCGAAATCAAGCTGATCGGTCGTCTTGGGTAGATAAACTGCGCCGCCGGTTTGTCCAGACAACTGTTCCATACGACGCTCGGCTGCCAGGGCACGAACATTTGCGCCTTCGTACAATCCGGTTTGGACCACGTAGATCTGGCAGTCATCAGCCAGCACGTGCTGCATCACAAAATCAAAATCGCTGTGTCTGCTCGTGGTTTCGATACCGTCGGAAACGATCACGATCACGCGGCGTCCCGGATATGGTCGCAGATACGTGGCTGCGTTGATGATCGCGTCGAACAGCGACGTACCGCCCTCCGGTTTGCCGAACATCGCGATCGTTTGCTCGAGACGCAGCACGTTGTTTGTTAGCGGTTGCGCGAGGTAGCTGTCAGTTTCAATCGAATAGATGGCTGCTTCGTCTTTCGCACGCAGCACTTTTCTGAAGAACCGGATCGCCGCCTGCTTTTCAAACTCACGCGCCGCATCAAGACTGCCGCTGTTATCGAAAAGCATTGCCAAGCGAACACTCGTTTCCGAACGTGTCAGATCGCTGAGCGTACTCAACTCACCGTCAACCCACAGTTCGAATTCGTCCAACTTCAGATTAACGATCGCAGTCCCACGTTTGTCGACTACGGATGCGGGAATCGGCACGAGATTCGAACTGATCTTCACCACGTCGTCAGCATCGATTTCGTCGCCTGTACTTTTTGCAGGCCGGTTTGGTGACGACGGCATGCCGGGTCTGTTTGGATCGGCGATCGGTCCTTGCGGTGGCTTACCGCCCTTGCCAGGTTCCTGACGTCGCCCTGATTGGCTCAACGCGGTCGTCACCGTGAGAGCGACGACAACCAGCGCGAGTGAGCGGGTCACCCAGCTTGCGCGATTTCTTGTTTTGTATGATTTCGTTCGAGCCACTCTGCCCAATCTTTCAAACCCAAGTCGACCTGCAATTGTCTGCGTTCACGCTTTTTACGTACCTGGCGCTTGGCAGGTTCAGGAAGAGGAGGTAAAAGCGCAAAAGTGATATTTACCGGTTGGAAGTTTGTTGCCTCCGCATGCGAAACGTAGTGTGCCAGGGCTCCGGTTGCGCTACGTGCCGGAGCTTCCACCAATTCGTGGCCAAGTGCAAGCCGCGCGGCATTGATACCTGCCAGCCAGCCCATTGCCACTGACTCGACGTAACCTTCGACCCCCGTGATCTGTCCGGCAAAAAATACGTTGGGACACTCGCGCATCTGCATTGTTGCCTGAAGTACGCGGGGTGAACAGATATACGTGTTGCGGTGAATCTGACCAAACTGAAGAAACTCTGCATTCTCGAGACCGGGAATGGTTCGCAACACGCGCGCCTGTTCGCCGTAGCGTAGATGATTCTGGAAGCCCACCAGGCTGTATGCGTCGGCCATTAAATTTTCCTGCCGGAGCTGGACGGCGGCATAAGGTTCGCGACCAGTACGCGGGTCGCGCAGTCCAACCGGTTTCATCGGACCAAAGCGGAGCGTATCGACACCACGGCGCGCCAGTTCTTCAATCGGTAAACACGCCTCAAACCAGCGAGTCGCTTCAAAACGTTGCAACGGGACGCTTTTTGCTTCCAGCAACTCCGCGTAGAAGTGCGCGTACTGCTCCGGGTCAAACGGGCAATTGAGATAGTCGTCGCCGCCCTTGTCGTACCGCGCGGCGCGAAACGCTACTGACGTATCGATCGAATCGGCGGCGACGATCGGCGCGATCGCGTCGTAAAAATACATTTGATCGCTGCCGGTGAGCTTCATGATCTCGGCGGTCAAAGCATCGGAGGACAGTGGGCCGGTGGCGATGATGGTGATCTGGTCGTCCGGAATACTGGTGACTTCTTCACGAATCAGGCGGATGTGCGAGTTGCTCTCGATACGTTCGGTGATCAATGCCGCAAACTTTTCCCGGTCAACTGCCAGCGCCGCACCGGCAGGAACGCGCGTCTCTCCTGCCGCCGATAACACGAGCGAGTCGCCCTGCCGCAGTTCTTCCTTTAATAAATAGGACGTGGTGCCGGGTTCGTCGGATTTCAGTGAATTGGAACAGACGATTTCGGCGAGTTTGTCGGTACGATGCGCGGGCGTCTGCATCACAGGCCGCATCTCGTAAAGATTCACATCCACGCCCAACTTCGCAGCCTGCCACGCCGCTTCAACTCCGGCCAATCCTCCCCCAATGATATTGATTTTCATCCGTGTTATCCGTAGCTAAATTTCTTACGGCTTCGCGGGCGTAGAGATTTTGTAATCCTGCACATCACCCGAGAAGTGCTTGTAGTCACTCCACTCAACCGTCTTGTTGTAATCCCCACCACCAAACAACAAAACCTTCACCGACAAATTGATCTGCGCAAACTTCGGTAGCCAAACACCCTGGACCATCCGCGTCTGCTCCATTACCAGCGCGGCTCCCGGCTTCAACGAAACCAACAAGCCGCCGGCCATCTTGAAACCTTCCGCTAAACGCGCTTCGAGTCGAATCACCTGCTTGTCGACCGGATCGATCCATACGACTCCGATCAACTTTGCAATCAAACTCTCCTCGCTGTTCTTTGGCTTGAAGCCGGCGCGCGGTCGGAAATCAAAAACGATCGTGTCACGATCGTTAAGCAACTCGCGTCGCGGCGAGACAAACTCACATGCTTTCAGAAAGGCCGAGATATCGGTCCCTTCCTCGCCTTCGGCTTTTTTCTTCTCACGTTCGGCGCGACGCTGAGCCGCCTTCTTCTCGTCCTTCTCTTTTTCGCGCTCTGCTTTTGTAAACTCTTCCTGCACCCGGCGATCTTCCTTCGCCGCTCGTTCGGGCGAAAGCAGCACGCCGTTCTCGCTGATCAGCTTTTCAACCGGCTCGCGATTCGGCAACGGATAAACCTCGTAGACTTTCACTGTTTCCTTTTTCAACTGTCCTTTGCCGTCGAGCGAGCGATCAGTCTCCGTTTGTTTGAATGCGTATTCTGCGACACGCTTCTCGAGTTCATCCTGGTTTTGTCCGACTTCGCGAAGCAATGCGGCGACATCAAGGTTCTCATTCGCTGCCGGAGGATCGAAAACACGATCGTCAATGCGAGAGTTGTATTTGACGCTGTGTAGTTGAAGCGTCAGTTCACCCGAGCCCTCGACGTTCATGCGCACGCGATGAGGTTCCACGATGCCTTGTTCCGGTCGATAGTCATCAAACAGAACTCGCGTTCGTGGGATGTCGCCGGTGATCTTGGTAATCAGCGAAGTCTTCACACTGAAGTAATAATGAAAACGCGCGCCACTGCGGGTCGAGAACTCGACGATGTAAGCAGGTTCTGACGCCAGATCGCCCAGCGACAAAACGCGCGCGAGGATGTTTGCCTTTTTGAAATTGACGAGACGCGAAGAGTCGAGTGCGGCGCGCAGTTTTGCGGCGCTGCTTTCGGCGCCAGTCAGCGTTCGGAGATGCCGATCGAGTCCGATCTCCCAGGCTGACCGTGTATTACTCGCGGAGACGATCTGACCGTTGCCGAATGTTAATTCGAGTCGTTCAGACGCCGGTGCTTTGCGTTGTGTGCGTGCAGTGCCGACTGGTTGACCGTTGAGTTGAATGGTCCACTCGTAAGTTGCATCGGTTAGCGCGGCGACTGCCTTCTTGCCACCGGACGCTTTCAAATAGTTGTCGACGATCTTTTCGGCGGACGAAAGTTTTTGAGCATACGACGACTGTGCCGCGATGGCCACGAACAAAAACAAAATCAGCCTGTGCAGCTTTGGCAAGGTGGGGGAATCAAACATAAACGCTAATCGACTTACTTCCGTGCGGCTTTGCGCGCCGCTAACGTCTTCGCACTCGCACCTCTGATTTCGTTCCCGGTTGCACGCTTCGCAGCCTTCTTCGTTACGGTCTTTTTGGCGCCTTTTTGTGGTTCATCCTCAGCGAGCGCCTGCTGATTCTCGTGATATTCGTACTCGTTAATCACCCCGCCACGAATCTTATATCGGTCAACATTTTTAGCTGGATCTTTCGGCATCTCATCCCTCCTGTTGGTTCGATCTGTCCTGCTTGACACTACAAACTCGGCATTCGTATATTGCAACAGCGTTTCCGCCTGATATTTTCACGCCTTAGCCGGCTTAGCTCAGTTGGTAGAGCGTCTGATTCGTAATTAGAAGGTCGCCGGTTCAACTCCGGCAGCCGGCTCCATGTAATGTAAGTTTGTACAGCAAATTAGCACAATAATGAAGGCGGTCAGTTGGGGCCTTTGATTTGTATGCCGCGTTTCTTTTAGCATCTGCACCGTGTCTCGATGGCCTTAGCAATGAAGAAGACCTCTGATGTCGCGGTATGTGTACACACCCTTTTGGGGATACCAAGGGAGTCTCAAGGAGCGGCTCTCGCTCGCGGTCGGTGGGTTTGATAAGGATGTCCTCGAGAAGTTTTACGTACTCAACCCGGATCAGCTAACTCACCTTTTCGATATCTACACCGACAGATATGGGGATGGACCAGGCGCGTATGCAAGAAAAACGTACGCTGACTGGAAGACCGGCGAAGTGCGCCCCAGCGCTCAGACCATCAATCGCCTGCTCGACAGCCTTCCCATGGTCCTCGACCTGGACGGCAAGTGCGATCTTTTGAGAAAGCTTTCGGAACGAAACCGCCCGCCCGAAAAGCACACCCTCAAAGTAAACATTGACAGTTGGCAGAGCGACGTTGTGCCCTTGGTCAGGACAATTATTCAGAAGTCGTACCTGGCAAATTTGCCAAAACCAGTGGAGGAACGGCTGATGTGGCTGGCAAATGGCGACATGCAAACTGCCCGCACCATTCTTTCACAAACACAAGCGCTCGAGGGTGCAATTGCGGTGCGACTGTTACAACAGGAAATGCAGAATATTGAGATCGCATTGGCGAATCTGCCGCGAAACAGAAAAATCAGTCATACTATCTACCTACCTTACGGGCAGATTCATTTGAAAATCTCAGGGAGACGCGGAATGGATAAAGAATCGGACAATGGTTCTGAGCTGGTCCGAAAGAACGACACCGGTTTGTTCAAACCCAATGCGGAAGACATCTTCGACGATGTGTTCAGCGATCTGGATCGCGACGAGGCTGCTAAGGTAAAAGCAAAGGCAGCCGAAGAAGCGATGCGACTGGTGGCGGAAAAGAAACGCGGCGAGATCAAGTTCGCCAACGCTTCGAGAGACATCGCCAACTTCGTTAATAACGCCGACCTCATGGACCAGCGTAAGAAAGACTATCAGATGAGCGCGGAATTTGAAGGAGCATCCGGCGTAACCAGAATTCAGGTTGGTCGTAACTGGTCCAAAACCCTCATCGCCGGCGGAACGATCGCCATCGTGCTAATCCTCGTCTTGTTGTACCTGCTGCGAGTCTTCTAACAGATACATGATGTCGATTTCCGAAGAACAAATCGCAAGCTACGCTGATAATGGCTTTCTTTTGATCGAAGGGTTCGCCGATGCTGCCGTGTGTGACCAATTGCGGGCGCGGGCGGCGGAGATGGTCCATGAGTTTGATCCGGCGGAAGTCGTTTCTATCTTCTCGACGCATGAACAGAACCGGCTCACCGATGACTACTTCCTGAATTCAGGAGACAAGATTCGTTTCTTCTTCGAAGAGAATGCATTCAACGCCGATGGCACACTGAAGTATGAAAAGGAGAAGTCGATCAATAAGATCGGACATGCGCTCCACGATCTGGATCCGATCTTCGAGGGTTTCTCACGCAGTGAGAGTGTGAAACAACTCGCGAATGCGATCGGGCTCAACAATCCGCTACTGCTACAGTCGATGTATATCTTCAAACAGCCGAACATCGGCGGCGAAGTGACTTGTCATCAGGACAGCACGTTTCTATACACCGACCCGATCGATATCGCTGGTCTATGGTTCGCCCTGGAGGACGCAACGATCGAGAACGGATGTCTTTGGGCCATCCCCGGTGGACATCGCCACGGACTCAAATCGCGTTGGGTGCGCTCGCAAAACGGAATGAAGTTTGAAACGTTCGACACTGATCCATGGCCCGAAGACAAGCTTGTGCCACTCGAAGTTAGCAAAGGCAGCTTGATCCTTTTGCACGGGCTGCTGCCACACCGCAGCTTCGAAAACAAATCGTCGCGCTCGCGTCACGCTTACACACTTCACCTCATCAGCGCCAACGCAAACTACCCCGCTGACAACTGGCTACAGCGCTCGCCAACAATGCCTCTTCGTGGTTTCTGATTTTGTGCTTTTGGTGCCTTTTGTGGCTAATTACTGGGTCTGAGCAGTCCGCGGAAGATGCCCTGCACGCGCACCTGGCTGGCCGGAACTGTTAGTGGCTGGAGTTGTGAATTCGCCGGCTGCAATTCGATATTCATGCCGCGGCGATAAAGTCTCTTGAGCGTCGCCTGATTCTCTTCGATCAGCAAAGCAACTACGATCTCACCGTCACGCGCGTCGGTGCGATTCTCGATGAGGGCGATGTCACCATCGCAGATGTGTTCGTCGATCATCGAGTCGCCTTTCACACGCAAGGCATAAACTCGATCCGGCTTCACGCGTCCCAGCAGAAAGCGCGGCACCGGAATGCGCTCTTCGTAATCGACGACTTCGAGCGGAGCACCCGCAGCGATGCGGCCAAGCAACTTAACTTCACACAACGAATCGCTGCTCTTGTCTTCAACTTTCACATTGAGTGCAAACGATCCGTCTTCGTGTTCACGGGCCAACAATCCACGACGTTCAAGCGCAGCAATATGCTTCGCAATCGTGGCGCGTGACTTCACTCCAAACTGCCGCGCAATCTGTGCGTAGGAAGGAATGTAACCGTGGCGTTCTTGAAAACGTGTGATGTAGTCGAGAATCTCTTTTTGTCGCTGCGTTCGTGGGAGCATTTGCTTCAGGAGTTCCCGATCGTTTCCCGCTTGTTATTTGAGAGATCGCAGTCCAACCGCTAAGGGTGACGAAGCATTCTAGGTCTCCCCGAAGCAAAGCGTCAAGAGTTTGCCCTGATTAATTTCAGCGGATCGAATAGCGCACGAGAGTGCGCGGGAAGATACGCACTGCCGGCGGCATCTTTGCGAACGTCATCGGCAGCGACTTGAGCACTTCATCAGCCTTCTTTCCGTAAACTGCTTCATTCAGATCGTTATCAGGAGTGATCACCGCACCCTTCAGTGCAGCGCCGATGAAAGCACCTTTACTGCGTGAGTAAGAAATGATTCCGGCGTCCATGCGTGGATTAGTGGAAGCGGCTGCTTCACGGCCCACTGGACCAGCAGCAATGCTCGCTTCACCACCGAGCTCGAACTTGTCTTTCAACAAACCATTCAAGCCGCTCTCGTTCATGATGAGCAACACATAGTCGGTTCGTTGCGCGCCGATCTGTGGTCCAAAACTGCCGCCGCCAAGATTGAAGAATGCAGGCGCACTCCAACCGCCTTTGACACGACGACTGATCACTCCCTGACCACCACGACCACCGAAGAGGAACGCAGCTTTGAGCACTCCCGGAAAAACTGCGATCGCTTCCGCCGTGTCGAGCAGCTCCTGCGGAATGGCTTTGTCTTTGACGTTCATGATCTCGGTGAAAGTTTTGGCTGCATCACTCGAGTGGCGCGCGGCGTCCTGCGTCCGTGATTTGTTTTGAGCGGGAGTAATAACGACTGACGAAATGATGAGTGCGATAAGAATAACTACACCCCAGACACGAATTGATCTCATATGAAATTCATCCTTCCGAAGAAAGCGAAAACGTTTGTCAAATAGTAACGTGTAAAAACCATGCGAGACAAACTCAAACAGGTCCAACCAAGCTCGAAAAGCCAACTACTCGGAGTGCAAAAACCGTATTAAACTCGACTGGAATTTTGGGCGGATCTTGCTGCATTTTTTTCTTGACTTAGGTTGCATGGAATACTACATTCGCCGCACTTTATTACTACATGGTCCATATCGCCCCACCCCCAGGCGAAAATTCCGGACCATGGGCTTCCACTCACAGCGATAGCTGCGCCTTCAATGGCTGCTTGGGTTGGTTGAGTTCCTCAACTTAACTCACCAGCAATTCAATTAGTAAGCAAAGTAGTACTGAACAAGGGGGCAAATTCTACATCGGTATCTTTTCGAGGCGCTTACGCGCCCCAAACACTCGTAGTGTGCCTCGATGATTACACCAACAGAGTTCGATTCTTTGCGTCATTAAAGCGATTGCCGCAAAGGCTCAGTCAAAACAACGTGAAGGCGCGCCCGGCCCGCGCTTACTACAGCCAGGCGCAATAGGAGGAGTTCCAGATGGCGTACATCTCCAAACGGAATAAAAGACAAGAAAAGGAAAGGCAAATCGCGGCGAACAACCGCCGCGAGTTGATCGCCGCCGGATTCAAACGGCGCGATCTACTGAAGTTGGGATTACTTACCAGTGCCGGTATGTTGATCCCGAAGAAAGGTTTGAGTGCACACCCCATTAACAGTGCGGGGATGGTATTTGATGACCCTCAAAGTCCACCCACCACTCCGTTCGTGGAAAACATGCCGCGACTAACAGTTGCGCAACCGGTCGCAGCACTCACTCCGGCACCAACGATCGCACCAAACACCGCCGCCGGCGAAGGTCGCACAGTTGCACACCAGGCGTTTGCGCAATTTCCGCCGCAACGGTTCTATGAATTAATACAACAACAAGGCACCGTCTCGATGGCGCCTCCCGGTGAACTGCCACCACAAACGATCTGGGGCTTCAACGGCATCACGCCGGGGCCACTCTTCGTTGAGCACTACGGCATTCTCGGCAGTCCTGGCAATGGGTCGATACTCGTTCGCCAGCGAAACAATTTGCCATCCGTTAATGGTGGCTTTGGCCTCCCGTCCGTGTCGACCCACTTACACAACGGCCACACGCCGCTCGAGAGTGACGGCTTCCCCTGTTTCTTCTTTGGCCAGGGTCAGTTCTACGATCATCATTATCCGAACGTACTGGCTGGAGTTAACTCTACTCATCCAGGCAGCGGTGATATCAAGGAAGCGATGTCAACACTGTGGTATCACGATCACCGCATCGACCACACCGCCGAAAATACTTACAAAGGACTGGCGGGCGCTTATATCCTCTTCAATGAGTTCGACACTGGTAATGAAAACACGGGTTTCCGTTTGCCGAGCTTCGGCGACGGACAAAATCCGTTAACCAGTTTCGATATTTATATGGTCTTCAATGACAAGGTCTTCGACGAGCAAACAGGATTACTCGCGTTCGACTTGTTCAATACAGACGGAATCCTCGGAGACAAGTTCCTTGTCAACGGCAAGATCAACCCTGTGTTGCACGTAAGCCCACGCCGGTATCGCTTCCGCTGGTTGAATACCGGACCGTCGCGCTTTTACCAGATGTTTGTGCTTGGACCAAACAACACAACCAAATCGTTCTGGCAGATCTCGACTGACGGCAACCTGCTGGAGAAACCAGTTCAAGTCACCAGCTCCCGCTTTGCAGTGGCTGAACGCGTCGACGTCATTGTCGACTTCACCGGTCAGGCAGGAAAGACGTTCTATCTGGAAAACAGATTGGAACAAGACGACGGTCGTGGTCCAACCGGCGACGTGCTGCCGGCTGGTCAGGGAAACAAGATCCTCAAGATCGTTGTCGATGGTCCAGTGGTGGCCGACAACAGTATCGATCCGGCAACCATACCGGCCAATCAGGCTATTTACTTCTACGGCTTCCCGAACACCGCCGACGCTCCGCGCATCACTCGTACCTTCCGATTCGAGCGTGGCAACGGTCAGTGGCAGGTCAATGGGAAACTGGCGAACTGCAACGACATTCGCTTTGCAATCAAACGCAACTCCGTTGAGAAGTGGATCTTCCAGAACAACTCGGGTGGTTGGCAACATCCAATCCACATGCACTTCGAAGAGTTCCAGACGCTCTCCATCAACGGTAATCCACCGTCAAGCACCGGAATCATTAGCCGAGGCCGAAAAGATGTTTTCAGGTTGGAGCACAACATGGAAGCGCAGGTCTACTTCCGCTTCCGCGACTTCATCGGCAAGTTCCCGCTGCACTGCCACAACGTGGTCCACGAAGACCACGCCATGATGGTGCTCGGGCAGATCAATGACGTCGGCGACAACATTACGCAACCGTAAGTCGTCGCTGTGGGGGTTCCCGCGCGACCCGTTGAGGGCGCCGGGATAAACCTGGACTCGAACCTTAAGAAAGGAAATGCTATGACGGATTTGAAGCGAAGAAGTTTGGTGGCAGCATTAGGGGCGGCGCCATTGGCTGTGCCGCTGCTGACGCATGCACAAACAATCGAGGTAAATTCAAAGTTCAAACAGGTGTCTTCGCGTGAGAGGATTAGACAGCGTTACTTTCCGAATCTGGTGTTAACCAGTCACGAAGGACGCAAACTGAAGTTCTACGACGACCTCGTCAAAGACAAGCTCGTGATCTTCAATATGTTCTACGCGAAGTGTGAAGGTATTTGTTCGCCGGTCACCAGAAACCTCGTCCGCGTGCAGAAGATGATGGGCGATCGGGTCGGCAAAGATATCTTCATGTATTCCTTCACCCTGAAACCGAAAGAGGACAACGTGATGGCCCTGAAACATTATGCCGAAATGCATAAGGTTGGACCGGGCTGGTTGTTCCTTACCGGTTCGCCGGCGGATATGGAGACGCTGAGACAAAAACTCGGCTTCACCGATCCCGATCCGGCGCTGGACAAAGACACCAGCAACCATATCGGCGTGATCAAATACGGCAACGAACCACTCGAACGGTGGGGCGGCTGTCCGGGAATGTCGACACCCGAATGGATTGCGGAAACAATTAGCTGGGTGGATTGGCCTAAGAATTCCGCTCACATGAAAGCGAATGGAGGTGCCAAATGATTCTCAAATCGAGAACTTTTAGCCTGGCATTGTTGCTGGCAATTGCCGTGATGGCGCCGGGTGTATTGCGGGCCCAGGATGCGCAACCAATGAGCGAGACTCAATTGGGCACCGCTGGGGCCGGATCAAAAACAGCCGGTGGCTCCGCGAACGGCGCCGCTGCTGGTGAAGTTACTTCTCCACCTGCAACCGGTACAGCCGGCCCGGAATCTGCCGCGTTTGACGGCACGTATATCTGGGTTGCCACCCAATTCAACGACTCGGTAAGTCGAATACGTGTCAGCGATGGTTTGACTTCAGGGCCGTTTGCAGTCGGCAAGCGTCCAGTTGCTCTGCTTTATGCGGCTGGATCGGTGTGGGTTGCGAACCTGCTCGGTGACAACGTAACGAAGCTAAATCCCGCGACTGGGGCAACCGTTGCTACTTACACGGTTGGTGATGGTCCTGGAGGTTTGGCCTTTGATGGAACCAATCTCTGGATCGCGAATCGCGAGGACAACACGGTTACAAAGATGTCAACCGCGGGCGCGATTCTCGGTACGTTTGCAGTCGGAAAACGTCCGATGGGAGTGGCTGTGGTTGGTGGCGCCGTTTTTGTGGTCAACAACTTCAGCAACAGCGTGACCAAGCTCAGCCTTGCGGGAGCAACGTTGGGAACATTCGCCGTCGGCAGAGGCCCCTTCGGCATTGCCGGACAGGGCGAAAATGTATGGATCACAAACTATTTCGATAAGTCTGTTACCAAGCTCCGTGCTGTCGATGGCTTTAATCTCGGCACGTACAAGGTTGGTGATGGCGCTTCCGGAATAGCGTTTGACGGTACCAGCATGTGGGTCGTGAGTAATGGCGATAACAACGTCATGAAGCTCGCGCCTTCAACCGGTTCGGTCATTTCTACCTATGCAACCGGTAAAGGTCCCTTTGCGGTTGTATTTGATGGCGTAAAAATCTGGGTACCGAACTTCGCAAGCAATTCGATCTCGAGTACCGCAGCGAATTAGTGGAGACGCGGATGAACGCGGATAGACGCCGATCTGCGTTCATCCGCGTTCATCCGCGGATTAATTTTTTTACTTCTCAAAGCGGACGGAATGAATTCACCAAACACCCCGAACTCCCAACAGGTCAGAAATCCGCATTAGTCAAATTTATCAACCACCCTCTAAGCGAATGTAAACGACCGTGGCGAAGTAGTCACAAATTTGTGTCCTCGTTGACAGGATTTTGTTACCTGTAGTATTAAATCGCGACCTTGAAACGATACCCTCCCGAGTGTCATTGAAAGGTATCGCACCTCGCAACTGCGATCTTTACCATTGCCCGACTCAGTTTTTGCCACAGTTGGTGTCCGCCCAGACCCGATTTTACCTCACAGGCTTAATTCAATAAGAAGTTTGCTGTTGAGTAATCGCGCTCAGCAATACGGTCGCTTATCGGAGTTCAACAACAACCCTCTCCCTCAGGTGTCTGGTGGATAAAAGAGTCGAAAAAATTATACACATGATGCGCCAAGACGTTCGTGGAGAACTGTCTCTCGCCGAACTCGCCCAATCGGTGAACCTTTCGGTGTGGCGCCTGTCTCATATTTTCAAATCTGACGTCGGCATGCCTCCGATTCGTTACCTGCGCTTGTTGCGCATGGACCGCGCCAAGCATCTGTTGGAGTCGAGTTTTCTGAGTGTCAAAGAGATTGCGTTCCAGGTTGGACTGAACGACGAGAGTCATTTCGTACGCGACTTCAAAGCCGCCTACGGTTTCTCACCGGCACTGTACCGGTCGCACTTCAAGAACAAATCAGCGACTGAGGAACACGACCCGAACCCCGATGGAAATACCAACGGCAACGGCAGCGCTAAAACCGATCAATCGAGCAGTGTCAGGCAACAACTCATACAGATTGCAAAACACTCGGCTCTCCCTTCATTGCAACTAATATTCTGCCTTTATTCAGCTTGTAGCTCGTAGTATGGACCATGATAGTACGCAAGTGCGATCAGCTTCGATGCGCGATCTCAAATGCAAAAACGATGCAAAGCAAAATCCGCTAACGAACAACAAAAACCGCCAAGCATGAAAGCTTGCTAGTCGAAAATTGAGATCGTAATCTTTCACACGATTCAGCAACAGCGCAGAGAAGTTTTTCACCATCAACTAAATTTCGTGTAGTCAACTGACGTTACTCAACTGTTTCAGCAAACGCCCTCGCCTTTCAAACTGATCGCTTTGTGGGGAAGTTGGATCAGGGTTCGGGAGCCCGATAGCTACACTCTTCGAGTAAGGTCATAACCACCAGCAAGGGATTTAGATTGAGGCCAGACCCAAACGGCTGAAAGGAGATTCTATGCCTAAAAAGAAGGCAAACAACCGGCCGGAAATCGAAAAGAAAACTGAAGGCCAAGTCAGTAGAAGAACTGTACTCAAGATAGGTGCAGCAGCGGGGGCCGCCGGTGTTTTGGCCCCATCAATGTTGACCTCGAAGGAGGCCCTGGGCTTTCAGGAGATCGCCGAACCGGTTATTTGCGTTACACCACCTACCAGTCCACCACATCATCCTTTCGTGGATGACTTTACGGCTCCGTTTCCGTGCGATGACCATCCTCTGAAGCCAAAGCCAACTGAATTTCCGAACCTCGGAGCAGGAGAAGCAGATAGAGCGCCGCATCCGCGCTGGACTCAGTTTTCACCAGCTCACTTTACATACGACATGTCGGCCCAGGCTGGCCTGCATACGTTCCATTCGGACTACTCGCCAACCTACATCTGGGGCTTCAATGGTCAATATCCAGCCCCAACGCTTTTCGGAAAATACGGAAAGTCAGGAGTCGTTCGCTTCCGAAACAATCTACCGACAACCACGACGACGTTTGGCAGGAACGAGATCACGATCCACTTGCACAACGGGCATCACGGTTCAGAGAGCGACGGCTTCGCAGGCGATTTCTTTGGCACCGGTTTCTGGAAAGACAATCTCTATCCGAATTGCTACGCCGGTCTCGATGCTTTCGGCGGCAATGGCGATCCGCGAGAGAAGATGGGTTCTTTCTGGTTCCACGATCACCGCGCTGAATTCACTCTCAACAACAACGTGTTGGGCTTGAACGGCATGTATATCGTGTATGACCAGACCGATCCGGGTCACGAGCATCCGAGCAGCGGTTCACTCCAGTTGCCGGGTTACTACGGTGTCACTGACTTTCCATTGATCCTTGTCGACCACAGGTTCTGTCCCACTTCAGGTGGACGAACTGAATTGGTCAATGCCGCCGGCGGCGACAAGTTCATCGTCAACGGAAAGATTCAGCCGAAGATGACAGTGCGAAGACGAAAATATCGCTTCCGCATTCTCAACACGGGCCCAACGCAGACTTACGACCTTACTCTGATCAAACCCGACGGCACAGTCGGAACGATTGTGGTGGTCGCCACCGATGCGAACTTCCTCGAGCATCCGATTCCAATTGATGCGGGCGCGAATGCCGGCAACAGCAACAGCACAACCACCCCGATCGTACCGGGCGGACTCCGAGTGAGCGTGGCCGAACGCTACGACATCGTTATCGACTTCGGTCAGTTCAACGCGGGCGACAAGCTATACCTCAAAGAAAACAGGACCATGAATGTCGGCAATCCGTCACCGGATCCATTGCCGCCAGGATTGGCCATCGGCAACGTAATGATGCAGTTCAACGTGGTAAACAGAGAGCCCTGGTTCCCGGTCGATACTCCGGCGATCCCGTCGACGCTCTGCACGTATCCACCGTTGCCTGCGACCGACAACACCTGGGAGTGGCAGTTTGTGCTCGTGGGTGGCCGGTTCAGAGTCAAGAGACCGTTCGATACGATCGGATGCACGTTCGATCCTGATCACTCGGCTCACTGCATCCTGCAGGGAACCACGGAAGAGTGGTTGTTGAATAACAACATTGCCTCCGGCTGGACGCACCCGATACACATTCACTTCGAAGAGTTCCGTACTCTGAAGCGATTTGTAAACGGAGTCCTGGTCGCCGAGCTTGGCAACGCCAGCCTTCCTATGTTCCCGCTAGCCTCGGGCAGAAAAGACGTGAGTCGACTCGAGGCCGGACAAGGCGCGCTGATCAAGATGCAGTTCAGAGACTACAGCGGCAGGTATCTAATCCACTGCCACAATATGGCCCACGAGGACAACTTCATGATGGTGCGCTGGGACATTGTTCCCGACGCCGCGGCCCTGGCCGACTGCCTCGCGAACCAGCAAGTCTGTGAAAACGAAATGAAGGCCAAAGAAAGTTACCGTGAGGAGGTGGCGTAATGGATAGAAGAGATGTGTTATTGAAACCATTTGAACCGCATCCGTCATCACCCGGCGCTACGCGGTACACAAACGCCGTGCTCCGAAACCAAAACAACGAAACGGTCAAGTTCTATGATGACCTAATCAGGGGTAAACAGTGCGTGGTGAATTTCTTCTACGCCGAGTGTCACGGTTCATGTCCGGCAGTGACGCAAACCCTGAAGTCGATCTATCGCGAACTCAAACCGCGTATGGGTAAAGACCTGTTCTTTTACTCAATCACCACCAAACCTGAGGATGATACGACAGCCGCATTGAAGCACTATGCGGAACTGCGTAACGCTGACCTGCCTGGTTGGCAATTCCTAACCGGCGATCCATATGACATCGAGACGATTCGCTTCCGGCTGTTTGGCATGGACCACCCCGGCTTCGACGGTGATCTGACCCTGCATAGCAGCTATCTGCGTATCATCAACGATGCCAGAAACTCCTGGGGCATGGCCCAGGCGTTCGCCACCAACAAGAACATCCTGCGACGTATTGCCTGGCAAGATCCGCCGAAGTCTTATGCGGAACGCGTCATTGACAGTCGTGCTCGCCAGGTGATTATCGAGCAGGAAGTCAAGAAGTATGGTTATCGTCGGGACAGCATGACGTAGAAACTTCTGCGACATGTCTAACTTCGCGGCCTCGGCCGTCGCAAACTAAATTCGGATTCGGCGGCCGTAACACAAACCGGGAATAGGAGCTGCCCACGCGGTTGCTATTCCCGGCCCAAATCAAACGGCGCGTAGTGCTGAATCCACACGGCCACGGGGTAAAAGCAATGAAACGAACTGCCATAATCTCGCTAGTGGCGCTGATGTTTCTAGGGTTAACTGCAACGGCTTTCAGCCAACAGGAATACCCGGCATCACAGGCAAAACCACAACCAAGACCGGCGCCAAGTCCCACGCCTGCTGGTCCACCCGCTTTTGGCCAGGAGAAGAAGAAATGCCCGTGCGACATCCTGGGAACCTGGAAGGCGCAAATCTCGAAACATGAAGCGCGTCTTTACGAGTTCAACGCAGAGGGCGTAGTCAAGGTGCTGACGGTTTCTCACGACGCAAAACCTCGTGAGATCGCGACTGCCAATTACGAATTTGTCGAGGATCCGCTTCCCATGAATGCGGCTCCCCAACAGAAAGCGCCTGACAAGAAGATCGAATTCACCGCCACCGGCAAGAACCGAATTTTTGGTCGGACTAACGCGACGATGAAGATCGTCAGTTATGACGACTCTTCCCTCTCCTGTGAAATACCCGGCGTAGCCGGAACAGTCAGATGGACCAGAGTCGACACCGATCGTTACTTCATCATTCTGGTCGCGCGTAAGGATGAATTCTACGACACGAGCGGGTCGGCGTTTCCAATGGTTGTGAAGCTTTCCGGAGGCGTTACGAAAATTGACGCTGCCGGCACGTATTCCGACCGTGGAACAGCAGCTTTTGGCACAGTCCCACCGGACACTTACAAAAACTATCTCCGAGAAGCACGCGGCGACTCGGAAGTAATACTGCGGCTTGAAATCAACTCTCGGCAATATGAAAGGGCTGCCAAAGTTGTGCAGGAGTGGCAACGACGCGCACGCGAAGGCGCTCTCTTGTACCGGAGTCCGGACAGCAATGTTTCGCTCAATAACGTCTTGCTCGTGAAGGCGGTTACTGAGACGCTGAACCTTTGCCAGAATGATTTCGATCTCTACAAGCTCGACTACAGTTACCCGAACGACTGGATCGCTGACCACTACAGTCCCGAATTCATTCCGTTTTTCTTCTTCAAAGAATTAAGGAAGCGGAATGAAGCGCGACATATCGAGTACAGCAAGTTTCAAACACTGGTGCCGCTGGGTAACCTGGCTAGCCGGTAGGTTCCAGATTCAAGGGGAGCAACTGTTATGAAGAGTCTTTTGGTTTCAATTGTTTTGTTGGCGGCTGGATTTGGTTTCCCACAGTTGCTGCGTGCACAAACGCCCACGACGCCCGATGACAAAACGGCGTCGCCGCAGAAGAAACGAAGTGGAATTTTCACCTTGTACGCCGTGGATCCTTTGGCCCGTACGCTCTGCTTTACGGACGGCAAAGAAGGAATGGCGTTTGTGAATAACAAATGGGAAAACCGTTGCAGCGATTTGAGCTATACGCTGGCCGGTGGCGGCAGTCTGGTTTCCGGTATTGAGCTCAACCGAATGGCGGCCATTGTCGATCTCGGCACGGCCAATGATCTGCGCGGACGATACAACTTCGAGGATGCAGAGAACGGTGGCGTAGGCTTCGGTTCACTGCGGCTCGAGGGCGACAAAGTCACGATTCTTCAGGACGACAATGGCAAGTTCAAAGCATCGTGGCAAACGTTGCAGGAGGGCTCCAAACTCGCCGAAGTTAAATCATCCGCAAATGCGCCGATCCAGTTGGGCCATATTTACCTGGTACGGATTGTGGATACGAAGGACAAAAGTTTCCAACAAACCATCAAGCTCATGGTGATTGGGTATCGTCCTGAAGAAGCGGTGACGGTGCGATGGGAGTTGCTCTAAACAGCAGGCTCATGCGCGCCGCGGGCAGAATTTGAACTAGCGCTTCCTATCAAAGGAAGCACGACACGAACTTCCATTCCTGAAGGAGAACAGGTATGAACCAAGAATCACAGTCAAGGGAACTAGCCGGCGAAGAGGTCGCCTTCAGTACGACGACCGGCTATGCGACGGGCGCGACCTGCCTGGCGAGCGGTACTTTTCGAGCGAGCAACAAGTACATGGACGTCGTCCTGGTCTATGCTGCGGGCGAGACTTTTCTTGCCGGCCCTGATGGTCAGAAGACCACCTGGTACGCTCTGAGTCCGAGTCTGACAACAAACAAGGGGGGCGGATTCGAATCAGTTAAGGTCGCCGCGGGCGCAGCCTAAAAAAAACGCCATTCTGGAGTGCGGCGTCTTGACGTCGCACTCCAGAATGGCGTTCGAACGAGTTGAATGAAGAATGAAATTTCCGGGGCTTTTAACCAGACTATCGCTCGCCTTTGCATTGCTTCTTTCAATAAGTAGCGTGTATTCTGTGGGCGTAGTCACTGCAGCACAGAAGGAACGTTCGGCCCACTCAAAACAGCCTGCCCGGTTCCACTATGTATGCCCCATGCACGAGGACGTGACCTCGAAGAAACGCGGCCTCTGTCCGAAGTGCAAGATGAAACTGGTTAAGAAGCCCATTGTTCAGGAGCCCACTACCAGTTCCACCTAGCGTTTGCTCCAAAGGATTCCATGTTTATAGCCCGCTATAAACAAAAAGTGGCCCGTCCTTTCGTCGCGATAACGATAGCTTTGTCGTTTATCGCGACGCTGATTCCGGTTGCAAGCGCTTCCCTGACATTGTCGAGCACAATGGCCTGCTGCGTAGGCAAAGCAGGCCATTGTGATTCCGGCATTACCGCGAAGAAAGTTCCGCCCCCCAAGTCGGAACCGATGTGCGGTTTGCATGGCGCCGAGATGGAAGCGGATGGAATCACCATCGTCGCCCAGCCCGTCGCCGAACCAACTCACGCTGAATCTCCACTCTCACACAGCCACGGTACTGAAACTAACTCTTCACAACCCGCTGCTGAATCAGCTTCGTTGAGCCAGCCCTGTCACATGGATTGCGCTTCCTGTGCAACAGCCGCGACTCGACAACAAAAACGCGAACGTAATCTTGTCCAACAAATCACCACTGATAATGCCTCGGTAACGACCCCGTCGTTTACAAAGGATCGGCCGCTCCTTTTTTCATCGAACGAAGACTGGGAGCACGTGATTCCCAGGGGCCCACCCGTCAGTCTCCGCTAATCCCCCTAATCGCTGCTGAAACCACTCATTCCGCACTGGGACTTTAACTAGTTCCGGGGGGCTCGTATCTATTTCGCGGAGAATGTTCGATGAAGTTACCCATCTATCTATGTTCAATCCTGGTGCTTCTGTGTGCCGGCTTCTGTGCTGCGCAACAGAACGTTACCTCTGCCACGCTCAGCGGACGAATTGATGACGCGAGTGGAGCATTGGTGAGTGGCGCAAATGTGTCCGCCACAAATCTCGAAACTAACCAACGACAAACCACGACCAGCGATCATGAAGGCCGCTATCGTTTTCCTTATCTGCGAACTGGCGATTACGACGTCACGATCGATGCGCCAGGTTTTGCGACCATTACGAAGCGACTGACCCTGTCCATCGGACAGGCGATCGATCTGCCAATCAAACTCGAAGTAGCCGGCGTGTCTGAACAAGTCAACGTCGGCGGAACGGAAGTTCCGATCGTGGAGACAGTGAGAACGCAGCTCACTGAAACAATCAAGCCGAAAGAAATTAACGAACTGCCGTTGAACGGGCGGAATTACCTGGACCTGGCACTCCTGATTCCGGGAGTGTCGCCGACCAACACCGGCAGCAATCAACGCTTTGCCGAAACTTCAGCGGTTCCCGGTCAGGGAATCTCGGTTGCGGGCCAACGCAACCTCGCCAACAGCTTCGTCGTCGATGGCGTTTCGGCAAATGACGACGCCGCAGATTTAACCGGCACCTATTACAGCGAAGAAGTCATCGATCAGTTTCAGGTCGTAACTTCCGGCGGTATTGCAGAATTCGGCCGTGCTTCAGGTGGTGTGGTTAATATCCTGACTCGCTCCGGTACAAACGAGTGGCGCGGAAGTCTTTATGGTTTTGCGCGCAACCAGCGTTTCGACGCGCGTAATCCGGTTGCGCCGACCAAGGATCTGCTGACGCAGGCGCAATATGGCGGAACTATCTCCGGCCCGCTCTGGCGCGAACGAACGTTCTTTTTTGCGAACTTCGAACAGACTCGCCGCAACTACTCGGCAGTTTTGACCATCGATCCGGGAAATGTCACCACGATCAACAATCGCCTGCGGACTATCAACTACGCTGGTCCGCTCCTTAGCACGGGGGTGGTTCCTGCAAGTTTTGACACCACCAACTTCTTCACGCGCGTTGACCATTCGATCAATGAGCGTAACCAACTCAGCGGGCGTTACAGCCTGTATCACATTAACGCGGTCAATTCGCGCACGGTGGGCGGGCTCAACGCAATCAGTCGCGGCACGGGTTTGAGCGACACGGATCAGACTGTTGTCCTAAGCAACGTCACCACGATCAGTAGCCGCACGCTTAACGAAGCTCGCGTCCAGTTTACGAACAGCAAACTCGATGCGCCGGTGAACGACGAAGTTGGACCAGCAGTCAATATCTCGGGAGTGGCGAGTTTTGGCACGGCGACGACGTCGCCGCTCGCACGCGATATCAATCTCTTCGAGGCTGTCGACAACGTCTCCACCCAGCGTGGCGATCACTCGTTCAAGTTTGGCGGCGATTTTCTCTACAACCGTGTCAACATTCTCTTCCCCGGCGCACTCCAGGGTGTTTACACGTTCAGCTCTCTGAACAGCTTTTTGGCGGGCAATTACCAGAATTACCAGCAGGCTTTTGGAGTTCCGAATCAACTTCAATCGAATCCGAACTTCGGCGTGTTTGTTCAGGACGAGTGGCGCGTGCGACGCGATCTCACTATCAATGCCGGTTTGCGCTACGACGTTCAGTATCTGCCTGATCCGATCCAAACCGACACGAACAACTTCGGGCCGCGATTGGGATTCGCCTATGCTCCGGGCGATCGCAAAACTGTAGTTCGCGCCAGCTATGGGATCTATTACGATCGGATTCCCTTGCGTGCGACTTCGAATGCCTTACAACGTGATGGTTCGAAATATCTGGTCGTGCAACTATCACCGACACAGCCTAGCGCGCCTGTATTTCCGCATACCTTGTCACTTCAGCCCGCGGCACTGCCGACGAAACCAAACATTACGCGCATCGATCCAAACATCGAAGCGAGTTACAGCCAGCAGGCTAACGTCCAGATCGAACGCGAACTGCCGGGCAACGCAATCTTGTCAGTTGGTTACCTGCACTTGCGAGGTCTCCATCTGATTCTTTCGCGAAATGTGAACGTGCCGACTGTTCCGGCATCGGCGGGCATTCCCAACCTTGGACGACCCGATCCAAACTGGGGCAACATCAGCCGGTTTGAGAGTTCCGGAGATTCCTACTACAACGGCATGGTTGTTTCCTACAACCAGCGCGCGGCGCGGTGGGCCAGCCTGCGAGTCTCGTACACGTTGTCGAAAACGATCGACGACTCCGGCAACTTCTTCTTCTCGACCCCGCAGAACAATTTTAACGTCCGCGATGATCGCGGACTCTCCGACAACGATCAGCGGCACCGGCTCGTAGTCAGTGGTTCACTCGAAGTGCCGCCACACGACAAGGCCACCGGATTTCAGCGGTTCCTGTGCGGGTTTCAGATGGGTTACATCTTCACCTACGCTTCACGTTTGCCATTCAACGTGTTGCTGGGAACTGATCGTAACTTCGATACAAATACCAACGATCGGCCCGTCGGGGTGGGAAGAAACACGGGACGTGGGTTTGATTTCGCGTCTCTCGATCTGCGTCTGAGCCGCCGGTTCAAACTTACCGAGCGAGTCGACTTGCAACTTCTCGCGGAAGGCTTCAATGTTTTGAATCGTGCCAATCTCGGAGTGCCGATCAATACGCTCACTGCCGGTGCGCGTTTTGGACAGCCGACGCAGGCTTTCGATCCACGACAGTTTCAATTTGGTCTCAAGGTGGGATTCTAAGAACATGGGTCACAAAAACCGACAAAAGGTAAAGCTAGTTGGAGTAGTACTGATCGGTATGCTCGTCTTTGCGGGTTGCAAACACCTTGCAACCCGCGGAGCTTCGATCGAGAAGAACGCGGCACCGCCGCCGGTTCAGATCTCGGCGAATGGTATCGACGCTGCCGAGCCGGCGATTGTTTCTGCCGGCGACGGGACGTTCTATGTTGCGTGGGTAAATCACGACGCCAAACAGGCCGATGTGATGCTCGCGCGGTTCAATAACACCGGTGAGATACAAGGCTCTGCAATCAGAGTTAATCGTCAGCCCGGAACGGCAACGGCGTGGCGTGGCGATCAGCCAAGTCTTGCGGTTGCGCCAAATGGTGGAGTTCATGTTTTGTGGACCACACGCGTAGATGCCGGCGACAAACATGGCACCGACGTCTATCTTTCGAGTTCGACAGATCGCGGGCAAAGCTTTGCGACGGAAGTGAAAGTTAACGACGATAAAGCGCCCGGCCCGCATGGCATGCACTCGCTTGCCGTGGCTGCGGACGGCCGGATTTACGCCGCCTGGCTTGACGAGAGAAACGTGCATACTCCCATGCCTTCGACGAAGGGCGAAGGTCATCACATGGAAAGCAATCGCGATGTGTTTGTCGCGTACTCGACCGACGGAGGTCGCAGCTTCTCGGCCAACAAGAAAGTCGCCTCGGATGCCTGTCCGTGTTGCAAGACTGCGCTCACGGTTTCGCCTGATGGAACACTCTACGCCGGGTGGCGTCAGGTTTTACCGGGAAGCTTTCGTCATATTGCAGTGGCCGGCTCGAATGATGGTGGCAATAACTTTTCTGCTCCGGTGATCGTGAGTGACGATCATTGGGTGCTACAGGGCTGTCCGGTCTCTGGTCCATCGTTGTCGGTGGATCGCGCTACGGGAAATCTGAAGGTAGTTTGGTATGCGGCCGGTGAAGGCTCGGCAGCAGGAGTTTACTTTGCCGAGTCAAAAGACAAAGGACATAGCTTCTCGCCGCGACAGTTGTTGGCGCAGGAAACAGTGCGTGGCACGCCTGTAGTCACGGGCGCCGTCGCTCTCTGGCAGACATCCGAGACCGGAGAGACTAAAATGCGTTCGCTCGGAAATGCCGGATCAGCGCTCAGCCTCGCCACAAATGCTGAGCTCCCGGCGGGAACTTATGTAAACGACAAATTATTTGTGGCGTATATCGGAAAGGAAAAGGAGAAGCGAAGTATATGGCTCATTCGAGCCGGATCGTAATCATCTGCGCTGCGCTCATCGTCGCGGCAGCGTGTAATAAACAACCTGCGAACACTCCACAGCCTGTCGGCCCGGCAGCGGCAGTAGCAACAAATTCTTATAAAGGCACCGGAGTCGTCAAAAGCATTAATATCAAAGCACCCGCAATCGAGATCGATCATCAGGACATCGACGACCTGATGCCCGCCATGCAAATGGAATTTCCCGTGAGCGACGCAAACCTCTTGAACGATATCGCCGTCAACGATCACATCGACTTCACCGTCGAAGCCGCCAAAGGCGAGATGAAAGTGATCGCGATTAAGAAGCAGTAGCCACAAAAAGGCAGTCCACAGATTACGCAGATTCTCTTTCATAATCTGCGTAATCCATAATCTGCGTAATCTGTGGACTGCCTTTTTGTGGCTAAAAACTTATCCTTTTTGGAGTGTGGCGAGTGCGGCTAACACTTCTTCGCTGTGCCCTGTGGGTTTCACTTTCTCAAACACTTTCACGACCTTGCCCGAGGGATCGATGATGAAGGTGTTGCGTGCGGAATACTTCGCGCCGTTGTATTCCATGATCGAACCGTATTGCTCAGACACTTTCGCGTCCGTGTCGGACAGCAACTTGAAGTTCAAACCTTCCGTGGCGCAGAACTTTTTGTGTGATTCCGCGGTGTCGACGCTCACACCAAGAATCACGGCATTTATCGCTTCGTACTTGGCGAGGTCGCGTTGAAAGTTGCGCGCTTCCATCGTGCAACCAGATGTAAAGTCCTTCGGGTAGAAGTAAAGCACCACCCACTTGCCTTTGTAGTCGCTGAGACTAACCTGCTTGCCCTCGTTATTGGTGAGATTGAAAGCCGGCGCCGCCGCTCCCACTGCCGGCATGTCGTTGACTGCGCTGACACGGTTCACAGCCAGAACGGCTACGATAGCGAACGCCAGAAGAAAAACGTACTTACTCATTCCTGTCCTCCTAATGTGAATATTGCGCCACAATGGTATCGCGTATTTGTGCCGGAGTCATCTTCTGCTCTTTCTCGAGCTTCAACGCCAGCAATGCTTCCCTGACACACACATCGCAGTGCGATGCGTGATCGTCCTCGTAACAACTGTAAAGACTCTTGTGACCAAACCCCTTATCGCAGTGGCAGTAACAAGGCAACTGCGCGAGTGTGACCGGAATTTCCCGCGCCGCCCGATAAGCGTCGCGCGTTATCCCGCTGAACTGTCCCGGGTCGAGTGTTGGCCCAAGACTCGATTTGCTTGGCGCGGCCTCAAAATGCGCCGGGATCGTTTTCGCCGTGCGAGCATGTTCATGCTGTGCAGGCGTTGCGTCTGCAGTTTGCGCGGGCTGAGTCGGCTGCGGTTTTTGGTTTGCACAATTCACCAGCAACATGGCCGCCACGAACAGCAACATCACGCCGCCAATTAATAACCGGTTCTTCCTCATTAAGACTTACTCCTTATTACTTGTGCATCGCACTCATATTCATCTGAGCCGGTCGCAGTCTGAAAAACAGTTTCCACGAGACCGGATTGGATCCGTAAATCGAATCAAGGATTGGCGGTTTCGAATAGAACGTCACATCGCTGCCGATCGCAAACGAAGTCGTGTCAGTATTCCAAATATCGCGAGCGCCTCCAAAGGTATAAGCTCCGATGCGAAACGACGGATGATCGTCAGTAATCCCGAGGCTGATGCGGTCAGCCGCACGCAGGAGCTGATTTTTGTCCGTCAATTCGAGGCGCGTGTAGAAGTAGTTCCGATCCAGAAACTTCACTGTTGATTCTGCCACATATCCGTTCAAGTTGAAAATTTCCCCGTCGTGGCTTTCGTGATTTCGTCCCCAGATCAGGCTCGAGGCCCAGTTGCCGCGTTCGAACTTTCGGTTATAACTGACTGACGCAGTCGTGCGGCGCACGTCGCCGGGTTCGATGGCTTCGGGATTTCTTAAGAAGCCATGACTGACCTGGATGGACCAGTTGCTGTTTGGCGCAAACCACAACCGCGCCGAACGCGAGTTCCATGGATGTGCTTCGAAGTTGTAACGGTTTTCGCCTGGCTCACGGCCATTAAAGACAGAGCCTTCGAGCTTGAACCAGCGATATTGAAATCCGGTCGTCACCACTCCGAAACTGATGTGACTCGAGTCTTGCAAATGGTGCGACAGCGGCGCCGACGTATTCTCCGACGCTGACGCACGATGCATAAATGCATTTGGCCCGAGTGCCGGTTCACCCGGATAGCCCGCGTAAACAAACCAGCTCGCACGCTCGCCAACCGGCACCGTATAAGTTGCGCTCAACTCCATGAACAAGTCGTGCGGATGTTGTCGATCGATGATTGGCTGGCCTTTGTAAGTCTCGCCAGTCTGAAACAAGAGTGGCGAGCCGCCGGGAGGAAAGGTAAACGGTTCGGCGCTGACCATGCCACGTAGCTCCAGCGTTCCTGGTCCAACACGTCGCGCTGCCGAAGGCATGAACCAGTTGGCAGATTCAAACTTCGTCACCCCTCTTGGTCCCCCCTGACGATTAACCCCGGCGACGAAATTGTAATGAAACATCAACAACCACTCGCCCGATTGCTTGTGCAACATCGGCATCGGACTCGAGTCTGGCTGCCATGACGTACCCGACCCCATGCGACCCATCGGCATCAGGTTCGCTTCACTTCTGCCCAGACGCAGAAACATCTGATCGTCGTGCATGACAAAGATGCCGTGGTCCATGTGACCGGACATATCCATCTCCGTCTGCTCGGCCGGCATTTGCGGACTGGGAGCCGCCTTTGGCGACGCTGCCGGTTTCGGCGGCGGCATCTGGTGGCCTTCGTGTTGTGCGAAAACAGTTTGCGCTGTCGCGGCGAAGACAAACGCCACGCAGAGTAGTGCATCCCTAATCGATCTCATATTACCCCCCTTAAATTAGCCACAGATCTACACGGATAATTTACGGATTTGAGATCTTTTAGATTAGAAAGACACAACACTCGAGGTGGGTAGAGCCACGATTATGAAGAACCGGAACAACGCGGGCGTATTCCATGTGAGTGGTTTGTTTCTCGAAGTCCGGTAAAGCCTGCACCGGTTCACGTCCAGGTTCGGGTAAGTGAGCACTGCTCTTCGAGGTTGCAGCAGTTGTATTAACAACCAGCGGACAATCCTGCATCATGCCGCGCGGACTGGCGATAGAGGTCGCGCCAGTTTCAACCGGCTGCATCTCATGACAGCTTGGTCTGTCTTCCTCCACACCAGTCGAACATCCGAACAGACAACCACCGGCCATCCAGATCGATACGCCGACGGAAAGAAGCAACCGCACTGCCTTGTTCGAGAACAGACTCATTTTTGTGGCTTCGAGTCTACCCGCGCGTAAAAAAATTGTCGAGAAAGAATATCTGGCAGAACAAACTAAGGATCTAGGCAAGCCGAGTTGTGAGCGAGATTCTGTCGCAAAAGATTTATTTACACTCTCTCCGTCTACGCTGCTGCACTGGCTTCCGTTTTTCAAGCAAGTCTTTATGTCTTGTGCGCAGAGCGTATGACAATGCCTGCCATGACATGCCAGCGAGTCGAGAGGCTTTACTTATTTTGCCATCAGCCTGCTCCAGCGCGAGTTTAATAACCTCATGTTCCATTGCTAATTTGTCATGGGCCACTCCGCGACCGGAAAGGAGTTGGCCCCGCTCTGATACGACAAGGTGTTCGCCAATTTCATGAAATGCCGCAAGCGCCGCTTCTGCCGCACGATTCAAAAGGCCCGCACTATCAGATAATTCAATAGCGCGTCGGAAGGTGCCGAGTGCTGCGCTGTATCTTTCACTGCGAGCTAACACTCTGCCATATGTGACCAGGGCTTCCGTTAGTAAAATTACATTACCGTCTTTTTCGTGAACGCGAACTGCCGAACAGATGATGCGGTCTGCCTCCGTGATGCGTCCCAGTTCCAGAAGTAGGCGAGCGCGAGTTTCATCTACTTGCGCCGCTGCACTGGCATTCTTGATGCTCGCAAAAATCCGGCGCGCCCGATCCAGGTGCTCCTTTGCTTCATCGAACCGATTGATTTTGAAATAGAGGTAGCCGAGGTTAGTTTCTACATTCGCAAGGTACGGTCGATGCTCTGCTAATTCAAAGTGATAACTTGCGGCAGCATATTCGATCAAAGCACGGTCGATGTAGTCACTGCGATTGTGTCGCTCTGCCAGATTCTCCAGTCGATTTCCGAAAGTGATGTGATAAGTCCCTCTCAAGGTGTGATTATTGAGCTTGAGAAATAACGGCGCATACTTGGCGAGAATCCTGAAAGCTTGCTGATCACGTTCCATTGAATGCTCGACAAGCGAAAGTCTCAGGAGTGCCTTTGCCTTTAACTCACTGTCGATAGTCAAGAGAGTGACTGCTTCTTTAAGACAAGCACGTGCTTCATTCAGATCGTTCGTGCGCCAATAGCAGTAAGCTAGTTCTGTCCGTACCTCCGCTATCTTCTTTATGACTTGATGCGTTTCGAAGATCGATTGACTTTGCGTGAGTAAGTCTTTTGCCGTCTCCTGCGCATCGGGAACCTGTCTGTAAGCACCCAGTATTCCAGTGAGCACTCCCGCACGTAAGAGCAATTCGGCAGCGGTGTTTGGTTCCAAACCCGCGAGTTTCGGCGCTTCGCCTATGCGCGGCCAGTAGTCGCCTAGAACCTTTCGCGCTTCCTCATATTCGCCTTTGTTCTCCAAAGATCTTGTGACTTCGCAGCACAGTTCTGCACGGTCATTCACACTGAGACTCGGATTTTCGAGGGTGTGCAACAGTGAGGCCCGTAAGGACATAAAGAAATCTGCTTTTCGACTGATTGCAAGGAATGAGAGCGAACCGAGCGCAAATCTAACGCAGTCCGTCCAGCCCTTGCAAGCTTTTGCCAGACCGATCATGCTTGTCTAGTTTGGAATTGCAAAATTTTTGCAACCCTCTAGGAGGCTCAAAAAGTGAAGACCTTACGCCAACTAAGCACCGTTACAGTCCTCAGCCTTACCCTTGCTGTTTCCGTAATGGCAGGGCAAATTGAGACATGGGGAGCGGCGGCACCACCGCAACCGCCACCAAGTGCAACGGCGCAAACTACTAACAACACAGCATCTATCCTGCTAACGGTGCTTCGTTTGATTTACCGTTAAGCGTTCTCCAGTATGGAAGATTAGGTCGCGCCAGTCGCCTCACCGCGACGCGGCAGAAGTGTGTTTACATAGGAAAGGTTTTGCAAAACTTCTGAAATTTACCCATACCTGAAAACATTGCCACTTGCTCTCAGTAGCGCATATATAACAGATCCTCCCGCTAGTTAGCCTCACGCATCCGCCCAGGGTGTGAGGCCGGGGCGTCGCCGTCGTTGGTGAGGAGCAAGCGACGCCTCTTTTGACTCCCAAAATAAACTCAAGGAGCGAATCCTGTGGGCCACGCACGAGCGCGACCAAAGCACCTGGCTAAGAAATTGCTACAGATCCGTAAGGCACTTGGCCTGTCACAAAGCGAATTAGTTCAGGAGCTTGGCGTCGATATTCACTACTCAAATATTAGCAAGTATGAATTGGATAAAAACGAGCCGCCACTTGATGTGTTGCTCGCATATGCCCGCTGCGCGAACGTTCTGCTTGCCGACATTGTTGACGATGAAATAGAGCTCGGGCTTTGAGCGTCATTCCTTCAATCTGGAATGGGACGAACAGTCCATATCGCGCGGGAAATTATCTACTCGCTATAGAGCGAAATTGGTCTTATATCAAACTCTAACCTGAAAAATGTCGAAGTCTATCTACGGGAGGACGGAATGGAATACGTCATCGCCAACGGAAGAGATGAAAAGAAACCGAAAAAGAAGGACGCGAACGGTACGCTCGCTTTATCAAGTCACTCTTGCAACTTGGCGACGTTACGGATGAGACTTACAAAAAGAGTGTGGGATTGAAACTGGAGATCACGCCACGTGGAAATCCTTACTCAAAGAACGCTGGAGACGGATTGCAGTTTCAAGTCGGACTTACCTTTTGGCCTCGCGTCTGATTCTCTTGATCAGATCCTTGTTGTCCTCTGTTACGGGAACGGCGTTATTGATATCTTTGACGGGTGCGAAAACATTATGAGAGTCGAACGGTTCCTTGGCTGACGATGGATTGCCAAGCTCCATCACCACCATCCCTTTATACCTCTCAGCGTCAGCTAACGATGCTAGTTGTAGTAGATATTTGCGCTGCGCGGACAGTATCACTCTATGACTTACGTTTGGCGGACCCGGTATCAGGACAGTAATGATCTGGCCCGAACGGACTATCTTATTTCCTTTGATAATCTCGCTAATCCGCACATGATAAATTGTGCCAGCGTAATACTCAGACAGCTTCGGTAGTTCCGCGATTTCGTTTCCGTTTGGTAAGGGTCGCGCGTTAACTGTCAACTTATCGGGCAGAACGAGATCGAATGTTTCCGAAACTCCTCCAATCACAATGACGGAAGGATCGTTGATTGGTTCATCGCTTGATTTCTGCACATGTTCGGCGCTCGACGTAGGCTGAAGAAATACCAGTAGGACAATACATAGCAACAATCGATTTGAGATCATTTTGACTCCCAATATTTATCTATCGCAAAACTTGACCGGTAATAGCTGCAATTCCTCAAGGAAACCGTGATTGTTGGCACTGCCACATGCCTAGATACTGCGGCCCGACCGGGTCTGAAGAGGCGTAAGCTGCCTGTTCATCAGCACTATTCCCTTACAACAGTTGGTCCTGCCTTTCAGGAGAAACATTTATGAGAAAACTCAAGCAACTTTGCGCAGCAACAAGCCTGCTCTTTGTGCTATCTATGTCAGCACTGGCCGGGAATATCCATACCGATTTCGCTCCACCGCCGCCCCCACCCACGGCATCGACTGTAGCGACCTCGCCTGGCGACAATACGAACGACGGAACACAAAACCCGCTTGAATCGGAAACCTTAATTACCGAAATCACTTTGAGTCTCTTCCAACTGCTCTCGGTGTTCTAGGTTTCGTCCAGCCTTTTAAACATCTCAGTTCGTCGCGCTGATACGAACGGGGCGAATAATTCTTAGTGTGTCCAGCGAAAAGCCCTTGGGAGGCGGGCAGAAACTTGGTGACGTGAGATTAAGTCTAGTGCGTTTGATGAAGCAATAGATTTTGCAAAAAAATCCGACTCGGAATTTGCAAAAACAAGGGGGTTTTGGACTCTACCAAATTTTTGGTAACACTCAGGTCAAGACATGACTACCAGAACTCGTTAATCGCTCGTATCACAATCGTCATCAAAACCCAGTACTTCCGTAACCGATCAATTGTTAGCCTGAATCATCGGGAGAACAGATAAATATGAGTATCGACAAAAACAAAATAACAACCCAGGACGAACTGAATGAACCAGCGCCAATGGATAAGGCCGAACAAAAAGTTGAAGCCGAGATGAAAGAATTGGAAGACGAAACGAGGAAAGAGGTGGCCGAGAATTTGAAACAACAGACCACGGATTAGAGCCACGGATTAGACGGATCGAAAGAACGATTAGCGCGGATCAGAAAAATAATCCGTGTTATCCGTAGCTTAACTCTTCAGTGCTTCTTCGAGTGCGTCTTTGATTTGTTGGGGAGTGGCGTCGGGTCTGAAACCTATAAAACGCTTCACGATGCGGCCATCGCGACCGATGATGAAGCTTTGCGGGATATTCGTGCGTCCCTGCATCAACGCGATAGCTACGTCACGCGTGGCCCAGCCGATGTGATACTTGACGTTGTATTCCTTCACAAACTCGGCGACGCTCTCGGCAGACGCGTCCGGGTCTTCAGTGGAAAGTCCAATCATCTCCACGCCGCGGCTCTGATACTCGTTGTGAAGCTTGACCAGTTCCGGCGTCTCAATTCGACATGGACCACACCAGGTGGCCCACAGGTTCACCAGCATTACCTTGCCTGAATAATCCGCCAGCTTGATTGGACCACCGTTCGCGGATCGGTTTTCCGCGTCGAGAATCGGTCGCGGCAACGTCACCAGCCCCGCATTCGGGCGCGTGGGCGCGGACGCGTTTCGATTCGCGTTGTATGGGGGATCGTTCGAATTGCAACTCGATACGCCAAAGGCTGCCAGAAGCCCAAGCGCAATGATCGTGCAGACTACACGCAACGGACTCCAAAACTTGAATTTATTCACTTCTTTTCTTTCTGACATTACTACTTTTTACCAAATCTAAATGAGTCGAGTATGACTGGCGCTTCACCGTGCTGACCAACATCTTCCGCCGACGAGAGCTCCGGCGCAAGTGAGGTCGTGAACATACTCAGGATCGCACCCGATGAGTCGCCTTTGCCGGTTGGCAGAAAAATAACACGGCCCCACAGATGAAGGTCGCCTTTCTCGGTCCCCTTCGACAAACCCTGCCATCTAAATTCGTAGGCGTCCATCGAATTTACTTTGGTTGGGCCTTCCGAGATCTTCTGATACTCCGGAAACGACTTCGCCAACGAATTGCTGAACTCTTCAACCCTCTGCGGAAAACCCTTCAGGTCACCCAAAAACGTGCCGGTGCTCGGATACCAACGCACCACGAAATTTTCCTGCGTGAAGTCTGGCGGTAGCCGTCGTTCAACCTTTACAAAGTTAGTAGCGCCGGCGACGCCGGCTTTCGGATCGCTTTGCCAGTTTTTGGGATAGTAAAAGCTGAAGTCGAAATAATGTTCAGCCAACGTGCCGTCAAGCTTGTCTTTTGCATTTACAAACTGAACTGTTCCCGGCGGCGGCACATAATTATCTTCGACCGTCGGTGCGGGCGTGGGCGTCTCCACTGTGCTGGTCGGAGTTGGGGTGCTCACGACCGGGCTGGCAGTCGGCCCGGTAGGATTCCGCTCCGCGGCCATCTGGTCCAACCTCGGTTTGACGACGAAGAAGAACAGACCGGCCAGGACACCACCGCCGAGCAGAAGAAAAACAAGTACTCCTGCAATGATCAGCGGCATTTTCGATTTCTTCTTCGCCACCGGCGGCGGCAACGGCGCTGACGGAGCCTGAGCCACTGTTTGTTGATTTACTGTCGGTTGAGCTGCCGCAATCTGACCCGTGGTCTGCCGCGGTGGTTCGGCCGGCGTTGGCGGCGCAGGAGGTGGCGTCACCGGCGGCGGCGGTGGTGGTGGCGGCGCAACCCACTGTGGCGGCTGAGTCACCGGTTTGGAAATATCCGAAGTGTCGGAATTCGTCCCGGTGGGGCCAGTAGTTGGACCAGTGTTTCGGGGCAGTGCAACCGTTGCCGGATAGTTCTCGATGATCGTAGCGTTTGGATCGGGCAGGTCACGACTGGTCGGCCGCTCCGAAGAAGCAGCGTTCAAATCGATTGACGTCGCGCGAATCGTCGCATTCGGATCGAATGTTTGCGGCGCAATCAACAAGCCGCCGTCAAACGTGCAGAACTTCTGGCCTTCATCCGGAAACGTACGATTACACTTGGGACAACTCTTCATACACACGGACCTCTTAAACGGGAGTCAGATTGGATCGCAGGCACTTCAGTTCGCTCGCGCTCGCGCGAGTTTTTGCGCAGCGCCATTGTTATTCGGGTCCAGTTCGAGCGCTCGCTGATACGCGCGAATGGCTTTATCTTTCTGGTTGGACTTCAGGTAACCGTCGCCGACACCTTCAAACCCAAACATCCCGGCCAGTTGTTTTTTCTCGCCGGCTCCTGCAAATGCCGAGGCGCGTTCATAGGTTGCTTCGGCATCGCTGTAGCGATCCATTCCCAGATACGCACGTCCGAGCAGGTTGAATGGTTGAAAGGCGCGAGAGCTGACTTCAGTTGCAGACTTCAAATAAGGTTCAGCTTCCTGGTAGCGACGGTAAACAACCAGCAGGCGTCCCATCAGCAGCAACGAAGTGGGATTGTTGGCATCGAGTTCGAGCGCACGTTTGATCACCGGCTCTGAGTTTTGCCACAACTGTTCGCCCTGAAGCGAGTCGGCAATCAGATTGAGCGTGGCCGGATCTTTGGCCAGTTCGATGGCCTTCTCGTAAAAGGGCGTAGCTTCTGAAGCACGATTGGCACGATTCAACATCCGAGCAAGATGCGCGTAAGCGGCGGCGAACTGTGGATCGAGTTCGATCGCGCGCCGGTAGGAATGTTCTGTTTCACTGTTGGTAAGTCCACGCGCCTGCAACGCGACGCCGAGACGATCCCAGCCGACCGCGTTCTTTGGATCGAGTTGAACGGAACGTCGGGCGAACGACTCCGCATCCGCAAACCGCTTGGCATTGTCAGCTCCCGGGCTGGGTTGGACCAGCACCACACTCAAAGCCACATACGCATCGGCGTTGTTCGGAGCCCAGGTGACGGAGTTTCGATAAGCACTTTCAGCGTCGTCCCAACGTTGCTGATCGGAGTAGACGTTGCCCAAACCGTAGGCGGCGCGCGCGTCGCGTGGTTTGAGTTTCAAGACTTCCTTATAAGCGTTCTCAGCGTCCAGATACTTCTTGGTATCGCGCGCGTCATTACCCTTGTCGAGTAATTCTTCTACGCGTTCTGCAACAGCCGATGGTCGCGGACGTGTTGTTCCGGTGGTGCGACCGGTAGTCGGCTTTGTTCCCGTGGTCGGGGGTTTGGTCGCCTTCTTCGTTTCGGGATTCCGCGGACGGAAGATGCCGGCGCCGCCGCCGACATCCGAGCCGGGATCCTGCGCGCGTACGATCGAAACCAGACACAGGCTCAAGCAGATCGCGGCCAAACTCCAAACCGCGCCGCGCAGCATTGCGTTAGTGCTCATCATTACTCTCCCTGGTGATTGCAAAAAGAACTTATGGATCACTGAAGAAGTACTGCGTTGGATTGTAGATCAGCTTTGCCTGATGATCTAATGGTCTCTTATGGTCTGCGTTGGCCGCAGCGCGGCCAGATGTTTATAGGACCGCCACCCCTTCAGGACCGCGCTCCAGCGGAGCGCAATGTGTTGGTTACGCCAACATTCGGCTCCGCTGGAGCCGCAAATAATGGTGCGCCGACCTGCTATAAACATTAGGTCCCTCCGGGACCATCGGATCATCCACTTCGCACCAACCGGAACCCCAACAGCGTCGTCTTGCTGGTGGGCGGCACAAAGTCACGAAAGGTCGAAGTTATTGGAGTGTCCGGATTCGACGGATCGCTTACAAAACAACCGCCTCGGACGGTAATCCACTCCGCCATACTCTTGGGCACCTGGGCCGAATTACCGGGATAGATTGACGCCTTCGATGCCGTCCATTCCCAAACGTTTCCGATCAGATCTAACACTCCCCATTTATTCTTTCCGTCGGGACGCGAGCCGACCGGGTATGGCGTGGCATCCTTGAGCACGGCAACACCCTCTTTCCAATCAGGTCCCCATGGATACATATCACCTTGCTCTCCATTTCGCGCGGCGTATTCCCACTCCTCTTCAGTCGGCAATCGGTAGATCACGCCGTCGCGTTTAGACCGCCAGTCAGCATAGGCATTCGCATCTGCGAACGTTACGTTTACGACCGGCCAGTTCTCTTGTCCGAATGGCGGCTTGTTGTCAGTCCAATGAGACGGAGACGGGTGACTCGTCTGATTTACAAAGTCAGCGTATTCAGCGTTACTGACTTCCTTCCGGTCCATCTGAAACGATGAAACCGTTACGGGATGCGGAGGATTTTCCTGGGGTCGGCCCCCCTTGCGTCCCATCAGGAAAGTGCCTCCGTCGATGGCAATCAGATCAGCTTTGCTTTTAGACGTAACAACCGGCGTCGGACTCGGTTTTGGATCGGGGTTGACTCTTGTTTGCCGCCACATCAGGTAAGCGCTGGTACCAATCCCTCCGAGCACGAGCACCACCAAAACACCACCAATGATCAGCAACGAGGACGTTTTTCGCTTTGGCTGCGAGAAGTCCACCACCATCTGCTGCTTTGCGGGTGCAACCGGGGAGACTTGAGCAGAGTTGACGGCCCAGTTTGCGTTCGTCGGACTTCCCTGCACGCGCGTCGTTTCGGGATCCATGTTTGGCGGCATGCTTCCCGACAACCGCTCGAGCCGGTCTTCAAGCTCTTGCGCCTGCAGCGCCATGCGGTCGAATTTTTCCTGCTGCTCTTTTTCCTTACGATCGCGCTCCTGCTGCTCTTTGGCTACACGCTCCTGCTCTTCACGCTGTTTTCGTTGCGCCTCTTCAAGGACCTTATCGAGCTGTGCGCCACTGACAGTGCCGGCCATCGAATCGAACGACGTACCAAACTGTGTGTCGGGCGCGATCGGAGGTTGAGACGACGTCGCCGACAGATCCGGTCCCTGTTTGACCGGAGGCGGCGGCACCGAGGCCATGGTCTTATTGGGATCCATGACGACTGTTTTTAGTGAAGCGGCGGCTACGGGAGCGGAATTCAGTGCCGCATGCAGGTCTCTCAAAAACGTCGTTACGGAATCAATGCGCGCTTCAACTTCCTTCTCGAGTGCATGACGAACTACAGACTCGATCGCCGGCGGCACCGAAGCTCCCATCGACTGAAAACTCGGCGGCGGCAGCGTCAAATGCTTCTTCATGATCGACGGAATCGACGAGCCTTTGAACGGCACTTCACCCGCCAGCATTTGATAAAGAATGACTCCGAGACTGTAGATGTCGGCACGCGCATCAGGCTCTTCGTCGGACCATTGTTCCGGCGCCATGTAGAACGGCGATCCCATCAGCCCGCTTGTTTGCGCCTGCACGAACGATCCCAACAACTCACCTGATTTGATCTTCGCCAAACCGAAGTCGAGGATCTTCAGACCCTCAGCAATCGGCACATCATCCTGGACCATGATGTTAAGCGGCTTCAGATCGCGGTGAACGATATTCTGTCGATGTGCGGCGCCAACACCGGAAGCAATCGCGCTGATATATTCCCACGCGCGTTGCGGCGGCATCCGACCTTCTTTGCCGAGAATGTCCTGCAGCGATCGTCCCTTAACAAACTCCATCACCAGGAACGGCATCGTTCCGCGCACCACGCCAAAATCGGTTACGGCAATGATGTTGGGATGACGAATCGCAGCGGCCGCGAGTGCTTCCTGACGAAAGCGCGTGGTGAGCATCGGATCGTTGCCGACCAGATCCGGAAGAATGACTTTGATCGCGTGCGAGGTTTTGAGAAAGATATGGCGCGCCTGAAACACGACACCCATACCGCCTTGCCCGAGACGGCGCTCGAGCAAGTAGCGGGCATCTAGTGTGGGTTCACCCAAAAGGGACGGCGCAGTAGCATCACCGTCCTGGGGACAGTGATTGATCTCATCGGGGTAACAGCGCCTACAGGTCGGACACTCTTTCATCTATTGCGTAACCACAGATTACACAGATTAACACGGATTCAGCGCGATTAACCTGTGTAATCTAAGGTATTTCACCGGATCACGATATTTACGAGGCGGCGAGGAACTACAATCACCTTCAATACTTCGTGACCATCGATCTGAGCCTGCACGCGTTCATCGGCGAGTGCGGCCGTGCGAAGCTCATCCTCTGACACTTCGGGCGAGGTTATCAAACGCGAACGCAGCTTCCCATTCACCTGAATCGGGATTTCCAACTCCTCGCTTCGCGCGAGCTCAGGATCCGCGATCGGCCAACGAGCCGTGGCACTGACCAACCCGTGGACGTGACCCAGGCCTTCCCACATCTCCTCCGCGACGTGCGGCGCAAATGGCGCCACCATGATCACGAGTGATTCCAACGCCTCGCGCATCGCAAAGACGTCTTCCTCCGAAGCCTTCGCCGGATCGGCGTTGAAGTCAACGATCTGATTGAACAACTCCATCAACGCAGCCACACTAGTGTTCAGGTGTAAGCCATCGAAGTCGCTCGTGATCTTCGCAATCGTCTGGTGCGTCTTGCGTCGTAACGTTCTGGCTTCCGGACTGAACTCCATCTCCGTCGCCTGGATCGGATTCGACAATCTTTCATGCCACTTCCAAACCATCGAGTAGACGCGTCTCAAGAACCGGATGGCGCCTTCAACTGCGCTTTCAGACCAACGCAACTCGTTCTCAACCGGCGCCGCAAACAAAACAAACAGACGGGTAGCATCGGCGCCGAAGGCCTCGATCATCTGGTCCGGATCAACTCCGTTGCCGAGACTCTTCGACATCGCTTTCCACTCGTCAGTTCCCTCGACACGATTCGTAACCATGCCCTGCGTCAACAATTTCTTGACCGGCTCGTCGAAGTTGACCATTCCAATGTCGCGCATGAACTTGGTCCAGAAGCGCGTGTAGATCAAATGCATCACTGCATGCGAATCACCACCGATGTACTGGTCTACAGGCGTCCATTGATTCGTGATCTTGCTGTCGAATGGTTCTGCTTCATTCCCCGGATCGCAATAGCGGAAGAAGTACCACGACGAATCGACGAACGTATCCATCGTGTCGGTATCACGACGCGCCGGACCGTCACACTGCGGACACGATGTGTTTACAAACTCCGGCACACCCGCGAGTGGCGATTCACCAGTTCCGGTAAAGTCCGCAGTTTGCGGCAACATCACCGGCAACTGATCGTAACGAACCGGCACCATGCCGTCTTTGTCGCAGTACACGACCGGCACTGGCGCGCCCCAGAATCGCTGTCGCGAAACGCCCCAATCACGAATGCGATAAGTCACCGCTGCTTCACCAAAGCCGTGTTCCTTCGCATAAGCCGACATCTCAGTGATCGCCACTTGCGACAGTTTCCCGCCCCACTCGCCGCTATTGATCAAAACACCGCAGTCAGTGAATGAGTGCTTGATCTCCGCAGACGCGTCGCCGCCGGTTGTCGGCGCGGGTTCGGCGTCGCTGTGTTCGTGATCGATCGGAGCGATCACTTGCCGGATCGGCAACGAGTACTTCTGTGCAAATTCGAAATCGCGTTCGTCGTGAGCCGGAACACTCATGACGGCGCCCGTGCCGTACTCCATCAACACGTAGTTTGCCACCCAAACCGGCACACTCTCACCGCTGAACGGATTGATTGCCAGCACGCCGGTATTGAGTCCTTCCTTCTCTTCTTCACCGACTTCACGTCCGGCCGCTCTTTGCGCTCTCAACTTTTCTGCGAACGCGTCGATGTCCTGCTTCAAAGCCGAACCTTCGAGCAACTCAGCCAACAAGGGATGCTCCGCCGACAACACCACCGCCGTCGCGCCGTAGATCGTGTCGATGCGCGTGGTGAACACACGAATCTTCTGGTCGCTGTCTTTCACGGCGAAGTCGACGTATGCGCCTTCACTGCGGCCAACCCAGTCGCTCTGGCGTTTCAAAACCTTTTCCGGCCAACCTGCTTCGATCTGCTTGATGTCGTCGAGCAGTTGTTCGGCGTAATTCGTGATCCGCAAGAACCACTGTTCCAGATCGCGCTTCACGACCGGAGTGCCACAACGCCAGCAAACGCCGCCCGACGACTGTTCGTTCGAGAGCACAGTCTCTTCCTTCGGACACCAGTTGACCTGCGAGACCTTCTTATAGGCCAAGCCCTTTTCCAGCATCTTCAGAAAGAACCACTGGTCCCATTTGTAGTATTCAGGCCGGTGTGCAGCGATCTCACGCGACCAGTCGTAACTGATTCCGAGACGCTGCATCTGCCCGCGCATGTGCACGATGTTGTCTTCGGTCCAGTCGCGCGGATTTATGCCGCGTTTGATCGCCGCCTGTTCCGCCGGTTGTCCGAAGCTGTCCCAGCCGATGGGATGCAATACATTGAAGCCCTGCAAGCGTTTGAACCACGAGAGTGCGTCGCCGATGGAATAGTTGCGCACGTGTCCCATGTGCAGGAAGCCTGACGGGTACGGCAACATCTCGAGGCAGTAGAATTTCTTGCGCGGATCGTCCGTTTTTGCCTCAAAAGTGCCTGCTTCAGCCCAACGCTGCTGCCACTTACTTTCGATCTGTTCAGGAAAATATTTTTCGTCCATAACGTTATCCAATCATACACGTCTCCATAAGAATCTTGCTTGTTTTGAGTGTTGGAATCGCCGCCCCGCTGAACACGCGCTTACGCGCGGCGCAGAAGCGGCACCGTTAGGACGAGGTTAGTTGAAGTCGGTCTCGAAAACATTGGCCACGGATTCTACACGGATCAAGATCCGATTTCAATCCGTGTTTATAAACGATCTTAGCATCTCGAGATTTTTGAGGTCCGCGCGCGGATCGTCGTACGGAGTCTCGAGTATGAACGCTGCGTGTTTGAGTTTCGGATGCCGGGCGACACGGCGCAACGCATCGGCCCCGATGTGACCTTCGCCGATGTGCCAGTGCCGGTCGACACGCGAGTTGTAGGCAGCGCGTGAGTCGTTGAAGTGAATCGCGCGAACGTTCTTCGTCTTCACAGTCTTTTGCACGCGTTGGATAAGAGCCTCGAGACCGTCTTCTTCACGGATGTCGTAACCCGCAGTGAAAGCGTGTGCGGTGTCGAGACAAACACCGAGCGGAAGCTTCGCGCAGATCTTCATCAACTCTTGAAGATGTTCGAAACGATGCCCGATACAGTCACCCTGTCCGGCAGTGTTCTCCAGCAGAATTTTGAGTGATCCAAAACGCAATCCTTTGCAGGCGATCTTCAGACTTGCAGCACACAACGCGATGCCGTCAGCTTCGCACGCGCCGCGCGCACTGCCGGGATGGACCACGAGATAATCCACACCCAACATCAGAGATCGTTCCACTTCTTCGCGAAACGAAGCGCGTGACTTCTCCAGAAACACGTCGTCCACAGCGGCGAGGTTAACCAGATAATTGCAGTGAATCAGAACCGGGGAGATTTTTGTTTGCTTGCGTGTCTTGCGAAACAACTGCACGTCTTCACGAGTCAGCGGTTTCGCCATCCAGCCACGCGGATTACGCGAGAAGAGCTGCACGGTATTGCAGCCCGTGTCTTTTGCGACGATCAATGCATTGTGACAACCGCCTGTAATTGGCGCATGGAACCCGATCTTCGGCATTTTATTAACGCGGATTTTTTACGGATTGATCCATCACGCGCAACATGTTTCCGCCGAGGATCTTGTTGACGTCGGCTTCAGTGTAACCACGGCGCAGCAGTTCCTTCGTCAGGTTTGGCAGATCGGCAACTGTTCCGAGATCTGCCGTCGTTGCTTGCACGCCATCGAAATCAGAACCGATGCCGACGTGGTCCACGCCGACGAGTTTCACGATATGATCGATATGATCGACGACGCGTGACACTGTCACCGGTGGCAATCGACGCGCATACTCACGCTGCCGCACGAGATCGCGCGCGATCTTCTTGTGCACGGCGTCGCCCGGTTCGGCAGCAGACGCGGCCTGCACCATGCCCGAGATCTCCGCATCAACCTGTTTCTTCTTCTGACTCCAGCCTGGCTCGAGATGTTCGGGATAAAAGATCACGTTCACTACGCCGCCGGTCTTGGCGAGGGCGCGAATCATGTCGTCAGTCAAATTTCGTGGCACGTCCGCGATAGCCCTGCACGCTGAATGCGTCGCAATCACGGGCGCTGTCGACGTGTTTACGATGTCCCAGAACGCTGGATCCGACACGTGCGAAACGTCAATCATCATTCCTAAACGATTCATCTCGCGCACGACGTTCTTGCCAAACTCATTCAGACCACGCGTGGCGCCGATTTCATCACCGGACGAACCGGCCCAACTGGTGCTCACACTCCATGCCGGCGACATGTATCGCACCCCAAGATCGTAGTAGCGCTGCACATTCTCGAGCCGTTCATCGATCGCATAACCACCTTCGAGACCAAGAAGCGCCGCGATTTTTCCTTCACTCGCGGCGCGGCGAATATCTTCCGCAGTAGTTGCTAGCACCCACGTCTCCGGATGTTGTTCCGCCAGCTTACGAATCGCCGCGATCTGATCGTCGGCTCGTTTTACCGCCCGCTCCCCACCGCCGCCAAACAACTGTGGCTCAACCCAGATCGAAAAGAATTGCGCATCGAGATTGCCTGACTTTGCGCGTACGACGTCGAAGTGGCCGTCTTTGAGTTGCTGTTGAATATCGACGTGTTCGTCGAGAATTCGCTGCACGGTATCGACGTGCATATCGATCGCGATCGCGCGTTTATGAATGGAAAGCGGGTCGGTCGCAACATTTTCCGCGACCGAAATGTTTTGGTTGTTTTGGTTCATCTTTTTATCAGCACAGCCGGCAGAAAACGCTGCGAGCAAAAGTAACACGACCACAATGCGCAGGGTGTGTTTGCGCGCTGCAAGCCTTCTTGCCAAGCGACTCGAAACTACGGTATTGTGCCCTGTTTGATAACCCACTCAATACAGTTAAAGAGTACCGGTCGCCCCCAGTGTGGAAGTGTTTCTACGCGACAAAGATGAGGGCCTTTCCCCTGCATCTCAGTATTTCCTGAAGGAGTAAACAACATGTTCTCAAAAGACGGCAACACCAAAGACGTTAAGACACCGCGAATCTGCGAGGTCGTTTGGCATAACGGTGAGTTTATCGATTGGAACGATGCGCGCGTTCACGTGATGTCGCACGTTTTGCACTATGGCTCCAGCGTCTTTGAGGGAATCCGTTGTTACTCCACCAAGCAGGGACCAGCCGTCTTTCGCCTGCGCGAACACATGCAGCGATTTCTAAACTCCGCCAAGATCTATCGCATGGACCACGAGTGGACGCTCGATCAGTTGTGTACTGCTTCGACCGACCTCGTGAAACGCAGCGGCATGGACCAGTGCTACATCCGGCCCATACTATTTCGCAGTCTCGATGAAGAACATCCGGCATTCGGCGTCAATCCGTTTCCAAATCCCCTCGCCTGTTACATCGGCGCCTGGGATTGGGGCAAGTATCTTGGCGACGAAGCGATCGAACGCGGCGTTGACGTTTGCGTCTCGACCTGGCAGCGACTCCACGCGAATGCGATGCCCGCGATGGCAAAGAGCGGCGCCAACTACATGAACTCGCAGTTGATCAAAATGGAAGCGCTGCTGAACGGCTTCGCGGAAGGCATTGCGCTCGATGACCGTGGATACGTCTCGGAAGGCTCGGGCGAAAACATTTTCATGGTGGCTGGCGACGTTGTTTTAACGCCGCCGCTTTCGTCTTCAATTCTGCCCGGAATTACACGCGACAGCGTGATTCAGATCTGCCAGGAGTTGGGGCTCACGATTAAAGAGCGAACGATTCAACGGGCCGCGCTCTACGTCGCGGATGAGCTTTTCTTCACCGGCACAGCCGCCGAAGTCACGCCGATCCGGTCAGTTGACCGCATCACGGTGGGTAACGGAACGCGCGGTCCGATCACCGAGAAAATCCAGCAAGCGTACTTCGAAGTTACCAAGGGTGAACGGCCTGCCCCCGGTGATTGGCTCACCTATGTGAATGAATCGAAGTCGGCGCCGTCTGACAATAACGGCTTCTCGCGGGCGGCAATCGAGACCCCAGCCGGCACCATAAACTAAGTACTATCCACAGATTACGCAGATTTTCTTTCATGATCTGCGTAATCTGTGGATGAAGTTATTGACGGTACTCGCGCCCTCAAGCTATATTCAAAAAGCCCCAGCGCGCCTCCCCTCGCTGACACTCTCCAGTAATCCTCAAGTAATCCCACGAGGTTTTCAGTAGTTCAGGATATTTCATGGCCCTTAAAATCGACGATTTACTCCGAGTTGCCATTGGTCACAATTCTTCCGATCTCCATCTCAAGGTGGGGGCGTTCCCAGTCATGCGTATCGGTGGTGAACTGCATCCCGTCGCTGACGCTCCCCGTCTGAAGCCGGAAGACACTCTCGACATGGCCTTCTCGATGATGTCCAACCGGCAAAAGCAACGATTCAAAGAGGTTTCGGAAGTCGATATCGGCTATGGCGTGTCCGGTCTGGGTCGTTTCAGGGCAAACATCTTTCAGCAACGCGGTACCGTCAGTATCGTGCTCCGCGTCATCCCGGATCACACCAAGACCGCCGCTCAGCTTGGTCTGCCGCCCGTAATCGACAAAATTGCGGAAGAGCGACGCGGTTTGATTCTGGTGACCGGCGCAACCGGTTCCGGTAAATCGACGACGCTCGCGGCGATGATCGATTGCATCAACTCGACGCGCAGCGGTCACATCGTCACTATTGAAGACCCGATCGAGTTTCTGCATCGTGATAAGCACGCGTTTGTGACGCAACGTGAAGTTGACGTCGATACACGTTCATTCGCGGAAGCTCTTCGTGGCGCCTTGCGACAGGATCCCGACGTGATACTCGTCGGCGAAATGCGCGACCATGAAACGATTGAAACCGCGTTGACGGCTGCCGAAACCGGACACCTCGTACTTTCAACGCTGCACACACTCGACGCGACCGAAACGATCACGCGTATCGTTTCTTCGTTCCCTTCGCACCAACAAAAGTCTGTGCGCATTCAGCTGGCGGGAATTCTGAAAGCCGTGATCTCGATGCGTCTGGTCCGGGCCGCAAAAGGCGCGGGACGTGTGCCGGCAATCGAAGTGCTGGTTTCAACGGCCACCATTCGCGATCACATCATCAACGAAGAGAAGACGTATTTGATTCGCGAAGCGATCGCGGCGGGCACATCACAGTACGGCATGCAGACGTTCGATCAGTCGCTCTTTCACTTGCTGCAATCGCGACTCATCACGCAGGAAGAAGCGCTGCACAACGCCACCAATCCGGACGAGTTTCGCATGCGCGTCTCCGGCATCTACTCGAAAGACGACACGCTAAACCACATCACCACTCCCACAAGCACAGCCATAACCCCACCGCCACTCGCCGAACCCGAGAACTTCTTCGTAAAGCATTAGTTTTAGCCGCAGATGAACGCGGATTAACGCGGATAAGAATTTGCTCTATCTGCGTTTATCCGCGTTCATCTGCGGCTCTAATTAACTCTTTTGCGGCGCATGACGCGGACGCCGGAGCGCCAGTCTTCGTTGATGTCGAAGCGATAGATTTCGATGTCGCTGGAGATGCAATGGGCCAGCGTTTGAAAGGCGGGGTGAACGCGCAATGTCGGCGCGACCAGATAAACCAGTGGCGATTCGTCGCTGATTACACGCGCGCCGAATAGTTTTGCTTTTGCGATGTGATCACGGCGGCGGTGAGCCTCAACACGCCTCCAGTAGTCAGCACCTTGCAATACGTGCTCGCGATCTTCCGAGACTTTCAATTCGATCACAACCAATCGGCCGTCCTGTCGCAACGCCAGCAAATCAATTGGTCTGATCCCGAGTTTTGCACCTCGTGCAGTTCGAAACTGCGCGTGCAGCGGCGCAATGATCAAACCCGGATCGAGTCGAGTGATGTCTCGACGCAGCAGCGACTCCAGCCACGCTTCCGGCGCCGCTCGATAAAACGCGTGTCGATGATCGATCGCGGACGGTGAACGGTGCTCGCGCAAGTCGGTTAACAGGTTCTGCCAGTCGCTCAAGGTTGATTGGTCAAGCAGCCGACGATGTTCGCGGTTGATTCCAAACCAAACCGTTTCCCGTCCGAGCAACGAACGAACGCGCGCGAAAGGCAGTCCGAAGTAACGAAGTGTTTCGCCGTATCGTGCATGGACCACATCGATCGCGTCCGGCGCGTGGGCAACCAGGGCCATCGTAAGTTCACTCGATCTGGCAGGTGCAACTGGCGGAAAGCGCGCGAGTTTCTTTTTCCACAACTCTTCTTTGTCAGGACACGCAACCGCAGTTAACGCAGTCAGGTGTTCATCAACTGTGAATAGTTTCAGGATGTTTCTCAAGCCAGTGCGTAAGAGTGCGACGCGATAGATCATCGGCTTGAGCAGTTCGGGTGAAACGATCAGCCAAAGTTGCTCAGCGGACTTTCGTCCAAACCACAAGAGTGCGGACGAAAGAAACGCATCCACAGCAGAAGGCTGACTCGAAACAACTGGTCCAGTAACGACAATTCTCGCTTGCCTCCGCCGCAAAACAATCTGTGCATAACGGCCTGGCTGGCCCGGTTTTGTGCCACGACTCAACGACAATCGTTCCACCGTCGTAGCGGTTTCCAGCGATGCCGCCAATTGGGCCAACCGTTCGCAACGCAGCTCGCGTGCAGCGCGAATCGTAGCCGTCACAACTTTCGCCGTCGTGCGCGGAATCAGTTCTATCAGCGAAACTTCCGCACCCATTCGGCGCGAGACTTTCAACTCGAGCAGTTGTCCGTTCCAATCCCAACTCAGCACTCGCCAAACTCCCGTTCCCGCTTCGGTCCAACACGAGAACATCAGCTTGTGCCGCACAAAGCTGAGCTCGATCTCCTCGCGTCGTAGCGACTGCGCCACGCCATCGGAAACAAACAACCACTCCGCATGTTCGCGAAATAAGGCAGTAATTTGTTCGTGCGCAGAAACGCGCAGATTTGGCGTCGTGAGGTCTTGAAGCATGTGAGGTGCCTACCTTTTTATGTGCTTTTGTGCCTTTTTGTGGCCTACTTCTACCCTGTGCTACATTTTTGGTCAACTTATGAAGAACGTTTTTCTTGCGGGAGCAGTACGAACCCCTATCGGCAAATTTGGCGGCACGCTCGCCTCCTGGACCGCGGCAGACCTCGGCGTGGCAGTAGCAAAGGAGAGTTTGGCCCGTGCTGGACTGACACCGGATCAAGTTACTGATTCGATCTGGGGCTGCGCACGCCAGGCCGGTGGTGGTCCAAACGTCGCGCGACAAATCACGTTTCGCGCCGGCGTTCCGGAGACAGTGCCCGCCGCCACAATTAATCAAGCGTGCGGCTCGGGTTTGAAAGCCATCATTCTCGCGGCTCAGGAAATCATGCTCGGTCGTGCTGAGGCAGTGTTGGCCGGTGGCGCCGAAAGCATGTCTCGCGTGCCGTACTTCGCCGATGGTGCACGCTGGGGTATACGCATGGGTAACATGCAACTCGTCGACGGTATGTATCGCGACGGCTTCAGCGATCCGCTTTCAGGATTGCTGATGGGCCAAACAGCCGAGAAGCTGGCCCGCCAGCACGAAATCTCACGGCAGGAGCAGGACGAGTTTGCGATGCGCTCGCAGCAGCGAGCCGAAGCGGCAATCGCGTCAGGAAGATTCAAAGACGAAGTGATGTCGCTCGAGATCAGCGGCAAGAAAGGCGAGACGACGAGCTTCTCTCAGGACGAACATTGTCGCGCCGGCACTACGCTCCAGGATCTCGCAAAACTTGCCCCGGTGTTCTACAAGGACGGCACCGTTACGGCCGGCAACTCTTCCGGTATCACCGACGGTGCTGCCGCAGTCGTCGTGCTGAGTGAAGAAGGACTCAAACGATTCGGAACCACGCCCCAGGTCCGGATTGTGGACTATGAGATCTCCGGAGTTGCGCCCGACATCATGGGTATCGGTCCTGTGCCTGCCGTGCGCGCGCTGCTCGAGCGGCAGCATCTGACCCTTTCCAAGATCGATCTCATTGAACTTAACGAGGCATTCGCCGCCCAGGTAATCGCCTGCGATCGCGAACTCGGATTCGATGCCGAACGTTTGAACGTCAACGGCGGTTCGATTGCGTTGGGCCATCCGATCGGCTGCACCGGAGTTCGCATCACGACCACGCTCATCTACGAAATGCAAAAGCGAAATGCCAAACTCGGTCTTGCCACTCTCTGCGTCAGCGGCGGCATGGGCCTCGCGCTGTTGCTGGAACGCGTATGACTTTACGGCAGAGACGTGACTGTTCCCTGATTTTGCTGGTCCTGCTCACGATCTCCTGTCGATCGCAAAGTAATAACGTCGCGAACAACAACTCGACGACAGACACAGTAGTTTCCACAACCCCACCGTTTCAAACCCGCGAACCCGATCGCTATCGCGCTTTCCGAAACGTCACGATCGTGACCGCAAGTGGCCAGACCGTAACGACTAAAAACTTGATCGCGCGCGACGGCGACTTGCGCCGTAACGAATCTCACGTCGGTTCAAAACAGATCGCCTATCTTGAACGTCCGGAAGGAAGGTTCGTGCTGCTGACGCAGGAAAAAATCTATGCCGATGTTACTCCCGACGCAGATCTTCCCGCGAACGAAGCGGACGATACGCTTGAACGTTCTCCCGAAGGTTTGTTACACGCCGACACCGGCAACACCACTTATCAAAAGCTCGGCGAGGAGACAAATGGGGAACGAAAAACAGCCAAATACCGCGTGGTTGTTAACAGTGCGAGTGCAACGAACGTCAGCGTAAGTGAGACGTTGATCTGGATCGACAATACTTTGAAGATGCCGGTCAAATCAGAGACGAAATCAGCCGACGGCACGCGTGTTTCGATGGAGCTTTCGGACATTTCGCTTGACGCAGCGCCGAGTCTGTTCAAGGTGCCGGAAGACTACCGAAAGGTTACATTTGCTGAATTTCGCAAGGCCTTAACAACCCCGGACTCTGGTCGCGGCATCAACTAGACTCTCATATTCCTTTGGCAGAAAGGCAATTTGTAGTGAAAAGAACACTTTTGACCTTCGCGGTTGTTTTCGTCGCACTTGGTTCACAGCTCGCCGCGAAAGCCCAGCCGCGCGGACGAAACACTCCCGCGCCTCCGAGTTTGATGTCGTCGTTGCCGGAATCTGACGGCGTGGCCCAGATCAAAGTGAAACAACTCCTGGACGAGGCAATGCCACGTATCTTCGCCGGCAATCCGGCGAAGCTGAGTGAAGTTAATGCCAGCATCGATCGCTTCAAGGATCGCACCGGTCTCGACCCGCGCATGTTTCAGCAGATCGCACTCGGTGTTCGTTTCACATATCCGTCTGAAGGCGTAACCAAGGTACAAACTGTCGCGCTCGCGAACGGAAGTTTCAGTCCGGCGGCGATGATGGCTGCCGGTCGAGTTGCTTCGAATGGTAAATATCGCGAAGAGACCTATCAGGAGAAGACGATCTACATCTTCACCCTCGACGAAAACCTGAAGCTACTTGGGCTGTTTGATTTAAGAATTGGTGAACTGGCGGCCGCTCCACTCGATGCCAACATACTCGCACTCGGCGATCCGGCCGCCGTCAAGAGCGCGATCGATGCGAGCCGTTCTCGCAAACGAGTAAACACAGAACTGATCGCACTTGCCAGTCGTGATCCGAACGCTGTGATCGGGTTTGGCAGCAACGTCACCGAGCAGTTGATTGGAAATCTCGATATCGGCAACGCCCCGATCGCTGCCGATCTGCGAACGCTGAGACAAGTGTATGGTTCAGTGGGCACCAATGCGAACGACTTGCAGTTGTTCCTGGCCGCACGAGCCGTCAATGCTCAGGCCGCAAAAAACCTCGGCGATACGCTTGAAGGTTTGAAACAGTTTGGAGCGTTGTTGGTGGGACGATTGTCGGGAGCGAAAGGCGTGCTCGCAAAGAGCGCGCTTTCAAACATGCAAATCGTGTCGCAGGCTAATGAACTGCAGATTCGCACTACCGTACCGCAGGCTGACGTTGGACCATTGCTCGGAAACTGAGACGCAGATTACGCAGATGAAGACAGATTACACAGATTCCGTTTAAAGAATCTGTGTAATCTGTGGATAGTTCTATTCGGGAATGTTGAAACCGGGAGGTAAGCCTGTTTCGGCTGCCGGCTCCTCGAGTTGGTCCAGCGCCTCCTGGTTGATCTTGATCTTGCCGTCACGCTTCATTCGCTGCTGCACGCCGGCAATGTAATCCTCAAACACCTGATCCTGACGTTCGCTGAGCATCGACTGTTTCAGCGTATCGCGCTGACCGGCTAAACCGCCCTGGTCGGCGTCGTACTTCTTGGTCACGCCAACTATCACCCACTTGTCTTCAACTCTGAGCGGCGTTTTGCTGAACTCACCTGGTTTCAGACCGTAGATCAAATCGTCGAGTGCAGTACTGATTCCTGCCTTGCCGAGCGATGAGCCGAGTTTGAACGCCTCTTCGGTTCCCGAATCGAAACCCTCTTTTTCACCGGCCGCTTTGATCGCATCCGGACCACTCAAACTCGCTGCAATGTCTTTGCCTTTCTGCTCCAACTGATCTTTCGCACGCTGGTGTTTGATGGCATCTGCGACCTGAGTCTTTACTTCGTCAAACTCAGGAACGCGCGGATCTTTTTTCTCTAGCAACATCGGAATCGCAAAACCGCCCTTGACGCCGGTGGGCTCACCAATATCGTTGGGATTGTTGAGCGGTTCCAAAGCCTGTTCAAACTGCTGGTTCGATCCGATGTCCGGAACCTCATCGCCGGGCTTGATGAATGCCGTCTCACGAACCATCTCAGCCGCTGTCATGTGCGCTTCGCCGGCAAGTTCCTGGGCGACTTTTTGCACGTCCTTGGTTTCGTCGAGACGTTTCTTAGCCTTCTGTGCCAGTTGAAACGCCGAGTTGAAAGCACGACTGTTGCGGGCGGATACCAGCAACTCCGGTTTTGCTTCTTCGAAGGTTTTCTGGACGCTGTCGCCACGACGCAGAATGTACCAGTTGCCGCTATAACGAATCGGGATGTCGGAAACCTCGCCGGCCTGCATGTCAATGGTGCGATCGTAAAGTCCATCCGGCTTGTTTGGATTCTTCTTGAACGGCTTCAACAGGTAACCGTTGTTTCGGGCGGTGGTTGGGTCCTCGGAGTTTCCTTTGGCAGCGTCTCCGAAGGCTTGTTCAGTAGTCTGTCCGTTCGGACCACGCAGTTTCGCGATCAGGTCTTTGGCTTTTTGTTCGACCTGCGCATCCAGATCTTTGCGCGCGACTTTCAACAAAATCTGCTGGACCTTGACGCCGTTTTCCTTGAATTGCGGCTGCATGCTTTCGAACTGCTGTTTGAGATCCGCTTCGGGAACCTGAAGCGTCGAGCCGACTTTTTCCGTCGCGATGTAGAGATACCGAACCTTTCTCTGCGGCTCGAGATACCGGTAATCGGTCTTGTGACTCTCGAAATAGGCACGCATTTCGTCATCACTGGGCTGGATCTTCTCGGCCAGCTTGTCGGCGGAAAGGGCAATGTAGCTGACGTCAAATGACGAGTTGCGACGCTTGTACTGTTCCTCAACCTCAGCATCAGAAACATTGACGCTGGCGGTCACGAAGGCGCGCAGTTTCTCCTGCGCAATCTGGTCGCGCATCTCACTCTCGCCCGTTTCGATATCGCCATACTGCGCCACCACTAATTCTTTATAGCGATCAAGACCGACGAAGGTCCCGGAAGCGTCCGAGTATTGCTTGCGGATCTTATCGGCGAGTTCAGCATCGCTGGCGCCGAGACCGAGACGTTCGGCTTCCTGGGCAATCACGTGGCGACCGATCAATCCTTCGAGAAAACGTTTGTTGCCACCCAGTTGGGCCAGGTTTACGCGACTGCCGAACGTCCGCGTGTAGTATTCCCGCACGCGCGCGAGATCGGCGACGGTGACATTGCGGGAGCCGACCTTCGCTACAACCTGAGTGTTCTTGGTGGGGTCGAGATTACTCGCCGTGCGTCCGGGCGCATAGAAAATAACCAAGCTTACGGCCATCAGGATGGCGAAGAGGAGAATGACGATATTGCGGGTCCGTTCGAGTCGTCCTAGTGCTTTGAGCATTGTTGATTACCTTTCAGAAACTGCGGATTGTATGTGAGAGTACGGAAAGCCTGCAACTGTCTAACCACAGATTTCACAGATCAATCCACGTAATCTGTGGATCGGATTGCTCGGAATCAAACCCTGATGCTATTTTGAATTCCCTTGATTCTCCTGATGAACTCATTTGGCAGCAACTCCTGGCTCTGGATTGGCTTCAGTCTGTTCATTCTCACCATGCTGAGCCTCGATCTGGGCCTCTTCAATCGTAAAGCACACACGATCCGGTATCGGGAAGCGTGGATTTGGAGCGGCGTCTGGGTGACGCTCGCGTTGATTTTCGCTGCGATTGTCTTCCATTATCAGGGCTCGCAACGGGGTTACGAGTTTCTCACCGGTTACCTGATCGAGTTGTCGCTTTCAGTCGACAATCTCTTCGTCTTTCTGCTGCTCTTTTCGTATTTCAAAGTCCCGGCGAAGTTTCAACACCGCGTGCTTTTCTGGGGTGTGATGGGCGCTCTGGTGATGCGTTTGACGATGATTTTCGTCGGCGCCGCGCTCATTAATCGCTTTCACTGGATCATCTACATTTTCGGCGCTTTCCTGATTTACACCGGAATTAAGATGTTCCGGCATGAGGAAATCGACGTCCATCCCGAGCAGAACATCCTCGTGCGCGCCGTGACTCGCTTCCTGCCTATTTCGCGCCATTACGAAGAAGAGAAATTTTTCACCAAAAAGAACGGCAAGTTAAATGGAACGCTGCTGTTGCTGGTGCTGATGGTGGTTGAAGTTACCGACCTGGTCTTTGCAGTTGACTCGATTCCGGCGATTTTCGCGATTACGACGAACACGTTCATAGTTTATACGTCGAATGTATTTGCGATTCTGGGTCTGCGATCGATGTACTTTTTGCTGGCCGGTGTGGTCGAGAAGTTTCGCTATCTTCGTACCGGACTGGCTCTCGTTCTTACGTTTATTGGCCTCAAAATGCTGCTTGGAGCAGTTAATTTCCTCATTCCGATTAAGTTTTCGCTTGGGTTTGTGGCGGTGGTGCTGGTCGGCTCCGTCGTCGTCTCACTACTCTTTCCACCCGAGAACGACAGTACGATTCAGGTCGATCTTCCGCCCGATTTCGACCTGCCACTTGGCGAAGAACTTAACGAAGCCGATCAAAAACCAGAATAAACCATGCGTACAAACATCTTGTACGCTGATTCCATCGTGTGTTAAATTTCCAGACTGGTAGTGTTGCTGCCTGACTTGGACTCACCCGGTCTCAAACGTGCGGGACCCCTTCCTGAAGTTCGATTTAGCCAATGGTTGCGAATAAAACCAGTCGTTTTGCATTTGATTGGTGGATTATTGAGAAGCGTTTCGTCTATCTCGTAATCGCCATCTTCATGCTGTGTGTCACCGCCGCCGGTGCTGCGGTCTATGTCTGGAAATACGGGAACCCGTTCAAGAATGTCGCGGTGATCAATCATCCCGCCGGAGCCCGATTCATCTCCTTTGCGGGTGACGTCCGCGTCATCCGTTCCGCCACACGCGAAATGCTTCCCGCCAATGCCGACACCGAGCTTTACCCCGGCGACACCGTGCAAACCCAGGCCAACGGTCGTGCCCGCATCGGTCTCGCCGACGGCTCGACCCTGCTGGTCAAACCGAACAGCACGATCATCGTTCGTGACAACGCTCGCGCTGACGACGGCAAGAAAACCAACGTGCACGTCGTTGTCGACAGCGGACAGTTGTCCGTACGCACTGAACAGCAGGCTGACGGAACTACGAACGTAGTCGAAACGCCCAAGACGAAGAACACCGTGGGTGAGAAGACGAACGCGAGTTTTGGCGTCAATCCTGAAGGCACTGAAGAAATTCGCGTCGCCACCGGTGTGATCGAAACTACCAACCAGGCCGGCGACAAAGCATCGATCAAAGGCGGCGAGTATGTTTCGGTAAACAACTCCGGTCGCATTTCTCCGGCGCAGAAACTGTTGGACGTGCCGCAACCATCCAAGCCTCACGATCTCGAACAGGTCGCGGTTGGTTCAAACGGGGCAGCGAACGTGGCGCTGAAGTGGCAGCGGCCACAATCCGGCACGCCTTCGTATTATCGAGTTGAAGTTGCAACGTCGCCATTCTTTGTGGCGGACGGAAAAGTTATTGAACGAGATCAACTCGTGGCGACTGAGTTCGGGGCGACTGATCTGCGTCCGGGAGTTTATTTCTGGCGCGTGCGCGCCACGGCCGCGAGTGGTCAGGCGAGCGATTGGAGTGACCCGCTCAAGTTCATCGTCGCCAACCGAGGCACGGGTTCACAGGTTTCTGTTTCAGAACTCAGCACCGAACTTCTCGGCGGCAACATTTATCTCGTTCGCGGAAAGGCCGAGCCCGGTACGACGATTCGTGTCAGTGGACGCGAAACGATTGCCGGACACGACGGCGCATTTCAGATCCAGGTAACTGCCGCGAGCGCGACCCACGAACTCACTCTCGAAGCAAAAGATTCTCAAGGCAATAGCAGCCAGTACAAAGTTTCACTCGGAGCCCGCGCGGGACGCGGTAGAACGTAAGCAATGTCGAGTCACGTAATTCTTTTGACGGATGCCCATGAAGCTCCCGCCTACGAGTTGATCGAGGCGTTGCGGGCGGCTGGGGTAAAAACGCTGATCGAAGGTTTGCGTGAAGTCGAGGTCGAAGTCGCTCTCGCCAAACAACGGAAACGCGATGGGCTGCATGGCGCGGAAGGACCACCACCGCTCGCAGTGTTGTATGAAGTTGTGCCCGGGGCGGACATGGTCGAACTTCACACTGCTATCGACCACGCGAAAGCATTCTGGCCCGGAGCGCCTCTGGTTGCGTGTCGCCGCCAGACAAATGGTTATCAGAGTCACAACCTGCGCAGTCTCGACGGCATAAGTCTCAAACGACTGGGCTTCGCCGCGATCGCAGACAAGTCAGCGCAACTCCCGGCCCTGCTGCGCGAGATCGAAGGCCACGGCCAGTCAGGCGAGTTGCGAATGCCGGTTGCGCTCGAGAAGCAGGTTGAAACCGAAACACCTTCGCTGCCACGAAAGATCAAAGCCAGTCACCTTCGTGCCGCCTACGATCTCGTCTCATCACTGCACTTCAGTGGCGATCAAAGTGGCGCTGCAAACACGGCCCTCGCAGGATTACAGGATTTGATTCGCGCTGATCGTTGGGCCATCTATCTGTTTTCCGAATCCAAAGGTCTTGAGGGCGCAACCCTCGAAGCGATTGCAGTTAACAAACCGGGCCAGGAAGGTTCAAAGAACGAGGAAGAGTGGGGTCGACTGCTGGTCGAACCAGATCTTCCGATCGGATCGGAAACCAAGGCCGCCAAACGCGCCGCCGCCGGTATGGGTATTATCAAGCGCAAAGAAAAGGGACAGTTCGTCGTCGCGATTCCTTTAATTTGTGGTGAGCGCATACTCGGAGTTATCGAAGGCATTCGTGAAGGCTCGGGTGCGCACGCGTTCAAGAAGCCGGACGTAGCTTTACTCGATTCCCTCTCGTTGCCGATCGCTTCAGCACTCGCGAACGCTGTGCGTATTGCGGAGGCCGAACGGTTATCGCAAACCGACGATCTCACGAAACTTCACAACGCTCGTTACCTGCGTCAATTCCTCCTGAACGAAATCAGACGCGCACGCCGTTACGGATCTAGTGTCGCGGCACTGTTTCTCGATCTCGACGACTTCAAACAGATTAACGACGAATTTGGTCATCTGGTCGGCTCACACGTGCTGATGGAGATGGCGGCAGTGATTCTTTCGTCTATTCGTGACACTGACGCAGTCGCGCGTTATGGCGGAGACGAATTCGTCATCGTGTTACCCGACACCGGAACAGAACTGGCAGGACAAGTAGCAGAACGCATTCGCCAAAAGATAACCCGGCACATATTCAATGGCGGACGACGACTGCAACTTTCGTTGACGGCGAGTTTTGGTGTGGCGGCATTCCCGAAGCACGCCTCATCCCCCCAACAACTAATCGCCTGTGCCGACACGGCGATGTACGAGGCAAAAGCCGCCAACAAAGATTGCGTCCGTTTCGCCGCCGACCTGGCTTCCCGAGAGCCAGCCAAACACCCGATCACAATCACCGAAACCACAGATTACACAGACGTGCCGAACTGATCGGTTTCCGCCTGTGCAATCCGTGGCTAAACCATGTAAAGTTTCCAGTTTACGCCATGTATGTTCAGGGTGTATCTTAGGATTTCGGACGTGTTTGGGCGTCTAAGGGGGGTAAAGAGCGACAACAGGGACTCGCTTCTTACTGAATTTACCGCCGATCCCACCCGAAGTTCCATTCTATACAACCACGGGAAGTGAATAAGTCTAGATGGCTTTCAAATCTATCTTCAGTCTGTTTTCCAGTGACCTTGCCATTGATCTCGGGACGGCAAATACCCTTGTTTATGCAAAAGGGCGCGGCATCGTCGTGTCTGAACCCTCCATCGTTGCGATTAACAAAGTAACCAATCAGGTCGAAGCCGTCGGTCGCGATGCGAAAGACATGTTGGGCCGCACTCCCGGAAACATCGTTGCGATCCGTCCGATGAAAGACGGTGTGATTGCCAACTTCGAAGTTACCGAGAAGATGTTGCAGCACTTCATTCGCAAGGCTCACAACGGAAAAACGTGGGTCAGCCCGCGCGTCGTGATCGGTATTCCGTCTGAGATTACTCAAGTGGAAAGACGTGCCGTCGAAGACTCGGCTTATCGCGCCAAAGCTTCCGAGGTTTATCTCGTGGAGGAAGCGATGGCAGCTGCCATCGGCGCCGGACTTCCGATTACCGAACCGCATGGCAACATGGTCGTCGACATCGGCGGCGGTACTACTGACATCGCCGTGATCAGCTTGAGCGGAATCGTTTACTCGCGCGCCGTGCGTGTCGCCGGAAACGAGATGGACGAAGCGATCATCCAGTACATCAAGAGGAAGTACAACTTGTTGATTGGTGAACGCACTGCTGAAGCGATCAAGATCGAGCTGGGCTCGGCGTATCCGCTTGATGAACCGCTGTCGTATGAAGTGCGCGGACGTAATCTCATCGAAGGCATTCCGAAAACAATCACGATTACGGACGAGGAAGTGCGCGAAGCCCTCGCCGATTCGATCTCGACGATCATTAACGCCGTACGCGTGGCCCTCGAAAGAACTCCGCCTGAGCTGTCAGCAGACATCGTGGAACGCGGCATCGTACTGACGGGCGGCGGCGCGCTCTTGAAGAATCTCGACAAACGACTATCAATCGAAACCGGATTACCGGTATCGCTCGCCGACGACCCGCTCGCGTCGGTCGTGTTGGGCACCGGCAAAATGTTGTCGGACTTCGATCTGCTCAAACGTGTGAAGTGGGAAAACACGATGGTGAGTGGGATGTAAAGACAGGTTATCCACAGATTACGCAGATTTCACCAATAACATATCTGCGTAATCTGTGGATAGTAATGAGATGGCTTTTGTTCGCACACAAAAAGAGATTCGACAACGAGCTCCCATCTGGCTCGTGACCTTGCTCGTCGCCAATCTGATCATTATGGCTGTTGATGCCAGAGACGCTGACGGACGACAGAAGATTTTGCGCGTCTGGACGCAAACCTTCACCTCGCCGCTGCAAAGCACGTCTTCAAAGGTGAGCGGCGCTACTTCAGGTTTTTTCCAGCAAATCTGGAATTTCCGCAGTACTGCCCGTGAGAACGAACAACTTAAAGAACGGCTGTCGCAAGTCGAAACCGAGCTTCACACTGCCCGTCAGGCAGTCGCCGAAAGTGAACGACTCAAAGCACTCTTGAATCTAAACGAACAGAGCGAGATCAAGAATGTTCCGGCTCGAGTGATTGCTCGCGATCCGTCAGTGTGGTTCAACACGATCACGATCAATCGCGGCAGTAGTGCGGGAGTCGCGGTCAACATGCCGGTAGTGAGTGGCGGCGGCAGTATCGTCGGACGTGTCATCACTGTCAGTCCGTGGGCGTCGCAGGTCATGTTAATCACTGACGAGAAAGCCGGCGCCGGTGCAGTAGTGGGCCAACTCGGACAATCGGGCGCACTCGGTTCAATCCGCGGCCGAGCGGATCTCGGAGTGGCATTGATCGAAATGCGTTATGTTTCCGGCCTTGAAAAAGTTGAAAACGGCGATTACGTGATGACCACCGGACAAGATGGAATCTATCCGCCGGGTTTGAATATCGGTCAAGTGGTCGAGGTGAAGAACGGAACCGCCACACAGGCGCATCAGATTCTCATTCAACCCGGCGCTCAACTCGATCATCTGGAGGAAGTCGCCGTACTTCTTTATCGCCCCCCGCAAAGGTCCGTACCCGAAGCAAGTCCGCAAACGCCCGAAAGAACCAGGAGATGATTTCTTGATCGCCGATCGGCAATGCTCGTATGTCGCATATTAAGATTGCCGTAGTTTTGTCGGTTGCCATTGTGTTACAGCTTCTGCTGCGCGACGTGTGGCGGCCGTTGGCTTACATCGACTTTCCCCTCGTAGTTGTTGTTTACATCGCTTTGCAACGCGACGCCTGGAAGGCGTTGCTGGTAGGCACACTCGCGGGACTGATTGTTGACGCCGGGAGCGGTGGATTAGTTGGCGCCGGCGGTTTTTCAAAGACGCTGACCGCCTACATCATCTATTTCGCTGCGACGCGCGTAAATCTTGAAAATCCGTTGCTGAGAATTCCGGTGCTGGCCGCCGGTTCGCTCCTCGACTCAGCCATCTACGTTTTCTGGCACAGGGTGTTGGGTTATCCGCCAACTGTGCCGTTTGTGCAGACGATGTCTTACAAGCTGATAGCAACCACGGTGGTTGGAACTCTCGCGCTCTACCTGCTTGATGCAATCGTGGCCGAGCGTTCGGCACAAAAGCGACAATTCGCGACTCGCCGGCGCGTCGCGAGGCGGTCGACCGGACCATTGCGACGGAGATAAACTGATACAACGAAGTATCAGGTACAAAGCACCAAATACGAGTACTAAGCCATGAAATTTGAAGACACATCTCAAAACCTGCGGGCTCGCCTTCGCTTTATCCAGGTGCTGGTTGTAGTCCTGCTTGGCGCGCTCAGTGTTCGTCTCTACGTGCTTCAGGTCGTCCGAGGTGGGCGCTACGCCGAAATCGCCGAGAACCAGCGGCGGCGGCGCTTGCCGATCCCGGCCCCGCGCGGTGTTATCTTCGATCGCGAGGGCCGTGTGCTCGTCGACTCGCGTCCGATTTACAACGTCCTGCTCTCGCGCGAAGACGTAAAAGGCAAAGATCTCACAGCGCTGATCGAGCCACTTTCCGAAGGACTTTCCGTCGATAAAGACTACCTGCGCGGTTACTTCGAAATGGTGAAGACGATGCCGGCGTTCGAGTCGATTCAGGTGAAACAGGGCGCCACGCCCGGAGACATCGCCTGGGTAGAGTCTCATAATTTTGAATACCCGGAGCTGCGCGTGGAACAACAGCCACAGCGTCGTTACCCGGAAAACGGTTCGCTCGCCCACGTCCTTGGATACGTTGGAGAAATCAGTCCGGAACAACTCAAGCAACAAAGTAATAAAGACAAAGGTCTCAAGCCGGGCGACGTTATCGGTCTCAGTGGTGTCGAACAGATCTACGACGATTACCTGCGCGGGACGGATGGTTATCGTGAAGTTGTGGTCGATAGTCGCGGACGTATTCAGGACGAGATCGAAACTGTCGCGCCGATACCGGGTCGAGATCTCGTGACGACAATTGATCTTGATCTACAGCTCGCTGCCGAAGAACAACTGAAGAACTCGGTTACCCAACGCGGCGTGCTCATCGCGGCGGATCCGAACAACGGCGAGATCCTCGCGCTCGCGTCTTATCCGACATTCGATCCAAATCTCTTTTCACAAAGGATCACGACCAAAGAAGGGCGCGCCGAGTACGCCGCCCTCCTGAACGATCCGGAAACACCGTTGCTCAACCGGGCCGTTCAGAGTCGCTATCCACCGGGTTCGACGTGGAAAATTCCGATGGCTATTGCCGGTTTGAAACAGGGCGCCATCACGCTCGAACATTCAAATCTGGTATGCGGCGGCGGCATAACCATCGGCAACAAGTTTACGCGTTGCATGGGCAATCACGGCTCGCCCGACATCAAAACCGCCATCACCCACTCGTGCGACGGGTACTTCTATCGTCTCGGATTGAAGATGGGTATCGATGGCATCGTCGAGATGGTTGACGAGTTTGATCTCAACAAACGCACCGGCATCGACCTTCCCAACGAAGTCATTAGCTGGACGCCATCGCGCGAATTCAAGCGCAAGATGCAGCCGCGCGATCCGGAGTGGCGTGACATCGATACCGTCTATGCGTCGTTCGGGCAGGTCTACGACATCATCACGCCGATTTCGTTGCTGAGAACGATCTCGGGCATTAGTGTTGACGGTCGCCTGTACATTCCGCATCTCTTGAAGGAAGTAAAACCAATCGGCAATGCCGGGACGCCGGACTATCATGGCCCGGTTGCTTTCCAGCCGCTCGATCAGTCACGTCCAAATCCAAAAGTAGTTCCGATTCCGGAAACGATCGATCAAGCCGTGGTGGAAGGCATGTGGCGCGTGGTAAACGCGGGCGGTACGGGTTCACGCATTCAGATGGCGGGATTCGATATCGCCGGTAAAACCGGAACGGCGCAGGTCGTCGGACTCGGCAAGGACACTGGTAAAAACAAAGACCACTCGTGGTTTGTCAGCTATGCTCCGGCATACAAACCGGAGATTGTCATGGTGGCGTTGATCGAGAACTCGGGTTTTGGCGGCTCGCACGCTGCCCCGGCGGTTCGCGGTGTTTACGACGTCTACTATCGCAAGACTCGACATGAGGAACCGCCGGGTGCGGTCGCGGCAAAACAGGTCGCAAAGAAAGAAACAACTCCAGTTGCAAAACCGGCCGCCAAGCCTAAACCCGTGGCAGCCGCCGGACAACAAACCGCAGTAATAAACTAATCTGTGTAGTCTGTGGATTAGATGGGCTCAATTATTCACAAACGTAGTTGGCGTGATTTCGATTGGCTTTTAGTGTTCATGGCCATCGGCATCGTGCTGTTTGGCACGCTCCAGATTCGCAACGCGCAGCCAACGGAAACGTACTGGGTCAAGCAACTGATCGGGCTCTCGATCGGTCTGGTGGTAATGCTCGCGATCGCCTTCACCGACTACCGGCGTCTGCTCAATCTCGCCCCGGCCTTTTATGTCTTTGGTCTCGTCCTGCTCGTTCTCGTTCTCTTGCCGGGCATCGGTTTGAAGATCAACGGCCAGCGCGCGTGGATCAGAGTGCCGGGCATCGGACAGTTTCAGCCCTCCGAGTTTGTGAAAGTGACGACGGCGATGATGCTCGCCCGTTACTTCGGCAAGAACCGCATCGAGGTGCTCACGATCAAGGAGATGATTGTCGGCGGTTTGATTCTCGGACTTCCGATCGCCTTGATCATGCTCGAGCCTGACGCCGGTTCAGTGCTGACTTATCTTCCGATTCTTGCGGTCGTGCTTTTCTTGTCTGCGATCAGATTGAGACTGGTGCTTGTCAGTGCGGCGCTGGCCGTCGTCATGATTCCTGCCGCCTACGTTGTCGGCGTAAAAACCGGCGCCGTGAAAGGGTATCAGCAGGAACGGATCAATGTGATTTACGATCCGGAGAAGGCTGACAAGCGTGGCATCGGTTATCACACATGGCAGTCGATTATCACGGTCGGCGAGGGCGGCATGTTCGGATCGCGCTCGTCTGTGGCTCACTCGCAGAGCGGCTTGAAGTTCTTACCCGAGCCACATACTGATTTCATCTACGCGGTGACGGCCGAGAATACAGGTTTTGTAGGCTGCATTCTGGTGCTGCTTGCTTACGTTATCCTGATATCGCGACTCATCACGGGTGCGCGCCGATCGTCTGATCGGATGGGCATGCTGTTTATTATGGCCTTTGTGGGTGGTCTGACATTTCAGATCTTTATCAACATCGGCATGGCCCTCGGTATCTCGCCGGTGATTGGCGTTCCCCTGCCCTTAATGAGCGCCGGCCTCGCGTCGCTCATTGCAACGTTTATCGCGATCGGGTTTGCGATCAGCGTCCAGCTTCGAAGATTCGTAAATTAAGCCGCGGATGAACGCAGATAAACGCCGATCTGCGTTTTTCCGCGTTCATCCGCGTCCAAATACTATTTGGGATCGAGTGCGCGTGTGACTAATTCAATTTCAACTGTAATGTTGTCGCCGACGAACGTTGGATTGTCCTTGCGTGCGTAGTTGATGCCGAAATCGCGACGGTTCAGGACGATCTTCGCGGAATATCCGACACTGGTCTTATTGTTCGCTGGATCCTTGTAGGTTCCGGTGATCGTGAATGGCAACGCGATTTCTTTGGTGACGCCATGCATGGTCAGCGGTCCATGCGCGATGAATTGTTTTCCCTTCTTCTCGATCCGCTCGCTCTTGAAAGTGATCTCCGGAAACTTCTCGACGTCGAAGAAGTCCGCCGTCCTGAGGTGACGATCGCGTCCCTCGATGCCCGTATTGATGCTGGTTGTTTTGATCGCAACGCTCACCGTCGACTTCGTGATGTCTTTCTCATCGTTGTTGATCGTGATGGCGAAGTCAGTAAACTTCCCTATGACCTGTGAAAGACCGCCAAGGATCGGCACTGAAAAACCGACAGTAGAATGACCATTGTCGATCGGGTAAGGCCTGGAGCTGCCATTCTGGGCCACCACTACGGTGGCAAACAACAACACGGGTAAAAAGATTCGCTTCAACATTCGGGTCTCCTCATTCAATCCTGAATTAAATACTTATCGTAACCGGCGCGCACGAGTCCTTCGAACGCAGCCCACACTTCGTCCGGAATCTCCTGTGAAATCTGAAATCCGCGGGCCGGATAGATTCTAATCCGCTGTAAATCGCCCACCATTATACTAACTACATCCGCCGTCGAAATATTCCGATTGGCATACTCAGTCAAGTAGTCATGAAACGACACTTGCGGCGAAGTCACGACCAACTCTTTCTCGGGCCAGAACTTGCGAAAGGTCGCATAACTGCGACGCTCCATGTAAGGCTTCTGCACGAGAATGAAGCTTTGCGGGTCGAGACCTTGCTCAGCTAAAAGCCGCTTGGTGAATTTGATGTTTTCGCCGGTATTGGTTGAGTGGGGCTCCACCAGAATTCGATCGCGCGGCACGTTCATGTTCTCCGCGACACGAGCGAAGCGCTCGGCTTCCGGTTCGCTCCAGAGTGTTTTGGTGATGGCGCCCTGGCCGCCGGAAAAGATGAGTAAAGGCGCCCAACCGTCGAGAAATAACTGCGCGCCCCGTTCGGCAACTCGCTCGTCGTGACTGCAAAGTACCAGGATCGCATCCGCCTGCGCAACCTGGTGATTCATCAAATGGTAATTCCAGATCGTTTCGGCCAACGCCTCGATTTGAATGTCCATCAGTTCAGATACGTTGAACGCGAGAGAGCCGGCCGATGCGACGATCTCCGTTCAGAATCAACTCACAGGCTTTGAAAGCGTATTCTTCGAAATGCTCCAGACGCGATGCCAGCACCACCCACGCTTTGTCGCGCGAGCGCCAGAGATTGCGGCGCGGCAAGTCGGGAAATTCTCGCCCCAGACTCTCAATGTGCTCCGCCGTGGTAAACAGCCAGAGTCCATTCGTCGCCGGCTTCTTCTCACTGTCGCGTAAACAGCACAAGAGCCGGTCGTCAAGATAGACGTAAGTGAAACCAAACGCACGCTTCACTGTCGGCCGCAGCGATTGCAACTCATCAATCACAAACGGAAAAGGATCAGGACGACTCATCGGACCCCATTAACCAATCCGTCTTCATCTGCGTTAATCTGTGGCTCACAGTCTTCAGCGAAAGGAACCGAAATGGCACCAACACTCTACCGGATCGTTCTGCAAGTGGACAATCTCGACCAGGCCGAAGAATTTTACGGCAAGCTACTCGGCGATCGCGGCCGGCGCATTCCGCGTGGTTCGCGTCACTACATTGATTGTGGTCCGGTGATTCTGGCGCTCGTCGATGTGACCGGAGAAAACACCACCGACCTGAAACCGCAACCACTGCCCGATTATGTCTATTTCTCGGTTCCGGATGTCGACGCGGTTTACGAACGCGCGCGCGCGTTGCAATGTCTGGCAACTGACGACGTACACGGCGCCAGCGCCGGAGATCTCGTGAAACGCCCCTGGGGTGAACGTTCATTCTACGTCAACGATCCCTGGGGCAATGGCCTTTGCTTTGTGGATGAGAATACACTCTTCACAGGCAAATAGATTTATGAGTACGCATCCAACCTATTACGCAGCAAAAACCGTAGCTCCTTTAGTCGCGGCACACTTCAAACGCCAGCTTGCCGAAGCGCGCAAGCTGGGCGAAGACGATCTGGCGCCTGAACCCAGCGCAGAATCGATCGCGGCCATCATCAATGCAACGTTCTGGGCCAGTTTTCGACCCGAGGAGGGTCGCTTCCCGAAGATCTCGATGGCTTACCTGTCGCCGGAACACGCGAAACAACCGATGGTCTTCGAGCACCCGCTGCCGTTGACGGCCGCCGTGTTGACGAAACTCGCGCCCGCAGTCGAGCGACCGGAGATCCATCTCGGCGTTTGGAATCATGGCGACGAGCTAAAAGTTTGGGGCACCACGCGAGCTATTCCGAGTTACTGTTTCGTGCTCGAGGACATCGAGCCCGGTTTGCTGGTAGTCAAACATCGCCGGCTTGATGGTATCGGCAAGTATGCGAACGTCGCCGTACTCCAGGGAGAAGTGGTCAAAATCATCGACGAAAAAGGCACGAGTCTGCCTGATTGCCCGTCGTTGCTGAAAGCGCTTCTTGCCTTTACTGCGGCAGCCACGAATGGACCACAGCACTCGTTGAACGTGCTGGTCCAGTTGAGCGCCTCGATGCGAGCTCACGGACATGGCGGCAGTTTGCTGGTCGTGCCTTCCGGTTCCGATCGCTGGCGCGATTCGATTGCGCAACCAATTCTTTACTCAATCACGCCGGCCTTCTCAGCCCTCGCGAAACTCGTGCGCGAGGAAGTCGACGAAGAGGATGAAGAAGAGCGCCGGCAATGGGAAAGCGCAGTACGCCGGGCAGTAGACACGATTGGTGGACTATCGGCGGTGGATGGCGCGACTGTGATTAACGATCAGTATGACGTGCTTGCGTTTGGAGCCAAGATCCGGCGGCATGAAGGAAGTCCGCCGGTTGATAGGTGGGTGATCACGGAGCCGGTCGTCGGCAATCTTCCGATCGTGGTGCAACCGACCGAGCACGGCGGCACGCGCCATCTTTCGGCAGCACAGTTTGTTTACGATCAGCGCGACTCGCTCGCCTTAGTCGCGTCACAGGATGGGAAGTTCACCGTCTTCGCCTGGTCACCGTGTGAGGAGATGGTCCATGCGCACCGGGTTGAGTCGCTGTTAATGTAATCTGTGGCTAAAACTACGGCGTGAAAACACGCCGGAAAATGATCCCCGAATAGTTCAATCGCATCGCACGTCCATCCACGATCGACTCGAAACTGATCCAATCCGGCCCGTCCGGATCGCCAATTCCAAACTTTCCATCGCCACGCGGCACGAGGGGCGCAAAACCGTCCAGAAACAATTGACCCTTGCGCATTACGATACGCGTGTCGCCATACCACGGACTATCGTTGTTGAAGTGACCGACAAACGGTTCCCATTCTTTCTTCACCTCAAATGTCTTCGAACCAGTGTACTTCTCACCCAGATACCAGTTTGAACCATAAACCGCCTGGGTGACCTGCTGGTTCTCGCGTACGAACCCGAGTAGATACGTGTCAAAGTCAGGATGCTTCACCAGGAAACGATCGCCGCCAACACGTTCGAGCACGACTCGCCTGTTCGCATGCACCAGAATCAGTTTGCTTCCTTCCGCGGCGAGTTCGAGTTTCTTTCCGTCAAGTGAAGTGAAAGTGCCAACGTAATCAGCGGCGTTCTTAACTTCATCCGGAGCTGGCGGCGGCGCCGGCGGATCGGGAAGTGTTTTCCCTGCTGCGGACGCATTGAACAGTTCGACCGCGTATTTCGTCACCGCCACCGGTCGATAACCACGCAGGTTTGCGTTAACCGACGCAAACGCACCGATGTTTCCCGTGATGTCAACGTCGATTGACGAACTGAACGCCACCATTCCACCCGTGTGACGCAGACGCGTGTGACCGCCGACGTCGCTGACCCAGATTCCATAACCGTAGTTCGCGGGTTCGCCACGATACGGCGAATCGATCGCCGCCTTGGTGAAGAGTGAAAACCCTGCTTCAGAAAGCAGACGACCTTTCGGCAACGCGCCACGGTTAAGAAGCATACGAATGTACTTCGCCATGTCGGCCGGTGTGGAAGCGACACTTCCCGCAGCGATATCGACTTCGAGCCACTGTGCTTCGCCGAGTGGTCCATTAACCGGAAAGGGTTTGCCTTCAGCGAGTGGTTCGTAGCCGATGGCCATCAGCCTGCGCAGGTCGTTGGTAATGATCGGCGAGCTGGCCGTCATACCGAGCGGAACGAGCATGCGCGTACGCATCGATTCGGCAAACGAGCGCTTATCGATCGCTTCGATCAGGAAACCGAGAATGTTGTAGCCAGTGTTTGAATAAAGAAAACGTTTGCCAGGTTCCCACGCGGTCCAGAGTTCGCCGAGCAGAGCGTCGAGCAACAGTGGCGCGCCTGGAAGTCCGGCGGTGTGACTCAATATGTGATGAGTCGTGACTGCCTGGAATTTTGAATTTATCTTGAGCCACGGCAAATAATCGGCAATCGGTTTGTTGAGATCGAGTTTGCCTTCGTCGTGTAATTGCAAAAGCAACAGACCGACAAACGACTTCGAGATCGATCCGATCTCAAACATCGTTTCCGGTGCGACTTTCATACCCGCCTTGGTGTCTGCATAACCGTAAGTGGAGACACGAATCAGTCCATCACGATTCGCCAGCGCGAGTGTCAATCCCGGCGCTCCCGTCTCACGCATGTGTCGCGCAATAAACTCGTCGAGCCGCGCAAACACCGGCTGCACCGCCGCCGCCTGCCCAAACACACTCGAGCGCAATACAGTCACTGCCACGACTGTCTTCGTGCTGGTTGATATAAATTGACGCCTCGAAATGTTCATACTCATCCGTTGTTTTTATCCGTTTTTATCTGTGGCTACAAGCCCAAGTTTTTGGCTAGCTCGATAAATCCTGGCTCCGAACGCAAATTCTTCAGCACCGGATCGACCTTGATGAACGGCAACCAGTTGAAGCGCTCCGCGCGCGACTTCTCTAACCATTCGAGCGCGAGCTTGCGATCGTCGAGACCTGCATAAACTACTGCCGTCTGAAAAGGCGAAACGTATTGCTGCTTCGAAAGCTCTTGAAGCCGTTCGATCACCTTCTCCGCCTCGGCCCGCTTTCCGGCGCGAGCCTGCGCGTGGCCCAACGCGGTCAGCGCCGCGATGTTGTCAGGCAACATCTTCAAACCTAATTTGAATTCGGCAATTGCTTCGTCGAGCTTCCCTTCTTCCTCGAGCACCAGGCCCAATTCATAGTGAGCACGCGCGAAGCTGGGATCCAGCTCGACGAGTTTTAACGATTCCGTCCGTGCTTCGTCAAGACGCCCGGCGTAATAAAGATCGCGAATGTAGTCGCTGTAGATGGTGAGGGAAAACGGTTCCAGCTCGCGCGCGGTCTTTGCTTCCACGACTGCTTCATCGAGTCGACCCACTGCCGCAAGATAACTCGCATACCACTGATGCGCAGTCGCATAGTTCGGATTGAGCGTGATCGCCTTCTTGAAATGCTGCTCTGCCTCAGCCCACTTCAGATAGTAACGATAACTAACAAACGCGAGCGACGTATGCGCCTCAGCCAAACTCTCATTGATCGACAACGCCTTTCGCGCAGCCAACTCGGCTTTCGGACACGAGTCGTCTGCCGAAGTGACATTGTAGACATTCAGGAGCACATAACAGTCGGCGAGTCCGGCGTAGGCAAGCGCGTAATCCTGATCTCTCATGATCGCCTTGCCAAAGTAGTCGATGCCGCTCTTCAAGCCGTCGACCGTTCTCTTGTTCCAGTTGTAACGGCCTTGCAAGTAGAGACGATACGCTTCCGAGTCGGGCGAATAGTTGCGCGTCAACTGCGCGTGGTCCATGTTCTCCGGCCGCGAGCGCAAGCGCTGTGCAACGTCGCGCGAGATCTGCTGCGGCAATGCCACCACCTCGGAAACCTTGCGGCCGTAACGTTCTCCCCAGATGTGACTGTCGTCGCGGACGTCGATCAATTCCACACTCACCGACAAATCATCGCCAACTTGCGAGACAGTGCCCGAAAGCAGTGCATGCACGCCAAGTTCGCGGCCAATCTTTTTCGGATCCGTTTCGCGGCCTTTGTAGTGAAACACAGTGCTGCTTGATTTCACTTTCAAGTCAGGCATGCGGGAAAGACTGTCAATCAGACTCTCGGTGATTCCGTCCGAGAGATACTCACTGCTCTTATCGCTGTTGGTGAACGGCAAGACGGCGAGCGAACTGATGTCTGCGGCAGTCTCTGCACGGGGACGATTGGGACGAAAGGCAAGAAACGCAAGCGCGACGATCAATATCGCAGCCAGCGCGACGATGATCTTGCGTGGCGTCGTCCAAATGGATTTCGGTTTGGCCCACACAGGCGCGGCGTCAGTCAGCGTGCTGCCAAAACTCATATCGACGTCGATCTCACGCAACACTTCCTGAAGATCGCTGCGCATGTCTTCAATTTTCTGGTAACGATCTTCGGGAACCTTTGCGAGTGCCCTGTCGAGAATCTCCTGAATGCGACGCAATGCAGGTGAGTCTTCGCCTCTCGCTTCGACAACCGGCTTTGGTTGGTGATAGACGACTGCATAACGCACGTCCAACGCCGTCTTGCCGCGGAACGGCCAGGTGCCGACCAGCATTTCGTAAAGCAACACGCCAGTCGAGAAAATATCCGCGCGGTGATCGGCTCTGAGTCCCTGCGCCTGTTCGGGCGCGGCATACGTCGAAGTTCCGTAAGGCACGCCGACTTCAGTGAGTTGCGGATCGCTCGAGCCCGTGTGTGGCGACTCGATTAACTTCGCGAGACCGAAGTCGAGCACCTTCACGGTGCCTGAGCGCGTGACCATCACATTCCGCGCTTTGATATCTCGATGCACGATGCCACGACTGTGCGCGGCGGCGAGGGCGTCAGTAACCTGGATCGCAATCGAGAGGGCCTGGCGAAGATCCAGTGGTTGTCCATTGACCAACTGCCGCACATTACGCCCTTCGACGTACTGCATCGCAATGAACTGAATATCGCCGACTCTATGTAGTCCGAAGATCGTGCAGATGTTTGGATGGTCTAAAGAAGACGCCAGCTTTGCTTCACGTTCGAAGCGCACGAGATTGGAAGCGCTGTCAGTGAGGTCAGGTGGTAGAACCTTGATCACGGCCGGGCGATCGAGCGACGTATCGATAACCTTGTAAACGGTGCCCTGGCCACCTTCACCGATTTTTTCGACAACACGATAATGGAGGAGGAGTTGTCCGATCATATGAAGAACTTAGCCACAGATTACACGGATGAACACAGATTGAAAATGTAATCCGTGTTTATCCGTGTCCATCTGTGGCTAAAAAACTTCTCAAGTTCCCCAGACTCTCACCCAATCAACCTGCATTTGCTGCGGAAACACCGTACTTCCGTCGGGATTGCCGGCGAAGTTTCCTCCAACTGCAACGTTGAGGAGGATAAAGAACGGGGCCTGAAACTCGGACGTGCTGTTGATCCCGCCCGCGATATTTGCCTCCGCATACTGAATGCGGTCGACGTACCACTTGATCGAACTCCCCGTGCGCGAGATTGAATAGGTATGGAATCCGGCCGAGAGCGAAGTGGACGAATTGAAAATTCCTCCAAACGAAACGTGATTGCCACCGGCGTCAGCCCAGTGAATCGTGCCGAAGTTTCGAAACGGATTCTGGCCCTGAATCTCCATGATGTCGATCTCGCCGCAGGATGGCCAACCGACAGTGCTGATGCTGTTACCGAGCATCCAGAACGCAGGCCAAACTCCCTGTCCCTGAGGCGCCCTGATGCGAGCCTCTACCCATGTGTTGATGCCGAACGATTGTTTACCTTGCGTCTTCATGCGCGCCGAAGTGTACGCGCTGCCGCCGAGATTCTCGCGTCGCGCTTCGATTATGAGCATGCCATTTGAAACGCGTGCGTTCTCGGTTCTGCTGGTGTAGTTCTCGAGTTCGTTGTTACCCCAACCACCGCCGCCGAGGTCGAAGCCCCAGTTGGCTGAACTTATCGTCGACCCATTGAACTCATCGGACCAAACCATATTTGGAAATCCGGGCGGAGAGCCGGCCGGCGGCTGTGTGCCAACCGCGCCCCAACTAAACTGCTCCCACATTCCGGCCGCCTGACGATCGGCCACGAGCGGAGCAAATGAGCCACGATTGAGATCGGCGGAAACAAATCGATTCGTTCCTCTCGCTCTGATAGTGAACTGGCCGCCGGCGATATCGGTCCAGGTAAACTGTTCCCACGTGCTGATGCTGCCGCGATCCGCGACGAGTGGCGCGAAAGCACCGCGAGCCTGATCGGCAGAAACAAACAGACCCGTGCCGATGGCTCTGAAGGCGATGAAACCGCCGCCGGCGTCAACCACCTGAAACTGTTCCCACGCATCTACCGTCGATCGATCGGCAACGAGTGGCGCCCACGTCCCACGATTTTGATCCGCGGAAACAATGAGACCGGTTGCAGACGCGCGTATCCAGATAGTCTGGCCCACGGGCGCGGCCGCTTTCACGGTCGTTATCAATAGAACTGTAGTCAAGACTAGAAGTAAGGTTCTTGCAGCCATGGTTTTCCTCCAAAGTTTTGGTGTGCTGGTGTTGTGGGGGAATGAGACTAAACTTGGGAGGCTGATCTGGGCTCTGATCCGTGCTATCCGTGCTAAAAGATCGGTAGCCAACCAGTCGTGGTGAGGGGTCGATCACTTATCGCTTCAAGAACCGCATATTTCGCCAGCAGTCGCGTTGAATCAAACACCGGCAACGCAGAATTTTCTGGCGTGACAATAAGCGGGATCTCGGTGCAGCCGAGAATAACACACTCAGCCCCACGCGCTTTCAGATCCTCGATTGCTTTTAAGAACAGATCGGTGGTGCTCGAGTTAAAGATTCCGCAACAAAGCTCGTCGAAGATCGCGGTGTTGAGTAGTTCGCGCGTTGGTTCGTCGGGAACGAGAAATTCCCAGCCACGTTTTTCAAACGCTGCTTTATAGACTGGGCCGGTCATCGTCCAGCGAGTTCCTAACAGACCTACATTCTTAAAGCCCTGGCTCTCAATTTCGTGACAAACTACTTCAGCGATGTGCAAACCGGGTAACGGAAGATCAGCGGCAATTTTTTCCAGCACGATATGAGCGGTATTGTCGGGACAAACGAAAAAGTCAGCACCGCCGTCGGCAACCCGCTGCACACCTTCGGCCAGGAACTTTCCAACCGCAGCGTGATCGTCCGCTTCCCAACCCGGCAGACTCAACCCCATCGGCACCGCACTCATCACGATGTTGGGATGCATGTGTGGCCCGAGCCGCGCCGAACCCTCGTGGCATGCAGTTAAGAAACAGAGCGCCGCGCCTTCGGCGCTATGAGCAACGATTCCGATAGTTTTCATCTTGTCCAAATACCACTCCGGTCGCTAGAATTCCATAACCCGCTACGTAAATCAAAATGAAAGTACCAACTTTACTATCTCGCGTCTTGCCAACACTCAATCTCCCACAACAATGCCCGGCGTGTGGCGAACCGTTCGCGTGTGAGATCAACTTAGGTGGTTGCTGGTGCAGCGAAGTCAAACTCAGCCCTGAGACGTTGCAAGAGCTGCGAAGCAAATACAAGGGTTGTTTGTGCCGCGCTTGTTTGGAAAGCACCGAAGTTCGAGAAGATTCTTAAAGTTTTTTCGCATCGACCAGATAACCAACGCAGGCGATAATGAAGGCAATAAGCATGACTACGTATAAAAGAATTCCGTACTGGTCTGGAATAATGTCGAAGAAGGCCAGAAGTGGACTCCAGAGAAAGAGTGTAGCGGCAAAGTAGCCAACGATTCCTATCTTTGCATCAGTTCCCTTCCAGTAAATGAACCGAATCTCAGAAAACCAAATACAGAAAAAACAGTAAACCGCGAGAGCTACCCATACGGCAATTCCAACATATTTCACTGCTTATCTTTTAACCTTTCAAAGTAACCTTTGTAGTTGACCTCATCATTACCCGAAGGAATATGATAGATCTTCATAGCGTAATGCAAAGTAAGTTTATCTGAGGTGAATTTTGAGACTCATTTCCATACTCTTCATCATATCCATGCTGGCAACACCACGTTGGACCACGCAGACGAGTGGCGTAACGGCGCGTCTCAGGGGTGTGAGTGCGGTGAATGAACAGGTGGCGTGGGCCAGTGGGTCGGGAGCGACCGTGCTCCGCACGGTTGACGGCGGAATGAACTGGGAGAAATTGAAAGTAACCGATGAAGCGCTGGACTTCCGCGACGTCGATGCGATTGACGCGCAGACAGCTTACATACTCAGCATCGGCAATGGTTCGGCTTCACGCATTTACAAAACCACTGATTCCGGTAAGACGTGGAAACTGCAATTCAAGAATAACGACGAAAAAGCATTTCTCGACGCGATGTCGTTCTGGGACGCAAACCACGGCATCGTCTTTGGTGATTCAGTCAATGAACAGTTCTACATCCTGACGACCGCTGACGGTGGCAACACATGGACTCGCGTTCCACCCGAGAACCTGCCACCAGCTCAGGGAAACGAGGGCGCATTCGCAGCCAGCGGCACCAACATCGCGCTCTTCGGTAAGTCGCATGCGTGGATCGGAACCGGCGCGGCGGCCAAATCACGCGTGTTGCACACCTCCGACGGCGGCCGCACGTGGCAAGTCGCCGACACACCACTCGCTTCCGGCTCCTCATCCGGAATCTTCTCGATCGCCTTCCGCGATGCAAAACATGGAGTCATCACGGGCGGCGATTATCGCAAGGAATCAGAAGCAGTCGACAATATGGCAATCACCAGCGACGGTGGCGTCACCTGGAAACTCGTCAAAGGCCTCTCCGGCTTTCGTTCAGTGGTAACGTATGTCCCGGGAACAAAAACACTGATCGCAGTCGGTCCCTCCGGCAGCGACTACTCAACCGACGACGGCCGTACCTGGACCACCATCAGCGGCCCTGGCTTCGATACATTCAGCTTCGCACGCGGCAAAAACGTTGGCTGGGGCGCAGGCGCCAAAGGCACCATCGGCAAGTTAACCTTTACGAACTGAAATCCGCGTCCTCAATCCGCGCTGATCCGCGTTACCGCGCTTCCTGACTGCGAGCCACAACCTTCAAATATTTCTTGACCGTATCATCGAGACTTCCGGCTCGCGTCCAACTAAAACCCACGCTCTGATAACGCACGATCCCTTCGTGGTCGATAAGGATGTAGGTGGGAAACGCACGAATGTTGAAAGCCGCCAGGATCTTTCGATCCTTGTCGCGGTATTGTGGCCAGACCATCCGATTCTTTTCGGTGAAACTACGCCAGACCGCGTCGTCGCTATCGGAACTGATTCCGATCAACATGAACGACGGTTCCTTTGCATAACGCTTCTGCAAATTACGCAGCTCTGGAACCGACTCGACACACGGCGGACACCACGTGCCCCAGAAATCCAGCAACACGACTTTGCCCTTCAGATCGTCGAGCGTGATGTACTCGCCCTGCTGAGATGTGAAAGAAAAATCGGGAGCAAAGTTTTCACGACTGCGACGCGGATTCTCGACGAGCCTGCGCGCCATGTCGCTGAAGCCACCTCTCGGTTGCAACTTCAGATACTCCTTCATCACCGCCACACCTTCGTCGTCGCGGTTCAACTGCATCAGAACCACGCCGAGGTTGTAACGAAGTACCGGTGATGCACCCGGAATGGCTATTCCCTGGCGAAATACAACTTCCGCCGCCGACAGTTTCTTTTGATCTTTCTTGTCGGCCGACGCCTGTAGCGCCAGACCTTTGTTGTTGTAAGCCTTCGACAACAACTGGTTGTCACCACCAGCGGTTTCAAACACCTTGTCTGCCGTGTCGATGACGTTCTTGTAAGCTTCCAACATCAGGTAGGTTTCCGACATCCAGCCGTAACACTCAGCGCACTTCTTCTCGCGCATATCATTAGCGCGCTTGAAACTCTTGAGTGCGTCGTCGTACTTCCGCTGGCGAAAGAGAAGCTTGCCGTGTTCGAGCTCGTCTGCAAAGGCCGGGTCCTGGGCCAACGTCCGCGGCGAGTCGAGCAGCGCGAGTGAAATCACGGCTATTAGTAAAACGAGGAAAACTGTGAGACGACCAATTTGGCCAATTTGGATAATCAGCATGGTCCGATCCTCCAAGTGTGTGGGCGCATTCTAGCACCAGTTTTTGGTCTGCGTAATCCGGGAAATCTGTGTAAGCTGTAAGCATGACTGAAAATAATCAAAACTGCCCTTGTGGTTCTGGTTCCAGCTTCGCCGATTGTTGCGAGCCCATCATCAAAGGTACGCGTGAGAGTCAAACGGCCGAGGAGTTAATGCGTGCACGCTATTCGGCTTTTGTGACTCATGCGATCGATTTTGTCGTCTCGTCGACTCACACCCGCACACGCAAAGACATCGACCTCGCGTTTGTGCGCGAGTGGTCGGAAACGTCAACCTGGCGTGGACTCGAAATTCTTGAGACTAAGACAATTAATGATGACAAGGCAATGGTGTCGTTTGAGGCTCAGTTTACGCAGAATGGCGAGGACCGTGTTCATCGTGAAAAGAGCCAGTTCGAACGTGAAAACGGGGAGTGGCGCTTTGTGACGGGGGATGAATTGAAGAATCCCACCGTCCGCTATGAGACGCCAAAACCAGGCCGTAACGATGCTTGCCCTTGCGGCTCAGGAAAGAAGTACAAGAAATGCCACGGAAGAAATGATTAGCCACAAAAAGGCACAAAAAGCACAAAAAGAAGTCTGCTTGACAGGAAAGAGTATGATCGTATTACCCCAGACAGACAATTATCAGGAGATACAAATGCAGTACGCAGTTGAAACAAACATTAGTAATGAAGGAGAGTTGCTCGATGCCTATTCGCGCGCGGTTATCGAATCCGCGGAGAAAGTAAGTCCTTCGGTTGTTTATATTCAGGTTACAGCCCCAGCGAAGCGCGGCCGGCAAGGGCGGCCGGGTCCGAGTGAAGTAACGGGTAGCGGATCGGGATTCGTTTTCACGCCGGACGGGTTCATTCTCACGAACAGTCACGTGGTTCACGGCGCATCGAAGATCGACGTCACGCTCATGGACGGCCGTCGCTTCCAGGCGCAGTTAATTGGCGACGATCCGGATACCGACCTCGCCGTCATTCGCATCACCGCGCCAAACCTCGTGCCCGCCGAACTTGGCGATTCGCAATCGATTCGCGTCGGTCAACTCGTAATCGCGATTGGAAACCCGTTCGGCTTCCAGTACTCGGTTACTGCGGGCGTCGTTAGCGCCCTCGGTCGTTCGTTAAGAGCACAATCGGGACGGTTGATGGATGGCGTGATTCAAACCGACGCCGCGTTGAATCCCGGAAACTCAGGTGGGCCACTCGTTAACTCGCGTGGCGAAGTGATTGGCGTCAACACCGCCACGATTCTGCCGGCGCAGGGAATCTGTTTTGCGACGTCGATCGATACCGCGAAGTTTGTGGCCGGACGATTGATTCGCGACGGCAAGATTAGTCGCAGCTACATTGGCATGGCCGGGCAGAACGTGCCGATTCCGCGTCGCATCGTTCGCTTCTATCAATTGCCGGTTGAGACGGGAGTGCTGGTCGTTTCGTTTGAGACGAATGGCGAGACGAGTGCGGCAAGTGAAGCGGGATTGCTGGCCGGCGATCTCGTCGTCGAGTTTGATGGACAGCCGATCCGCGGGATTGACGATCTGCACAAGCTGCTCACTGATGAGCGTATCGGAAAGCGAACGCCGGTGACCGTGATTCGTGGAGTGCAGAAATTGACGTTCGATGTTGTACCGAAGGAAACAACAGCCGCGGATGAACGCAGATAAACGCGGATCAGATCTGCGTTTATCCGCGAAGATCCGCGTTTACTTAATTCCGGAATTCCTGACTCACCATCAGCCCACGCATTCCTCCATCCATCACACCAATCCCTACGCGCCCGAATTCGCGGCGCAGAATATTCGCACGATGTCCGGGTGAGTTCATCAGTCCGGTGTGAGCAATCGGGAGCGTGGGTGCGAGTGCGAGGTTTTCACCCGCCGTCGTGAAGCGAACATTCGCTGCTTTCATGCGATCGAACGGCGACAGTCCTTCGGGCGTGTCATGTGCGAAGTAGCCGCGAGCAAACATGTCCGCCGAATGTTTTCGCGCTACTTCAGTTAACTCGGGATCGGCTTGCAGCGGCGCCAAACCCGCCGCCTGACGCTCCTGATTGACGAGGTCTAACATTCGTTTCTCGAGATCCGGCCGCGGGCGCGTGTTCTCAACCTTAAACGGCAGCGTGACGCGTTCATCCGAATCAGGACGAATCGTCAGCAGATTCATCGTGCGCGCAATCGCATCACCGAAGACCGGTCTCAGTTGTCCTTCAAGTTGCTCTGCATAAACTGCCAGACGATTCACGAGCGCACTATCACGCGTTCGTTCACTCAATCTTTCGTTCAACGGAATCGCGAGTAGCAAAGCCGAAAGGATCGCAACCAGGATCAACCCATTCACAAGACCGGGAATGATGCCCAACATGCGATTAACACGCCGTTCCTGAATATTTTCCGGAAGATTTGAGAGGAGAAAGTAACCGATCACTTGCACACCGACGCCAACGGCCACCGCCACGAGCACAAACGCGATGGGCTGATCCCAAACTTCAGACCACCAGTTAAAACGCGGCCCGATCCATTGCGCGAGCGGTTGGTAATAACGCAACCCCGCGATCAGACTTAGCACCCATCCTGCGAGGTCGAGCACGCCATGGATGAACCCACGTCGAAGCCCGTTGAGCACACTCAACAGGATCACGATCACGAGCAATATATCTATCGGATTGAAGCTCATGTCAGTGCAAAGTGTACGCCGATCTTCTTCAAAAAGATCTGTCTATTCTGTGAACGATCCAATTCCTCGTAGCTGACTGCAAAACTTCGCAGTTCAAAATCAGCAACGGCAATAAGTTTTTGGAGTCGTTCCGTGAATGCAAATTCTCAGTCGTAGGTCGATTACTTCGGGTTTTTCTTAATTAAGACCGTTCGCGCCGGTTGGAACAATAACTGCATCCGCGCACTTTGCGTTGTCTCCCCAAAGACCAGCTTCACAGCACTACGAAAACCGAAGGGTTGATCCATCAATCCGTCGGCGCACCCAACAACTGACAAGCCCGACCGAAGAGTAAGGAATCAGGGAGATATTGTTTATGAGCAAACTTAGAATTGGAAGGCTTTCCCTCGTATCGTTTCTAGTTCTAACGCTGTTTGCAGTGACCAGTCTTGCTCAGGCAGGCGGCACTACTGTTCGCGGCACAGTGAAAGATCCGCAGGGAAACCTGGTGAGCGGAGCAACTGTCACGCTCACCGACCCCGCACGCAACTTTACACGTACCCAACAAACAAATGAGGACGGCGCTTACGTCTTCAATGCCATCCCGCCCGGCACCTACCGGCTCGAGGTGGCGGCACAGGGTTTCAAGACAGCTTCAGCTTCAGGTCTCGTCGCACTCGTCGACACACCGACAGTCCGCGACATTCAACTTGAAATCGGTGCTGTTTCTGAAACAGTCGACGTCACGTCAACAGCCGAAGCAGCCATCAACACGAGCGACGCGAGTATTGGTAATTCATTCGAACGCAAACGCATCGTCGAGTTGCCACTCAACGCGAATAACGTGGTTGGTCTGCTATCACTGCAGCCCGGCGTCAGCCGCTCCGGTTTTGTGAACGGTGGACGCGCCGACCAGTCGAACATCACGCTCGACGGCGTAGACGTCAACGAACAGCAGGACGGCCTCGACGTAGTAACTGACGAGGCATTTGCCAGCGTTTTGAGAGTGACGCGCGACTCGTTACAGGAGTTTCGTGTGACTACGACAAATCCAAACGCCGAACAGGGTCGCTCATCGGGCGCGCAGGTTTCACTCGTAACGCGCTCCGGATCTAATCAGTGGCACGGTTCGTTGTTTGAAACACATCGCAACACGGTTACGACGGCAAACGATTTCTTTAATAACGCCGCCGGCGTCGAACGCCCGCAGTTGTTGAGAAACATCTTCGGTGGTTCGGTTGGTGGTCCAATCAAGAAAGATCGCGCTTTCTTCTTCTTTAATTACGAAGGCTTTCGCGAAGCGACTGCGACTTCGGTCGTGCGCGAAGTGCCGTTACCGACTTTGGGCCAGGGCATCGTGCGCTATCGCACTTCCAGTGGCGACAGCGATCCCGGTTGTCCGGCCGGTACTCCTGCCGGAGTAAACTGTTTGACGTCCGCCGAGATCCAGGGCGCTTACCAATCATTCAACGGTGACGCCGGTCCCGGCATCAACCCGACTGCGCTCGCAGCTCTCGCGGCGGCAGCACAACGCTATCCGGCTAACGACACCACCGTCGGCGACGGACTCAACACCGGCGGCTTTCGCTTCAACGCGCGCACGCCGACTCAGTTGAACACTTACATCGCACGTCTTGATTTCAATCTGACCAGCCGCCAGACGCTGTTCGTTCGTGGCAATTATCAGAACGACACCGTCACTCGCGCTGTCTATTTCGCGTCAGATTGCAGCACGCCGGGCGACAACATTCAGTGTTTCCCTGACACTCCGCCGCTAACTACCTGGAACCATCCCAAGGGGCTGGCGATGGGTCATATCTGGACCATGAATAACGCCGTCGTCAACCGTTTCAACTACGGTTTCACGCGCTCTTCATTCACCCAGAACGGCGACTCGGAGGAGAACCGGGTCAGCTTCCGTTTCATCTTCTCGCCGCAATCTTTCCAGCGCACTCTGCGTCGTACCACTCCGGTTCATAACTTTGTGGACGACCTTTCCTGGGTGCATGGAAATCACACCTTCGGGTTCGGCGCCAACGTTCGTCTGATCACCAACAATCGCAATTCGCTCGGTGCATCATTCGACGAGGCGATCATCAATCCATCGTTTTACAACGCCTCGGGTGAAGTGCTAACCGACCCGTTTGGTGACTTCGAAAGCCAAACAGATCTTCGCGACGCACTCGCCTCGGTGATTGGCCGTTACTCGCAGTACAGCGCCAATCTCGTTTACGACGCGAGCGGACAACTGCAATCCGTCGGCACGCCGACCGATCGTTCATTCGCCACCCAGGAATACGAAGGCTACTTCCAGGATTCGTGGCGCATGCGTCCGAATTTCACGTTGAACTACGGCGTTCGCTGGTCCACCTCGACACCCGTGTATGAACGAAACGGCATCCAGGTCGTACCAAACGTGAACCTGACTAATTACTTCAATCAACGCGTCGCCAGTTCGTTCAATGGCACACCGTTCACCGATCCGATCTCATTCATTCTCGGCGGCAAGGCCAACAATGGTCCGGGTTATTACAAACAGGACTGGAACAACTGGGCGCCGTCGGTTTCGGTCGCATGGTCACCTGACTTTGGTGATAACACTTTTGGCAAGATCTTCGGACGCAACGGCAAGAGTGTTATTCGCGGCGGTTTCCGCATGACTTACGATCGTATTGGCAGCGCTCTCGCGGTCAACTTCGATCTCAACAATCTCGCGGGCTTCACTTCGGCTCGCAACATCAACGCCAACACGTTCGACGTGGTTGAAGGCGCGCTCGGTCCGGAATTTGGCGGTTTGAATCCGAACGTTCGCCTCCTTGATTTCCCAAGCGCAACTGGTCCGATTCCAACTTCGCTGGCTTTCCCGTTGACGGTTCCGGCCGACGAGGAACAACGGATTGAATCGTCGTTGGACCAGGGCATTACCACGCCGTACAACTACAGCTACAACTTCTCCTATGGCCGTGAAGTCGGCAAAGGATTGTCGTTTGAAGCCAGTTATGTCGGGCGTTTCGCACGCAAGATACTCGCGACGCGCGACATCATGCAGCTCAACAACATCAGGGATCCGCAGTCGGGCATGACGTTCTATCAGGCACTGAACACACTGATAGACTTCCGCAATCAGGGCCGTCTGCCCAACACGATTCCCGATATTCCATTTTTCAACAACCTGTTTCCGAACATGGTTGACTGGTGGGGTGATCCGAGTCTGACGAACACGCAGGCTGCTTACGCGTTCATCGCACCTGAGGATGCCCCGTTCAACGGTGGTGGAGTCAGAGACTGGACGTTCCTGCAGTTACTTTGGGACGACAGTCCGGCCTGCTCGACCTGCCCGTTTGGTGGTGGTCCGGCGAAGGTCAACAACATGTTCTATCAACCGCAGTTTGGTGCGCTTTCGGCGTACTCGACTGTCGCGTTCTCGAACTACAACTCGTTACAATTCAGTCTGCGACAGCGGCTGCGTGAAGACGTAACGTTTGATTTCAACTACACCTACGGTCATTCACTCGACAGCGTTTCCGGACTGCAGGCGGCGGGAAGCTACGGAACGGCGTTCATCGTTAACGCGCTCGATCCGAATCAAAACTACGCCAGCTCGGATTTCGATGCCCGTCACATCATCAATGCGAACTGGGTAGTCGGACTTCCGGTTGGACGTGGGAAGCGACTCTTCTCGAACGCCAACAGCATCGTAGACAAAGTGCTGGGCGGTTGGACCACCACGGGAATTTTCCGTTGGAACAGTGGACTGCCGATCCAGACGCCGTTTGACTGCTGTGTTTGGGCGACGAACTGGAATGTGCAATCCAATGGCACGCGGGTGCAACCGATCGAATCGAGTCCGACGGCGAATGGATTTGGTGGACAGCCAAATATTTTCTCCGACAGGCTGGCCGCTTATCGTAGTTTCAGAGCGGCTCGACCGGGTGAAGTGGGCGACCGAAATGTTCTCCGTGCGCCGGGCTACATCGCCCTCGACATGGGACTCTACAAGTCGTTCAAGATGCCCTGGGAAGGTCATTCACTACAATTCCGTTGGGAAGTATTCAACGTCACCAACACACAGCGGTTTGATGGTCTAACCATCGCCGATCTGAGTCTTGGCGCCGATCCCTTCCTCGGCGGCGACCCCAGCCAGGAATTCGGCAAATTCACCTCAACCCAAACCCCTCTTAACGAAACCAAAGCCGGCCGCGTAATGCAGTTCGCGCTACGGTACACGTTCTGAGAAAAACAAAAGCCTATCCACAGATTACGCAGATCTGTGAAACAGTAACGCCGCTTCGTCAACTTAAGACGAAGCGGCGTTGTTGTAAGCTCCGAGCGCCAAAGTTTAATAGTAAGCCCGTATCATGACCTGTAACCTTCAGATAATTGATTAGCTGGGCATTATCTACCTCGCTGAGAAAACCTAAAGCCTTCAATTCAACAATCACAGTACCAAAACAAATGAAATCAGGTCGGTATAGCTTGCTTAAACGTTGACCTTTGTAACTAACTGGGAATGCCAATTCGCGGCTGAAAGGTATCTCACGACTCTTTAACTCAAGAGCAAGTGCCTCTTGATAAACTGGCTCCACAAACCCACAGCCTAGTTGGCGATGGACTTCCATTGCGGCTCCAATAATTCGGTAAGTTCTCGGATCACGCTGAGTGAGGTCGCGCATTAAAGTTAGTCTCCTAAGGTGAAATTAGGTTTCTTGACTTGATTGTCTCATAAATCTGCGTAATCTGTGGATACCGATGCTTCAGTTCCTGAACATCTCCAACATAGCCTTAATCGATGACATGCAGGTTGAGTTTGAGAGTGGCCTCAATCTGTTGACGGGGGAGACTGGGTCGGGGAAGTCGATTATTGTCGATGCGCTGGGTGTGCTGATTGGTGGCAGGTTTACGAATGAGCTGCTCAAGTCAGGCGCGGAACGCGGATCGATTGAGGGGCTTTTCTCGGTCACGCCCAATCCGGAGCTCGAATTACTGTTGGAAAATGCGGGACTCGAGCAAACAAATGAGTTGATAATCCGCCGCGAGATCTCATCAACCGGACGCAACAAGATCTTCATTAACAATCAACTCGCTACGCAGTCGTTGTTGCGCGATCTGCGACCATACTTGGTCGATATTCACGGCCAGGGCGATCAGCAGACGCTGTTCAATCCGGAAACGCATCTTGAAATACTCGACGCTTTCGCCGGCAATAACGCTTTACGTGGCGAGGTCGGTGAAGCGTATCTGCGTTGGCATGCGTTGCGCCGCGAACTGGATTCGCTGCGACACGACGAGGCCGAGAAGTTTCAGCTTGTCGATACACTGAAGTTTCAGATTGGTGAACTGGAGCGAGCGCAGTTGTCTCCCGGTGAAGATGAGAGGCTCGAAGAAGAACGGCGCCGACTGGCGAATGTTGAGAAGCTGACGACGCTTTGCCAGTCGAGTTACAGCCGCATCTACGAGGACGAAAATGCAGCAGTCGCTCGCGTGCGACTGACTTTGAAAGACATCGAAGAACTCGCCGAGTATGAGTCGAATTTTCGCGATTATCTCGAAGGACTGGAGAGCGCGCGTGCGGTGCTCGAAGATCTGTCGTTCTCGTTGCGTGACTTTTCCGACCGGCTCGAGTTTTCACCCTCACGTCTCGCGGAGATTGAGGATCGGTTGGCAGAACTATCCCGACTGAAACGCAAATACGGCGGATCTATCGCCACTTCACTCGAACACCTGGCGCGTTCTGAAGATCGTCTGCGACAAATCGAGACTTCCGACGCACGTGAGCAAGAGTTGAGCACCGCGCTGGCTGCGGCCCGTGATCGGTATCTGGATCTCGCGCGCAAGTTGCACAAAGAGCGTGTGCGTGCGGCGAAGAAGTTTGAGCAGGCCGTGGAAAAAGGAATCGCGGAAGTCGCGATCGACAATGCGCGTTTTCAGGTCCAGGTAAATGAGAGTGTCGATTCGGCCGGACAGAAAGGCATCGACCACACGGAGTTTTACTTTTCGGCAAACGTCGGCGAAGAGGTGAAGCCGCTTGCGCGCGTGGCGTCCGGAGGTGAAGCGTCGCGGCTGATGCTGGTGCTGAAAACGGTGGCAAATGGATCGCAGTTTCCACGCACGATCGTGTTTGACGAGATCGACACTGGTATCGGCGGTCGCGTGAGCGAGGCTGTTGGTATTAAACTCAAGAAACTCGCGCAGACAAATCAGGTATTGTGCGTGACGCACCAGCCGCAAATCGCAAGGTTTGCGGATAGTCATCTGATGGTGCAGAAGGAAGCATTGAAGGGACGCACGCAGGTTAGGGTAGGACGTTTGGACAAGGCAGGTCGTGTCGAAGAATTGGCGCGCATGCTCACCGGCGCGGAGATCACAGAAAGTGCCCGCCGCCACGCAAAAGAACTCTTAAAGAACTAGCCACAAAAGGCATAAGAAGCACAAAAGAAGAATATGAGTACAGAACCAAATAAGGTCATTTATTCAATGGTCGGCGTCAGTAAGTTTTACGACAAGAAGCCGGTCCTCAAAGACATCTATCTTTCGTACTTTTACGGCGCCAAAATCGGCGTCATCGGTTTGAACGGCTCCGGCAAGTCTTCCCTGCTCCGCATCCTCGCGGGTGTTGACAAAGACTTCAACGGCGAAACCGTTATCTCACCGGGCTTCACCGTCGGCTATCTCGAACAGGAACCACTGATCGACGACGCACGCACCGTGCGTGAAGTAGTTGAGGAAGCTGTTCAAGAGACAGTAAATCTGCTGAAAGAGTTTGACGAGATCAACACGAAGTTCGGCGAAGAGATGTCTGACGACGAGATGTCGGCACTACTCGAGCGCCAGGGCGAAGTACAGGAAAAACTCGACGCGCTCGACGCGTGGGATCTCGACTCACGTCTCGAAATGGCAATGGACGCCCTGCGCTGTCCGCCCCCTGACACACCGGTGAAAGTGTTGTCAGGCGGTGAGCGCCGTCGCGTCGCGCTTTGCCGTCTACTCTTGCAAAAACCCGACATCCTGTTGCTCGACGAACCGACAAATCACCTCGACGCGGAGTCAGTCGCGTGGCTCGAGCATCACTTGCAGAGTTACGCCGGGACAATCATCGCCGTCACACACGATCGCTACTTTCTCGATAACGTTGCCGGCTGGATTCTCGAACTCGATCGCGGCGAGGGCATTCCCTGGAAAGGTAACTACAGCTCGTGGCTCGAACAAAAACAGGAGCGTTTGCGACGCGAAGAGAAATCCGAGTCTGAGCGCCAGAAAACGTTGCAACGCGAGCTCGAATGGATTCGGATGTCGCCAAAGGCTCGTCACGCCAAAGGTAAAGCCAGGATCAATTCGTACGAAGAGCTGCTACGGCAGGAGAACGAAAAGCGGCGCGAGGATCTCGAGATTCATATCCCGGCTGGTCCACGTCTCGGCAACGTTGTGATCGAAGCTGAACACGTGGACAAAGCTTACGGCCAGAATATCCTCGTCGACGATATGAACTTTGCTTTGCCGCCGGGTGGTATCGTCGGCGTGATTGGACCAAACGGCGCCGGCAAGACGACGCTGTTTCGCATGATCACTGAACAGGAAGCGCCGGATGAAGGGACGATCCGCAAAGGTGAGACTGTGGTGCTTGCATATGTCGATCAGAGCCGGACGCTTGATGCGAACAAGTCGATCTGGGAAGAGATTAGCGGCGGTGAAGACGTGCTTAAACTTGGGCCACGCGAAGTAAACTCACGTGCTTACGTGGCGCGGTTCAATTTCTCCGGATCGGATCAGCAGAAGAAAGTCGGAATGTTGTCGGGCGGCGAACGCAACCGCGTTCATCTCGCGAAGATGTTGAAGGAAGGCGCGAACGTCTTGTTGCTCGACGAGCCTACAAACGATCTCGATGTGAATACGCTGCGCGCGCTGGAGGAAGCGTTGGAGAACTTCGCCGGCTGTGCGGTGGTTATCTCACACGATCGCTGGTTTCTCGATCGCATCGCGACACACATTCTCGCCTTCGAAGGGGAGAGCAAAGTTGTGTGGTTTGAGGGGAATTATTCGGATTACGAGGCTGATCGAAAGACGAGACTCGGTGCAGCCGCCGAGACGCCGCACCGAATCAAGTACCGCCAATTAACCAGATAAGAATTTAGCCGCGGATGAACGCGGATGAACGCGGATCAGACATCTCTTCTGATTTCTGATCCGCGTTTATCTGCGTAAATCCGCGGCTCTAAACCTCTTCCTTCGCCTTTTCCGCGCATTCATCACAGCAAACCGTGATCTCTTTGCCGGCCACGGTTACCTTGATCCCGCCGTCATTGATGGCCCAATCACAGACCGGACATTTGCTCGTGTTCATGAGTTAGTCTCCCTTGTAAGTGAATTTCAATCAACGGAGACAGACTACTCGCGACCCAAAATCCACACTTCCAGAATCTTGCTTATTTCCGTCGCATCTCCGATGGCGACTTCCCAAACTCGCGCCGGAACGCATCAGTAAAGTGACTGTGGCTGGAAAAACCGAGCTCGAGCGCGAGAGCCGTGAGATCGCTCGCGCCTTCGGCGAGCCGCTCGAGTGAGACACGCAAACGAAGCTGTGTAAGATAACGATGAACCGGCACACCGGTCTGCTGCTGAAAGATGCGCGCGAGATGAAACGGCGAAGCATGAACCGCACGCGCAACCTCATCAAGCGTCACGCGTTCACTCAGCCGCGCGGCGAGATACGTCTTGGCGGCTTCAGTTCGTTCCGCGTGATCGGCGTCAGTACCTTCACGTCGCGGCTTGCGCTCGACTCCACGATGCACAAACGCCGACTCCAGCACGTCAGCCACCAGTTGCAGCGCCGTTACATCAGCCCACAACGGCTCGAGCGGATTTGCGGCAGCGGCTTCGAGTCGTTGCACGAGGTCGCGATGACGCCAGAAGACGCTGCTGTCGCACGGACCAGTAAAAAACTGAAACGGCTGCTCGGGATGCTCGTCAACCGAAGGATCCAGTTCGCGAACGATATCGTTGAGCACACGCGGTGAAACGGTGAAGACTGTACCGCGGTCGCCGCAATCGGCCGGATGACTCACGCGATACGTCGATTCGCGCGAGAAAAAAACCGCCTGGTTAACATCGGCGGTAATCGTGCGGCGTCCGAAGTGTCTCGAAAACGCGCCATGACGCATGAGCACGATGTTATTCGCATCCGAAATCTCTTCTCCGCCTGGTCCACCCTGCTCGATGTGACAGCAGTAATCATGCACGCTGACGATGGGACTCTCATGCAACGCCCGAAACACAATTTCCTTGTCGCGCTCGTAACCCACAAGTATTATCGTAACTCAATCCGTCATCAATCCGTGAAATCCGTGGCTAACTAGTTTCCGAGGTTCTTATGAAGACCAGTCTCATCACAGCACTCCTGCTATTGACAGTCCTGGCCCAGGATCCGGGCGAGATCCGCAACTTCCTGCGGGTCAATAAAGACTTCTGCACCGGCGGCCAGCCGAAACTCGAACATCTCGAAAAGCTAAAAGCCGAGGGTGTTAAGGCCATCATCAACCTGCGCCAGCCGAGCGAACATCGCGCTGCCGAAGAAGAAGCAAAAGCCAAAGAGCTCGGTCTGCGTTACTTCAACATTCCCGTCGCCTTCGGCAACCCCAACGAGGAACAAGTCGCGGAGTTTCTGAAGATCACAGATGATCCGGAAAATCGTCCGGCGTTTATTCACTGCACCGCAGCGATTCGTGTCGGTGCGTTCTGGATGATCAGACGTGTATTGCGCGACGGATGGAAAGTCGATGACGCTGAGGAAGAGGCGAAGAAGATCGGTTTGCGCGAGAGTCCACACTGGAATGAGTTTGCCCGCAAATACATCGAGACACATCGCAAAGCTTCGTTGCCTTCGGACCCGTTGAAATTCGGTGCGTTTGTAGCGCGTTTTGATCCCGCCGGCACGTTCACACTCGAAGGCAAAGGCTGGCCAAAACTCGGTGGTAGTTGGAAGAATCTTGATGCGGGCCAGGTCGAACTCGCCATGAGCGGTGGACCAGGTGGATGTGATGTTCCCGGCAAGTATCGTTTCAACAGCGAGGGCAACCATGTTTCGTTCGACGTAGTGAAAGATGAATGCATGCCGCGCCGGATGATTGTCGATCGCAGCACCTGGATTCCGGCAACTGAAACAGTTGCGATAGCGCCACGCGAGATCATCAACGTGGCGACTGCAAAACCACCGGCGCGTCCGGTTGGAACTGACAAAGGAAGCTGGCCATCATTTCGTGGGCCGCGTGCGTCGGGTGTTGCGGACGGACAAAACCTGCCTGATCAGTGGAACGGTAAGACCGGCGAGAACATTCTCTGGCACACGTCGATTCCCGGTCTCGCACATTCGAGTCCGGTCGTTTGGGGAAATCGAGTTTTTGTAACCAGTGCGGTCAGCAGTGATCCGAAAGCGAGTTTTCGTCCCGGTCTGTATGGCGACGGCGACGCTTCGAAAGATCGCTCAAAACACCGCTGGATGATCTATGCGGTCGATAAACAGAGCGGCAAAGTTTTGTGGGAGCGAGTTGCTTACGAAGGCGAACCCGTCGAGAAACGTCACATCAAGTCGACCTACGCGAATTCAACGCCGGTGACTGATGGTCGCATCGTCGTCGCCTGGTTTGGATCGCAGGGCGTTTATGCGTACGACGTTAACGGCAAGTTTCTCTGGAAAGTAAATATGGGCCGGGTGGACATGGGCGCGTACGACATTCCCACCTACGAATGGGGACCGGCCAGCTCGCCCATCATCTGGAAAGATCTGGTGATAATTCAGTGCGACACGCAAACCGACTCGTTCATCATCGCCTTCGATGCGAACACTGGTAAGGCAGTCTGGAAAACAAAGCGCGACGAGATTCCTTCATGGGGCACGCCGACAGTCGCCAGCACTTCAAAAGGCGAGGAGCTGATCGCGAATGCTTCAAACTTCATTCGTGGTTACGATCCGCGCACGGGCAAAGAACTCTGGCGGCTCGGAAAGAGTTCGAAGATCACAGCGCCAACGCCGATCTTTGCGGACGACGTTCTCGTCGTAGTGAGTGGACGTGGACCAGAGCGACCAATCTTCGTGGTCAAAGCCGGCGCACGTGGCGATCTCACGTTAGCGGATGGCAAGACGAGCAGTGATACTGTTATGTGGAGTCGCACTGGTCGCGGTTCTTACATGCCGACGCCGTTGATCTACAACGGCATTCTTTACGTGCTGGCAAACAACGGCACCTTCGACGCGTACAATCTGAAAACCGGCGACGAGATTTACCGGCAACGTTTACCCCTCGTTGGTAGCGGCTTCAGTGCGTCGCCGGTTGCGTCTGACGGCAAGATCTACCTGTCGAATGAAGACGGCGAGATTCTCGTCGTGGCTGCGGGCGAGAAGTTCAATCACATTGCGACCAATTCGATGGGCGAGTTGCTGATGGCGACTCCGGCCTTGTCGGACGGCGTGATGTACGTGCGTTCTGCCAACAGTCTCTTCGCTGTCGGTCGTAAAAAATGACAACCGGACGAATGGAAGCGTTCAGTGATGGCGTGATCGCCATCCTCATCACCATTATGGTGCTCGAACTGCGCCCGCCGCACGACACTAGTCTCGCCGGTCTGCGCCCACTGCTTCCCGTAATGGGAAGCTACGTGATGAGTTTTGTCTACCTCGGGATTTATTGGAACAATCATCATCACCTGCTGCACGTCACCGAACACATCGATGGGCGAGCGTTATGGGCAAATCTGTATTTGTTGTTCTGGTTGTCGCTGGTCCCGTTTGTAACGGCGTGGATGGGCGAGAATCATTTCACGCAGTGGCCCGTAGTGCTCTATGGGATGGTGTTATTGATGACCGCGATCGCGTATACCATTTTGGTCTTTACGTTGCTGAGAGCGCCGGGCAACGAGCTACTCGCTTCTGCATTGGGATCGGACTTCAAAGGGAAGATCTCGATTGTGTTCTACATCGCCGGGATTGCATCGACGTTTGTACGTCCATGGATCGGGTTGGCGTTTTATGTATTGGTGGCGGTGATCTGGTTGGTGCCTGACAGGCGTATTGAGAAGAAGATTGCTTAAACGCGGATCCGCGTCTTAAATTCCGAGTTTGAATATTGACCCGCTGCTAAAAGCTGACTATAGTGTCGCCGCATTATTTGGAAATTAGGCTGGCCTCAACCCTGGTTCTTCTCGCACTCCAACGACCAGCCTCACGAAATTGATCAAACAGTTAAATAACGAAGTTTCGTGCGTTAGCTCACTCAAGGCGCAAAGAAATGCTTCGACGATTAACCTTACTCTTCCTCATATTGTCGTTCGCAGTGCCGGTCCTCAAGGCACAACAAGGCGGAACGACTACCTATGTTTATGACGACGATGGTCGACTGATCGCCGTCATCTCTCCGGCAGGCGAAGCCAGTGTCTACGAATACGATCCGGCCGGTAACTTCAAGGCAATCAAAAGACTCACGGCAAACGATCTGGCCATCCTCGCCTTTACTCCGAGCCAGGGACCCGCCGGCATGTCTGTGACTATCTTTGGCACCGGTTTTAATCAAGGTGTCAGTGCAGTTTCTTTCAACGGCACTCCGGCAAACATAGTCAGTTCAAATCTCACCGCTGTAGTCGCCGTTGTTCCTGAAGGCGCGACGACCGGACCGATTACCGTCGTGACTCCACGCGGTACGATTTCATCAACGAGATCATTTGTGATTCGGGGTGTGCGCATCACGCCGCACGCCATCACGGTTGGATCCTCAGAGTCGGTCCAGTTCGGTTTAACGATCAGCGGCACAGCAACGAACGATGTTTTGTGGAGTGTCAACGGAGTGGCCGGTGGCAATCAAAGCTTCGGCACGATCACGGCGAACGGCTTCTACTCCGCTCCCAACATCGCAGGCACTAGCACCGCACAGTTCACCGTGCGCGCAACCAGTGGCGACGATGCCGAACTTTTTGACGAGGCAGTGGTGGTTGTGGTCCCGTTCGGTGCGGGATTTCAATTCAGATCCGACGGTCTCTCAGTGCGTTACGGCACACCACTCAACAATCCTCCGGCATTTATTAACGATTCGGTTTCGGTTCGTTATGGCACGCCGCCCAACAACCCGCCGGCGTTTATTAACGACTCCGTTTCGGTTCGTTACGGCACGCCTCCCAACAACCCGCCGGCATTTATTAACGACTCTGTTTCGGTTCGTTACGGCACACTGCCAAACAGTCCACCAACATTCGTAAACGATGCGGTGTCAGCTACCAGAGGACCGGTGCTTTCGTCACTGGCTCCGGCTACGTTGACGCGTGGCACAAGTATCTCACTGACGATCCAGGGAGTGGCTCTTCAAGGCGCCACGAGCATCCGTTTCTTCAATCGGACCAACGGCACTCCGGCAACCGGCATCACCGTATCAAATATCACCGTAAATGGTGATGGCACTTCACTAACAGCGACGATAACTGTTGCCAGTAACTCGTCAACCGGAAGCATGGTAGTGGTTGTCACCACTCCCGCCGGCTCCACGTTACGCAATGACGCGACCTCAAATCTGTTGCAGATAAATTGATTCGCAGGGACAGGAAACAGAAATGGAACTGACAAATCTCACCAACAAACTTCTTCGAGCGACAGTCTTGTTGACACTGGTCTGCGCCGCTCCTGCGGCACGCGCGCAATTTAGCAGCGGTTCAACCGGAGCCGACGGCGCTTTCAATCCAGTTGCCAATACCACGCTGCAAGTTCCTCCGAGTGGTGTCTTCAACTTCACCACTGTCAACATTCCGCAGAACGTCGAGATTCGCTTCATAAAAAATTCGAAGAACACGCCCGTAACCATTCTGGCGAGCGGGAATGTCGTTATCGGTGGCCGCATCTTTATCGATGGCGCCGACAGAAATGGGAGATTCGGTGGCGAAGGAGGTCCCGGAGGATTTAGAGGTGGTAACGGAGGAACGTCAATCGATCAAGTTAACGGCAGCGCGGCAGATGGACCAGGCGGCGGAGCGGGAGGCTTAGGCGGAACCACCGGGGCCGGCGCCGGCGGTGGCGGCGGCTTCTTCGGTCCGGGCGCAAACGGCATTATCAAAACCGGCGACGGCGTGGTCGGACCGGGTGGACCGCGTTACAGCACCAGAGTGTTGCTGCCTCTAATTGGAGGATCCGGCGGTGGCGGTGGAAGTACGTTTCCGGGTTCGAATGTTGTCGCCGGCGGCGGTGGTGGCGGTGGCGGCGCAATTCTGATTGCTAGTTCCACCAGCATCTCATTTCCGGACAATAGCGACGGCACTCGCGGAATCTATTCGCGAGGCGGAGCCGGTGGCCCAGGCAACAGCGAACTCTCGGGTGGCAGTGGATCCGGCGGCGCTATTCGCATCGTCTCCAATACAGTTTCAGGCAGTCCGTGTCTGGACATTCGCAGTCTGCCGGATAACTTCAATATCGCTGTGGGCTCGGCAGGAATCATAAGGATTGAAGCCTTTGACTTGAGTCAATACGTTCCTCGTTGTTCCACCACTGCCATAACGTTAGGGCAACCGAACCCGGTAACTCTCGCAAACGCGCCAACATTGTCGATAGCTTCAGTTGGCGGTATCGCCGCGCCCGTCGATCGCAAGGCCTCCTTTGGCGCGCCACCGGATATTGTCGTCCCCACTTCAGTATCGAACCCGGTTCAGGTAGTTGTGAATGGCACGAATCTGCCGTCAGGAACGGCGATACAGGTCAAACTCACGCCTGAAAGCGGAAGCCCAACAACAGTGAGCGGCACGTTGACCGGTTCTACTGCAGCGTCAACCACAACTGTGAACCTGACTCTGCCCAATGGTGGCTTGAGCGTCATCCGCGCCACGGTCACGCTCGACGTGCTGATTGCTTTCGGTAAGCCGATCTTCATCAACGGAGAAAAGGTTGAGAAGGTTGAAGTTGCTGCTGGTTTCGGCGGTGCATCGGACCTGATTTACATCACGAGTTCAGGACGCCGCGTGAGCATCAGCGAGTTGCAGAAATAGTCACCGCAATAGAGGGAATCAGTCATGGGCATCACCCCCATCGTGCGACCGATACATTCAGGAAAAACAAGCCTTGTTGCCTCGCTCCTGATCCTGGCGCTGTATTTACAGTCGCTTGCCTTCTTACCACCTGAAGTCAAAGCGCGTCCGATCGTTTCAACCGTGGCGCAGAGCAACGACACGATTGTCGTATATGGACCACGCCAGATTGATCGAACAGGTCCACTCACCAAGTTCTCGGAACAGTTCACGATGCCCGCCGATGCGGTTGCTCCTTTTAATATTCAGATCGTAAACGGCGCTCTGGACGGAACAAGTCGGGCACTGACTGCGACTGTGCGATTGAATGGCGCGGTTGTCGCCGACTCCAGTCAACTCAACCTTGGTGTGCCTTCAGTAACAAGACCCGTGCAACTGGCAGCGAACAACACCATTGACGGCAATTTCTTCGGCCGACCCGGCGCGTTCATCACCATCACAATTACCGCCACCCGTGGAAATTCTTCCACACCACCGACGATTAGCGATTTCAGTCCTAAACAGGGATCGCCGGGCACCATCGTGACCCTCACCGGTTCGTTCCTGAAACTGAGTAACACCAATCCGGCGGTGACTTTCGGTGGCAACAACAATAGCCGGCAAGCGGCCCAGATTATTTCTTCAATCACTACCGAAGTACGCATCACCGTTCCGAATGGGGCGCAAACGGGCTTCATCGAATTAACGACAGCTAACGGTCTGGCTAAAACGGCGACACCGTTTACTGTGCAGGATTCACAGGACTTTCAACTCAATGTCGCGCCCGGCACTGTCAGTACAATTCAACGTAGTACCGCTACACAAATCGTCGCGATCACCAGTCCGCAACCGAACTTTTCTCAACTCGCGCGTCTGGCAGTCACCGGTCTACCTGCCGGAGTTACTTTTGATTTTGAACCCGACCTCGTTGCAGCCGGAGCTAGTTCGACGCTGAGCCTCAATCTTGCAAATGTGAATCTGAGTCCGGGCTCATACAGTTTTACCGTCAGTGCCACAGCGGTCGTCGATGGTCACGACGTTCAGCGCACATTTCCCGCAAGTCTCAACGTAATTGCCGCCGGACAAACCTCGATCACCGGTGTGGTGCTATCAAACGAAAAGCAGCCAATCATCGGCGCCACCGCTTCGCTCGACGGTCACTCCGCTACCACCGATTCAGCCGGCGTGTTCCTATTGAGCGGTGTGACAGCAGGACAAAACCGGCCGGTGATGATCGATGGCCGCACGGCGAGCGCACCTAACAAGACTTATCCCGTGATCGTCGAGCCGGCTAACGTTGTCGCCGGTCAGGTGAACACCGTTCCCTTCACTTTCTATTTACCTGCGCTCGATACGCAGTTTGAAAAAGTGATCGTTCCGAATCAGGCGACCGTCGTCGATAACCCACGCTTGCCCGATCTCGCGATGACGGTTCCCGCCAACGCGAATCTGCGCAATCTTGATGGCACGCCAGTGACGCGCGTTTCGATCTCGCCGGTCGAACCGGATCGCGTGCCCGCGCCGCTGCCTGCCAACCTCGGCAGCAACATGGTCTATACCAGTCAGCCCGGCGGTGCTGTTTCGAGCGGGAACATGGCCATTCCAGTGACCTATCCCAATCTGGCCGGGGCTGATCCGAACACGCGTATCGAACTTTATTACTTCGATCACAATGCAGTGGTTTGGAAACGATACGGGTTGGGGCGCGTCAGCACTGATGGCTTGCGTATCGTGCCGGAGAATGATCCCGCCACGGGACGGCCGTTTGGTCTCCCTGATTTCTCGTGGCACTTCCCAAACGTTACCCCGAACGATAACCCCGCTCCTGACGACGATTGCCAGAAAGCAGGAGGCGGTGGCAGCAAATGCGATGAAGCAAAAGATAAGTCGTGTCCTCGTGGCCCCAAGACAGTCGATTTCTCCACTGGCGTGAAGATCGAAAAGACTACCGACATCTCCTTCGGTGGCGCACGCGGGTTACTGGAACTGACGCGTACTTACACTTCCGACCTCGGACTCTCATGCACGACCTGTCCGTTCGGTCGCGGAACGACGCACAACTGGGATATCAGGCTTACCGGTGCGTTTGCAGCAGGCGGAACTGGTCGCGTCAAGCTGGCAGAACAAGTAGCCGGCCGTCTCTTCAGCTTCAACGCTGCGAGCAGCACGCTTCAGGGTCTATCTGTCTTCACTACCAGATCGACGACGGGGCAGCTAGGCGATGAAGTGCGGCGGTTGAGTAGCGGCAGCCTGGTGTACCGGCGTCGCGATGGCAGTTCGATGACTTTCAACTCGAGCGGCCGGCTCACCTCGATGAGCGACACCAACAACAACACGGTGACGCTGATTTATACCGGAAACAATCTCACCAGCGTCACTGACGCTGTGGGACGCTCGATCAACTTCACCTACGACAGCAGTAATCGGATCACTCGTATTACTGATCCGCTCGGACATAACTGGGATTACTCATATACGTCGGCAGGGACACTGGGCCAGGTCAAGGATCCATTCCAAAACGTCACAACATACACCTACGGCGGTACTCTCCCCGGCCAACTCATCGCCGTCAAAGACAAGCGCGGAAATACTCTGAAGCAGATCACCTACGACAGTGTTGGGCGAGTTACCGATCAAAAGTTCGCCGATGGCGGTGTCGAGCATTATGCCTACACGCTGTCGGGCAACGCGATCACCGGCGCGACGATTACCGACGCGCTCAATCGCGTGCAGACCAAACGCTTTAACGTCGCGGGCTATGTCACCGACTACACCGACGAGCTGGGCCAAAAAAACCATCTCGAGCGGTCGATGGACAACAATCTGACGGCCTCGGTTACTGGTCCATGCGGTTGTACTGAAGAGCAGTATGAATATGACGATCGTGGCAACATCATCAAGTCAACCGATCGTCTCGGCGGCGTAAAGCGGATGGAGTACGACCCCGTCTTCAACAAGCTGACGAAGATCACAGATGAACTCGGTCGTGTTACGACCTTTGCATACGATTCACACGGCAACATGCTTCTGCGACGTGACGCGCTCGGTCGCACCACCGCCTATTCGTACGATGGTTTCGGACAGTTAACGACTATTACCGATCCACTCCATCACACGCGCAACCTGGAATATGACGCCCAGGGCAACGTGATCGCGGTCCTGGACGCGTTCGGCAATCGCAGCACGTTTGAGTCCGACGCCATTGGACGTTTGACAGCCACCGTCGATCCGCTCGGGCGGCGCGCGACTTTTGTTTACGATTCGCTCGACCGCGTGACTTCGATGACTGATACGGCGGGAGCGACAACCACGCTCGCCTATGATTCGAACGATAATCTGATCAGCTTTACTAATGCACTCAATCAACGTTGGACCAGCGCATATGACAGTAAAGATCGTCTGATCTCGACTACGGATCCGCTCGGGCGTGTGTCGCGTTGGTTTTACGATCGCGATGACCAGTTAGTGGCGCGTGTCTCGCCGTCGGGGCGTACCACGCGTTATACCTATGACTCGCGTGGACTGCTGGAGACGATGACCACGCCGCTCGGGTTCGTCACGCACTACGAATACGACAACAGCGGCAATCTCGTTACGTTGACTGATCCGCGTGGGAACATCACGACCTTCGCTTACGACGAATTATTCCGACTTACCTCGCAACGCGACCCTCTGGGCCAAGTGACGGCCTACACTTACGACGCCGTCGACAATGTTATTGAGAAACTCGATCGTCTCGGGCGGAAAACAGCTTACACTTACGATCAACTCAACCGGCCGGCGCAGATCAAGTATGCCGATGCGACCGTTGATTACACGTACGACATTGCCTATCGCTTGACGCGCGTTGACGACACGCAGTCAGGCAGCATCGTCTGGGCTTACGATGATGCCGACCGTTTGCTGTCGGAAACCACTCCGCAGGGCGTTGTTTCCTACACTTACAACAAAGCCAATCAACGTGTTTCGATGACGGCGGCTGATCGGTCTCCTGTCAATTACACCTACGACCCGGCAGGACGTCTCGCAACTATCGCGCAGGCTGGTGAGACATTCACCTACGGCTACGACACGCTCTCTCGAGTTGCGTCATTACAGCGCCCAAACAACGTGCGCACAACGTATGCTTACGACAATGCCTATCGTCTCTCACGACTGACGCATACAAATGGTCTGAACCAGGCACTCGAAGATTTTCAATACACCTACAACGCCGACGACGAGATCGAAACCATCAACTCGCTGGCTTCCGCCACACTCCTTCCCACCGCGAAAACCGTGGCCCCAGCCGATGCCGCAAACCGCATCGCGCAGTTCGGCACCGCGAGTTATGCCTTCGACAACGAAGGCCAAACCACCACACGCACCGATGCACCAACGATCTCAAACTTCACCTGGGACGCCCGCGGCCGCCTTAGACGTGTTTCGCTCTCTAATGGCCAATCAGTTGATTACACCTATGACGCTCTTGGCCGCCGCACGAGCCGCACTGCCAGCGGCTCGATCACAAATTTTCTTTATGACGATAAAGACGTAGTGCTTGACAGTCGAATGGACGGCGCAACGGCCGAGTATCTTAACGGACAAAAAATAGACGACAAACTACGGCAAAGGGATTCCTCATCAACTAATCAGCTTTATTTTTTACAAGACCGCCTTGCCAGTACCCTTGCGCTCACGAACATGGTTGGTGGCATTACTGAAATGGAGAGGTATGGAGCATTTGGTGAACGTACTGATGGCACTTTTACCAGGTACGGTTTTACCGGTAGGGAACATGATGAGCTAACGGGCCTCATTTTGTACAGGACAAGATGGCTTGATCCACAACAAGGCCGATTCATGAGTGAAGACTCCATTATGTTTGATGGCGGCATAAATTTTTATAGTTATGCTGCAAATAATCCGGTGACTTTCACTGATCCGTTCGGCTTAGCCCGCGGAGATTGGTGGGACCCGAGAACATATCTACCCGATTATGATAGAGCCGGACAAATAGCGAACGAAGAATTAATCAATCACCCCGGTCATAACGATGCCGGAGACGCGATGCGGCATGCCGAATGGAGTAGAAGAATGAGGTGTGAGATAGGACCCTTTACCGCTTGGTCTTCTGGCGTTGGACACGAAATTGACAACTTATTTGAGGGGGCACCCTTAGAAGAAATAATAATGGATTTACACAATAATGCTGAAGGGCGAAGGGCAGGAGGACAAAGCAGACCAGTCGATCCAAATAACTTACAGAACAGTCCAGATTTTACTTGGAGAAATCGTTTACGGCAATTGCTCAACTAAAGCTAATGTTCGGGAGACGTAACAATATGTGCATCTTGCGTGTGATCCTGGTCATTACTTTATGCGCGCTAGGTCTACTTCTAAACTGGCAGTACACGGCTGCGCAAAACGGTAACGAAGCTATCCACAAATCGACTACGATTCCACCTCGACCCGAAGGCTTTGCGCCGTCGAACTCACGGACGCTTGATGGAAAACTCATCCCGGTCGAGGAATTCTTCTCAGCGTCGCGTTGTCAGAAATGCCATCAGGATACACATGCTGCGTGGTCGGAGTCGTTGCATCGAAACGCGGCGCGCGAGCCATTCTATCGTGAGAGCGCGGACATTCTTCTGAAAACACGCGGCATCGAATTCACACGACATTGCGAGTCGTGTCATACGCCAATCGCATTATTCTCGGGCGCGCTCGACAGCAAAGCCCCACGCCAAAAAGCTCCCTTCACCGACATGGACGATGAAGGCGTAACGTGTTCGGTCTGTCACTCGATCGTGGAAGCGCGACTCGACGGCACCGGAAGCTATACCATCCGCCGTCCCGCGCTGCTCGCAGAAGAAGACGGCACGCCGATCTACGGCAACTTCACTGACGCAGACATTCTCGCCAATATCCCGAAACACAAGCGCGCCGTGATGCGCCCGCTGCTGAAGTCGCCCGAGTTTTGTTCGACCTGTCACAAGGTCGACGCTCCACCATCTCTCAACGGCTACAAACACATTCGCGGCTTTTCGGCTTACGACGAATGGCAACAATCAGGCATGTCGCTTGAATCTGCCACGCCTTTTTATCGTCGCGACAAACGCATCGACTGTCGCGGCTGTCACATGCCGAAAGTCGAGAGTCACAACGATCGCGCCTCGAAGCAGGGCGTGATCGCTTCCCATCGCTGGCTCGGCGCCAACACGGCCGCGCCGCTCTTCTACCAGCAACACGAACAAGTCAAAAAAACGATCGAATTTCTCGAGAACGATCTGGTCAACGTAGATATCTTCACCGTCAAGAACGAGACCAGCGGAAAGGTTGTCACTCAACTACAACGAAACGGAGTCAACAACCTGCCGGCCCAACCCGGCGAAGCAATCACGACCGAAGTAGTTGTGAGTAGCCGGCACATCGGTCACTCGTTCGCGCCGGAAGTGCGCGACCTTTACGAAATCTGGGTCGAGTTCAAAGTCACTGACGCTAACAACCAAACCATCTACCACAGCGGCTTCATCAAGCCGGATCTATTTCTTGACGAAAGCGCACACACTTACAAAGCGATCCTGCTCGACGCCGAGTCGCGCGCCATCACTCGCCACCAGATCTGGTTGACGACGGCAGTCTCGTACAACACGGCGCTTCCCGCCGGACGTTCCGACATCGCGCGATTCCGTTTCCGCGTGCCTGAGCAGCAAGCCGGTTCGTCGAACAATCTCAAGCTGGAAGCGCGCGTGAAGTATCGCCGTCTCACACAGGAGTACACCAACTACGTCCTGGCCCAACGCGGCGCCTCGCTGACGCTGCCCATCGTGCAGATGGCGGAAGCACAAACCGAATTGTCGCCGCAATCACTAGCAAGCCCGGCAATCGTGATGACTGACTCCGCGGCCGAAGCGCGCCGTTGGAACGATTACGGCATCGGACTGCTGGAACAATCGCAATACGGTCTCGCGTCTGAAGCGTTTCGCATGGCCCATGAAATACAGCCCGACAATCCTGACTATCTCATCAGTGCCGCCGTCGCGGAGCTGCGCACCGAACGTTATGGCCCCGAACGTAATCAACTACAGAAAGCCGCCCAACTGATCGACGCCGCACTCAAGCTGAATCCAGCGCTGCCACGCGCCCGCTTCTTCCATGCTATCGTTTTGCGTGGCCAGGGCCAGCACAAAGCCGCAGCCGATAAGTTGATTCAACTGGGACTCGAGTTCCCGCGCGATCGCCTGGTCCAACGCGAGCTGGGCGCAACGCTTTACGCACTTAGCCGAATCGATCAGGCCACCGCAGCGTTTGAGGCAGTCGTTAATATCGATCCGACTGACTTCGGGGCATATCAGTATCTGGCTTCGTTATATGCCGCCGCCGGACGCACTGCGGATGCCGATCGGGCGAGCGCGCTATTCAAACAGTGGCGCGACGATCCGCTGGCTGCCAATGTCGGCGCACGTTTCTTTGCACTCAACCCGCAATGGGCTGACGAACGCATCCCGTTGCACACGCATGACCTCAGTTCGACTCGACGGCCTGTCTTGATCGGTAAACGGGCCGCGCCGATTGATTAGGTTCGACGCGAAAGGAAACTCTTGAAGCGGTTCGGGAGAATCTCATCTTCAACCCGCGCCCGCACCACGCGCAGTCTCATTGCGCCGGTGCTCGTGCTTCTCAGTGTTTCCGTTTTCGTGACGGCGCAAACGCAGACGTCTCGGTACATCTACGACGACGATGGACGCCTGCGTGCAGTGATTGCACCCAGCGGCGAAGCAGCCGTTTACGATTACGACGCGGCGGGAAATTTCACTGCCATTCGTCGACTTGCTGCCGACACGCTCGAGTTACTGACCTTCGCGCCTCGTACGGGTGTTCCCGGGACACAGGTGAGCTTCTACGGTGTCGGGTTCGGCGCCGGGGTGTCGACGGTGACTTTTAGCGGCGGCGTCGCAGGCACGCTGGTTGGTTTTACCAACAACACCATCACTGCCGTCGTGCCGGAGGGCGCGGCCACCGGCCCGATCACAATCAACACCGCACGCGGTACCGTCACAACCGTACAACCGTTTGTACTGCAAGGCGTGATTGTCACACCGAAGGAAGTTTCAGTGATCGATGGCGAGTCAGTGCAGTTCAACGCGAACGTTCTTGTACCCGGCGACGATCATGGCGTGGTTTGGAGTGTCAACGGGGTTGAAGGAGGCAGCGACACTCTCGGAAGGATCGATGAAACCGGACTCTACACCGGACCACTTGATGCACCGGCGACATTCGATGTGACTGTGCGCGCAACGAGCACCGCGTTTCCTGCGTTGGAAGGAACAGCGACAGTACACGTCCGCAGTCTTTTCGATTTCCGCTTCACGATCTCGCAGGGTGTTTCGATCGGAAAAGGTCTCGACTTTACGAGTGCGGCTGCTTTCAGCCCGGGCGTGTCAATTGGAAAAGGTCCAGCTTTTGCGGTTGCAGGTGTTCTTAGCCCGAGTATTTCGATCGGCAAAGGTGCGAGTTTCGCAAATAATTCAGTATTAAGTCCTGGGGTATCAGTTGGCAAAGGTGCCGAGATTGCCGCCGGCACAACTTTTGGTCGTGGTGTGATGCTCACCAAAGGACCAATTATCTCCACTGTTTCACCGGGAAGTATCACGCAGGGAGGCAACATCACGGTCACGATCACTGGACTTAACTTGAACGGCACAACCAATGTACAGCTATTTGACCCAACCGGTAACGGAACTTCCGGCGTCACTGCGTCAAACATCAACGTCAATGTAAATGGCAGCTCTTTAACAGTGAATCTGTCGATCAATGCCTTCACTCCTACGGGCCGCAAGATAATCGTAGTAACGACTTCGACAGCCCATTCGGTAAGAGCTGATGTAAACGTCAACACGATCCAAATCACTCCGCCCTGAACACTAAGCTAATCAGGAGACCAACTATGTCTCGACTATTGTTGATGCCACTTTCCTTCACGCGAAACCTTGCAGCCACATTTTTGTGGCTGGGTATGTTCAGTCTCACCGTCTATGCGCAGGGTCCTTTTGTCAGCGGTTCGACGGGTACCGACGGCCCTTTTAATCCGACTGAAAGCCAAACTTTGCTTCTTCCTGAGAGTGGTGTCTTTAATTTCACAACGATTAACATTCCTCAGAACGTAACAATTCGCTTCGCACGCAATGCACGAAACACGCCTGTCACGATTCTGGCTACGGGCAACGTGACGATTGCGGGAGCAATCGACATCTCCGGATCACCCGGAAACGCGTCAGGAGGAGGACTCGGAGGTCCAGGCGGGTTTAACGGTGGCTCAGGAGGCATAGGCGGCGTGACTACTCCCTCTTCTGCAGGCGTCAATGGCGATGGTCCGGGTGCCGGTGCGGGTGGTCCAATCTCAAGTGTTCAAGGAGGGATTGGCACTGGCGGTGGCGGCGGATTTGCGACACCTGGCCTTCCGGGGCGCAATTCGTTTGAAAACGCCGTTAACGGCGACGGCGGTTCCAAGTATGGGTTGTCCACTCTTGTTCCGTTGATAGGTGGTTCCGGTGGTGGCGGTGAGGGTGGACGGGGTGTCACTGGTGGTAGCACATCCGGGTCAGGTGGTGGCGGTGGAGGTGGAGCACTTTTGATTGCCAGTTCGGGCAGTATTATTTTTCCGGACCCTGACCCCGGGGGAACAAGACTTCTCGCAAATGGCGGCTTCGGTGGGACCACTCTAATCGGAGCTGGCGGTGGATCTGGTGGCGCCATCCGGCTGATTGCGAACAGAATAACAGGGAACCTGCGTTTTGCTGCGGACGGGGGTAGCGGAGGATCCTTCGGAGGTCCGGGTGGCGCCGGCTATCTTCGGATCGAGTCATTTGATCTAACCTCATTGAATCTGATTCGTGTAGCATTTGGGCAGATCGCTCCCCGAGTCACTTTGGGAACGCCCGGCGTCGTCATCCCTGCTAACGCACCAAGCATTCGCATCGTCTCCGTCGCCGGCATCACGCCGCCCAGCCAGCCCAACGGTTCGCTGCAAGGCGCACCCGACATCATTTTGCCGGCTAATCAGGCGAATCCAGTCAGCGTCGCTCTTGCCGCGTCAAACATTCCGCTCGGATCAACGCTACAAGTAACCCTAACGCCGGAGAACGGCGCACGCATAAACGTGCAGGGTACGGCACTCACCGGTACAGTCGCCTCGTCGACCGCCACGGCGAGTGTGTCGTTGCCCGACGGCATCAGTGTCATTCAAGCCTCCGGCACCATTGACGTCGCAGCACTGGCCATGGTCATCAACGGCGAACGGATCAAGAGCATCGAAGTCACGGCAGTATATGGTGGCAAACAAACGCTCACTTACATCACCGCGTCGAACAAACGAATCAAAGTGGACCAGTAACACGCACCAGAACGGATGAACCTCATGAAAGTACGACACCTCCTCGCTCGCATCCCAGTTGCGCTTTGCGTCTCTGCGATCCTGCTGAACTGTTTCAATATTGGACTCGCTCAGAAACCACAAACGCGTTACCAAAAGCTACTCACTGAGAACTTACTAAAACGCGTCGGTGCATCAGCTCAACGTGCCTTGTCTTTTGAGGAGAATCAGGGTCAGGCCCAGGCACAAACGCGCTTTCTCGTCCGCGGAAATCAGTTTGCCGCATCGTTAAGCACCACTGAAGCCACTTTCTCTCTGGGAAATGCTCGATGCGCCTGCACCCAAAATCTGGTCCTTCAGTTCGTCGGCGCAAATAACCAGGCCCAGCCAATCGGAGAGCAACTGCTCAAGGAACGATCAAATTATCTAATCGGCAACGATCCAAAAGCGTTTCGAACGAACATCCCCCACTACGCCCAAGCCCGATTCAATCAAGTGTATTCGGGTGTCGACGTCCTTTATTACGGCGATGCCGGTCATTTGAAGTACGACATCGTTGTTGCTCCCAACACCGATCCAAACGTCATCAAAATCAGATACGCCGGCACGGAAGGGATCGAGATCGATCGCGCCGGTAATCTCCTGCTAAAGCTCAATGGCGGCAAGATCATTCAACCAAAGCCATTGATCTACCAGTCTCTTAATGGCAAACGCCATTACGTTGCCGGTCGTTATGTTGTTGAGAACCAGGACCAGATCGCATTTCGAATTGGCAACTACGATGCGAGCATTCCCCTCGTTATCGATCCGGTCCTGGTGTTTTCTACCTACCTGGGAGGAAGCGGAAGCGAAGAAGGCACAGCCGTCACTACCGACTTCGAAGGAAATGCCTACGTCGTCGGCGCCACCAACTCTCTTAACTTTCCGCTTACTCCAGGGGTGTTTCAATCCGCCAGTGGCGGCGGAAAAGATCTCTTCGTAACCAAACTAAATCCAAACGGTAACGGGGTGGTGTACTCGACCTACATCGGCGGCTCTCTGGATGATTATGGTTACGGCATCGCGATTGACACTGGAGGAAATGTTTACCTCACCGGCACGACGGCGTCTGCAAATTATCCCGTAACACCAGGCGTTACGCAGTCTGCCAAGGGCGGAGGCACCGACGCATTCATCTCCAAACTAAATCCCACCGGATCGGCACTGCTGTACTCCACTTATCTCGGCGGCGCCGGCAATGAGGAGGGCTTCGGGATTGCGCTTGATACGATTAGCGACGTCGTCGTCACCGGAGTTACTGCGTCCAACAATTACCTCGTCACGGTTGATGCCTTGCAATCCACCCTGTCAGGACCAACCGACGCTTTTGTTACTCGCCTTGACCCCGCTCGTAACCTGACCGTCTTCTCCACCTATCTCGGTGGCAGCGGTACGGACATGGGCTTCGCCATCACACTCGACGCGTCCAGCAACAGTCCGATTGTTACGGGCCTGACAGACTCGATGAACTTCCCCACCACCGCAGGAGCCTTCAGAACAGTCTCCGCCGGTGGCAGCGATGCATTTGTCGTGAAGCTGGATCGTTTCGGCACCGAGTCTAAGTACGCAACTTACCTCGGCGGCAGTGGCATCGACGCCGGTCTCGGAATCGCCGTCGATGCGAACGGCAACGTCTACGTGAACGGTCTCACTGACTCGTCCAACTTTCCGACGACACCAGGCAGCGTGCAACCAACAAACGCCGGTGGCGAGAGTGACGCTTTTGTAACTAAACTCAATGCTACGGGAGCTAGCCTCGTCTACTCAACTTACCTCGGCGGCAATGGCGCTGATTCAAGCGCAAGCATTGCCGTCGGGTTCGGTGGCAAGACCATTCTGAGCGGCACAACAACTTCAGCTAATTTCCCTGTAACCGGTGATGCGCTTCAAGCTGCACTGAGCGGCAGCCGCGACGCCTTCCTTTCGAGGTTGAACCCGGATGGCTCCGCTCAATCTTATTCCTCATTCATTGGCGGCGGGCAAAATGAAGAAGCATTTGGTGTGGCAACCGACGTTGGCGCTAATACCTATGTGACCGGAACCAGCAGTTCGTCTAACTTTCCGACAACGACGGGCGCCTTTCAGTCGGTTGGACCAGGTGGGACGAATGGCTTCCTCGTGAAAGTTGGACCAGGCTCTGACTCTCCGATTCAGTTGCTCACTGATAGCGCTGGTTCGGTCATGAACCAGGCGGCTGGATTAGAGTCGGTGTTACTGACAAAAGATCCTTTCGATCTAGCCAGCACGGTCGTGCATTTTTCGCCGGATCAGATCACGCGGGTAACAATCTTCGTCGCAAACCTGCAACTGCTGCCGGGCGAAACTCCTTCAGACGTAGTGGTTAATCTGGTAGACGCTAACAATCAGAGTCACGACCTGGCAGCGGAGGGAGTGCGGCAGGTCCCTTACGCCCCGTTCACGCAAGTAACCTTCAAACTTCCCGGGAGCGTAGGTACCGGAGCCTGTACCATCAAGGTAAAAGCACACGGACAATTCACAAATATAGGGACGATCAGGACTAAGAATTAGTAGATCCACAGATTACACAGATTTCTCTGCGTAATCTGTGGATACCTGACTTAACGTTGCGAGACTTTGAGATCACCGCCGGCAGCTTTGATTTCCGGAAACTCGTATGAGCCGAGGGGGAAGCTCTTGCAAGTGACGACCTTGCTGATGTCTGAAGGAATTCCTTTGTCGTCAGGTCGCTCGAAGTCAGTCGCGATCCACTTCAAGCCCGCACCCTTGTCGTCCTCGAGTTCGGCGTCGGTGGGAATCCAGCCTTTCGCGGGCTGCTGGTAAATTCCCCAGATGAGCCGGTCGCTCTCGATCCCATTGTCTTCGACGACGAGCAACACGCGCTGGCCGATGTTGCTACGAACATTTGAATCGTAAATCTCGCCACCGATCACCGCCTTGTTCTCAACTACCTGCATGCAATCGAATTTTGCTTTCACCAGCACGCCTTCCGTTTTTGGTGTTTCCGAATCGTCGGGATTATCAATCGGAATCGCCACCGGATCGCTGAAGGTCATCTCGCCAGTCGCCTGGCCGTCGACGCCTTCTTTGGCGTCAAACTCAACGAATCTTGTTTCTCCGTCTTCGAGAATAAATTTGAGACTTCCGGTCGCCGAAGCCCCTTCAGCACCGGCAAAAACTGCGCCTGGTAAGGCAAGACACACCACAAACAACGTCAAAACCAAAACGCCTAAAATACTCTTCATTTTGAGAGGTCTCCTCGGTTAGAAAAGATTTCCTGGTAGGTCGGTGTATGAGGACTTTGATGCTTCAAAGCCAATTCGCACTACACGACATGAATGAACAAAGGTCTGCACTAAACACTAACGCGTATTTTTATTCCCATCAGGTCACAATTTTTCACTGATTTTTTCTTTTTCTTATCCGCGCGATCCGTGTAATCTGTGGCTAATTCTTCCCCGAGGTTAAATATGAAACCCCTGCTGGTATTTGTTTTCTTGCTATTCGCCTGTCCTTTGGCCTTCGCGCAAAACGAGACACCGTCAAAATTCGAACCGACTTACGACGGGTTTAATTACGTCCGCCGCACCGTCATGATTCCCATGCGCGACGGCGTCAAACTGCACACCGTCGTTCTCGTTCCGAAGGGCGCTCGCAACGCCCCGATCCTGTTGACACGTACGCCATACAACGCCGACGAGTTGACGGGTCACGCCGATAGCAACGACCTCGGATCGATCCTGACCGGCTACGACAACGCCACCGACGTGATCGTCGAAGGCGGATACATCCGCGTGGTTCAGGACATTCGCGGCAAGTACGGCTCTGAAGGTGAGTACGTCATGAATCGTCCGCTTCAGGGTCGTTGGAATCCGACCAAGGTGGACCATGCAACCGACACTTACGACACCATCGACTGGCTCGTGAAGAACATTCCCGAAACAAACGGCCGCGTCGGCATTCTCGGAATTTCATACGACGGTTTTCTGCCGTTGATGGCGCTCATCAATCCGCATCCGGCATTGAAAGTGTCAGTGCCGATGAATCCAATGGTCGACGGCTGGATGGGCGACGACTGGTTTCACAACGGCGCGTTTCGGCAGCAGGGCATGAGCTATATCTACGATCAGGAAGCAACGCGCGCCAACGACATCAAGTGGTGGACCAGTCACTACGACGATTACGACATGTTTATGGAAGCCGGTTCCGCAGGTGAGCTCGGCAGGCGTCGTGGTCTCGAACAAGTCGGTTTCTGGCGCAAGATACTCGAGCATCCGAATTACGACGCGTACTGGCAGGATCAAGCCGTCGACAAAATTCTCGCGAAGGAACCACTCAAGGTGCCGGTCATGCTGGTTCATAGTTTGTGGGACCAGGAAGATATCTACGGCGATATCGCGGTGTACAAGGCAATCGAGCCGAAAGACACGAACAACGACAAAGTGTTTCTCGTGCTTGGTCCATGGCATCACGGACAGGAGATTCGCGACGGCAGCGCACTCGGCGCAATCAAATTCAACAGCGACACGTCGCTGACTTTCCGTCGCGACATTCTGCGACCGTTCCTCGATCACTATTTGAAAGACGGCGCGCCAAAAGCCGATATCGCGCCCGTCACCGCTTTTGAAACCGGCACGAACACATGGCATCGGATGACGTCGTGGCCCAGAGGTTGTGAGAGTGGCTGCACTGTCAAACCGACGCCGCTTTATCTCAATGCGGGGTTGAACGCGGGCTTCAACGCGAAGACGGCAGCGCCGGGTTACGAGGAGTACGTGTCTGATCCGGCGAAGCCAGTGCCGTTTCGCGCGCGTCCGATTGACGGTGCGAGCTGGTCGCGCTGGCTGGTCGACGATCAACGTGAGATGTCGGGTCGTCCTGATGTGCTGACGTTTACGTCTGAAGTCTTGACCGAGCCGGTGAAGATCAGTGGCGAACCGATCGTCAATCTGATCGCTTCAACCAGTGGCACAGACTCTGATTGGGTGGTGAAGCTGATCGATCTCTATCCGGCGCAGGTTGCGGGACAGCCAAACATGGGCGGGTATCAGCTAATGATCTCGGCCGACGTGTTACGCGGTCGTTATCGCGAGAGTTTTGAGACGGCGAAACCGATCGAGGCGAACACGCCGCTGAAGTATCGTTTCGCGATACCGACGGCGAATCACGTTTTCCTGCCGGGACACCGGATCATGGTCCAGATTCAGTCGAGTTGGTTTCCGCTCTACGATCGCAATCCGCAAACCTTCGTGAAGAGTATCTTCTGGGCCAAACCAGAGGATTACAAAAAAGCCACGCAACGGATCTACAACACACCCGGCAACGCAAGCTTCATCGAACTGCCGCTGGTGACTAAACCTTAACTGTGACCTTGTGCTCTTTGTGGCAAAAAACCAATCGGAGCGACCCATGAAACTTCACCTCCCACTGACATTCATACTCCTGCTCGCTGCCTTCTCGTCCGCTCTCGCAAAAGACGACATCACCAAAGAACTGATCACCTCCAGCGGCAAGACGCGCGCTTACTATCTCTACGTGCCGTCCACCGTGAAGCCCGCCGCGCCGCTGATCGTCATGCTACACGGCTCGAATCGCACCGGTGTCACACTCGTCGAGAAGTGGAAAGACTACGCGAAGAAGGAAGGCTTCATTATTGCCGGTCCGGACGCCACAGACTTGCGCGGCTGGGGATCGCCACAGGATGGACCAGACTTCCTGCACGACCTCGTCGAAGAACTCAAAACCAAATATCCGATAAATCCGCGTCGCGTGTATCTCTTCGGTCATTCGGCAGGCGCATCGTTTGCGCTGCACATGGCGCTGATGGAGTCGCAATACTTCGCCGCCACCGCTATTCATTCGGGCGCGTTGATCGGCGAAGGTATGGACCTGATCCCGCTCGCAAAACGAAAGATCCCGATCTCGATTCAAGTGGGCGATAGCGATGAGTTCTTCCCGCTAAAGATCGTGCGCTCGACGCGTGACGCATTGAAGGAAGCCGAGATTCCCGTCGAGCTGATCGAGATCAAAGGTCACGATCACTGGTATTACGATCAGGCAGCGAAGTTCAACCAAACTGCCTGGGAGTTTCTGAAGAAGTACGAACTTGAAGCCGATCCTCAGTATCGAAAATACAAATGGAACTAACAGGAGCCCCCGTTTATGCGTAAACTTCTCTTTCGAGTAGTTGTGATCGCGCTTTGTCTCGCTGCACTGTTTGCCGGTTCACAGCCGCGCCACGCCTTAAGCTCGCCGCCTACGAATGATTACAAAGCACAGGTCGTCGCCGACGTCGCGGCCATGGCAAAACAATCACAGGTGATGGTCGACATGGTTTTCAGCTTTGGCGAGCTCGGTTTTCAGGAGGTTGAGACGTCGAAGTACCTCACCGGCGTTCTCAAGAAAGAAGGCTTCAAGATCGAACAGGGCATCGCCGGTATTCCAACCGCGTGGATCGCTTCGTGGGGATCGGGCAAGCCCGTCATCGCGCTCGGTTCGGACGTCGACTGCATCCCGCAAGCTTCGCAGAAACCCGGCGTGGCTTATCACGATCCGCTGATTGAAGGTGCTCCCGGTCACGGTGAGGGTCACAACTCCGGTGTGCCGTTGAACATCACTGCCGCGATTGCGGTGAAGCGGCTGATGGAACGCAACAAACTTCCCGGCACAATCAAGATTTGGCCCGGCGTCGCGGAAGAGCTTGTCGCCGGTAAGGCATATTTTGTGCGGGCTGGTGTTTTCAAAGACGTCGACGTCGTGTTGTTTACGCACGTCGGCAACAATCTCAACACCTCGTGGGGTCAAGCGTCTGCCACTGGACTCGTTTCCGTCGAGTACACCTTCAAAGGCGAGAGCGCGCACGCCGCGGGCGCGCCGTGGCAGGGACGCAGCGCGCTCGATGCGGTCGAGTTGATGGACGTCGGCTGGAACTTTCGTCGCGAACACTTGCGTCTGCAACAACGATCTCATTACGTGATCACGAACGGCGGCGACCAACCCAACGTCGTGCCGCGGCTCGCGAGTGTTTGGTACTACTTCCGTGAGCTCGATTACGATCACATCAAAGAGTTGCGCGAGATCGGAGACACCATGGCTCAGGGCGCCGCGATGATGACCAACACCGCCGTGTCGTCGCATGTGCTCGGATCGGCGTGGCCACAACACTTCAACCGGCCGGTGGCAGAAGCGATGTACGAAAACATCAAGCAGGTCGGCCTCCCGCAGTGGAGCGATGCCGATCAGACGCTCGCGAAGGCGCTGCAAAAGGAGTTGAAAGGGCGTGAGCAGGGACTCGCCACACAATTGATGCCGCTTGCTGGTCCGGTGACGCCGGATCAACAGACGCGTGGTGGATCTGACGATATCGGCGACGTTTCATGGAACGTGCCGACAGTGTCGTTGCGTTATCCGTCGAACATTCCCGGCTTGCCTGGTCACAATTGGACCGACGCCATCGCGATGGCAACTCCGATCGCGCACAAAGGCGTGACCGCGGGCGCGAAAGTGATCGCGATGACGGTGATCGATCTGTTGACCAAGCCCGAGCTCGTGTCAGAGGCGCGGAAGTATTTTGATGAAGTGCAAACGAAGGAGACGAAGTATCAGCCGCTGATCGGGCCGGATGATAAGCCCCCGACGTATTTGAACCAACGTACGATGGACACGTATCGTGCTTCGATGCGAAAGTTTTATTACGATCCGTCGAAGTACGACACGTATCTCGAGCAGCTAGGAATCAAATACCCCACCACACGATAGGAGTCATCCATGGCTGAACCGAAAACGAAACCGACGAATGAGAGTGTCAAGGATTTCCTGAACCGCATCCCCGAAGTTGAACGACGCGAGGATTGTTTTGCGGTCGCGAAGATGATGGAAGAGATCACTGGTAACAAGCCGAAGATGTGGGGACCGGGCATCGTCGGGTTTGGTACCTGGCACTACAAGTATGCGAGCGGACACGAAGGCGATTGGCCCATCGCCGCCTTCTCACCACGCAAGAAGGATTTAACCGTGTACCTGATGATGGGATTCGAGAAACATAAGGAGCTGATGGAGAAGCTCGGCAAGCACAGCAAAGGGAAGTCGTGTTTGCATATCAAGAAACTTTCGGATATTCACGTACCGACGCTGAAGAAGTTGATCAAGACTTCGATCAAAGATTGCATGGCCTACACAAAAGCTCAGGCCGCCAAAGCCAAGTCGTAGTTTTTACAGGATTAAGAAGATTCTCATGATTTACAAGATAGATCCTCGATATATTGAACGGTCTAAGCTCAACACATCTTGTTAATCCTGTAAATCTTTTTAATCCTGTCTAACCAGCCCGTTCGCTACACTGACTCCGACATCTTTGATCACGATCATCTCGCCCTGAATCACCGGCGCACCTAGATCTGCCCCATCAAACTCCATTATCCATTTCGCTTTTCGCTTCGTCTGTTCCATGCGCACCAGATAGGACCATCGTGCCGACGCATCGTGAACTTCATACATCACGAACAAATCGTGCTGATGCTCGAGAAAGTAAACGCGATCGATGCGCGCCTTTGCTCCAAGCTTCAACATAAAAACACGTCGCAATCCCGCAGGCGAGGTGAACTCACCCATGCCGTCGTGTCTCACGATGTAGTTACCAGCCGACGTCGACCACACAAAGAAACTACGCTCGTTCCCTTCACCCACACGCTCGGCCAACGCAAAAGATTCGGGCGAAGCCGAAGCACCTGCCGCCACCGACCACAACACCGCTATCCCCAGACAGATCCCAACGAGCTTTCTCATAAAATTTTCTCCTTTGGCGGGGCGATGAGGTATAGCCAGTTTACTACATTTGGGCGCATAATTATCGCCCAGCGCCCGAAGCTCGCGTCTCAGATAGTCCTGAAGTCCTGAAGTATGAAGGTATTGACCCCCGTCCTGTTGCTAATCATTCTGTGTTTATCTGCGCCGGCGCAGGCACCTGCGGAGGACAGCGCCAACTCCCTGGCGGAAGTGCGCGACAAGCACCGCGCCTTGCTGGTTGTGTTCAAGTCGCGCGTGCTCGATGTTGGCGACCGCGAGCGCGCCATCATCGACGATGTGCTCCGCGCCGATCCGCGTCCCAACGGTCGCTATCGATGGGTCTACACGCAGCTCGCGAAGAAGCTCAACAAATACATCCACAAATACAAAAGCCTTAGCGCTGCCAATGAGTTGTCAACCGCTGATTACGTCATCTTTTTCAACGTAGTCGAGTTTCGGAACATCTTGAATACCTCTTATCCTTACGGTGAACTCTTCGTGATCGTGAAGGGTTCACCCGAGAAGCTGCAACCGCCGCGCGTTGTCTGGCGGGCGCGAAAAGTGTTATATGCCGAAGACGCCATTGGCGAGCTGATAAAAGACCTCAAAGCCATTCGCGGCGAGAGTTAGCCGCAAACTTTGCAACTCTTCAACGAAGTTAACGTTTAAGTACGTGCAACTTTTTGGTTGTTTCATTCACTAACGTGGATGGCCAGGTTCTTTAGCCACGGATTTCACGGATGAACACAGGTCAGACTTAAAAATTCAATCCGTGTTATCTGTGAAAATCCGTGGCTCAAAAAGCTTTCCCACCTTAAGACAAGAGGATCGACCCGATGCTTGTCAGGCTTCTGTTTGGAGCAGTCCTGCTTTTCAGCGTTTCAGTGTGCGCCCTCGGCCAGCAAGCCACCGGTGCGTTAAAGGGCACGGTTACCGATCAGCTCGGCAGTCTTGTTGTCGGCGCTAAAGTCACCTTGCGCAATGCACGCGGTGTCAGTACGACTGCCAACACAAATTCCTCCGGCGTCTATGAGTTTCGGCGGCTGGACCCGGGTACCTACGAACTAAGAATCGAGTGGCCGGGATTCAGCTTGTTTGAAGACAAGGCTGTCGAAATTCGCGCCCACGACCTCAAAACTCTGAATGCGCAACTCGAAGTCGGCTTCGAAGATCAGCAGGTCACTGTTGACGACCGCAACATGAGCACTGACTCTGACAACAACGCCAATGCCCTCGTGCTCCGCGGCAAAGAACTGGAGGCGCTGCCCAACGATCCACAGGCACTCGCGTCGGCGTTGCAAGCGATGGCTGGTCCAACCGATCCCGAAGCAGGCGGACAGGCGCAGATCAAAGTCGATGGTTTCTCAAATGGACAGATTCCGCCCAAAGAAGCGATTCGCGAAGTTCGCATCAACAACAATCCGTTCTCGGCCGAGAATGAGTTTCCGGGTTGGAACGGTATCGAGATCTTTACGCAACCCGGCGCCGACAAATGGCACGGCGGCTTTGCCTTCGACTTCAACGACGAGAGTTTGAACTCGCGTAATCCGTTTACGACGAGACGCGCTCCATATCAACAGCGTGCTTACAACTTCAATCTTAGTGGTCCAATAATTCCGAAGCGCGCGTCGTTTTCGTTTTATTTTGGCCGTTACCTGAGCGACGCGAATTCAGTCGTGAACGCGACGGTGCTCGATCCGGTTACGTTGAAACCGGTGATCGTGAACGAATCGTTCGTCACTCCCGACGCCAACAACTACGGCAACGCGCGATTCGATTTCAAGATCAACAAGATCCACACGATTGTGGGGCGCTTCAACTACAATCAATCGACTCAGGATCTTCAGGGCGTCGGCGGTTTCTCGCTTCCTTCGCGTGCTTTCAAAGGCAAACGCAACAACTTCATCGTGCAGTTGACCGAAACGGCGTTGCTCAACGAGAAGACAGTCAACGAAACGCGCTTTCAGTGGAGCCGCCAACGTTTCTACCAGACGAGTGTTTCGAATGAGTTTGCGTTGAGCGTGCTCGACTCGTTTCTCGGCGGCGGATCGCAGGTTGGTTCGTCGTCAAACTCGCAGGATCGTTACGAACTCCAGAACTTCACTTCGTGGACTTCAGGTAATCACTTTCTAAAAGTCGGCGGACGCTTGCGCCACGTGAAGATCGACAGTGTTTCGCCGGGAAACTTTGGCGGTAGTTACACCTTCGGTGGCGGTCCTGGTCCGCAACTTGATGCTAACGATCAGGTAGTGCTGGTGAACAATCAACCGGTGATCGTCGAGCTGAGCAGTCTCGAGCGTTATCGACGCACGCTTGCGTTTACGCGCGCGGGTCTGACGCCTGCGGCAATCCGATTGCTCGGTGGCGGCGCGACGCAGTTTTCCATCGCTGGCGGCAATCCAGAAGCGATTGTGAAACAAACTGACGTTGCGATTTATGTACAAGATGAATGGAAGCTGCGACCAAACTTCACGTTGTCGCCCGGGTTCCGCTACGAGAACCAGAACAACATCGACAGTAATACTAACTTTGCACCGCGCATCGCTTTTGCGTGGTCGCCCGTCTTCAAACACAAGAAGCCCGCAGTAGACGCCGCTCCCAAACCTACGCCAACACCAACTACCGGGACGACCGCAGCGACACCTGCTCCTGCGCCCGCTCCTGTTGCTGGAGCGGCTCCTGCTGGTCCGCCAAAGACTGTATTTCGCGGTGGCCTCGGATATTTCTACAACCGTGCTTCGGAAGACCTCACGTTACAGGCTACGCGTTTCAATGGCACGAACCAGCAGCAGTTTCTCGTCACCAATCCGGCAGTGCTGGATCTGTTTCCGGTCGTGCCGCCGGTAACTGCGCTCGAAGCTTTTGCACAGCCGCAGATACGTCGCGTTATCTCGGATGATTTCGATACCTGGCGTTCACTGCGTTTCATGTTCACTGCGGAGCGAGCACTTCCGGCGAACGTGAAACTTTCAATCACCTACATGCACGCGCGCACGGGTCGCACCCAGCGCCTCGTCAACATCAATGCGCCACTCGGCGGCACCTTTATTCCCGGCGTGCCTAACAGCGGTGTGCGTCCGCTCGGCGCCGCTGCGGGCAACATATTTGAGTACCAATCAAACGGACATTCAGTCTCCAACACGCTGAGCGTCAACATCAACGGAACCGTGAAAAAAGCGCAGTTCTGGGGCGGATACAACTTGAACAAGAGTCGGAGCACCGACGGCGGACAGAGCGGTTCGCCCTTCGACGCTTATGATTTCAGCAACGAGTTTGCGCGTGGTCCATTCAACAGCTTGAGTTTCATGTATGGTGGCGGCAGTTACACCGCGCCGGGCGGCATCAACCTGAACATGTTTATGATTGCCAACTCAGGTTACCCGTTCAACATCACCACCGGACGCGATACGAACGGCGACACATTCTTCAGCGAGCGACCGGCATTCGCCACCGATCTGAACGAGCCCGGGGTAATCGTCACGCCGCTCGGAGCATTTGATCCGACGCCTTCAGCGGGACAAAAAATTATTCCGCGAAACTTTGGACGTGGACCAGGATTCGTGTCGGTAAACATGAACGTTGGCAAGACCATAAAGTTTGGTAGAGCAATCGAGCCCAAAACACCGCCGCCAGGCGCGCCAAAAACAACTGACGCCACGAAAGATCAGAAGCCACCGGCAAAGCAACCGGTGCAGCGACCTTACTCGCTCACCTTCTCGATTAACGCCACTAACGTCTTCAATCGCACGAACAAAGGTAACCCCGTCGGCAACATGACCTCGCCGTTCTTCTTGAAATCTCCTTCGGGTTCAAATACCTTCTTCTTCGGTCCCAGTGGTGGATCAGCCGGCAATCGAGTGATCAACTTGAGAGTCCGCTTTAGTTTCTAAACTGAAGAACAACCTTTTGTGCCTCTTTGTGGCGAAAAAATGCTTACACATATTGTGATCTGGAAGTATCGCGACGACGTGGAACAGTTTGCGCGCGAGGAGCACGTGAACCTGTTACGCAATTTGAAGACTCTGATTCCTGAACTCCAGAGTTTGGCGGTTGGCTCCGACACCGTCTTCCTGCCGCGCTCGTATGACACCGGCCTCGTCGCCACCTTCGCCGATCGAGCGGCGCTCGACGCTTACACGATTCACCCCGAACACGTAAAGGTCGCCGAATTCGGCAGGACCATCAGCGCACACGTTGCCTCGGTGGACTTCATCGACTAATGCGTTCGAAGAAGTTCATTCTTCTCGTCGTTTTCGTCATTCTGTTGCTTTCGCAGCTTCCCTTCGCGTATCGCCGACTCAAACTCCGAAGACTAAGCAACACTATCCAGCAACTCAACTCGCAGCGCACTGCGTCACCACCTTACGGTTTTAAAGAATATAAAGGCGTGGTCCATGTCCACTCTTTTCTGGGTGGGCATAGCACTGGCACGTTTAGCGAGATCATTTCCGCGGCCCAGGCAAACCAGTTGCAGTTTGTGATCATGACGGAGCACACGGAAAAAGACTTCGACACTGCCGCGATGACGTTGCAGGGCATACATGGCGGCGTGCTCTTCATCAACGGCAATGAAACGAGCGCTGAGAATGGCGATCGATTGCTGACCATGCCCGGCGACGTTTCAATCGTTGCTTACCCGCAGGAGTTCAAGAACTGGGACAGTGCTCACATCAACGGCGTTGAGGTTTACAACGTCTTTACGAATGCGAAACAGGCTAATCCCGTGGTGGCATTTTTCGACGTGCTCTGGTCGCAACGCACTTACCCCGATTTGATCTTTGCTCTGTACTTTCAGAGACCTGATGAGGGCCTGAAGAAGTGGGACCAGGCATTAACACATGCGCGTCTGACGGCGACGGGTGGGAATGACGCCCACGCCAATATCGGCGTCAGTTTGAACGACAGCTCAGGAAAGAAACTGCTCGGTATTCAGCTCGATCCTTACGAGGTGAGTTTTCGGCTCGTGCGGTTACACGTTTTGATCGAAGAGAACAAGCCATTTGATGCGACGACGTTGATCGAGGCGATACGGGCTGGACACTGCTTTATCGGATTTGATTTTCTTGGTGATACTTCGGGCTTTGTTTTCCAAGCGGCGGAGAAAGATACGAAGCTGCTGGTTCGGAGTCCGGTTCCGGCGCGGGTAGTGATTCTGAAGGATGGCGTGGTGTTTTTGGACGAAACAGGAATTACCGTGAAAGAGATTCCGATTACGGAACACGGCGTTTATCGCGCTGAGGTTTACCTGCCACAGCTTGGGAACATGCTCTGGATAATATCGAACCCGATCTACGTTGAACGCGGATGACGCGGATTGAAGCCGATTAACGCGGATTTTTAAAACGGTTTCGCCCCACTGGGTGCCCTGCTAGCTGCCCTGTGGGGCGACGAACCTCGCCGGAAAGCTCCGGCTTCACTTGTCTTCGGAAGCGGTGCGTACGACACCGGAGTACTGCTGAAGGTCTAGTAGTTGACCTCACGCTCCTCATAGGCTCCAAGTGTTAGGAACCAAGGAGTACAGCCTTCCACACACTGTTTTTTCAAGTCCGTTCAGTCTAGGCCTTGAGTGCATTTGTGTCAAGATTCAGCTTGACCGAACGTGAACCATACAAGCTCCAAATTGATAGAATGTAGCCACCAATGGACCTGAAAATATCAACCCCTCAGAACTTCAGCTTTCGCCGCACGGTCGCCAGCCACGGCTGGTATCAACTGCCTCCTTTCGCCCTAGACAATTGGGAGCTGTCACGCGTCATCGACGTCGGTAAAAAGCCGCCCGTGACCATTTTTCTGACCGAACGCAAGAACGGGGTGCGGGTGCGGCCGTCTCGACCTCTAACAAAATCCGAAGCGGCTGTCGTCCTGCGCGACGCCCGCCACGTTCTTCGTCTCGACGACGACCTGGAACCGTTCTATCTCGCCACCGCTGAAGATCCGGAGTTTGGCTGGATCGGCATACAGGGCGCCGGTCGCCTGCTTCGCTCTCCCACGGTCTTCGAAGACCTGGTCAAGATGATCTGCACGACCAACTGCTCCTGGGCACTCACGCTAAAGATGGTGCACGGTCTCGTGAACAATCTGGGACGTGAAGGCGGCGATGGCCGCCGTACGTTTCCGACCGCCCAGGCCATGGCATCGATGCCGGCGAAGTTTTTCGTCGACGAAGTCCGAGCCGGATATCGTGCTCCGTATCTGAAAGAACTGGCCGACCGCGTCGCCTCCGGTGAGTTGAATGTCGAGGCGTGGCTTTCGAGCGACTTGCCGACTCGTGATCTACTGAAACAAATGAAAGGCGTGAAAGGCGTTGGCGACTATGCGGCTGAGAACGTGTTGAAGCTGTTGGGACGTTACGACGGACTCGCGCTGGATTCGTGGACGCGGGCGCGATTTTTTGAACTTAGAAACAAAGGCCGAAAGGCAAACGACAAGAAGATCGCGCGCTTCTATGCGAGGTTCAACGAGTGGCGCGGCCTCGCGCTCTGGTGCGACGTGACGCGAGATTGGTTGTAGCCACAAAAAGGCACAAAGCTCATAAAAAATAAATTAAGACTTGCTGGCCTGCTTGTCTTAATCTAAATGCTTTGTGCCTCTCTGTGACTGTCCGTTACTTGTTGAAGACGAGGGTTGAATCCTGAACGCCGCGCGGTGTTTCAGCGTGACGAACAACCGTCAACGTCTTGCCATCGGCTGAAAGCGAAAGCTTGTCGCTCGAGTTCAACGTCGTCTCTTGTCCATCGCGCGAGAACGTTGTCTTGCTGGTCAGTTCGAGAGTTTTGCCATCGCTCGACAGCGCGGCCTTTCGCACGAACTTCGCCGGTCCCATCTCACCCGACGTCTCACTGCCGTCGAGGTTGTAGGTACGGGGACCGCCCATTCCACCTCCACCCATTCCACGACCGCCACCGCCACCCGGGCCGCCACCTTGAGGAGCACCCGCGGCAGGAGCACCACCCGGAGGAGGACCACCGGGACCACCAGGGCCGCCACCGCCGGTCACTTTTTCGTCGACCGTGATGTCTTTGTCACTCTGGGTGACGTTCCAGGTAACACTCTCGGCATTTTGCCAACGCGGATTGAGACCCTGGCTCTTGCTCTTATCAAGCGTCCAGGTTCCGGCGAAGTTGGGCGCAGCCGCCTGCGCAGCCAGGGCAAACACAAGTGCGCTTGTCAGGCCAAAAGCATAAATCAACTTTCTCATTCAAGATCTCCTTCACGTGTATGTGATTTAGTACAGGGTGAACGAAGTCTAGCAAAACAAAAACGAAAAAACTGTAATGGAATGTAAAGATTTGTATAGAGAAGGTAAAGACGGAACCTTTGCCAATAGGGCTGCGTACCAAGCGAGGTGGTTGAGAGAACCTCGATGAATGTGTACCAAAAACTGGAGTTGTTAATGGTTATTGTGAAGCAACGTTTATCGAGTAGAAGTTTTTGTCATATGACAACTGCGAGTGGTGTTTAGACGCAGAGAGAGCAATTAACTAAAACGAGAATCTAACGATACAGCAAGGAGAGTAGTGATGAAGTCAATGGTAAGCAAGCTAGTGGCAGTTCTGATGGTGGGCGCTCTAACAGGCGTTGTGGCGTTCGCCAAAGTGCATAAGCACAAGGTGACTTTCGAGAACGACATGAATGTGAATGGCACGGTCGTGAAGAAAGGCTCCTATGATGTCAAGTTTGACGATGAGACCGGTCAGCTCACGATCGCGAAGAATGGCAAGACCGTAGCTCAGGCAATGGCCAAGGTCGAGTCGCGTGAGAAGAAAGCAAATGACTTTCAGTTGAGATCGACCACGAATGGCGGCGAAATGCAGCTCACCGGCGTTACCTTTGGTGGATCTGACAAAGACGTCGTGATCACCAACAGCGGTGCATCAACAACCGGCAGCAGCAACTAAGATTCGATTCAGTTGTTCCCCCAGCGCCCCGAGACCCTGATGGGTTTCGGGGCGCGGTTGTTTTTGGTCCACAGATTACGCCGATTTTTATCTGTGTAATCTGTGGATTACTATATCGCGAGGGGGAATGCTGAAAATGAAATTAAGGCGCTTCGGACGAACTAATTGGGAAGTTAGTGAGATCGGCTATGGCATGTGGGGCATGGCTGGTTGGACCAACTCCAACGACGACGAATCGTTGCAATCGTTGCAAGCCTCGATCGATCGTGGCTGCAACTTCTTTGACACTGCCTACGCTTACGGCAATGGTCGCAGTGAAGGCCTGTTGGGCCAGACCGTGCGGGCCAACCCGGGTAAGCGTCTCTACACGGCGAGCAAGATCCCGCCCATGAATCTACAGTGGCCCGCACTAGCTGAGTCAAAGCTGATGGAATCTTATCCACCGGACCACGTCGAGGAATATGTTCATCGCAGTCTGGAAAATTCGGGATTGGACCAACTCGACCTGATGCAGTTTCACACCTGGAACGACGAGTGGATGCGTGACGATCGCTGGTTCTATCGCCTCGACGACATGCGCAGCCAGAAGTTGATCAACGCGATCGGAATCAGCATCAATCGCTGGGAACCGTGGAACGGAGTACGCGCTGTACGCAGCGGACAGATCGATGCGGTGCAGGTGATCTACAACATCTTCGATCAGAATCCTGAAGACGAATTGTTTCCGGCGTGTCGTGAGATGGACGTGGCCGTGATCGCGCGGGTGCCGTTTGATGAAGGCACGTTGACAGGGACATTGACCAAAGACAGCAAGTGGCCTGAAGGCGACTGGCGCAACACTTATTTTGTTCCTGAGAATCTGATAGCGAGTGTTGAGCGAGCGGAGGCGGTGAAGAAAACTCTTGACGAGTGGAACCAGGAGCATGGCACGAAGATCACGATGCCGGAACTTGCGTTACGTTTCATTCTCGGCAACGACGACGTGAGCACGATCATTCCCGGCATGAGAAAACTTCGGAACGTAGAAGCAAATACCGAAGCAAGCGACGCCGGTGCATTACCCACTGAGCTACAGGAAGAAATGCGCCCTTTCCGTTGGGTCCGTAAACCCGCCCCCTGGTCTCAATAAGAATTAGCCACAAAAAGGCACAAAAAGCACATAATGAAATCAGTTCTTCTTTTGTGCTTCTTGTGCCTTTTTGTGGCTTACATGCTTAATGTTTTTACTAAGAAGGCCCAGCGGTCGGCGCTCTCCTCGATGATCTTGGAGGTGGGTTTGCCGGCACCGTGGCCCGCTTTGGTTTCGATGCGGATCAGTATTGGGGCGCTTCCCCCTTGTGCGGCCTGGAGTGCCGCGGCGAATTTGAAACTGTGACCCGGCCAAACGCGATCGTCGTGATCTGCCGTCGTGACCATCGTCGGCGGATAAGAGGTTCCCGGCTTGATGTTGTGCAGTGGCGAATACGCATACAACGCTTTGAAATCTTCCGCATTCTCCGACGAACCGTAATCCGAAACCCAGGCCCAACCGATCGTGAACTTCTGAAAACGCAGCATATCCATCACCCCAACCGCCGGCAGCGCTGCTCCAAACAGATCCGGACGCTGCGTCAACGCTGCGCCGACAAGCAAACCACCGTTACTGCCACCGCCAATCGCGAGCTTCGGCGTCGAGGTGTACTTGTTGTCGATCAACCACTGCGCCGCGCCGATGAAGTCGTCAAACACATTTTGCTTTTTGACCTTCATGCCGGCCTGATGCCAGTCTTCACCATACTCACCACCACCGCGAAGATTCGGTTGCGCGTAAACTCCACCCATCTCCATCCACACGAGATTCCCGACTGAAAACGCCGGCGTCAACGAGATGCCGAAACCACCGTAGGCGTACAGGTAAGTGGGATTGTTGCCGTCGAGTTTCAACCCTTTCTTGTGCGTGATGAACATCGGCACTTTCGTGCCGTCTTTACTCGTATAGAAAACCTGCTTCGTCTCGTAGTCTGCGGAATTGAAATCGACTTTGGGCTGACGGAAGATCGTGCTCTTGCCCGTCGTCATGTCGTAGCGATAGATCGTGGTCGGCGTGGTGAAACCGGTGAACGAGTAAAACGTTTCCTTGTCGCCAGGCTTGCCGCCGAAACCTTCGGCTGAACCGATTCCGGGGAACGTAACTTCACTCAGCAGCTTGCCACTCGTGTCATGAATTTTGACCTGCGTGTAAGCGTCTTTCAGATAATTGAGAATGAACTTGTTGTTGACGAAGGAAGTGGTCTGCAATGTCTCTTTGCCTTCAGGCACGATCACTTTCCAATTACTTCGCGCCGGATTGGCAGTGTCGATCTCGATCACTTTGCCGCGTGGAGCTTGTAGATCGGTCTGAAACCAGAAACGTGTTCCCTCGTTTCCGATGAAACTGTAAGCCGCATCGAAATCGTCGAGCAGCTTAACGACGGCCGAGTCTTTCGATCTCAGATCTTTGTAGTAAACGCGGCTCTTCACATCCGTGCCCTGGAAGACAGTCACGATCAGGTAATTGCCGTCTTGAGTTACGAAACCGCCAAACAACCAGTCCTTCTGATCGGGACGTTCGTAAACGAGCACATCCTGAGTCTGATCGGAGCCGAGTTTGTGGTAGTAGATTTTTTGAAAGTAGTTCGTGGCCTTGAGCGTGTCGCCTTTGGGCTCGTCGTAACGGCTGTAAAAGAATCCCTTGCCGTCGCGCGTCCAGGAGACTCCGGAAAACTTCACCCATTTCAGCATATCCGGCAGATCTTTAGACGTTTCAACGTCGCGGACTTTCCACTCCTGCCAGTCGGAGCCTGACGCCGACAAACTGTAAGCCAGCAACTTTCCATCGGGACTCACCTGCATTCCCGACACCGCCACTGTGCCGTCTGTCGATAGCGTGTTTGGATCAAGCACGAGTTGCGGCTCGGCGTTGAGCCCGGTCACGGTGTAAAGGACAGCCTGATTCTGGAGCCCACTGTTCCGCGTGTAGAAGTAACGATTCCCTTCCTTGAATGGAATGCCGTACTTCTCGTAATTCCAGAGCTTCGTGAGTCGCTCTTTAATCGTGTTGCGGGCCGGAATCGCGGCGAGGTAACCGAAGCTGAGCTTATTTTCAGCTTCGACCCAATTTCGCGTTTCTTCTGAATCGAGATCTTCCAGCCAGCGGTAGGGATCGGCGACCTTCGTGCCATGGTAATCGTCGACCTGATCACTCTTTCGCGCCGGGGGATAATTGTTCGGTTTGATCATCTGCTGAGTAACACCTGTTAACAAACACACGAATAGGACAAAGCGTATGAGTGGGTAATAGGGCATACAACGAGTATAGCCACAAAGAGGCATAAAAGGCATCTGGTGCCTTTTTGTGGCTAAAAAGGATTGACAACTGAAGGGGGGATAGGTGAATCTAAGCCCAACGCTCCGCCCCCCGGCGCGTAAGTGTTAATCCTGTAGCTCTCCTGAGAAAAAAGTATGAAGTATAGTGCCCGTCTTACCCTTTTTGTTTTCGCCGTTCTTTTTGCTGCCACGGAGATGAGGGCACAGGAGAGTAGCGCAGTTCGTCCACGCGTTGTCGGAGCCACTACCCAGGAACAGCAACAGCCCGTTCCGGTGCCGGCGCCAAAAATTCCCCCTGCTAACCCTGCTACTGTTGGCCCGACGCTGCCGGTTATCGAAGATCCGCAGAAGAAGATTTCGGAACCGGTAACACACCTGACTCCGTCTGTGATTCAGAATCGTATTTCCGAAGCACAGCGCATGTTCAAGACGCGGCCGAAGCCGACGGCATTCGTGCCGTCGATCGAGTTTGTGAGTATCGCGGCTTTGGATCGCGAAACAGGCCACACGCACGTCATCTCGCTCTCGAAACAGACTTTTCTGACTAAAGGCGCCGAACTCAACACCGTTACTTCCGAGGGCGCCCCGGTCACGCTTCGCATCATTCGCGCCAACGGCGTCAACACCGCGTTGACGATCTTTACTCCCGACGGCAAGTCACTCGCTCCGCTCACGATCGAATATCCGATCGAGCGCGGTGGGAAGTATCTCGAAACTGCCTATTACACGTCGGCTCATCCGGCATTGCTTTCGAAAGATCTGGTGCGTTCGGGACAATCGTACGTGCGGAACATGTTGGATCTCGCAGTCAAACGTTTGCGTGATAAGGGCGTGGCGATTTCGCCGCAGCTCGTGGATGTGGCCGAGCGCTTGTGTGTCGTCGAACACGTCGATCACGAACGTTTTCGCGCCGAGAATCGTCTCGCGCTTTACGAAGAGATCTATTCGCTGTTTGCGCTCAACGAGCTCGATACGTATCGCTATTCGGTGAGTTCAGCGGGCGCCGGCGGCATGGTGCAGATGATTCCCTGGGCTTACAACCTCGAACGCACGCGACATCCGGGCGTCGCGCTAATGCCGGACTTCGTGACCGGCATGCGTAATCACGGCAACGCACTCCAGGCGATGTTGCTTTACATGCAGGACACCTGGAACGAGATGACTGCGAATGAGGAAGTGAAATACGCGTTAGAAGCAAAGATCGCCACGCCGAGTGAATTGCTGGCGGCTGGTTACAATTCCAACGCTGCAAAACTACCGGGATATTTGAAGCGTGGCGGCGACGGCTGGCGCACTCTCATCCCACGCGAAACGCAGATGTATTTGCAGATCTACAAATCCTTCGAAGGTCTTGTACCTATTCAAACCAGGTACGCGGATCCGCGCTGATCAAAGCACTGATCCGTCTAATCCGTGGCCAAAACCTTCTTTGAGTCCGCGTACTGTAATTTATAAAGCTTCCAATACAACCCACGCTCGGCCAGTAGTTCCTGGTGTGTTCCCTGCTCGCGAACCTCACCATGATGCAGAACGATGATCCGATCTGCATTCTGAATCGTTGAGAGTCTGTGCGCGACGACGATCGAGGTGCGATCGCGCATCACGCGTTCGATAGCACGCTGTATCAACTGCTCGGTCTCGGTATCAATCGAGCTGGTCGCCTCATCAAGAATCAACAGCGCCGGGTCGAAGGCCAGCGCGCGCGCAAACGAGATGAGCTGTTTCTGTCCCACCGATAATCCCGCGCCGCGCTCACGCACTTCAGCTTCGTAGTTATCCTTCAATCGCTGGATAAAACTATCGGCGTGTACTTCGTGCGCCGCCCAGCGTACACGCTCTTCGGTAATATCCTCGCGTCCGAGACGAATATTCCCCTCAATCGTGCCGCTAAACAGAAACACTTCCTGAAGCACGACCGCAAAGTTCTTCCGCAACGCATTCAAATCCCACTCGCGCAAATCAACCCCGTCGAGCAGAATCCGGCCACGCTGAATGTCGTAGAAGCGCATCAAGAGGTTCGTGATCGTCGTCTTCCCCGAACCGGTGTGACCAACGAGGGCAATTGATTGTCCCGGCTCCACCGTGAACGAGACATCTTTCAGCACCCAGTCGTCGTCTTTGTAAGCAAACCAAACGTTCTGAAACTCGATGCGACCATGCGCGCGTTCGGTTCGCAGCGGTTTCTCAGGCGTCAACACAGCGATGGGCTGGTCGAGCGTTTTGAAAATGCGATGCGACGCGACCACTGCGGCCTGAAGCACGTTGTACTTGTCTGAAATGTCGCGAATCGGCTGAAACAGCGACTGCGAATACTGAATAAAAGCGACGAGCGCGCCGAGCGTGAGCACCGTGTGCTCCGGCGTGTTTTGCATCACGCGATAACCGCCGTACCAGATAATCAGCGCCACGCCGATCGCGCCGATCAGGTCGACGAGCGGAAAGAAAACCGCGTAATAAAAGATCGTGTCGATGTTTGCGCCGCGATATTGATCGTTGATGCGATCGAACGTCTTGAGCGATTTATTCTCGGCGTTGAAGATCTGAACCGTCTGTGCTCCCGCAAAATGTTCCTGCAGGAAAGCGTTGATGCGCGCGATGCGTGTGCGCACCGCGTCGTAACCCTTGCGCGCGCCGCGACGAAACCACGTCGTAGCCGCGAACAACATCGGCACGGTCAACAAGCTGATGAGCGTGAGGCGCACGTCCATCCACAGCATCACGGCAATGATCGCCACGATCATAACAAGGTCGCCCAACAGGTCAGTGACGCCCTCGGTGAATAACTGGTTGAGCGAATCGACGTCCGTGGTCAGCCTCGTCATGATGCGACCCACCGGATTGCGATCGTAGTAAGCCACCTCGAGGTGCTGGAGCTTGCTGTAAAGCTCCTTCCGCAGATCGAACATCACGTACTGCCCGATACTGTTGACGAAGATCGATTGAAAGTAAGAAAAGACTAAACGCAACAGTTGTGTGGCCAGATACAACCCGACCAGCAAACTCAACCCGTCCGTTTTGCGCGGCAGGATGTACCAATCGATCGCATATTGTGTGAACTTCGGCTGCAACACGCCCAATAAATTGAGCACCAGCGTGAGCGCCAATGCTGCAAGAAGCAGACGCCGGTACGGCTTCAAATAGCGCAACAACCGTCGCGCCACCTGAAGATCGTAAGTCTTCCCGATCGCCTCTTCCTCGTGATATTGCTTAACCGCAGTCGACATTTTAATCCGCTAACAATCCGTCTAATCCGTGGCCAAATTATGTCGCAGCCAATTCTTCTTCGAGTAACTGCCGCTCATGCAAGTCCGCATACTCACGACCAAGCGCGAGCAACTCGTCATGCGTTCCCTGTTCGATAATGCGCCCTTCATCCAAAACACAAATCATATCCGCTTCCCGCACGGTGGAAACACGATGCGAAATGATCACACTCGTGCGATCGCGCATCACGCCGCGAAGCTGCCCGAGAATCTTTTCTTCAGTGTAAGTATCCACTGACGACAACGCATCATCGAGAATCAGAATCTTCGGCTCACGCAGCACCGCACGGGCAATCGCGGTACGTTGCTTTTGACCGCCTGACAGCGTGATGCCGCGCTCGCCCACGAGCGCCTCGAAACGATCGGGAAAACTGGCGATATCTTCAGAAAGTCCCGCAATCTCTGCGGCCCACTCGACGTCAGCCATCTTTGCGTCAGGAACGCCAAACGCGATGTTTCCCTTCACCGAGTCGCTGAAAAGAAACGTTTCCTGCGGCACGTAGCCAATACTCTCTCGCAGTTGCTCGAGCGGATACTTGCGAATGTCCACGTCATCGATGAAGAGCGTGTTCTCCGGCGCTTCAATCAAACGTGGAATGAGATTGGCAATCGTTGACTTGCCGCTGCCGGTGCGACCGACAAATGCGACCGTGTTACCTTCCGGAATCGTGAGCGTCACGTTTTTGAGCACCGGCTCTTCGTTCGCGTGATACCTAAACGTCAGGTTGCGAAACTCAATCTTGCCTTTGATTGGGGGCTGCGCAACTGTGCCGGAAAGATCGGCGATCGAAGGCTCGATCCGCAGAATCGCATTCAGTCGTTTCAAGCTCGCCGTGCCGCGCTGGTAAAGATTCACGACATAACCGAGCGCGATGAGCGGCCAGATCAGGCGAGTGAGATAAAGATTGAACATCGTAAACTCGCCGACCGTAATTTCGCCTCGCACCGCAAGCGGCACACCGGCCCAGATAATCAACACATAACCAAACCCGATCAGAAACGTCATCAACGGACGCATCAACGCTTCGACTTTGACGAGACCAAGATTTCGTTCCGCGTACTGCCGGTTAAGACTGTTGAAGGCTGCCATCTCGGCGCCTTCCTGCGCGTACGCTCGCACGACGCGCACGCCGCTGAAGTTTTCCTGAGCGCGCGCAGTGATCTGGCCAAAGAAATCCTGGATCTTTTCAAACCGCGTGTGAACTTGCTGTCCAAAGAATTTAACCGTGAGCGACACGAGCGGCATCGTCACGAACAGCAACAACGTCAGCCACCAGTTCAGCATGATCATTAGCGGCAGCACGAAGATCACGACAAAGACCGTACTCAGCGAGTACATGATCATCGGACCGGCTAACTGTCGAACTGCTGACAGATCGTTGGTCGCGCGCGCCATCAGATCACCGGTTCGGTGTTCGTGAAAAAACGAGAGTGGCTGATCGACGAGATGACGATAGAACTCAGCGCGCATGTCGTACTCGATATTGCGCGACATGTTGATCAGGATGCGGCGCTGCAGGAAGAGAAATAGTCCGCTGACGAGACTGGCGCCGAGAACCTTGCCGGCGGAGACAGTGAGCTTCCACCAGGAGATTTCCGTCCAGTTTGCGTCAATTGCCTTGCCGACGACGAGAGGAATGAGAAGGCCGACCGAAACACTGCCAAGGATACAAAGGATGCCGAGCGTCAGTTGGAGCTTATAATTCCGAAAGTAAAGCGCGAACTTCTTTAGATCTTCCACCCGACGATAATACTTTATCTGCGCCAATCCGCGTAAATCGGCGGCAATTACATTCTGAGATACGTGCTGATGGCGGTTGCGGAGAGCTTTCCGGCGTGATCGAAAAGCTCTGCTGAAACGGTGATCACGCGCCGCCCCGCTCGTACGACGCGCGCCGACGCCTTCGCCGTGCCTTCACTGATTGGCCGCAGATAATGAATCGTGAGATCAACTGTCACCGTGCGCTCGTTCTCGGCCAACTGCGCCATGATGGCGATCGCCATCGCCGAGTCGATGAGCGTCGCGATGGCGCCGCCGTGAGCAATTCCATGATTGCGCATCAGATCATCGCGAAGCTTCATCGAGAGCACTGCGTGCCCGGGTTCGGATGACTCGACTTCGATACCCAAAAGCTTCGCAAATGGAACATGATCGAGACTCATGAACGATAACTCTCTCCCGGACTCGCCGGCTCAACGATCACCGCTGTCCCATATGCCAAAACCTCTGTAACACCCTGCGCGATCTCGGTCGACTCATAGCGTGCTCCGAGAATAGCGTTGGCGCCAATCTCAGTCGCATGTTGGATCATGATGTCGAAAGCGTGCGCTCGTGTTTCTTCGCATAGTTTCGTCCATACGGTGATGTTTCCGCCGACAATCGTCTGCAGGCCGGCGCCAATCGTGGCAAAGATATTGCGGGAGCGCACGACGATGCCGCGTACAACGCCGAGATTCTGAACCACGCGATAATTCGGCAACTCGAAAGCCGTGGTCACCATTTGATGCGAGACTGAATAGCGTGGCGGGCTCACTGCGTAGGGAACCCTTGGTTGCATTGAATCAGAGCTCATCGTTGCCTTCCTTGTCTGGGAATGTAGAGAAACTTTTGTAAATCGCAGCGACCGTTTTTATCAAACGCTACGCCTTCGTATTCAAGCATCAGTTGTTGTTTGTTATGTGGCAAAACAATATTACCCGTGGAACACTTTCCCTGCGCGTTGATCACGCGATGCCACGGCGTGCCTTCGGGCGAGGAGTGCATGCAAAAGCCGACGGTTCGCGGCGTGTAGCCGTCGCCGAGCAGCTCGGCGATCTGGCCGTAAGTCATCACGCGGCCTGAAGGTATACGTCGCACGATCTTGTAAACGCGCTCGCGGTACTTTGGGTTTTCTTTTGCCACAGATTACACAGATGTCCTTAAAACAGCGCGTGCCGGGGAGCCATCGCCCAGGTTGCTTCTCAAACGTAACGGCAAACAGATCAGTTCATACTTGCCGGCGACAATTCCGGTCAGATTCAGTCCTTCGAGAATCACTACGCCACGCGAAAGCAGCGCGAGATGTGTTTCGTGTTTTTCCGAGGCGTACTTCTCGATCGAAAGATAGTCGATGCCTACGAGTTTGATTCCCTGCTCGGCCAGCCATCGCGCCGCCGGCAGATCGAGATAGGTAAAGTCAGTATGAAACTGTGGAGTGGTTTCGTTCCAGAAAGCCGAGTTGCGCGTTTTGAAGATTATGCGCTCAGTACCCGGCGTGTAATTCTTCTGCACAAACTCTTCGTCGATCACAAAAGCTTCTTCTGGAACTTCGATCACGGTAGCGTCACCAATCAGAGCGTCAAGTGACAACGATTCCACCTTCGCGGCGCCTTCAATAAAATGCGCCGGAGCATCAACATGCGTGCCCGTGTGCGCGCCGAAGTTGAGCATCGAAACATTCGCGCCAGCGCCCGCCGACAAACTGCAAAAATCGCTGATCTTTACGCTGGGATCGGTGGGCCAGGTGGGCAACTCATTCGATACGGGAACAGTTACATCGAAAATAGGCATCGGCGAATAGTAGTTTCCGGTAAATCAGGGTGTCAATTTGATCCGCGAATTCGATCGCATATACTGGCGACCGCATGAACCGTCCTTTTCGACTCGCCGCTTCCAGTTACTTAAATTCAGCGCCTCTGATTTGGAGTTTTTTACACGGACCACATCGCGGCAGTGTGGACTTTGTCGAGGCCGTACCCGCGCGCTGCGCGCAACTGCTCGGCGAATCCGCGGTCGAGGGCGCGCTTGTGCCGGTCATCGAATATCAGCGGATCGCAGGCGGATCGCTGGTACAGAACGTTTGCGTGGGCTCTCAAAAGGAAGTGCTCAGCGTCGTGCTCGTCTCAAAGAACAAACGATTGGAAGACATTCGCACCGTAGCCCTCGACGAGTCGTCACGCACTTCTGCAACGCTCGTGAAGATAGTCTTCAGAGAGTTTCTCGACCGCGAGCCGGAATGGACCACGCGCGCGCCGCAGCTCGAAGAGATGCTCGAGAAAAACGACGCCGCGCTGATCATCGGCGATCCGGGTATGGCATTTCCGCGCCAGGGACTGAATGTCTGGGACATGGCCTCGCTTTGGAAAGAGCACACGGGTCTCGGATTTGTTTTCGCGATGTGGATGGTGCGCGATGATGCTCGTGAACACGCTCGCACCGTCGATTTTTCAGGAGCCCGAGACGAAGGCGTCGCGCGTATCGAGGAGATTGTCCGCTCGTATCAGGATAAAATACCGATGCCGGTCGAAGAGCTTAGAAACTACCTGACTGAAAACATCGTTTTCAAGGTAGACGAGTCGATGGAAAAAGGCTTGCGACTCTATTTTGAATTAGCGTTCAAGCATGGCTTAATTGAGCGCATAAAGCCGTTGAGGTTTATTTGATGTCTGCCACCAACATCCAACCAATTCTCGATCGCGTGCTCGCGGGCGAACGCATGACCGTTGACGAATGCACGACGCTCCTCGAATCGCACGACATCGCACGCATGGGAGCGGCTGCGGATGAGATTCGCGCGCGCCGTCATCCCGACAATATCGTCACTTACATCATCGATCGCAACATCAATTACACCAACGTCTGCAACGTCGTTTGCACGTTTTGCGCGTTCTACCGGCGTCCGGGCGCACCCGACACTTACGTTCGCACTCTCGATGAAATCTGCGAAAAGATCGATGAGACTATTGCGCTCGGCGGCACCGGCGTCCTGATGCAGGGTGGACTGCATCCTGACTTCGGCATCGAGTGGTACGAAGATCTGCTCCGCTCGCTGCGCGCAAAGTATCCGGGTTTTCAGTTGCACTGCTTCTCGCCACCCGAGATTCACAACCTCCACCTGATCTCGAAACTCGATTACGAAACGATCATGGCGCGCTTGAAAGACGCTGGACTCTACAGCCTGCCCGGCGGCGGCGCCGAGATTCTCGATGATGAAGTACGCAAGCGAGTGGCGACGAAGTGCACCACTGACGAATGGCTCGACGTGATGCGCGCGGTCCATGGCGTCGGTCTGCGCTCAACGGCGACGATGATGTTTGGTATCGGCGATAAGATCGAGCATCGCGTCAAACACCTGCGACGCATTCGCGATCTACAGGATGAGACGGGTGGCTTCACCGCATTCATCCCGTGGACGTTCCAGCGCGAGAACACAGCGCTCGGACGTAAGATCAAGGACGAACCGACTGGCGTGGATTACCTGAAGATGCTGGCGGTCTCGCGTCTGTTCCTCGACAACATCGACAACTTTCAGTCGTCGTGGCTGACGCAGGGTCTGCGTCTCGGACAGGTAGCGTTGCGTTTTGGAGCGAACGACATGGGCTCGATCATGATTGAGGAAAATGTCGTGTCAGCGGCGGGCGCTCACAATCGAGCCGATGAGCAGATGCTGCAATATCTGATTCGCGAAGCCGGCTTCACGCCTCAACAACGCGATATTCTTTACGAACACGTGAACAGATCCGTTTTATCCGCGGCCTAAGTAAGGGCGAAATCAAACTGCTCCTGGTGTATCGTCGGGTCACTCGTAATATCGATTGGCCCGAGATAATCTTCAATCTCGATCATCACATCGCGTTCACTCGAACGCAGCGCTTTAGCAACATCGGGATTGATCCGCAGCGTAATCTGCTTGTTGTCCTTGTCGCCGTTGAATTCCTTCGCCAACCGGCGCGCATCTTCCAACAATTCGTAACAGATCGTTTGCGGTGACTTCACCAGACCCGCACCCTGACAATATGGACACGGCGAACACAGCGTGCGCTCCAGCGACTGCTTCACGCGCTTGCGCGTCATGATCACGAGTCCAAAATCGTTGAACGAAAGCACCTTCGTCGGCGACTTGTCGTTGCGCAAAGCTTCCTGCAACGCCTGCATCACTTTTTGACGATTGCGTCGCTCTTCCATGTCGATCAGGTCGAGCACGATGATGCCGCCGAGATCGCGCAGTCGAATCTGTCGCACAATCTCGTCCACTGCTTCGAGATTCGTACGCGTGATCGTGTCTTCCAGACGGCCACTGCCACGACCGACAAACTTGCCGGTGTTGACGTCGATCGCCACCAGCGCTTCGGTTTGATTGATGACGAGGTAGCCGCCGGACTTCAGCCAAACGCGCGGCTTGATCGCTTTGTCGATCTCAACCTGCACGCCATACGCTTCGAGGATCGGTTGGTCTTTCGTGTAGAGCTTGACGCGCTTCACGAGACGCGGCTGAATGCGATTGATGAACTCGACGATCGCCTGGTATTCCTCTTCGGAATCAACCCGGATCGATTCAAAATCGTCTGATAACTGATCGCGCAGCAGACGTTGCACCAGATCGAGGTCACGATGAACGAGGGCCGGCGCTTTCGATTTCTCCGCCGAACTTCTGATGTCGAGCCACGTGCGAACGAGATACTTAACGTCGTCACGCAACTCTTTCTCACTGATACCAACGCCGGCTGTCCGCACGATAAAACCGCCCGACGGAATGTCTTCTTCGGCGCGAATCGTCTGGATCAGTTTACGTAACCGGTGCCGTTCATTGTCTGACTCAATCTTGCGCGACACACCGACGTGTTCGACGGTCGGCATATAAACCAGAAATCGTCCCGGCAACGCGATGTGCGACGTAATGCGCGCGCCTTTTTTCGCGATTGGTTCCTTGGCGATCTGAACCAGGATTTCCTGACCTTCACTGAGCAGATCGGTGATGGCCGGTTGATGTCGCTCGCGGCGCGACTGTCCACGGAACGAGCGCTGATCGCGTTGACCACGATCGCCGCGCTGCTCGCGCGGTTCGCTCCGTTGTTCGCGGGGCTCTCGTCGCTGACGCGGATTCGGCTCCGGCGCCGGTGGCGGAGGAGCTACTTCTTCCGGTGGCTCAACAAACTGCACCGGTTCAAAGTCTTCGTCCTTGCCGTTGGTTGCTTCGATTTGATTGCCGTCCACTTCGGCTCCGGCGGCTGCTGGAGGTTTCTTGCCGGTACGTCGTCTCCGACGTCCGCCGCGACGGGTGGCGAACTCACTACGCGACTGAGATTCAATCACGCGTGCTTCTGCATCAGCGTAATCGCCGGCGGAATCAGTTTCGCTGTCCTCAGTCGCGGCGCGTTTTTTCGAAGGTTTCTTGCTTGCTTTTTTCTTCGCTGCGCCGCTCTTACTTGCGGCAGCCTTTGTAGGTCGTTTTTTCTTCTCAGCCCCGCCAGCCGCTTTGCGCGCTCGTTTCGCGGGCTTTTCTTCGACGAGCGCTAAGGCATCTTCTTCGTCGTCGCTAATCCGCTCAAAACCTCCGCCGCTCAATGTCAGCGGCTCAACGTCGTCGATGAAACTCGAGACATGGGCCTCGCGGGGACGGCCGGCTTCGCGAATCGGCTCTTCGTCGGCTTCGCCGTCATCGACTCGCTCGAACGAATCGGCGCCAAAACCGGATGAGAGTATGGAACCGACTTCGGCGCTGCGGAAGTCGTCTTCCATGTTGAATTCGACGGCATGAATCTGATCGAAGAGGCGTTCCTGAAGGCGAGCGTCTTTAAACATCTCGCCATTCAACGCGGTTTCTTCTTCGTCGATGATTCGCTCGATTGATGGATCGCCGGCCACGAACGGAGTATCAGGTACTTCAAACTGCGGCGACGGTGGCGGAGTCGCAGTTGGGGCCTCGTCGGACTTATCCCAACGTCCGCGACGACGGCCACGACGACCGCGACGGCGTCCTGCTTCCTGTGTTTCTGAAGCTTCGGAAGCTTCCTCGGCGGGCGCCGCTTCCGATTCCTGGAGTGGTTCGACTCGTTCCTGAGTCGATTCGATTCTTTGTTCGCGTTCGACGCGGTTGAGAGCTACCTCCTCGGCGGCCGCGTGTTCGGCGTCGGGAGTGCCCTTCTTCGACTTGTCGATGACGATTCGTTCAAACTCTTCTTCTTCGTCAAAGAAGTCGGACACGTAAAGGAAGGCGTCGCGTTCCAGTCCGATGTCAACGAAAGCGGACTGCATGCCGGGCAAAACCCGCATCACGCGTCCCTTATAAATGTTACCGACGATTCCCTGGTGTTGTTCACCACGTTCGATGTAGAACTCAGCGACCTTGTCGTCCTCAATGATCGCAATTTTCTTCTCGCGTCCGTTGACGCTCACAATTAGTTGTTTTGCCATTACCAGCCTTCTTCAAGAGTTGTTGCCAAACAGAGCTACGCCTGCAAGCCGTAGGGCGAGGCGTTTGCTCTGCGCAAAGATTAATGTGGGTATTTGCGGGATGGCGCCTAGAGTGGCGCATAATTGTCTTTCAAATACGAAACTTGTAGTCCCCGGCCTTATTTCTTACAGGGAGCAAACACATTGTGCTCGTAACCTGCGGGCGGGCAAACTCACCGGGGAGTATAGCCACAAAAAGCACAAAAGTCACATAAAGCACAAACAGAAACTGGTTCAACGTCTTCTTTGTGCCTTTTGTGGATTATGTGCTTTTTGTGTACTTACTGATTTTTGTGGCCCTTTGCGACGTATTTTGGAAGGGATTCCACGATGAAGTCGAAGCCCAACCAGAGGCTCCAACTGTGATGATAGAAGGCCACGGGGAAGATCAGGGCCATGATGAAGAGCAGGACCAGAACGCGTTCGTAATCTGAACCGATAATCAACAGGAAGAAGAAGCAGACCAGCAGGATCACGAGTTCAGTCGTGACCACATTGGCGAGGATTGCGCCCACAAAAAAGCCGTCTTCGCGTTTAAAGAGAGCCAGGCAGTGCGGGCAGTGATGGCGAATTTGAAAAGGATGATTAGCAATCCGCGATTCGCCACACGCTGGACAGCGCAACCTCAGCGAACGGCTCAGGACCTGCTTGATCTGTTCAAATTCCAGTTTCAATGTTTCAAGTATTCTACGTGAGGCGCTCGCGACAAGAAAGGCCAAACATAAATTCTTGACAGGTCGCCAGGACTCCGGTAAATGACATGTGCTTCTTCTCCCAGAAGCGAAAATCAAGAACAAATTGGAGAGTTACGCTATGTCATGGCAGAAGATCACGCTTCCTATCATCGGAGAAGACATCGATCCCAAGGTAGTGGAGATCGGCAAAATCGTTTGGGATCGCTACTTGAAAGAAAACAAACCGGCAGGCTTCGCCATGTTTCACGCGTCGCGTGGCATCGACAAGGTTCAACACGACACGCGACTGGTCTATCTCACACCCGTGGCGGCTGAACTCTGCACGGAACTTATCGAAAACTACACGCTCGAGCCGTGCGACGTTCCCGCCCGTGACGAACCTGACATTGCATTCGTCTTCGGCGACCCTCTAACGATGGGCCACCTGGCTGACAAATACGATCCAAGCCGCGAAGAAGCACAAAAGGCTCAGGCCGCCACGGAATCGTAATCCGCGAACTTATCCGCGTTCATCAGTGGCTTAAGGTGTCGGCGTGGGAGACGCTGCGGCTTTTGGATCTACGATTTTTAGGCTCGTGCGCAGGAGATCCCACGCGGGCATCTGTTTCTTCACTTCTTTGTCAGGGCCGAAGAGTGTTAATACGACCACGCGTTGGCCCACGAGGGCCCAGTAGATCTTCGCGGCGCCCGTCTCACCCGCAAGCGACGCGTTGATACTCGTGCCGTCCGCTTTCACTCCGCCGATTTCGGAGCTATCCGGCACCTGCTCCGGCTTGGCTCCCATCGCCACAAACTGTTTCGCTGTCGCCGCGACGTAAGGATCGATAAAAGCCTTCTTCGCGTCCGGTAGCTTTTCCGGCGTGATGCGACCCTTGTGAACGAAGACACGCATCTGCACGTCACTGTTGGTTTTGGTGAGCGTTAACTGCTGCGCATCGCCGTTGCTGTCGTCGGTCAGTTGCCACGCGCTCGAGTAATCAAACGAGAGACCGTCTTTCACAAAACTTTTTGCGTCGGGTGCTTGCGCAGTGGCCAGCGCAGAACAAAACAATACGGCGACGAGTGTGAGTTGAAGAATTCGGCTCATGTTTCCTCCAGATTTTGCAATTGCTCGTTCAGTAGTTCCCATACCTGTCGCACGTGTTGCTCCGTAGTGCGAATATTTCCGATTGAGAGTCGCAAGGTAAGCTTGTCGTTCAGTCGTGTGTGCGAGAGTAGCGCGCGTCCACTCGCATTCACCCGATGCATGATCTGCTCGTTCAACGCGTCGAGATCACCCTTTCCTTTCGGACACGCGCGAAAGCACACGAGTGCGAGCGGCGTGGGCGCCATCAATTCCCAATCGGGCGATTCGTCGACCCACGAGACAAACAATTTTGCGAGACGGCAGTGTTCGCGGATGCGCGCTGCAAGTCCTTCATGTCCGAAGTAGCGCATCACCATCCACAACTTCAGCGCGCGAAAGCGACGTCCGAGTTGTATCCCGTAATCAGAGCCACTGCGAACTTTTTCCTGTTCGGGAGTGCGCAGATATTCCGGCACGAGCGAAAACGCGCGCTTGAGCAGATCCATGTGCCGGCAATAAAGCACTGAAAGATCAAACGGCGTGAACAGCCACTTGTGCGGGTTCATGACGACCGAATCAGCCCGCTCACAACCGTCGAGAATGTATCTGAGTTCGGGAACAATCGCCGCCGAACCCGCATACGCGGCATCGACGTGCAACCACATCGCAAACTCTTCGCCGATCGGAATCATCTCTCGCACCGGATCGATGCTTGAAGTCGACGTCGTGCCGACCGTGGCGACGATGCAGAACGGCAGATAACCGTTACGTTTGTCTTCCCTGATCGCGCTCTCGAGCGCCCCGACATCCATGCGAAACTTTGAATCCGTGGGGATCTTGCGCAGACCGCGTTGGCCCAGGCCGAGCGTGATCACTGCTTTTTCAATCGACGAGTGTGACTGCTCAGAAACGTAAACGCGCAACAACGGCAGATCGGGACGTCCGCTCATGCCGTCTTCGCGAATCCGTTGTTCGACCCCTTCGCGGGCGGCGGCGATCGCGTGCAAGCTTGAAACTGACGCCGTGTCGTAAATGATTCCGAGCATGCCGGGATCGAGTCCCATCATCTGCCGCAGCCAATCGAGTACGACTTCTTCAAGTTCAGTCGATGCGGGCGAGGTGCGCCAAAGCATCGCTTTGTTATCAAACGCGGCGCTCAACAATTCACCAAAGATGCCGGGCGCGGAGGTTGAAGTGGCGAAGTAAGCGAAGAAAGAAGGATGACTCCAGTGTGTGAGGGCGGGAACGATCAGTCGATCGAGGTCCGCGACGATATTTTCCATCGACTCGCCTGTCGACGGCGGTGTCGTGGGCAGCGCGGCTTTCAAGTCGCCTGGTTCGATCGAGGCGAGCACGGGCAAGTCGTCAATTTTTTCGAAGTAGTCGGCGATCCAGTCGATCAAGTCATGACCGAGACGGCGAAAGTCCTCTTTATTCATGTCGCCCAACTCGGGGGCGAAGTGGAGTTCGGAGTTTTTCACGGCGTCATTTAGCCACAAAAAGGCACAAAAAGCACAAAAGATGAATCCTGAATCAAATATTCTTGTGCCTTTTGTGCTTTTTTGTGGCTTACTGCTATTATTCAGCCCGATTTACGGCAACTCTCCGGTTCGGACTTAGGTTCGTCAGAAACTCTAGCCTTGTGAGGATTTGTATGAAACGCATTCTGATAGCTTCGTTTGTAATTGCGTGTTTGCTGAGCGCCTGCAATCCGCAAGCTGGCGGCGGCGATAAAGTTCGCATCGGCGTCTTTATGTCGACCACCGGTTCCACGGCAAACTTCGGCATTTCGTCTGTGAACGGAATCAAGATGGCTGCGGATGAAATCAACGCCGCCGGCGGCATCAACGGTAAACAGGTCGAATTGCTGGTGCAGGACGATCGCTCCGATGCGTCAGAAGCGGCCACCATCGTGACTAAGTTCGTCACGCAGGATCAGGTTCACGCCGTCATCGGAGAGGTGGCCAGCTCGCGCTCAATCGCGGCCGCGCCAATCGCGCAGAACGCGAAGATCCCGATGCTGACGCCGTCGTCAACAAACCCCGAAGTCACGAAGAAAGGCGACTTCATCTTCCGTAGCTGCTTTATCGATCCCTACCAGGGCGCTGCAATCGCGCAGTTTGCTGCCAAGACTCTTGGCGCAAAGAACGCCGCGATCATGGTTGACCGCAAAAACGACTATTCAACCGGACTCGAAAAAGTCATCAACGAAACTTTCGCCAAGTTTGGCGGCAAGATCGTCGCCACGCAGTCGTATCAGGAAGGCGACCAGGACTTCAACGCTCAGCTCACATCACTGAAAGGTGCGAATCCCGAAGTCATCTTCGTGCCGGGTTACTACAACGACGTCGGTTTGATCGCCAAGCAGGCGCGTGACAAAGGCATCACGGTTCCTTTGATCGGCGGCGACGGCTGGGATTCAGAACAGCTTTACAAGATCGGCGGCACGGCCCTCAACGGTTCGTATTTCACCAACCACTATTCACCGTTCGACACCGATCCGCGTGTGGTCAAGTTTGTGAACGACTACAAGACGCGTTACAACAGCACTCCGGACGCACTCGCAGCTACCGCTTACGACGCAGCGAACATCATGTTCGACGCGATCAAGCGTTCCAAGTCACTCAGCGGAACAGACATTCGCGACGCGCTTCAGGCCACGAATGCTTTCCCCGGTGTGACCGGCACTGTCACTTTCAATCAACAACGTGACGCGGTTAAACCGATCGTCATGATCGAGATCAAACCCGGCGGCACGTATGCAGTGAAGGAACGCGTTAACGTGGAAGGAGCAGCCGCTCCAAGCACTGCCAGCGCGGCGGCGCCACCAGTCAAGGCGGCCAATTAGTGATCACGGCCCGCCCGGTTCTCGGACGCAAGCAACAGTGAATCACAAGTATGAGCACGTTCCTCCAACAACTAATTAACGGTATCTCGCTGGGCGCAATCTATTCGCTGATTGCGCTCGGCTATACGATGGTCTACGGGGTACTGAAACTAATCAACTTTGCCCACGGCGACGTGTACATGGTCGGCGCCTTCATGGGCTATTACCTTGCCAATGGACTCGGCACGCGCGGCGCCCAAGCACTCGGACTAAATCCGGAAGGGCTCATCGGACGCGGATTACTCGGCGGTGGCACCCTGGAACCGTCGTTGATCACTGCGCTGGTAGTGATGCTACTGGCGATGGCGATTTGTGCGGCGATAGGCGTGGTTATCGAACGTCTGGCTTATCGTCCGGTCCGCAAGTATTCACGCTTGACTGCGCTCATCACCGCGATCGGCGTCTCCCTGCTGCTCGAAAACGGCGGTCAGGTTGTTTTTGGCGCCGAGCCGAAGTTTTTCCCGGAACTGTTCACCAAACGCAATATCGACCTTGTCGGCGGTGCGAGCATCAACAGCGCCGACGTCGTCGTGCTGATCATCGCGCTTGCGTTGATGGTGGTGTTGCAGTTGATCGTCTATCGCACCAAAACAGGGCGTGCGATGCGGGCGGTGTCGTTCAACCTGGTGTCAGCGAAGCTGATGGGCATCAACACCGATCGGATCATTGCGTTCACGTTTGCACTCGGCTCCGCACTCGCCGCAGCAGCGGGTGTACTGGTCGCGATTCGCATTCCGCGCATCGATCCATTGATGGGCATTCTGGTCGGACTGAAAGCCTTCGTCGCCGCGGTGCTCGGAGGTATTGGCAACATTCCCGGCGCAGTGCTGGGTGGGCTGTTGATCGGCATCACCGAGACGATGGTCGTTGGTTATCTTTCGCCGACATATAAAGACGCGGTCGCGTTTGCGATACTGATCTTGATACTACTTTTCCGACCTTCAGGACTTCTTGGGACGGTCGCCCAGGAGAAAGTCTAACCACAGATTACATGCCTCGGTATCTTCGTAATCTCATCATCGCGCTGATTGTGATTGGCGTCCTCTACGGGTTGGATTTTGTCTTTCAGGCAGGACTAATCAATCCATATTACAGCCGCATTCTGATGCTGTGCGGCATCTCCATCACCCTCGCAGTTTCACTCAATCTCATCAACGGCTTCACGGGTCAGTTCTCGATTGGCCACGCCGGTTTCATGGCGGTCGGCGCATATTCGTCAGCCTATTTCTCAGTGAACTACGGAGTGAACCTGGCGAATTCGCTTGGTGGTGGAAAACTGGGTTGGGTGGTGGCGTTGACTCTGGCCACGATCGTGGGCGCTATTATGGCCGGGATCGCGGGACTGGCGGTTGGTATTCCCTCGCTGCGTTTGAAGGGCGACTATCTCGCGATTGTGACGCTTGGGTTTGGTCAGATCATCGTCGTCTTTCTCAACAACATTGAGGCTGTCGGCGGCGCACGCGGCTATTCCGGAATTCCCATCGTCAAAAGCTTCTTCTGGATTTTTCTGATCGCGGTGCTGACGATCGTTATCGTCTACAACATCGTCAACTCAGCTTTTGGACGCGCCCTGATCTCGATTCGCGAAGACGAGCTGGCGGCGGAAGCGATGGGCGTGAACACCACGCGCTACAAAGTGATGGCGTTTGTGATTTCATCGGCGATGGCGGGCGCGGGCGGCGTGTTGCTGGCGCACTTCGACGGCTATCTCAATCCGAAGTCGTTTGAGTTCATCAAGTCGTTCGAGATTCTGATCATGATTATTCTCGGCGGGCTCGGATCGATTGTGGGCTCAGTACTGGGCGCAATCGTGCTGACGATCCTGCCGGAAGGACTGCGTGGCTTTGCCGAGTATCGCATGGTGATCTACTCGCTGCTGCTGATCATTCTCATGATCACGCGGCCGCAGGGATTGCTGGGCTCGTCCGCCGCGTTCTCAGGCTTGCGCAAACGCTTCAAGCGGTTCACTGAAGGTCCGAGTGGGACGGCCGGCTCCGCGACGCAAAGCGGAACTTCAGTCGGAGGTGAAAACCCTCGATGAGCAGCGCGCCGGTAGTTCTTCAGACAGACAAAACAACCATCCGCTTCGGTGGACTCTGCGCCGTCAACGAACTCAACATGTCCGTGAAGAAGGGCGAGATCTACGGGCTGATCGGACCAAACGGCGCCGGCAAGACGACGATCTTCAACTTGCTGACCGGAGTTTATGAGCCCACGTCGGGCACGATTCACTTCAACGGGCAGCGTATCGACGGCATGCGTCCTTATCAAATCGCTGCGCGCGGTGTTTCGCGAACATTTCAGAATATCCGGCTGTTTCCGAGTATGACGGTGCTGGATAACGTCATGACGGCGTGTCACATCCACATGGGCCAGAAGTTGATCGATGCCGTGCTGCGCACGCCGCGATTCAACGCTGACGAAAAGAAACATCGCGAGTACTGTTTCGAACTGCTCGAGATATTCGATCTGGCGCGTGTTTGTGACGAAGGTGGGACGAGCCTGCCCTACGGTTCGCAACGACGTCTCGAGATCGTGCGTGCGCTCGCCACGAGACCGCAGTTGTTGTTACTGGACGAGCCCGCTGCGGGTATGAATCCGTCCGAACAGGAAGATCTGATGCACCTGATCAAACAGATCAGAGATCGTTTCGGACTCACCATCCTGCTCGTCGAACACAACATGAAAGTGGTGATGGGCGTTTGCGAGCGTATCCAGGTCGTCGACTACGGAAAATCGATCGCGCTCGGTCTGCCGCAGGAGATTAAGAACGATCCAAAAGTGATCGAAGCGTATTTAGGAGATTAAAAACCTATCCACAGATTACACAGATTCTTTTAATAAATCTGCGTAATCTGTGGATAGACTGTCAGTATGCTCACGCTAGAAAACGTCTCAGTTAATTATGGCGCCATCGAAGCCCTGACCGGCATTTCGTTGCACGTCGAGCAGGGTGAAGTCGTCACGCTCATCGGCGCCAACGGCGCCGGCAAGACCACCACACTGCGTACGATCACCGGTCTCCTTGAACCGCGTACCGGAAAAGTCACTTTCGAAAACGAAGACATCAGCGGCAAACCGACGCACAAGCTGGTCGCACGCGGCATCTCGATGTCGCCCGAAGGACGTGGCGTCTTCGCAAATCTTTCTGTGCGCGAGAATCTGCAGATGGGCGCGTATCTGAATTCGAACAAGAAGGCCGTCGCGGCTGACATGGAACGCGCCTTCAGAATGTTTCCGCGACTTAAAGAACGCGAATCACAGAAGGCCGGCACGTTGTCAGGCGGCGAACAGCAGATGCTCGCCATGGGCCGGGCGCTGATGTCCAATCCACGACTGCTGCTCCTCGACGAGCCGTCGCTGGGTTTGGCGCCACTCGTGGTCCATACCATCTTCCAGGCAATCGACGAAATCAAGAGCAAGGGGACTACGATTCTTCTGGTCGAACAGAACGCACACGCCGCACTGGGTCATTCCGATCGCGCGTACGTGCTGGAAACCGGACGAATAGTTATGGAAGGTCCATCAAAAGACCTCGCCAATGATCCCAGGATTAAAGAAGCCTATCTCGGTGAGTAGATCTACCGTCAGTCGCCAGTCAATCCTTAGTTTTACGGCGCGACCTCGGACTACTCACAAACTGCGAAAAGCCTTTCTACCAGTCGCCATCCTCCTGATGGCACTCGCGTTTGCCTGTACCAGACCAGGCGACGACGCTAACACGCCTAATCACAGCACGATCAAGATCGGATATTTCGGTGATCTGACTGGTCCAACTTTCAACTTCGGACAGTCGGCCATCAACGGCGTGCTGATGGCCGCTTCGGAGGTAAACCAGAACGGTGGCATCAACGGGCGGCAGATCGACGTCGTCATCGAAGACGACAAAGGCAGTCCTGAAGAAGCAGCACGTCTGACTGCGAAACTGATCGACCAGGATCAGGTCGTGGCGATTATCGCCGGCGGAACTTCCGGGAACAGCCGCGCGGCGGCGCCAAAAGCACAGGCGTCACACATTCCCTTTATTTCACCGTCTTCGACTGATCCGGCCGTTACTCAAGTCGGCAATTACATCTTTCGCGCCTGCTTTGTCGATTCGTTTCAGGGTGAAGTGATGGCGCGCTTCGCGGTCAATACGCTCAAGGCGCAGAAAGCCGCGGTGATCTACGATTTCAATTCGCCGTACGGCCGTGGGTTGACGCAGTATTTTCAAGTCAGTTTCGGAAAACTCGGCGGGCGGATCGTGAACGAGCAGTCGTACACGCAGGGCGACGCTGACTTCAAAGGACAGTTGAGTACGATCAAAGCCGCAGAACCCGATGTGATCTACATTCCCGGTTATTACGGCGACGTCGCTCTTATTGCCAAACAGGCGCGGCTGATCGGACTAACACAACCTTTGCTTGGTGGCGACGGTTGGGACGCGCCCGAACTCTGGCAACTCGGCGGCGACGCTCTCAACGGAGCGTTTATTTCAACTCACTACTCGATCGATAATCCGTCGCCTGCCATTCAGAGTTTCGTTGAACAATACAAACAGCGTTACGGGAATCTGCTGCCGGATGCGCATGCGGCGCTCGCTTACGACGCGGCGCGACTGCTGTTTGACGCGCTCGCGAGAATCGGATCGACTGATCGAGATAAGCTGCGTGAGGCGCTGGCCCAGACGAAGAACTTCAACGGCGTCACCGGTGTGATCAGCATGGACGCCGATCGTAACGCAGTGAAGCCTGCGGTCGTTTTGAAATTGGAAGACTTGAAGTTTATCTACCAGGAGACGATCCAGCCAGATGTTGCGCAACCGTCTCCTTCGCCTAGCCCATCTCCGAGTCCCACGAAGAAACGCTAGGAAAGATTTACGGTTTCTTCTCAGAGTCGAAAGTGAAATCGACGCTGCGACTCTCGCCCGGAACAACCGTTATCTCCATTTCCTGCTCGCCAAGCACCTCGTGCCACACCACAACTTTATACGTGCCCTCTGGCAGGCCATGGATCTCGAACTTTCCTAACCGATCGCTGACTGCAAAGAACGGATGGTCCATTACGCCCGCGTAGGCCTTCATCCAGGGATGCTGGTTGCACTTGATCGGTATCATCACCTCCGCACGTTTGAAGGTTTTGATCATTGGCGGCGCATTAGCGGCCTGCGTCTGGTTCCACTCCTGATTGAGTTTGGGTGTGGGATGGACATTGTGTTGTGTCGGATCGCCATTCATTATTCTTAGCACCTGTCCCACGCGTAACCCGAAGACGTGTGGTTCAAAGTAACAGGCGCGCTGGTTCAGCAACACCTCCGCCTCCGGTATCTCGAAGCGGTACGTGCCGAGCTTCTCACCCTTCACATAGATAAACGCGTTTTGTAGCCGGCCCTGACTTGTAATCACCGACTCGGTTTCCGGTTTGCGATTCTGTTCCTGGCATATCGGATCAGCAGACATGTCAATTAGGCGCGCCGCCGGAACCGTACCCTTAACCGTGATCGTGCCCGTCACGTTAGCTTCGTTGCCGGTGGGAAAGTACATCGGCTTGTCCTGGGGCTCCTGCGCCGTTGTTTGCGTAAGTGAGAACAAGAGCAACAGAGTGAAGACTGGAACTTGATATCTCATAACCACTCCTTATCCACAGATTACGCAGATTGGTTTGATTAAATCTGTGTAATCTGTGGTTATAGATCGTTAAAGACTTGCGCGTGCGGCTGAGAGTGCCGCTGAAACGGTTTCCGGAGCGGTACCTCCGGTTTGCGACTTGGAACTTAACGTCTGCTCGAGTGATAGTGCAATGTGGACATCCTCAGCGAAAAGCGTTGAGAACGACTGAAACTCCGCGAGCGACAATTGATCGAGTTCGCTGCCGAGTTCGATCGCACGCCTTACGACTCTCCCAACCACTTCATGCGCTTCACGAAAAGGCATGCCTTTGCGCACCAGATAATCGGCAAGTTCAGTCGCGTTCATGTACCCGCCTGACAACGCCGCGAGTGCTCGCTCCTTGTTGACGCCGAGATTCTTGAAGACGGTGGCAGTCACCCGCAAGCTCGACGACACCGTATCGAAGGCATCAAAAACAGCTTCCTTATCTTCCTGCATGTCTTTGTTGTAAGCGAGCGGCAAACCCTTCAACGTCGTGAGCAGCGCGAGTAGATCGCCAAATACGCGTCCGGCTTTGCCACGCACGAGTTCCATCGAATCGGGATTCTTCTTCTGCGGCATCAAACTCGATCCCGTTGCAATTGCGTCGCCCAGTTCAAAAAACCCAAACTCACTCGTCGCGTAAAGAATGACGTCTTCCGCCAGTCGTGATAGATGGACCATGATCAACGAGCAAGCGCTGAGAAACTCGACGCAGAAATCGCGATCGCTGACGGCGTCGAGACTGTTCCGCGAAACGCCGTCGAAACCTAGCGACTTCGCCAGTGCTTCACGATCTATCGGAAACGAAGTTCCCGCAAGCGCCGCAGAACCAAGCGGCAGCACGTTGACACGACGTCGCACTTCGCCCACGCGTTCGCGATCGCGAGCGAGCATCTCGAAGTATGCAAGCACCCAGTGAGCGAGTAACACCGGCTGCGCTCGTTGCAAGTGTGTGTATCCGGGGATGACGACGTTACGATGCGATTCGGCAAAATCGAGCAGGGACGATTGTGCGTCTCGAAGCACCTCGTTGAGTTCGTCTATCGAACCACGTGTCCAGAGTCGAAAGTCTGTGGCGACCTGATCGTTGCGACTGCGTCCTGTGTGAAGTTTGCGACCGACGTCGCCGGTCAACTCGATCAAACGCGCTTCGACGAATGAATGGACGTCTTCGGCTGCGGGATCGTTGAAATCAGTTTCACCTTTGAGAATGACGCCGAGTGCATCGCGAATCTGAGTTCCCTCTTCCGGTTTGAGTACGCCTGCATTTTCCAGCGCCTGGCAATACGCGATGCTGGCGACGACGTCGACTTCAAACAGCCTGCGGTCGAAGCGAAAGGAGTTATTGAACTCGGCAAAGCCGGGATCGATCTTCCCTTCAAATCTTCCTCCCCAGAGTTTCTTCGACTCAGCCATTTAATCGTCTCCAAACGAATTTGACGCCCGCGCAACCGTCATGATATTTTATGCATCTATGCATTGTTTATGCAAGTGATGTGCATATTTCGAAATGAATAAGCACGAACGACAGCAGCAGATCCTGAGCTTGATTCGGGCCAAACCGATTGGCACGCAGGAAGACTTGCGTGCTTTGCTCGAACGCTCAGGCGTGCCCGCCACGCAGTCGAGTGTTTCGCGTGATTTGGAAGAACTCGGCGTCGTCAAACATCACGGTCACTACACGCTGCCGCGAACCAACGGTGCTGCCACGCGTGGCCTGCTGAGTTTAGACCATGCGGGCGAGACTTTGATAATCGCGCGCACCGTTCCGGGACTCGCATCCGCGGTGGCCGTCGAGATCGACGCCGCTGCCATCGCCGAGATCGTCGGCACGATCGCCGGTGAAGACACGATCTTCGTCGCCGTTCGCGAGGCAAAGTCGCAGCGTGCGGTCACTAAACAAATTTGGGACTTATTTGGGGGACACGAATAATCGCCGATGAAGACGGATAAACAAATTCGCAAAATCGTTCTCGCTTACTCCGGTGGACTCGACACGTCTGTGATGCTCCGCTGGCTGAAGGATCACTATCAGTGTGAAGTTGTTTGTTACTGCGCAGACGTGGGCCAGGGTGCTGAGTTGTCGGGTCTGGAAGAAAAGGCATTTGCAACCGGCGCTTCGAAGCTCTACGTCGAAGATTTGCGTGAAGAGTTTGTGCGCGACTACGTCTGGACCGCCGTCAAAGCAAATGCAGTTTATGAAGGTGTCTACCTGATGGGCACTTCCCTGGCCCGTCCGGTGATCGCGAAGCGACAGATCGAGATCGCGCAGAAAGAGGGCGCGGACGCCGTCGCTCATGGCGCCACCGGCAAAGGCAACGATCAGGTGCGCTTCGAACTGACTTATTACGCGCTCCAACCGGACATCAAAGTGATCGCTCCGTGGCGTGAATGGGACTACAAAGGACGCGCAGATCTGATCGCGTACGCAAAGGAACACAACATCCCCGTGACCGCAACGGCCGAGAAACCTTACTCGACCGACGCGAACCTGATGCACATCTCTTACGAGGGCGGCATTCTCGAAGATCCATGGGCCGAACCACCCGAGAATATTTTTCAACTGACGCGTTCGCCTGAAAACGCTCGCGCCGAAGCGCAGTACGTCGAGATCTCTTTCGACAAGGGTGAACCCGTTGCAGTCGATGGCAAACAACTCGATCCGGTTGCGTTGCTCGAGACCGTGAACAAACTCGGTGGCGAGCACGGCATTGGCCGCGTCGATCTGGTTGAGAATCGTTTCGTCGGTATGAAGTCGCGCGGTGTGTACGAGACTCCGGGAGTCACGATTCTGCAAACAGCTCATCGCGCACTCGAGTCGATCACGCTCGATCGCGAAGTGATGCATTTGCGCGACTCGCTCGGCGTGAAGTTCGCCGAAAGCGTGTATTACGGATTCTGGTTCGCGCCTGAATTCAAGCTGATGCGCAAAATGATCGACGAGACACAGGCAACTGTGAGCGGTGATGTTCGTCTAAGGCTCTTTCGCGGGAACGCGATCGTCGTGGGACGGCGCTCGCCGAATTCGCTCTACGACGAAAACGTCGCCACGTTTGAGGCGGACACGGTTTACAACCAGCGCGATGCAGAGGGTTTCATCAAGCTAAACGCGCTGCGACTCAGATTGGGAGGTGGACGATGACAAAGAATATCAACGTGATCGATGTCGATAAGATCGGATCGGCGACGTCGCCACTCGGACTAGCGAAGACGGTTGCATTCGTTTCGAGTGCTGAGTCGACGAAAGCAGGCGACGTTGTCGTCGTTCGCGCCCTGACCGACAGTGCCACTTACAACATGCTCGAGTTGCCGACAGGCAGGCTGGCCAAGATCAATCCCGGCGATCTGCTGCTGGGCGTGTTGGGCCGTCGTCGCGCTTTGAAAGGCTTTGTCGGTGACGTGCCGGCATCGCTCAATAGTGGCGACCAGCTTCACCTGTTGAATATGGGTGGAGTAATCGGTGTTTGCACGGGGCATCACTCGAGCCTCGGAGATGCGATCAAGCTCGAAGTGATCGGACTTGTTTCTGATGAAAACGGGCGCGTACTGAACATCGCCGATGCGGCGCTGCCGACGCAAACGAGTCTCGGTGAGTCGGCGCCGATCGTAATGATCGCCGGCACCAGCATGAACAGCGGCAAGACTTATGCTGCCACGGAATTGATCAAGCAGGCCACGCGTGCGGGTCTGCGAGTCGCGGCCGGAAAACTTTCCGGCGTCGCGTGTCTGCGCGACACGTTGAACATGGCCGACCATGGCGCGGTGACGACGGCGAGTTTTCTCGATTGCGGTATGCCCTCGACCGTCGATATTGCAGATCTGGCCCCGGCGGCGAAAGCGATCATTGCGAAGTTGAATGAAGTAAATCCTGACTTGATCGTGATCGAGTTGGGCGACGGCATCCTGGGTGGTTATTCGGTCGATACGGTCTTCGCCGATTTCGAACTGCTCGAAGCAACGGCGGCGATCGTGTTCTGCGCGTCGGACTACGTGGGCGCATGGGGCGGGATTGAGTTGTTGCGACGGCGTGGGGTTGAGATTGACGTGATCTCCGGTTCGGTAACTGATTCGAAGATGGGCGAGGATTACGTCATGACAGAGTTTGGTGTGCCGGCGGCAAATGCGCGTCGCGAGGGTAGTGCGTTGTTCGAATTAGTGATGGCACAAGTTCGTGAGCAAGTAACGGTATAAACCACGGATGCACGCGGATAAGAAACAGATTAAAGTCGGAATTTTTGGCGGCTCCGGGTATGGCGGCTCGGAGTTGCTGCGTATTCTGCTGTTTCATCCGCAGGTTGAGATCGTGTTTGTGACGGCGAACGAACAGGCCGGTAAGGCGATCGGCGAGGTTCATCGGAACTTGAATGGGTTGACGAACCTCAATTTCATCAAAGAGCCGGAAAAACTGGAAGATGTCGAGTGTGTTTTCATCGCGCTCCCGCACGGGCAGGCGATGGAGATCGTTCCTCGCCTGCCCGGAAGTGTCAAAGCGATAGATTTATCGGGTGACTTTCGTCTCCGCGATCGGGCGTCGTTTGAGAAGCACTACAAACAAGCACACACTGCCATGGGCGCGCAGGCGGAGTTTGTTTATGGGCTAACAGAAACTAATCGTGAAGCGATTCGCAGCGCGCGCTTGATTGCGAATCCGGGTTGTTTTGCAACCGCGACGCTGCTGGGTCTGGCGCCGCTCGTCGCGAAGAACCTGCTCAATGGTCGTGTGATTGTTGATGCGAAAACCGGATCGTCGGGCTCCGGTGCAAAGGCAGCGGCAAACACACATCATCCGCAGCGAATGACTTCGTTTTACGCGTACAAGCCTTTCACACATCAACACGTGCCTGAAATCGAGCAGGAACTCGAGCACGTCGGCGATTGGACCAACGAGCTCGTCTTCATGACTCACTCGCTGCCCGTCGCACGCGGAATCTTTGCGTCGATCTACGCTGAGACGAAAGGCGAAATGACGGAAACAGAGCTGCGCGATCTGTTCGCAGGCTATTATCGCGAGTCATTTTTCGTGCGACTCGTGCAAGGCTCCCCCGATATCAATTGGGTAAAGACAACAAACTTCTGCGACATCGGTCTCGCCACGCGCGGCAAACAGATCGTGGTCTTCTCGGCAATCGATAACCTCGTCAAAGGCGCTGCCGGCCAGGCAATTCAAAACATGAATCTCATGTTCGGCCTCGACGAAACCACGGGCTTGAAGCTCGTCGGTACAAATCCGTAACCAATCGTCAAATCCGTGGCTAACAACGAAGATCAATTTCAACTTGCGACTTACAAGAAGATGCCCATCACCGCAGAGCGCGGTGAGGGAGTCTGGATCTACACCAGCGACGGTGAGAAATATCTCGACCTCTACGGCGGTCACGCGGTCGCCGGAACGGGTCATTGCCATCCACATGTAGTTGAGGCGATCCAAAATCAGGCGAAAGATCTGATCTTCTATTCGAACCTCGTTTATTCGAATGCGCGCGCACGAGCCGCAGAGAAGCTTGTCTCCATTGCTCCGAAACCGCTCGCGAAAACTTTCTTCTGCAACTCCGGCACGGAAGCAAACGAGAATGCCATGCGCATGGCGCGAATGGCGACGGGTCGCGAAAAGATCATTACTTTCTCTGGTGGTTTTCACGGGCGCACTGCCGACGCGATCAGCGCCACCTTCCTCGGTAAGTATCGCGAGATCGGAAAACCGAATGTACCCGGACACCTCGAAGCAGAGTTTGGCAACATCGATTCGGTTCGCGAACTAGCGGACGATACGGTCGCTGCGATCATGCTCGAACCGATTCAATCGATGGCCGGCGTCAGTATGGCCCAACCCGATTTTTATCGTGCCCTCCGCACGCTCTGCGACGAACGCGGCATCGTACTCATTTATGACGAAGTGCAAACCGGGGTGGGACGCACCGGCCAGTGGTTCTTCGCTGGAAGTGAAGCGAGCGGCGGTGTTGTTCCCGACGTTGTGACGCTCGCGAAGGCGCTCGGCAGTGGTGTTCCCGTTGGTGCCTGTCTCGTCACCGAAGCAATTGCGTCACACATCAAAGAGAACGATCTCGGCACGACTTTCGGCGGCGGCATGCTGGCGATGGCGGCAGTGACGGCAACGTTAGAGGCAATTGAGAACGACGGCATGCTCGCAAATGTGAGACGTGTTGAAGCGTATTTGAGGGATCGTCTTAAGGAGGTTGAGCGCGTTAAGGCGGTTCACGGGCTCGGGTTCTTGTTGGGAATTGAGTTTGCGGAGAATGCTTCGGTCGTTCACAAAAAATTGCTGGATCGCAAAATCATTACCGGCACGTCGAGCAATCCGAAGGTGCTGAGGTTGTTGCCGCCGTTGTGTTTGACTGAAGAACATGTTGATGAGTTTGTTTTGGCCACGGATGAAAACTGATTTACTGAACACGATCGGAGTGTCGCGTGATGAGATCGAGGGGTTGCTCGATTCCGCGATGCGATTTAAGAGGGGTGAGGATTTATCACGGCCACTCGAGGGTAAGTCTGTCGCGCTCGTGTTTTTTAATCCGAGTTTGCGCACGCGCGCGTCGATGCAGGTCGGGATTTATGAGCTTGGTGGTAATGCGGTTGTGTTGGAGCCGGGTGGGACGAGTTGGACGCTCGAACATCGCGCCGGGGCGGTGATGGATTCGGATAAGACGGAACACGTGGCTGAGTTTGTGCGTGTGCTCGAACGATATTGCATGGCGATCGGCGTCAGGACTTTTGCGGCTTTGAAAGACTGGCCGGAAGAACGGACCGATCCGATACTCAACGCCTTTGCTCGATATGCATCTGTGCCGATCATCAATCTCGAGTCGGCGATGCATCACCCGTGTCAGTCACTTGCCGACATGCTGACGATTCGTGAGAAGCTAGGTAGCGGACGCAAACGCGTGGTGCTCACCTGGGCTTGGCATCCGAAAGCGTTGCCGATGGCCGTGCCGAACAGTTTCGCGCTCGCGGCAGCGCAGATGGGCCACGATCTCGTCATCGCACATCCGTCCGGCTACGATCTCGATGAGGAGTTGATCGAAACTTTGGGCGACAGGGTTGAGATCACAAACGACATCGACGCCGCGTTCGAGGGTGCGGAAGTCATCTACGCGAAGAGCTGGGCCTCGAAACAGTTTTATGGCAACACCGACGAGGACATCGCCACACGCGCGCAGTATCGCAGCCAGTGGATTGTCGATGAAGCGAAGATGGCGCGCACAAACAACGCGATCTTCATGCATTGCCTGCCGGTGCGTCGGAACGTGATCGTTACCGATGCCGTGATTGATTCCCCCGCGTCGCTGGTGATCGATGAAGCTGAAAACCGTCTGCACGTACAAAAGGCGATTCTGGCAAGACAATGACCGACACGCATCCATTCGTCGACGACCAACTTCGCCTCGATCTCTTGCGCGAAGCGTTGCCGTACATTCAACGCTTCAAAGGTCAGACGTTCGTCGTCAAACTGTCCGGCAAAGTTACTGAAAATCACGAAAACCTGATCTCGCTCGCGGAAGAGATGGCGCTGCTGCATCAGGTCGGTATTCGTATCTGCGTCGTTCACGGCGGCGGTAAGCAATTGAGCGACCTGGCGAAGAAGCTGGGCATCGAGCAGACGATCATTGAGGGGCGCCGCGTTACCGACGACGCCACCCTCGAAATGGCCAAGATGATCTTTGCCGGAAAGATCAACACCGACATCCTGGCCGCGCTGCGAAATCGTGGTATCGAAGCCGTCGGGCTTTCAGGTGTCGACGGCAATATCGTGCACGCGGCGAGACGCCCGCCAAAAGAGATCCTGAATCGCGAGACAGGCGTCAAAGACAAAGTAGACTTCGGTCACGTCGGCGACGTGGTCCAGATCAATGCCAGGCTGCTGACCGTCCTGCTCGATCACGGATATCTTCCGGTGATCTCTTCACTCGGCGCCGATGATGAGGGAATGGTCTTCAACATCAACGCCGACACGATTGCAGCGGAGATCGCAGTGCAGCTACGGGCCGAAAAACTGGTCCTGCTGAGCGACGTCGACGGTCTCCTGCTCACGGCCAATGATCCAAACACAAAAGTATCCCGCATAACGGCGACCGAAGCCGCCGAGTTAATCAGCAGCGGTGCAGCCTCAGGCGGAATGATTCCGAAGCTGCAAAGCATCATCGTGCTGCTCGAACGCGGTGTTCACAGCGCACACATCATCAGCGGCACCAAACGCAATGCTCTCCTCTCGGAGATCTTCACCGACAAAGGCACCGGCACAATGATCGTCGCTTAGCCATCCACAGATTACGCAGATTATCTGTGTAATCTGTGGATAGGTTTTTCTTTCAACTCAAAGGCGACTGTGGCAGAAATCGATCGCGATCGAACGGCGGATGCTCGTGATCCGGTAGCGAATCGTCAGGCCAATCGTGTGCCCACTGTCGTCGATGGTCCTCGTCGGCGTAGTACTTGAGATAGATCTGATTATCCTCATCGCTGCCACTTCCGGTGAGATCGATCATGTACGCATAGCTCGGATTCTCAGGAAACAGGATCACCTCTTCCCGCAAACCGTCGTGATACAGATATTCGTAAAGCTCGCGATCCGAGAGATGGTTCGTGTGCATCAGGTAAGCCCCGAGCGAGGCCATGCGCTCGATCACCTCTTTCAATTTAATTTTTAGCGTGTCTTTGTCGAGTTGTTCAGGCGTTGCCACAGTCAACCCGGAATTCTCGAGTAACTGCATCAGACTAATCGGTGCTGCGGTTTCATATTCGAGTACGTGTCGCAGAAACTCCTCTTCCATGTCGGCCGGCATCGACTCCAGCGACCTGGTGCTACCGCCAAGTTTTTCCAACTCAGCACGAAGTTTTGCGATGCGCTCTTCCTGGCTGGGTTCGTCGGCAAATTGAATGAACGTCATTTTCTGGCTCCTTAAGGTTCGAGGTTAAGGGGCAACCAGTGGGTTTGCGTGGGAGCATTTTGATATCTAAGCGAGGAAAAGTAAAGACCATCCACAGATTACGCAGCTCTGCGTAATCTGTGGATGGAGCTTATTTCGTCGAAGGCGGAGCGGGCGCGGTGAACATCTCCAGGTTCGATAATCCGAGACTCGTCTCAATCTCTTCCATTCTTTTCAATGCCACTTCGAAGCCGTCGTCTCCAAACTGTTCGTGTTCGATGTCTTCAAACTTCGCCCCCAGTTCGTCAAGCTCCGACTGACCGGCAGTAGCCTTCCACGCGGGAAATACGATTGTGTCTTCAATCGCCGCGTGGTGTGCGTACATGCGCACAAACGACTCCAGCGTCTTTGCGAGCGGCTCGACACTGTTTGAAGGAATTCGTTCCGCTTTTGAGACAGACAACAAATAATCAGTGATCTCGCGCCCGCGGACGTGCTGGGCCAGCAAGACGTCGACGTATGTCGGAGCTGAACCGGGCGCTTTCTTCACCGTGGGAAAGATAAAGACTTCTTCCAACTTCTTCTCGTGATAGTCCTCGCCGAAGACCCGAAACAGGTTGGCCGTCTTTTCCAACGCCTCAGACGGCACTGAGGCCGGATCCTGCCGCAATCTCGTCGCCGACTCCTGATATACCAACAACGCGCGTCGCAAAATGCCGTGTTCGCGCATCAGATCTTCTGTTGCCGTGACTTCAACCGACTCCGCCTCACCGGGCGCAGGCCCTTCGTTCTTCTTTTCGTCATTGGTCGCAGCGCCCGTCGAACTCGGCGTATTACGGCAGGCATTGATCAAAACACCCGCGCCGGCCAGCGAAAGTCCAGTCAGAACCCGTCGTCTTTTCTCGTCCACTTGGAATCTCCTCCGCAATTCAATACTATCGAAATTGTACACCCATGGATAACGAAGCAATCGCCCGTCGATTCTATCGCCTCTCCGCCTTAATGGAGGTGCGTGGTGACGATCCATTTCGTTTGCGTTCGTATCGTAACGCAGCCGAAGCGATCGAGGTATGGCCCACATCGCTGAAAGAGATCGCAGAAAAGGAAGGCGTGGCGGGTTTACAGGAAATTCCCGGCGTCGGCAAAGCGATCGCGGGCAAAGTGATCGACCTGTTGCAAAAGGGTTCGTTTGATGCGTGGGATCGACTCGTCAAAGAGACACCTGAAACAGTGCTCGATCTCCTGGAGATTCCCGGGATTGGACCAAAGACTGCCGCGCTGTTGCACCAACGCTTCAAAGTCTCATCACTACCCGACCTGAAAGCGTTCGTCGCCGGCGGTGGTCTCGATCAGGTTGATGGCATCGGCCCCAAGACCGCGGAGCGGATTAAAGAAGCATTAGCCACAGATTGAACGGAAAAAAGCAGGATATTCACGGATAAATCGGTTGCGATTCGTACCTGTCCGCGTTAATCTGTGGCTCCATTCCTGACCCAAAGAGGACAACATGACAAAGATGAAACGTCGAGATTTCATTGTGACCGGCGCGGCTGCTGGTATCGCCTTCCCGATGATCATGAAACAAAGCACCGTCAAACCGCTGGTCATCGCGTCTGCCAACGGCAATCGGTTCAAACACACCGGCAGCGTGACTGCGGTGCAGAAAGCTTTTCAGATGATGACCGGTGGCGCCGATGTGCTTGACTCGCTGGTCGCGGGCGTGAATATCGTCGAACTCGATCCACTCGACGACAGCGTCGGCTACGGCGGACTGCCGAACGCTGACGGCGTGGTCCAACTCGATTCTTCCGTCATGCATGGTCCAAGGAAACAGGCCGGCGCCGTCGGTGCGCTCGAAGGCGTGCGCACGCCGTCGCTGGTTGCGAAAGCAGTGATGGAAAGCACCGATCATCATCTGATCGTCGGCAAAGGCGCACAGGATTTTGCGCGCAACATGGGTTTCAAGATCGAAGACGATCTCAACACGGAGAACTCGCGCAAGCAGTGGTTGGAATGGAAACGTCGCTCAGATCCAGGCCACTATCTCGACCCGAAGAAACGCGCCGAAGCGGGTCACCGCGTCGCGCTTGAAATGCTGGCTGAAGGAAAGCTGCGCGAAGAGAACCTGCACGGCACGATCAACTGCGACGGCATCAACTCGCGGGGCGAGATCTGCGGCGTCACTACTACCAGCGGACTGGCCTGGAAGATCCCGGGACGTTTGGGTGATTCGCCGATACTCGGCGCTGGTCTTTATGTCGACGGCGCGGTGGGCGCTGCCGGTTCCACCGGACGGGGTGAGGCAAATCTCTTCAATCTCTGTTCGTTCGTGATCATCGAAGAGATGCGACGCGGCGCGAGTCCGAAAGATGCGGGCATGGAAGTCCTGAATCGAATCAAGAACAATACCGTCGAGAAGCGCCTGCTCAACAGCCGCGGACTACCGAACTTCGGCATCAACTTCTACATTCTCAATGCCAAGGGCGAATACGCGGGTGTGACACTATACGAAGGCTCGTCCTTCGCGCTCTGTAATGAAAATGGACCTCAAACCGTGAAGGCAGAGGCCCTTCTGCAAGGCAAAGCAAGCGACTAAGGCCATCCACAGATTACACAGATAATCTGCGTAATCTGTGGATACTGTTCTTACCCGGCGTTGGGATCGTTCTGCATCATCCCGAAAATATTTCCTTCGGTGTCTTTGCAGTACACGAGCCAACCGACTCCGGGAACTGGCATCTTCGGTACGGCGACCTGCCCTCCGTTTGCCAGCGCGGTCTGAAACGAAGCATCGATATCGGCGACGTCGACTGTACACACAAAAGCAATCACGGCTTGGCCGTCGATCTCACCCTGGCGTCGCACGAGACCACCATTGATTCCGGGCTGATCGTCCGGACCGGTGATCACCATCCAGTACTCCATCGGCCCTTCCCACTTCTGAAAGTTCCAACCAAACAAAGTCTTGTAAAAGTTGACGGCACGATCCGGATCGCCCGCGTGAATCTCAAAATGAACAACTCTCGGCATTGTCTATTCTCCTTAAGTTAAGTATTTGCTGGCGACGGTGACGTCCCATACTTTTGGGTGGCGAAACCGACGATCAATCCGACCAGCGTGCCGGGCAAAACGATTTCGAGGTAATACCCACCCTGCATCAGCGCTACGAGAAACGCCAGGAATGCGCCGATGATCACACCGAACAGAATTCCGATCGGTAGCGAATGAAACTTCTTCGCGAAGAATCCGATGGCGATGCCGGCGATTATTCCTTTGATGGTCGAGCCGATGACGATTCCACCAAGTTGATCACGAACGGCCGGCGTAAACCATGCAGTCAGGCCGTCGATCGCGCCCAGAACGGCGCCTAAAATCACTCCAATTAGGGGCTTGGACATTTTCATTCTCCTTTTCTAAATGCTCGCTACAGTTCTATTAAACGTTTGCCGAGAAATCTTTAAGTCCATGAAGTAAAAATCAAGAAAATTCTCATCAGCAGGTAAGCGAGGACCAGCAACACCAGAAAACGATTCTTGCCGACCCAGCGACTGATACGTTCGAAGACGTTCTCGCGATAGGCCAGGACAGGCTCGGCATCAAGTAGACGACCAATGTCGGCGGATAGTTCCGTAGCGCTTGCATAGCGAGTCTCCGGTACATTCGACATCGCCTTCGCGAAGATAGCTTTCGCCGGCTTGGTCGCCTTGTCAGCGATCAAGAAGTGAAGTACGGCGCCGAGTGAATAGACGTCGGTGCGTTCGTCGATTTGGTCGATTTCGCCTCTCGCTTGTTCGGGTGACATGTAATCGCGGGTGCCGATCACTGTGCCGTCCAGCGTTTGGTTGGACGCGGATTGACGCGGATGAACGCCGATCGATCCGCGTTCATCTGCGTGAATCCGCGGCTGCAAGACTTTCGCTACGCCCCAGTCGAGCACGAGGACTTCACCGAACGATCCGATCATGATGTTCTGCGGCTTCAGGTCGCGATGAATAACTCCGTGAGCGTGTGCGAAGGCGACCGCATCACAAACAGCCTGAAACTTCCGCAGCCGATCACGAAACGAAGCGCCCTGTGCCGCGTACTCATCCAAACGTAGCCCGCGCACAAACTTCATCGCATAGAAGATGCGGCCATCAGAAAGCCGGCCCACGTCGTGAACCGGAACGATGCCGGGGTGTTCGAGACCGGCAATGATCTGTGCTTCGCGAATCATGCGCCCGCGCAGATCTTCAGTGATATCCGGTGTGTTGAGAACTTTTATGGCGACGAGACGATTAAGCTCGCGATCTTCGGTCAGGTAAACTGTCCCCATTCCACCGCGCCCCAGCTCTTTTACAAACGTGTACTTCGTCGCACTGAAGTCGGGCTCACTTACAATCGTTTGCAAACGACTCAACTTGTCATCCGAAAGCCACTTCATTTCACATCGACTCCGAGCAATGAACGAGCTTCAGTGCGAAACTCTTCGTCAGTCGCAGTGATCTCTCGCAGTTTCTCTAACACGATGCGACGAAAGTCACGTCGCGCCGCGGCCAGATAGTTGTTGACGGTCGCCGGCTCGAGTTTGAATTCCTGTGCTAGCGAAGCATACGAGACATTGTCGTCGTTCAGATCATAACGTTCGAAGAGTTCGAAATGGACGTCCCGACCTGTCTCTTCACAGCGCCGGCGAAACGCATCGACAGCGAGCGTGAACATCCAGCGCACCCATTCGCGATGAAAGTACTCTTCGGGATTCAGCGTCGCAGACGACGCATGTGCGGCCAGTTCATCCTCAGCAGCGGCGAAATCGAGTTGGTAGTGGTCCAGGTCGCCGCCACGCTTCAGACGGCGTCCGGCTTTGCGCTCATTCGCCACAAAACCGTCGAGACAGGTGCGAAGAAACGTCTGAAAGCTGGCCTTCCCCGCATCGTAATTGGCAAAATGGTCCTTCTCGAAGGTGTTGGCGAAGAATCCCTGGGTTAGATCTTTCGCGTCCTCGTTGCCGGCCTGCCATTTGAGGCGAATATATTTGTAGACGGGTTTCCAATAACTAGTGAGAATGATATCTAACGCGCGCTGTCTCGTGACTTGATCGTGACTGCGTGCATTCGCGATCGCGGAGTGGTTCGTGACCGGAAACTTGTGTAGCGGACCACCGATGTCAGTATCTGGATCCATAGACCTCATGAAACGATTTCACCTGATCTTCGGCCTGCTCGTGCTGGTCGTCTTCCTGTTAACGGGCCAGTACATGGATCGATATCACGCCCACCTGATGTACATGACCGACGGGCCAAGAATGCTTTATCGCACGCGCCACATCTTTATCCTGATGTCAGGACTACTGAACCTCGGAATCGGCAGTTACTTCACCTATCGCGCGCAAACGTGGCGCCGTACCTTACAGATCCTTGGATCGGTGCTGATTACGATCCCGCCCGTGCTTTTCACCATTGGGTTCTTTTACGAACCGAAGCTGGAAGATCTCTACGCGCCGCTATCCAAACTCGGGATAATTATGATTGCAGTAGGTGCTTTGCTGCACGTGGTGAGCGGCGTGAAGGATCCACAGATTTCGCGGATTCAATAAAAATCTGCGTAATCTGTGGATTACAACTGTCTCTTGACTATCACCAGCGTGATGTCATCCGCAGCGCTGGTTCCCTGCGCGAACTTCGTCAACGACGACTCAATCCGATCGCGTATTCCCGCCGCAGAGGCTTCGATGTTTCGTGAGACAACTTCATACAAACGCGTCGCGCCAAACTCTTCGCCCGTGGGACTAACCGCCTCGGTGACGCCGTCGGAATAGATCACGAGCACATCTCCGGGCTGCATCTGAGTACGCCCTTCGCGATACTCCGCGTCGCGTTTGATCCCGAGTGGCAAACCGCCTGAAGCAAGTTGTTCGACGGTGCCGGCCGAATGAACGATCAGCGGTGGATTGTGTCCGGCGTTCAGAAACGCGAGCGTTCCCGGTTCCGGATCGAGCTCCGCATAAAACAGGGTCACAAATCGATTCGCGGGAATGTTGTCGGCCAGATAACGGTTAACAGCCGAGATCGTCGCCACGAGAGAATCGTGCGACGCTGACTGCGCGTGAATCGCTGCGTGTAACGACGACATCAAGAGCGCCGCGGCAGTTCCCTTTCCGGAAACGTCACCGAGCGCGATTACCAGACGGCCGTCTTCACGCTCGATAAAGTCGTAGTAATCGCCGCCGATTTCGTAACACGGGAAACTGATTCCCTGTAATTCATACCCCTTGACCTGTGGCGGCGCCGTCGGCTGGAAGCGCTGTTGGATCTCGCTCGCAAGTGCCAATTCACGCTCGAGTCGCTCGCGCTCGAGTCTGGCCTCAATGAGACGAGCATTCTCGACACGAATTGCCGCGACGGACGCGAGCGTTGTCAAAACTTTAAGGTGGTCTTCAGTGAATCGGCCTTCTGCAATCGGCGAGTCGGCATAAATGATTCCAAACACCTTATCCGTAACACCGAGCGGAACTGCCAGCACCGATCTCACGCCCTGTAACACCATCGTGCCACTCGCAAAACGGGGATCGTGTTGCGCGTCTGACGTCAGCACTGACTTGCCGCGAATCACGACTTCGTCGAGCACGTTGCGACTGACGCGAATCTCACCGACTTCACCGACACGATCGCGCAGTCGCGCGACAGCAACTCGCAAATCCTCACTGCCCTCGTCGCGCATCATGATCAGACAGCGATCCGCCGGCACTGCTTCAAACACGAGCGAGACAATCTGTTCGAGTGTTTCGTTCAACGTCGCCGACGCGAGCAGCGTGATGCCCACCTTGCTGATGAGTGCGAGCAAGTCGCCCTGCTTTGCTTTTGGCGTGACGGTGGTGGCGATCTCTTCGGGTTGGGTGCGTGCGCCCTCGATCGCTTCGAGCAATCCGGACGTGGTGCGGTCGCTGGACGCAAGCGCGATAGTCGCTTCCGGAAGCGCTTCCGACGAGTTGTCGGTGATCATCGTCGCGCCCAAACCGGAATTGAACGTACCGTCGTCAAAAATGATTTCCGTTTCGCCGATCTGAATGCGACCACCGGCAGTCAAATGGATAACACCTTCGACAGTGGCGCCGTTGTAAAGCGTGCCATTTGCAGAACCAAGATCCTGAAGTACATATTCGTCACCCTCGCGACGCACTTCGGCGTGAACACGCGACGCGAATGGATCCGGAATACAGAGATCGTTCCGAGCGGAACGGCCGATAGTTATACGGAGCCGGCCGAGTGGAAAATGGTCGGGGGTGCGGTCGGGGTATTTAACTATTAGCTCTGACATTTTAAAAGAATTTTAGGCGGCACGAGCGTGGCATCAACTAGATCGAACCCTCACGGACAACAACGGTGCCGGCTATCATATCGTGCAAACCTCTACCATGCACGGACACCGCGGCGATTAAGAAACCGAGTCCAAGCAGTGCAAATGAGAGCGGATAACCAACAAAATGACGCAGCACTGCGCGCCCGATGCCGACGTTTCCACCACCGGCACGTTCGATACGCAGTCCGGTCGCCCACTTTCCGAGTGTCAATCCGGTAAGACCGGGAAGCACCACGAGGTTTAAAAGCGCCAGGAGAATTGCAAGCAGAATTCCGGCTGTTTCGGCGGAATTACCCGCGGCACGTCCGCCACCGCCGAGCATTCGTGCGACGAGTGTGCCGAGCACAACCAGAGAAAGGAGGGCAATATAGTCGATTAGCAACGCACCACAACGCAGAGGGAACGGGGCTCTGAGGCGTTTACCTCCATGCCGGGCAGCGCGGCTTCTTGCCTGGGAGTTCGGCAAACCTTGGGCAGCAGTCATTGATAAAACAATAAGTCCTACAGGTCCGATAGGACCTATTCTATTAGCCAACTAAAAAGTGCAAAGTGGTTTCACCTACTCGCAGCTTATCACCGCTGTCGAGTACGCGTGGTTGCCGTGGCGCGAGCCGCACCGAGTCGTTGATTACGGTGCCGTTTACCGAGCCGAGATCTTCTACCAGAAATGTTTCACCTTCGAGCCAGATGCGTGCGTGTCTGCGGGAAACTTTTGTTTCCGGATCAAACCGCGAAAGATCGATCTCGGGAAAGATGTTTGAATGCGGATCGGTGCGACCCAGCAGGTTGCTGTCTTTCTGGAGAATGAACGACGCGTCGAGTTCAGTGGTCCCCGCGACTACAAGCTTCGCAGTCGGTCTGACGGCGTGCAGCATAGCACTCGAGCCAACACCCGCGAGCGGCTGTCGCGCTCCGCAGTGCGCGCAAAACACGTCGTCGGCAGCGATGCGACCACCACAAAAACCGCAGTAAACCGTCTGCACCTGGACCGTCTCATTGCCAAGTGCGGGCGCCGGTAATCCGTAACTAACCTTACCGTGGATCAAGTTGTCGAGGTGAATCGCGAGCTGATTGCGCAACTCGCCCGCGGTTCGGTATCGATCTTCAGGCTTGTACTCCACGGTGCGCATCAGAATCTGTTCCATCTCGCTCGAGAGCGACGGCTGAATCTGACGCGGTCTCGGATTCTTTGAGAAGTCAAAGATCAGCAGCGGATTGTCCTGTGGATCTGAACCGGTCAACAAATGAAACATCGTGGCGCCCAGACTGTAGACGTCTGACGCCGGCTGCACGCGACCACTAAAAAGTTCGGGCGGCGCATAACCCATCGTGCCGACAGCAGTGACGCCCTTTTCCTGCTGCGTCACCCAACGCGCGATGCCGAAGTCGATCAGCATCACGCGACCGGAATTGCCGTCGATCATCAGATTCGCCGGCTTGAGGTCGCGATAGATGATTGGCTTTGGTCGCGAGTGCAGATAATCGAGCACGTCGGCGACCTGCATACCCCAATCGACCACTGTCTTTTCGTCGATCCTGCCGCCGACTGCAGCACGCATTCTCGACGCCAGATCACCGCCGGAGATGTACTTCATGACGAGATAGAAGCGACACAATGTCTCGTCATAGAAATAGTCGTAGATGGTTGGGATACACGGATGTTCCAGCGACGTTAACAGCAGCGACTCGCGTTTGAAGTCGCCAATCGCTTTTTCGTGCTGTGATGGATCGAGGTGCGACTCCACCATCTCCTTGACCGCACGCGGCGCGTCGCCGAGGTTGCGATCCTTGGCAAGATAAACCGCACCCATGCCGCCGCCGCCGATACGACGAACGATCTCGTAACGACCATTCAGAACCGTGTTTGTCGCGAGCTGCTTTACAGTTGGACGATGACCGCCGGTGGTGCTTTCTTTGGGCGTTGAAGTTCCCGGAGCCTCGACGTTATCAGTGAACGAACCACCCAGCGAGGCGGAAGAAATCGGCGCGGATGACTCAATACTTTCCGGCGCCACATACGTAGTCTCGAGGCTTCCGGACGACTCGCGCGCTTCGGCAACAGCCGCACCGTCAGAAGAAGAAGTTTCGTGGATTGATTCTTCAGGCAGAGGTGGCGCCTCTTCGGGATCGAGCGTGGTGGCCCATTCAGGACCTTCGCGTTCCGGCAACTCGGGCTCGTCGCCGAGAGTTGCAGAGACAGTTCGCAACTCTGCCGAATCGGGAGTTATTTGCGCTCCGCAATTGCCGCAGAAGTGCTCACCGGGCGATACGTGCGCGCCACATGAACTACACTCAACCATTTGTTAACGAATACCAGCCTAAATTGAACGCGGTTCCAGATCAAACAAGCAGGAGCAGACACTACTTCATAATGTGGAAGCGGAGAAATGTTTTACCAACGATGATTTCGTCGCCATCACAGAGAGCCTGACGTTGTCCTGGGGGTAACCTCTTGCCGCGATTGATAAAGGTCCCGTTGGTAGAACCGAGATCCTCGACAAAATACTGTCCATTGCTCAACGTGATACGTGCGTGACGGCGTGAAACCTTTGCCTCCGGATCGTCTGTATCGAGATCGACATCCGGGAAGATACCGCCATCGGCGTCCCAGCGTCCGATCTGAGACTCGACATCACTCAACATAAACTGCTTTCCGGTTGAGCGGCCCTTCTCAATAACGAGACGCGCATGCGGTTTAGTAGCCGAGCGCAGGGCGGAAAAGCTCAGACTGGCGGAAACGCGTCCACCGGCAAACTCAGGTGCTCCCGCCGACGGCGCATGGTTGCCGTTACTTCCGTTTGCGGGTCTTTGCTGCACCGGACTCGGACGGCCATTTGGTCTCAAAGGCGCACCGCATTCGTCGCAATACTGCGAGCCGTCGAGATTTTCAGTTTTGCACCTGTCACACGTAATCATAAACGTCAAAAAAGCAAATCATTTTAGCGCGAAACGCACTTGCCGCGCCATCGCATCATAGTTAACCACAAAATGCACGGAAGACAGTTAAATCAGCAGCCAACTTTTTGTGGTCCTTTGTGGCTCATAACTGTTAATAAATCGCGAGGTTTAGCGTTTGGAGTATGGCTTCGGAGCGGTTTGCTCTAAGATGAAACTGTTTGCTAAGTTTCCACGTAGAAGCTACTTCGGAATTTAAGGCCCCTGATCAAAAAGGAAACTCTTAGAATGGCATTGAGTCGGAAAAAGAAGATCATTATCGGCGCCGTGGTGGCCGCAGTGCTCGCTATCGTCGTCGTTGTCAGCGTAATCGCCACCCGCAAGGAAGAGCCCGAAGTAGTTACAGTTACGCTTCAACCCCGGACAGAATTGAAGCAAACCGTGACCGCGTCAGGCGAAGTGCGACCGATTCGCTACATCAAACTGACCAGTGAGGTCCCCGGCCGCATCGAGGAAATCTACGTCACCGCCGGCGACATGGTTACCAAGGGTAAACCACTGGTACGAGTCGACCCGACCCAATTACAGTCAAATCAGGAAGCACAATGGGCCGCCACCCAGGCATCGCTCAACGACGTTCAAAACGCCCGTACCGCAGTGACTTCAGCTCAGCAGGCACTTATCGTCGCTGAAGCTTCAGTCGCTGCAGCCCGCCAGCAAGTCGTGGCCCTGCAAACGAGTGTTGACCGCGCCCAGGTCGAACTGAACACGGCCCAGCGCGAACTCAAGCGCTACACCGAGCTGATCGAAGCCGGCGTTTCCTCGCGGCTCGAATACGACACGGCTCGCGATAAATTTGAAACCGCCAAGATCGCGCTCGAAACCGCCAGGGCAAACCTCGAAGCCCAGAGAATTGCTGTCAAGGAAGCCACCGAGCGTGCGAATCAGCAGCGCATCGCTGTGAAGGAAGCCCAAACCAGCATCAAGTCTTCAGAAATGCGCGCCAGCCAGCAGGCGGCGATGTTGCGTGGTCAGCAAAGCCAGCGCTCCAAGGCGACGCAGTTGTCGCCGTTGAACGGCGTTGTGGCTGATATCCCGACCCGCGTGGGTGAATTCGCAGTCGCCGGTCTATCGACCACCCCGTTGATGACCATCGCCGACATGTCGCAGATCAACGTCGAAGTGAACGTCGACGAGACCGAAATCAATAACGTCAAAGTGGGCCAGGAAGCCAAAGTAAAAGTCGACGCCCTCGGCGATAAAGAAATCAAGGCAGTCGTTACTCAGAAAAATCCTTTGGCGATTGCCCGCTCTGACACTACGGGCGGCTTGTCCAATCGCGTGAACGTTCAGGAAGCGAAGGAGTTCAAAGTCACGCTCGAGCTTCAGGGTCTGCCGGAAGAAGTTCATAACTCACTTCGTCCGGGCATGAGTTCAACGGCCACGATCACGACCGACACGAAGAACAACGTGCTGGCCGTGCCGCTGGAAGCAATCGTTGAGAAAGCAGCGACTCCGTCAGCTTCACCGTCGGCCACCGTTGCCGGCAGCGTTCCGGCCGCGTCGCCGGGTTCGGAGAAGCAGAAGGCCCAGAAGGGTGTTTTCATCGTCGAAGGCAATAAAGTCAGATTTATCGAAGTGACGACCGGCATCACCGGCGAGGCCGATATTGAAGTTACCAGCGGTGTCCATGACAAGATGGAAATCGTGCGTGGACCAAGTCGAGTTTTGAAGACGTTGAAAGACGGTATGACTATCAAACGTCAAACAAAGAAACCGGGGAACGCCAACGGAAACGAGGCCAGCTAGATGAGTGACGCTACGCTTACGATTACGCCACCGGAAAGTGTCACCGCACCACGCGCCGAGGTCAACGGGCACGACCCGAAAAAGCTGATCTCGATGCGTAACATCTGGAAGACTTACCAGATGGGAACGGAGAAGGTGCATGCGCTGCATGGCGTCTCGTTTGACATTCCGCGAGGCGAGTACATCGCGATCATTGGTCCATCAGGCTCGGGCAAGTCGACCCTGATGAACCTGATCGGCTGCCTCGACACACCGTCGCAGGGCGAATACTGGTTGAACGGCAAGAACGTCTCTGAGATGGACGACGACGAGCTGGCTCGCATTCGCAATCAGGAAGTCGGTTTCGTTTTTCAGACCTTTAATCTTCTGGCCCGCGCCACGGCGCTTCACAATGTCGAGTTGCCCTTGATCTACGGCGGCGTCAGCGCTTCGCAGCGACATGAAATGGCGAAGCAGGCGCTCCACGCAGTCGATCTGGCTGAACGCATGACACACAAGCCTAATGAACTCTCAGGCGGTCAGCGTCAGCGCGTGGCGATTGCTCGCGCACTCGTGAATCACCCGTCCATCCTGCTGGCTGACGAACCGACCGGCGCGCTCGACTCGCACACCAGCATGGAGATCATGGATCTCTTCGAACGGCTTCACTCGGAAGGCAACACGATTATCGTCGTTACGCACGAGCACGACATTGCTGCTCGTGCTCACCGCGTTATCTCGATTCGCGACGGCCTCATCGAGAAAGACGAACGATTAAAGTAGCCACAAAGAAGCACACAATGCTCAAAAAAAATTAGCAATAACAGCTCTTTTGTTTTGCGTTTTCTGTGCTTCTTCGTGGCAAAACATTTCCTCTGGCGGCGATCTGGGAAGCGTTTCGGGTCGCCACCGCCAGTCTTCGCGCCAACAAATTACGAACGGCGTTGACGTTGATGGGAATCATCGTCGGCGTGACTGCGGTCATCGCCGTCGTCACGATCATCAAGGGTCTCGATCAAACAGTCGCGCAGACGTTTTCCTCACAAGGCTCCACCGTTTTCACCATTTCGAAGAACCCGCAGATCATCAAGTCGCGCGAAGAGTTCATCAAATCAAACCGCCGCAAAGACGTGACGCATGAAGATGCGGAAGCGATTACGCGCTTGTGTACGGCGTGCTGGCGCGTGGGCATCGCAGCGAATGCAGTGGAGACCGTCAAATACGCCGATCAGAAAGCAGAGAATGTTCGGATCCGCGGCGTCGATCCGATCACGATGTTTGATATCGATGGCGTGTCGGTCAATGTCGGCCGTATCTGGACCGAAAGCGAGGGAGCTTCGGGTCGTGAGATCTGCGTTATTGGACCAGACATGCTGAAGAACCTGTTCAACGATGCACCCGCGGACCGTGCCATCGGACAGGAAATTCGCATCAACGGCAGGCCATACGTAGTTCTCGGCGTGCTCGAACCCCTCGGATCGATCTTCGGCTTCTCGCGCGATAACGTGGTCTATATTCCTTACTCGACTTATCAGAAGGAGTATGGCGGCAGGCGTTCGCTCGTCGTCTTTATTCAGGTACCCACTGCCGAGCAACTCGAAGCCGCGGAAGATCAAGTGCGGACCGTGATGCGAAACCGTCGTGGCCATCTGGACGGCGACACTGACGACGAAGGCTTTGCGCTCGAAACCCAGGACGTGTTTCTGAATCTCTACGGCTCAGCGACTTCGAACATCTACATCGTCACGATTGGCGTCGCGGCGATCTCGCTCGTAGTCGGCGGAATCGTGGTGATGAATATCATGCTCGTGTCTGTGACGGAGCGAACCAAAGAGATCGGCATTCGTAAAGCCATCGGCGCGCGACGAAAAGATATTCTTACCCAGTTTTTGATCGAGGCAGTGACCGTGACTGCGATCGGCGGTGCGATTGGTGTGGGAACCGGGTTTGGACTGGCGTATATCATCTCCGCGCTGATCGGATTTCCTTTGCTGGTGAGTGTGGCTTCGGCAGTTTTGGGTGTTGGCGTTTCATCGATCGTGGGAATTGTGAGCGGTCTGTGGCCCGCATATCGAGCCGCGAAACTGGACCCAATCGAAGCCCTCAGAGCTGAATAGTTTATGAGACTGGATGACATTAAAGAATCGGCCTTCATGGCGCTCGACACGTTGCGCGCAAACAAGTTGCGCTCGACGTTGACGATTCTCGGCGTCAGCGTTGGCGTGGTGACCGTGATCTTCATGGTATCGATCATTCAGGGACTCAATAAAGCGTTTGCAGATCAAATCGAGTCGCTCGGATCCAACACGATCTTTGTTTCGAAGTTTGAGCCCAGCTTCGGACGGCCGCCCGGTCCCGACGAGATTCATCGCAAAGATCTCACGATGGACGACGCGGAAGCGCTGCGCACGGAAGCGCCTTCGATCGTCGGTGTTTCGCCGATTCATCGCATGATCGCGGCGACGGTCCGATACCAGGACAAACAGACTGACACCCCGATTCTCTTCGGCGTCACGCCTTATTACGAGTTCGTGCAAACGCAGTATGTTGCGAGTGGCCGTTTCGTCAACGACATCGACATGCAGGACCGGTCCAACGTCGTGATCATCGGCGTTGACGTGAAGCAGGCGCTGTTTCCGTATGAAGATCCGGTTGATAAGGAAGTGAGAATCAACGGCGATCCGTTTCGCATTATTGGAGTGATGGAGCCACTCGGCAATTTCTTCGGGCAATCACGTGATAATTCGATCTTTGTTCCGATTACAACATTCGACAAGTATTATCCGGACCGCCCGTTTCCTGAAGTGGTATTTTTCGTGATCGTGAGACCGCGTTCGCGCGCATTCGTTAAGCCGGCGATTGATGAGATCACAGACATTCTGCGACGCCGGCGTCGAGTGCCGGTGGGAGCGCCCAACAACTTCGGCATCTCTTCGCAGGATTCACTACTCGACGTCTACAACCAGTTAACCGGCGCCACGGCACTGGTGCTGACATCGATTTCGTTTGTGGCTCTCATGATTGGCGGCATTGGTGTGATGAACATCATGCTTGTGTCCGTGACGGAGCGCACCAAAGAGATTGGTGTGCGCAAAGCCGTCGGCGCCACGAGGCTGAATATTCTTTCGCAATTTCTGATTGAAGCGGTGGTGTTGACCGCCATCGGAGGCTTCGCCGGACTCGCTGTCGGTGAGGTGGCGAGTCTGCTGATGAACAAGTACTCGCCTTTGCCCGCCTATGTGCCCCTCTGGGCCATCGGCGTCGGCGTGGGTATCTCAGCCGCAGTCGGCATCATCTTCGGCCTCTGGCCCGCCTGGAAAGCCGCCCGCTTGAATCCCATCGACGCCCTCCGCTGGGAATAGCCACAGAAGAGATTAGCCACAAAAAGGCACAAAAAGCACAAAAATGAATTTTCTTCTTTATGTGCATTTTGTGCCTTTTTGTGGCTTAATGAAACCTCTTTCTGGCTTTCCCGTAGTAACGCTGTGAAATTCATCGAAACCCTTAAACTTGCTGTGGCGGCGATCTGGGCGCACAAACTGCGCTCGGCCCTGACGTTGCTCGGCATGATTGTTGGCGTCACCGCATTTGTGGTCGTCGTCTCATTGATTGCCGGCTTCAATCGTTATGTCGACGAGAAAATCGCCGGTATCGGCGCCAAGTCGTTTACGGTCCAACGCTTCAATCCTCTCGAAGACTTCAAAGACACTGACACCATCGCCGCCGCTCAGCGACGTAACAAAGAACTGACTTTGGAAGACTACGATTACCTGAAAGAGCGCGCCACGCTCATCGGCAAGATTGGCGCTCGTGCGCGCGGCACCGGGGTCGAAGTCAAACGCGGTGACGAGGTGCTCGAAGATGTGATGGTGTCAGGCGCTACTGCCAACTGCGTCGACATAGAGAATCGCGACGTCGCTGAAGGACGCTTCGTTGCCGACCCTGAAAATGAGAGCGCGGCGCGAGTCGCTTACGTCGGCGCCGATATCGCAACAAAACTGTTTCCGGCAGGAAACGCGGTCGGATCCGAGATCACCGTGCGCGGTTTGCCATATCGAATCATCGGTGTCGAGGTTGCCAAAGGCACGGTCTTCGGTATTCCGCAGGACACCTTCATCATCCTTCCGTTGAAAACCTACGCGATCAACTACGGCGGATTGATTCGCCAGCGGTCGCTATACTTCATCGCGACCTCGAGAACGGATGATGTCTTCAACGACGCGGTTGAGGAATCTCGTTTTCTGATGCGCGCCAGACGCAAACTCGGACCGAGTGAAAAAGACAACTTCGGAATTGTTACTCCCGATGCGATCACAGGTTTGCGCGATCGCTTGTTTGGGTCAATCTTTATTGTCGCGATCGCCGTTCCCTTGATTGCTCTCGTAGTCGGCGCGATTGTGATCATGAACATCATGCTGGTATCGGTGACTGAACGCACCAAGGAGATTGGTATCAGAAAGTCTTTAGGCGCAAGACAGGTCGATATTCTCAAGCAGTTTCTGGTCGAAGCCGTGGCGATGGCTACGCTCGGCGGCGCAGTGGGAATTTTTCTAGCCTGGGTGGTGGGCCTGGTCGTAACACAGTTGATCTTCCCCACTTATTTGTCGATCTGGGCGATTGCCGGCGCACTGGCGGCTTCAGGCGTTGCGGGCATTGCGTCCGGACTTTTTCCAGCGTGGCGAGCAGCGCGACTCGACCCGATTGAGGCTTTAAGAGCAGATTAAGAGGTGCTACATGAAAATCCTGAGAAGCGACATTTATGAAAACCTCAAGATGGCCCTCGCGACATTGCTCGGCAATAAGTTGCGCTCGTTTTTGACGGTCGTGGGCGTCGTTATCGGCATCATCACCGTGATGCTGATAGCCTCGATCATCAGCGGCATCGACGTATCAGTGAAACGAGAAGTCGAATCATTCGGAACGCGTTCGATCTACATCAGCAAGTACAACCCGGGCATTCACATCGGTCGCATGTCGCGCGAAGAACGAATGCGCAAGGAATTGACCTACGACGACGCGATCGCGCTCCAGTCATTGCCGGCCGTCGAACTCTCGGTTCCCTTTCTCGACATCACCAACAACTGGTTTGGCGGCAAACTAATGGTTTCCGGCGGCGGCAAGACGTCGGCTCAGGTTGCGCTTCAGGGCACCCTCCCGGAGTTTGAAAAAGCCGGAACCCAGGTGATTTCAGAAGGTCGCTTTTTCACGTCAACTGAAAATGAAACCAATCAGGAAGTTTGTGTTGTTGGTTCGAAAGTCGCAGACGACTTCTTCAAGATCGGTTCACCGGTGGGACAGACGATCAAGATCGGGCCGCAGGAGTTTCGTGTTGTTGGTGTACTGCAAAAACGAGAACAGTTTCTGATTGGCGGCGGCAGTGATGATCAAAACAACGTGATCTACGTGCCCTTCACAGTGGCTCAGAAACTAAAGCCCAACGCCGACGACATCTACATTCTCGCGGTCGGACGTGCGGGGATGATGGAAGAAGCGAAGGATCAGGTGAGCGACATGCTACGTGTGCGTCGCCAGGTGCCATTCTCCGGAAATGACAACTTCGGCATGGAGACGTCGGAAAGTATTCTCGACAACTTCCGTTCGATTACTGCGGGTCTGGCAATCGCGATGGTGGCGATTTCTTCAGTCGGTCTGATGGTCGGTGGTATTGGCGTGATGAATATAATGCTGGTGTCAGTGACCGAGCGCACCCGCGAGATCGGTGTGCGCAAAGCGATCGGCGCGAAGAGGAGCGACATCCTATGGCAGTTTTTGATTGAAGCCGCGACGCTGACAGGACTCGGTGGGATTGTTGGTCTCTCGATTGGCTGGGGACTGACTCTCTTACTGCGTTTGCTGCTCCCATCCTACGTACCGATTTGGGCGCCCATTGGTGGTTTTCTCGCGAGCGTCGGCATCGGCCTCATCTTCGGCCTCTGGCCCGCCTGGAAAGCGGCCCGACTCGATCCTATCGAGTCACTCCGCTACGAATAAAGCCACAAGAAACACTTCAGGCACAAAAAGCACAGAATACTCTTTTGTGCTTTTTGTGCCTTTTTGTGGCTATGAAATGAAGCCGGGGAACAATGAAGTCCAGATGGTTACGAAGAACAACAGCAGCACGTACAAGAGGATCGAAACTCCCCAACCAGCACTACTGCTTGCTCGTGTCGCGGCGTTATGAAGTCCTTTCGCTCGCAGCCAGATGGTGTAGAACCAGGTGAGTCCGATGAAACTCAGCATCACAAACAGAATCGGATGGTCCGCTGCTGACATCAGAATACCGAGATTGTCCTGCAACGTAGTTTCCTGATTCAGAATCGGATGCAAGTCTTCCGGGGCCTTCAAATAAAGTATCGCCAGGCCAAGCAGCTTCTGAATTGCCGTTATCGGCAGCCAGTAGTAAAAGACAACCGACAATGCCTGCCAGTAATTGATCCTTCCTCCAAACGCGAGCAGTCCCAACATACAGAGCGCCGCCGTGAAAGCTCCCAGTATTAAGACGCCCACCGCGGATTTGACCACCGTCTGGACGCGCTCAAGTGGGTTCTTTAGCTGGTTTAATTGAGCTTCGCGCATCGCCTCGATGCGGTCGGGAGGCGGAGCGAACGGCGGCCCCATCTCCGACATCTTCTGGCTCATGTGATCGACGATGCGTTCCGGCGTGATCCGGTTCACAAACGCGAACGAATAGATCAGGGAAAGCACCACCACCACGGCATAAGCCCCGACCCAGTTCGGATGAACTCGAAGATTGCGAAACACGCGCGTCGGTTCGAAGAAGATGCCTGTTATCTTCGACATAAAAGGCAAAGGTTCTTCAGATTCCGGCACCGCAGGCAGACGAATAAAGCTGAAGGCAAACAACACGATCCCGCAAAACGCGAGGGCCGCGCCAGTGGCAATTCCACCGGGAATCAGCCCCAACTTGGGAATGCCGGCGGCGACTACGATTAGGCCAATAACAAAAAAAGCGATAGCAAATGGACGCAGATGTGTCGGCCGCGGCGCACTCGGCGTTTCTGGTGACGGTGGCGGCGGTGGTGGTTGAAAACTCTCGTTGGAAGCACTCATCGGCGCAATCTCCTGTGGGAAGACATGTGAATTGACTTGTGCAAATACGACCTACAAAAGCTCAAGGTTTCAGCCACAAAATGTGGCTATTTTTCCTGGCTCCAACCAGGTACGCGGATACACGCGACCTGATGGCCCGTGGACACTTCGCGTAACTCCGGATCGATATGCGCACATTCCTCGATCGCGATCGGACATCTCGTCCGGAAACGACAACCCGACGGCGGATTGATCGGCGTCGGCACATCACCCTGCAAAATGATCCGCTTACGTTTTTGTTTCGGATCGGGAATCGGAATCGCCGACAGCAACGCCTGCGTGTAAGGATGAAGTGGCTGTGCGTAAAGTCCAGCAGCGTCCGCAATCTCGACGATGCGACCCAGGTACATCACCGCTACCCGCGTCGAGATGTGTTCGACCACGGCGAGTCCGTGCGAGATAAACAAGTAAGTGAGCTTAAACTCTTCCTGAAGTTCCTGTAACAAGTTCACCACCTGCGCCTGCACCGACACATCCAGAGCCGACACGGGTTCATCCGCAACGATCAACTTTGGATTCAGTGCCAGCGATCGCGCCACACCGATGCGCTGCCGTTGCCCGCCGGAAAACTCGTGTGCGTAACGGTTCATGTAATCGGGATCGAGACCGACGCGCTTCAGGAGTCCGGCTACGCGATCACGTCGTTCACTCTTGTTGCCCTGCTTGTGAATCACCAGCGGCTCGCCGACGATGGCGCCAATCTTCATGCGTGGATTCAACGACGCATACGGATCCTGAAAGATGATCTGCATCTCGCGGCGAATCTCACGCAACTCTTTTTTATCCAGCGAGAGAATGTCTCTCCCTTCAAAGTTAACGGAGCCGGCGGTCGGTTCAATCAAACGCAACAGACAGCGACCGACCGTGGACTTGCCGCAACCCGATTCACCGACCAGTCCCAACGTCTCACCGGCAAAAATCTCAAACGACACGCCATCGACAGCGCGCACGACGTCGTCAGAGCCTTCGACCGGAAAGTGTTTCACCAGACCACGAACACTGACGAGCGTGTCGCGCACGTCCGGTGCTTGCGGAGGCCGGTTCGGCTGGTCGTTTGTTTCAACTCGGGCGCTCATGCACACCTTCGTGGTCAGCCGCTACCGCCGCGGCGAGATCGTAAAGCACACAACGAACTTCGACGTTACCTTCGAGCTGATAAAGCGGAATCTCTTCCGCAGTGCAACGCGGCATACGATGACGACAACGCGGCGCGAAGTGACAACCGGGCGGCAAATCCGTCGGCCGCGGCACCACGCCTTCGATCGTCTCGAGCCGCTCGCTCTTCGTCAGATCCGCGGTGGTAAGTTTCGGAACGGAACGCAGCAATCCTTCCGTGTAAGGATGCTTCGGACGCGCAAACAACTCATCAACCGGCGACTCTTCGACGATCCGTCCCGTATACATCACCGCGACCCGATCCGCGACTTCGGCAACCACACCAAGATCGTGTGTGATCAAGAGTACAGCCAGTTCGCGCTGCTTTCGCAAATCGTCGAGCAGCTCGAGTATCTGTGCCTGGATCGTGACGTCGAGCGCAGTCGTCGGTTCGTCGGCAATCAGTAACTTGGGATTGCACGCGAGCGCCATCGCGATCATCACGCGTTGTCGCATGCCGCCTGAGAGTTGATGAGGGTAATCGTCGACGCGTCGCGCCGGATCTGGAATCGACACTTCACGCATCGCCTCGATCGTTGCCTTTCGCGCGTCGCTGCGTGAGAGTTTGCGATGAAGACGCAGTGCTTCGGCAATCTGTTCGCCGACTGTGAAGACGGGGTTGAGCGACGTCATCGGATCCTGAAAGATCATGGCGATGTCGTCGCCGCGCATCTCGCGCATTTCCGAGTCGGAAAGTTTGAGCAGGTCTTTGCCGTCGAAGAGTATTTCGCCGTTGACGATCTTTCCCGGCGGCGCGATTAAACGCATAACGGAGAGCGCGGTCATCGATTTTCCGCAACCCGATTCGCCCACCAGCCCGAGCAACTCACCGCGATCGAGATGAAAGCTGACCCCATCAACCGCGCGCACTAATCCAGCGCGGGTCGGGAAATGCGTTTGCAGATTTCGAACTTCCAACAGGTGGGTCATTACATAGAGCTGAGATTATATTCCAGCGTCATATACATACTGACATTCTTTCCATCTTTGACCGCAGGAACAAAACGGATTTTCTCTGCCGCAGCGATGCACGCCTCAGTCATACCCTCTACGGGCGAAATTACTTGAATGTTAACGACCTTGCCCGTGCTGGAAAAAACAGTTTGCAATACCACAACGCCGCGACTTACCCGCTTGCGCAATTCTTCCGGGTAATTTGGCGGTGGACTTTCAAGCAAGCGAACCTTTTTATCAACTTCGCTTCCCTTATAGATTCGTTCTCCGGTCTCGGTCTCCAAAGGCATTCCCGGTCCGACTTTGACTTTGATTCCATCCGCCTTGTCACCCAGAGTGATCGAAGAAAAGAATTGCTGCACTGACGCGCTCGAAGCATCGCGTCCAACCGTCAGAAAACGATAGAACCGACGCTTGGTGGCAAACAATTGCACCTTTGCAGGCGCCGCACCTGCGGCCGAGAATTCCTTACCGGCAACGCCATTAACATTGACACTGCGTTCACTGGCAGGGTCAAAGTTCTTAGTCGCCTTGAACTCGACAATGAGATCGTCCAGTGACTGGTTGTCAGGATTTTCCAGAATGTCTATCGCGTAAGTCACGCCGTCCAACACAGTTTTGAGGTGCCGACCCGCTCGTTCTTTTTGAATCGACGGCCGTAAATCGACGCTGACTCTCATCTCCGGCGTGGTCGGCAGGCTGACCGAAAAGTCTTCACCTTTGATGGTGTATTTCTGCCACGTCAACGGATCGCGCGACTGTTGTCCTGCGACACCGGTCGCAATCAAAAGTAACGCACAAAACAAAAACAAAACTCGATTCATAACGTCCCAAAGCATAACAACAATTTCAGATCTCTATCCACAGATTACACAGACTGATTTAATAGAATCTGTGTAATCTGTGGATAGGAATGTCTAGGTCACTACAATCCCAGCTTGTTCATGCGCGCGTTTTCGTACTCACCGTCCTCGGCCGGATAGCGCAGTGATTTCGCTATCGTTCCATTCTCCTTCGCGAGTGACCAGACAATGCTCTCGCCCGCGGGAAGAACGTTTGGCTTCGCGGAAAACACCGGATCGGCAAACGCCTCGGCGGCGTCAATCGGCTCCCATCCCTTCGCCTTGAACATCGCGATCAGATCGCTGAGGAAAAGACCATTCAAGAGGTTGAAGTGCATCAGCACCGTGTGTTTGACGGGACGATTGAGCACACGTTGAGCCAGTGAATCGTAATACTCCGCGCGCGTCCACATGTGTTCGAGGTAAAAATCGCGATACGGTTTCAGATTGGCGGCTGGATCTTTTTTCAAACGCGCCGTCAGTCGCTGATCGATGATCCAATCCGAGTTGTCGATCGTAACGTGGCCGACGCGATAGCCGTGTTGCGCGAGAAAGCTTCGTATGGCATCGCGCTTGGCGGCCGTATCGCCTTCCTTCAACATCGGGAAGCGAAAGTATTTTTGAAAATGCGGAAACTCTTTTAACAGTGCTTCGGCGCGGAGAATGTCCTGCTGATACTCGTCGATCTGTGTTTGCGCGGCGTTATAGTTGCGATGCGAGTAGGTGTGATTACCGATCAGATGTCCGGCTTTGTCCCACGGCGAAAGCAGTTGTTTTCCTTCCGCGTTGTCGATGTTGCGACCAACAACGAAGAGTGCGGCCTTGATTGAGTTCGCTTGCAGCGCCTCGAGAATTGCCTGGTTGCGCTCGGTGGCGGTTAGTTTCACCGGATTAATCCAGCTAAAGTCGTCCATCGTAATGGAAAACTGCGGCGCTGGTTTGCGGGCCAGAGACGGCACGCTATGCAATCCGATGGTCGAAACGGCGACGGCGGCCAGTGATTTGGCGAAGGTTCGTCTGTTCATGAATCCTCCTGTCTAGACAGTCGATGTTTCGCGATACTCGCCCCACACGCGCCGCAGCGTGTTACTGATCTCGCCCACGGTGGCGTAACTCTCAACGCATTCAAGAATTCGCGGCATCAGGTTTTCAGTTGTCCCTGCCGCCTGTAGCAGCTTCTCGAGCGCCGCGTTGACTGCCGCTGTGTCGCGTCGCTCGCGCAGCGCCCGAACGCGCTCGACCTGCGCGTGTTCAAGCGACGGATCGATCCGCATCACATTTACTGGCAGCTCTTCATCGAGTTGAAAACGGTTTACTCCAACCACCACTTGCTCCTGTGTTTCGATCGCTTTCTGGTAACGATACGCCGACTCCTGAATCTCACGTTGCACGTATCCCGTTTCAATTGCACGCAGCATCCCGCCCATCGACTCGATTTTTTTCAAATACTCGAGCGCCTGTTCTTCAACGTCATTCGTCAATTGCTCAATCGCGTAAGAACCGGCCAGCGGATCCGCGGTCTCCGTTACACCCGACTCGTATGCAAGCACCTGCTGAGTTCTTAGCGCGACGCGGGCTGCGGCTTCAGTCGGCAGCGCGAGGGCTTCGTCCATCGAGTTTGTATGCAACGATTGCGTCCCGCCGAGAACGGCTGCGAGCGCCTGAATCGTCGTGCGCACTACATTTACTTCCGGCTGCTGCGCCGTCAGTGACGAGCCGGCAGTCTGCGTGTGAAATCTCAACATCAGCGAGCGCGGATCGCGTGCCTGGAAACGCTCGCGCATGATATGCGCCCACAATCGTCGCGCCGCGCGAAACTTCGCAATCTCCTCGAGCAGGTTGTTGTGTGCGTTGAAGAAGAACGAAAGACGCGGCGCAAATTGATCGACTGCAAGACCCGCCGCCAGCGCTGCCTCGACATACGTGATTCCGTCAGCCAGCGTAAAAGCGACCTCCTGAACTGCGGTCGAACCCGCCTCACGAATGTGATAACCGCTGATCGAGATCGTGTTCCAGTTCGGCACTTCGTGCGCGCAATAAGCGAAGATGTCGGTGACGAGACGCAGCGAGGGAGCCGGTGGATAAATGTAAGTGCCGCGCGCGATGTACTCTTTCAAAATATCGTTTTGCAACGTGCCGCGAACCTTGTTGAATGCGACACCCTGCTTCCGGGCGACCGCCAGATACAACGACAACAATATCGCCGCCGTCGCATTGATGGTCATCGAGGTCGAGACTTCGTCGAGTGGAATACCGGCGAAAAGCCGTTCCATGTCTTCGAGTGAGTCGATGGCCACGCCGACCTTTCCGACCTCGCCGAGTGCGAGCGTATCGTCGGAGTCAAGACCGATTTGTGTCGGCAGATCGAAAGCGACCGAGAGGCCGGTCGTTCCCTGCGCGAGCAGGTATTTGTAACGCGCGTTTGACTCTTCGGCGGTCGCGTAGCCGGCGTACTGGCGCATGGTCCAAAGACGCCCGCGATACATACTCGGGTAAATGCCACGCGTGTAGGGAAACTGGCCCGGCGCGCCAAGATCCTTTTCGTAATCAATCTCGCGCGTGTTGTAGGGATTGAAGTCGACGGGGGGCTCAGTCTTAGTAGTCATGCTCGCCGACTATGTTACTTCATTTGTGCTTTTTACGCCTTTTCATGGCAGAGTATCAGCATGGAGACGGTTCGGGTAAATAAGCGTGGCGCTGACCGCATCAGGCAGGGACATCTATGGATTTACCGCAGCGATGTGGTGGAAGTGAAAGCGAAGGGCGGAGCGGTCGTCACGGTGAAGGACGAGCGCGGCAACTTTGTGGGCCAGGCGCTTTTCAGCGACTCATCACAGATCGCGCTGCGTTTTCTGACCCAAAGTGACGAAGAGATCGATCGCGAGTGGTGGCGAGATCGAATCACCGCGGCCGCTAACAGAAGAAGTATCTCGCCCGAGACCAACGCCTACCGGCTGATTTACTCGGAAGGTGATCTGCTGCCATCGCTGATCGTCGATCGTTACGCGGACGTACTCGTATTGCAAACGTTATCGCAGGGTACTGATGCAGTTAAGTCGACGCTGATCGAAATCCTCGCGGAGGAGTTCAAACCACGCGCGATCATCGAACGCAATGATGCTCGCGTTCGCGCGCTCGAAGGATTGCCGCTGACTGCCGGAACTGTTTACGGAGAGGCGCCGGACGAACTGGAAATACTGCAACATGGGTTGCGATTCCACGTCGAACCACTCGGTGGACAGAAGACCGGATCGTTTCTGGACCAGCGCGAGAATCGTCTCGCCGCACGCGCCGCGGCTCACGGTCGTGGGCTCGATTGCTTCACTTTCAATGGCGCGTTTGCGCTGCATCTGGCTTCTGTGTGTGAAAGCGTGATCGGCATCGATATTTCCGGGGAAGCAGTTGCGGCGGCGCAACGCAATGCGGCGTTGAATGAGATGACGAACGTTGAGTTTCGCGAAGCGAATGTTTTCGATGTACTGCGCGAAATGGAGAGTGCCGGCGAGCGTTTCGACACGATCGTGCTCGACCCGCCTGCGTTCGCGAAGAATCGCGCAAGCCTAAAAGCTGCCATTCGCGGTTACAAGGAGATCAATCTGCGGGCGCTGAAGTTATTGAATCCCGGTGGTGTGCTGATCACATACACGTGTTCTTATCACGTCTCTGAGGAATTGTTTCTCGAGATCATTGCCCAGGCCGCGCTCGATGCGCACACGCGCTTGCAGGTGATGGAGAAACGAATGCAGGCCGCGGATCATCCGGTGCTGATGGGTATGCCGGAGACTTATTATCTGAAGTGCGTGATCGCGAAGGTTATTTAAGCCGCGGATGAACGCGGATTAACGCTGATCTGCGTTTATCTGCGTTCATCCGCGGCTAAATTCTTACTGACCGGGATCGTTCTCGACGACGATCTTGGTCGTGTAGTCTTTGCCACCGACAGTCAGCTTGAGGTTGTACGTGCCGGCTTCGAGTGGCAGGCCCTGGTTGAGGAAGCCACCAAAACCACCACCGCCTCCCCCGCCACCACCACCGCCGCCGCCACCTTGTCCACCACCACCGCCAAAACCAGCCGGACGTGGAGGCGGATCGCCGCGCAGGTTCCACTGAATCCTGTTCAGACCAACATCAGTCGTCGGCACAAGGTTTCGCACCACCTTGCCGGTGTAGTCCATGATCGTCAGTTTCACATCACCTGACGGTGCAGACTTCAGGTAGTAACTCACCGCCGTCCCCGGGGCCGGATTAGCGCCACGGAAAAGTTTTGCCCCACCCCAGTAACGACCAAGCCGCGTGTCGTTCTGCCAGATCGTGCCGGGTCTGACTTCAAGCAAGGTCGCATCCGTGTCCATCACCTTCTGCGACAACTGCTGCAACGCGCTGATGTCGTCGAAGATGTAAATACCGCGCCCGTGCGTGCCGATGATCAGATCGTTATCACGCGGATGGACCAGAATGTCGTCAACGCGCATGATCGGCATGCCCGACATCATCGGTTTCCACTCGGCGCCACCGTTGAGCGAGACATATAGACCATATTCAGTGCCGGCGAAGAGCAGGTCTTTGTTCTTTGCATCTTCGCGAACAACGTTGACCGTGCCCCACTTCGGAAGATTGTTGACGAGCGAAGTCCACGTGGCGCCGTAATCGCGCGTGACGAAGAGGTAAGGCTTCAGATCGTCGAGACGATGTCCGTCGACGGCGAGATAACACGTGCCCGCGTCGAAATGCGAAGGCTCGACGCGCGAGATGTGATAAGTCTCGCCGATTCCCGGTACGTTCTTCGAAACGTTGGTCCAGGTTGAGCCACCGTCTTTACTGACCTGAACGTTGCCGTCGTCAGTTCCTACCCACAGTACTCCGGGCAGTTTCGGCGACTCAGCCACAGTGACGATGTAACCGTATCCGGTGTAGCCGTCGTGCTTCGAGGCCATCGGATCTTTGCCCGGAATGCCCATGATTGGCAGCGTGTTGCGATCAATCTGCTTGCTGAGATCGATCGTCGCCGTCCACGTGTCACCACGGTCCAGTGACTTGAACAGCTTGTTGCCGCCCGCATAAACCAAACGCGGATTGTGCGGCGACAGATGAATCGGTGTGTTCCAGTAAAAACGGAAGACTTCAGTTGCAGGTGGCGTCGGCACCACATTCGACTGCAGGTTCGCGCCGCCAAAGCCACCACCGGTAAATCCCTGTGCCGCTGCAAACGCCGCAAGCTGCGCCGCGGTGTCGGGTGTGGGCGATGCGCCCGGTGATGGACTCGCAGTTGGCGCCGGGCCGCCGCCGCCCTGTCGTCCTCCTCCCGGTCCGCCGCCACGTCTTTGCGGCACACCACGCGGGCGAATGCTGATGCTGCGACCAGTGCGCAGATCCAAACGCTGCATCGCGCCGCCCTGCGATTCGGCATAGACGATGTTGTAGTCAGTTGGATCGATCTGGGTGTAGAAACCGTCGCCGCCGCCGACGCGATACCAGTCAGCATTCGTGATTCCGTTTTGCAGACTGCGCGTTTGACTTGGACCACCCCACGAACCGTTGTCCTGCAAACCGCCGTACACGTAGTACGGCTTACGCATATCAACTCCGATCGCGTAAAACTGCGCCGCGGGAATCGTGTTGACGAACTCCCACGTCTCGCCCTGATCGTAGCTGACGTTCAAGCCACCATCATTGCCGACCATGATGTTGTCGCCGTTCGCGGGATTGATCCAGATCGCGTGGTTATCGCTGTGGGCAATGCCTTGCTGGAGCGATCGGAACGTTTTACCGCCGTCAGTCGACTTGCTGAAATTCAAACCGCCGACGTAAACGTTTTCCGGATTCTTCGGATCGACGCGAATCTGGCTGTAGTACATCGGGCGGTTGTTTTCGTTACTGACGATCCGCCACGTCTTACCTTTGTCGTCCGAACGCCAAACGCCTGCTTTCTTCGGATCGAGTGGAGTTGGTGTCGGAGAGGCGGCCGGCGAAGCCGTAGGTGACGCTGACGGCGAGGGACTCGGGCTCGGAGCCGCTCCGCCACCAGCGGTTGGTTCCTCGCCGCCCGTGCCGACACTCGCCCCGACTTCCATCTGCGCGTAAATGATATTCGGATTGGAACGCGAAACGTCGATACCGATGCGACCGAGAAGTCCTTCCGGAAGACCGCCGCCTTCGAGTTTCTTCCAGGTCTTGCCGGCGTCGACCGTTTTCCAGATTCCGCTTCCTGGTCCACCGCCGTTGAAACCGAAGCTCGTGCGGCGGCGCTGGTACGAAGCGGCGTAAAGGACCTTACTGTCGGAGGCGTCCATCGCGATGTCGGTAAATCCCGTGTCTTCGTCGATGAACTTGACGTTGGACCACGTCTTACCGCCATCCGTAGTTTTGTAGACACCGCGTTCTTTGTTTGGTCCAAAAAGATGGCCCAGGACGGCGGCGTAGACGATGTTGGGATCCTTCGGATCGATCACGATGCGCGCGATTGTCTGTGAATCTTCGAGACCCATCTTCGTGAACGTCTTGCCGGCATCGGTTGACTTGTAGATGCCGTCGCCGAAGCTCGAACTCTGGCGGTTATTGGCCTCACCGGTGCCCACCCAAACGATGTTGGGATCGGACGGCGCAATCGCGACGTCTCCGATGGAGTGGGTGCCGTAAGTATCGAAAATTGGTTGCCAGGTCGTACCGTTGTTCGTCGACTTCCACAGGCCGTTAGTCGCGAACGCCACGTAGATGATGTAGGGGTTCTGTTCGACGGCGGTGATGTCGTCGATGCGTCCACCCATGCTGGCTGGTCCAATGCTGCGAGCGACGAAGCGCTTTAACACCGGATCGGTGGACCAGTTGATCGGCGTTGGGGTTGGACTTGGAGACGGCCTTTGCGCCGCAGCGGGCGCGGGAGTTTGCGTTGGAGTTTGGTTTTGTGAATGAACGGCATTCGTGGCGAATGCCACGGCACAGACGATCACAATCAGCAAGCCAAGATCGTACACGGGGCGCGACCGGTCTTTCATGCGAAATGTCCTTAAGGAATTTAGGCTAGATGAACGTGCGGAATATAAACCAAAACCGCCAAGAATCCAATATCTCGTACATTTAGCCACAAAAAGGCACAGGAAGGAGTAGCCACAAAGAGGCACAAAAAGCACAAAATGATTTTTTTGAATTATGCCGGTTCAGTCCCTCGGACGAGTCCCTGGGCGCCTGCAACTCAATAATTGTTTTGTGCTTTTTGTGCTTTTTTGTGGCTAATTCTTTTTGTGGCTAACCTTGATAGACGGTGCTGTGGGCTGTGTCGGCCAGGCGTTTTGCGTCCGGAAGGGCGTCGACAGCACGCAACACTTGTGGGTCGCTGTCGAGCAGGATGCGCGCGCCGGCGTCGTTTGAAAATGCGGCGGTCACGATTTCCTGACGCAGTCGCAGCTTCACAAACTCCAGTTCTTCATCAACCTGGTTTGGTTGTACCTGATAGACGGCTTGCGAACGAACGAAGTTCTTGAATGCTTCGATTACGCGATCGGTAATCGGGAAGTCTGTGGCTTTGGCGTTCTTGCCGTATTGAACCTTGTCGACTCGATACGACTCCAAACCCGGAACAATACCCGCGGCCAGTTGGCGCGTGAATTGAAAGGCAGCTTCCGCGATACGCAGGCGCGCCGGCGTGTTAGCGGCTTCCTTCACTTCAATATCAGGAGTTATCCCACCACCACCGTAATAAACGCGGCCCGCAGCAGTTTGAACTGCCGGTCCGGTGTGCGGGTGTGGAGTTGGCGACGCCAGCGAGAGCGGCGCTTCGAGGTTGTGTGCTCCATTTGCTCCGGCAGGCGGCTGGTCTTCAGTTGGTTCGTGACGCGTGTAGTAGTCGTAAAGTGAACCGCTCGAATAGTCGCGTTGCAATGAACGGCCATAAGGCGTGTAGTAACGCGCCGTCGTGAGTGTGAGTCCGGTGTTGAAAGGCAATTGGAAAATGCGTTGCACGAGGCCCTTGCCGAAACTCGTCTCACCGACAATCAGACCACGGCCGTGATCCTGAATCGCTCCCGCAACAATCTCCGAAGCCGAAGCACTGTTTCGATTGATTAGAACTACGAGTGGCACTGTCGCCGGATCAGAACCGGTTGATTTGTAGACAATCGGCTCACTGTATTCAGTGCGACCTTTTACCGAAACGACCACTTTCCCACGCGGCAGGAATTCACTGGCAACATCAATGGCCTGATCCAGCAAGCCGCCGGGATTGCCGCGTAAATCGAGAACGAGCTGGCGCATTCCCTGCTCCGACAGGCGTTTCATCGCCTTTTGAAGCTCTTCGTCACTCGACCTCTGAAAACCGCCGGTCAAACCGATGTAACCGGTGCCGGGGCGAATCATGTACGAGTTACGAATCGTCGGCAGCGGCACGGCATCACGGACGATCGTGAAATACAACGGCGCTTCCGAACCGGCTCTTTCGACTTTAATAGTGACCGGCTCGCCGAGCCCGCCGCGTACATTTTTCGAGACCTGATCGCTGGACCAGTCTTGCGCGTTCTTGCCATCCACTTCGACAATGCGATCGCCGTACTTGAGTCCAAGCTTCGCGGCCGGTGTTCCCTCAACGGATGACTGCACGTAGACGCCGTCGCGATGCTGCACAATCGTCACGCCAATACCGTAGAAACGAGAATCCTGATCCTCTCTTAGTTTCTTGAATTCACTGTAAGGGAAGTAAGCGGAATGCGGATCGAGCGTGGAAAGCATCCCCTGAATGGCGGCCTGCGTCGCTTTTTCGTAATCGATGTCGCCCGAATAATTCGTGTTGATGGTTGAGACGGCTTCGTTGTAATCCTTCTCTATTTCGTCAGCGACACGATAAGAATTCTTGGCGTTGTTGGAAGTGAAACTACTGAGGTTTCGACCGGTGCCGATAGTCCCGCCGAAGATGGCAGCCAAGAGAATCAACACCGCCGCGCCGATAGCGAACTTCCTGCTCATCCATGACTGGCTATATGACGGGGATTCTTTGAATTGGCGTGCAACTTCCATTGGCAAAATATAGCACAAGGGGCGTGTCTCGCTGGAGTCCGTAACCACGCTGCTCTACTGTGATATATTGCGAATGGCTTCATGTCTGCATCTCTTTCGGTCATTATTCCTGCATACAATGAGGCAGCCCGACTGGAAAAAACGCTGCGGGCTGTTGTCGATCATCTGCGCGAATATCGCCCGGAAGCGGAAGTGATCGTCGTCGACGACGGGTCGGCCGATGAAACCGCCGAAATCGCGCGCAAATGCTTTCAGGATTCCGGCAACCTGCGCACCTCGGTCATCAGTTACAAATCAAATCTCGGCAAAGGAAGAGCCGTCCGGCTGGGCTTGCTGGCTGCACGTGGTGACGTGGCGCTGTTTTCCGATGCAGATCTTTCCACGCCCATTGCCGAGGAGCACAAGCTCGTCGAGCCGATTGTGAACGGCGAATGCGACGTCACTTTTGGGTCGCGAGCTTTGGACCGCAGACTGATTGGCGTACATCAATCGTGGCGTCGCGAACAGGGCGGACGCGTCTTCAATCTGGTCGTTCGGGTCGCTACCGGAATGCCGTTCTGGGACACGCAGTGTGGTTTCAAAGCCTTTCGCATGAGCATCTGCCGCCCGCTCATCGAAGCCGCCACAATCGATCGATTCGGTTTTGACGTAGAGTTACTTTATCTGGCGTTTCGGGCGGGACTGAAAATGAAAGAGATTCCGGTGCGGTGGGACCACAACGACGGCAGCAAGATCACTTTGTTTACGGACAGCTTTAAGATGGTGAATGAAGTGGGGCTGATCCGGCAGCAAGCGCGTCGCGGTGTTTACGACAGCGCGATTCGTGCAGTACACGAGTTAAAGCACTTATAATCGACAGCCATGACCGCTCGACTCAACGTCAACATCGATCACGTCGCGACTGTGCGCCAGGCGCGTCGCGCACCGGAACCCAGTGTCATCGCAGCGGCGATGGCGTGCGAACAGGCCGGAGCCGATGGCATCACGGTCCATCTGCGCGGAGACCGGCGTCACATCCAGGATCTCGATATTGAACTGCTGCGCAAGTCGGTGACGACTTATCTGAATCTCGAGATGGCGGCGACCGAAGAGATGTTAGGAATAGCGCTCGATGCCAAACCTGATGCAGTCACGCTCGTCGCCGAGAAACCGGATGAGATAACTACCGAAGGCGGGCTCGACGCGAAGGCAAATATCGCCATCGTGCGCGCCACGGTGTCGAAGCTACGGCTCGGTAACGTACTCGCGAGCTTGTTTATCGATCCCGATCCGGTGCAAATCGAAGTCGCACACGAGGTCGGCGCACAACAGGTGGAACTATGCACCGCGGCGTATTGCGAAGCGACGCTGGGTGCGCGCGGAATTCACGGCGAAGGCGCCGCACACGCCGCACATGAGTTACGCAGACTGCGTGAAGCCGCGGAGCTGGCGATGCAATATGGACTGGCTGTCGCCGCCGGACACGGACTTACCTATCGAAACGTGGGCGCCGTGGCCGAGATCAAGCAGATCACGGAATTCAATATCGGCCACAACATCGTGGCGCGGGCGATATTTATTGGATTGGAAAACGCAGTGCGTGAAATGAAGAGAGCTATTAACCACGGCTAAGTTGAAGTCGAACAAGCGAGCGATCGAGCTTCGTCTTCGCAACTTCGAAATCTTCTTCCGATCCACTCCACGAGTTGAGTTGTTTCTCGAGTTTGTCTCGCGACAGCTTAGCGCGGGCAGCGTCGATCTCGTCAGGTCGCTCGGCTACTTCAGCGAGAACAGAAACGTGATCGTCTCTAACCTCGACGAAGCCGCCTGACACGTGCATCTGCGAGTTCTTCCCGTCCTGAACATAAGTCAGCACGCCAGTTTGAAGCTGTGAGATCAACGGCGTGTGGCCTGGAAGTATTCCCAGCTCACCTCCCAGACCAGGCACCGTTACCATTTCAACCGGTTCCGCGAGCACGCGTCGCTCCGGGGTTACAACTTCGAGTTGAATCTTGTCTGCCATATCCCCTACTGAGCGATCGTCTTCGCCTTCTCGATAGCTTCTTCGATCGTGCCGACCATGTAGAACGCCTGTTCCGGCAGATCATCGTGTTTACCGTCAACCAGTTCGCGGAAACCACGGACAGTGTCTTCGAGCTTGACGTACTTGCCTTCGAGACCCGTAAACTGCGCCGCCACGAAGAACGGTTGCGAGAAGAATTTCTGAATCTTGCGTGCGCGCGAAACCGTCAACTTGTCTTCGTCAGACAATTCGTCGAGACCGAGAATCGCAATGATGTCCTGGAGATCCTTGTAACGCTGCAGCACGCGCTTCACGTCCTGAGCCGTGTCGTAGTGCTCGCGACCGATGATGCGCGGATCGAGAATGCGTGACGAAGACGCAAGCGGATCGACCGCGGGATAAATTCCGAGTTCGACGATCTGTCGTGAAAGCGCAGTGACTGCGTCAAGGTGCGCGAAGGTCGTCGCCGGCGCCGGATCGGTGTAGTCGTCCGCCGGTACGTAGACCGCTTGGATTGACGTTACTGAACCGGTCTTGGTGGACGTGATGCGTTCCTGCATTTCGCCCATCTCGGTGGCGAGGTTCGGCTGATAACCCACCGCGGAAGGCATGCGGCCGAGCAGCGCCGATACTTCTGAACCGGCCTGCGTGAAGCGGAAGATGTTGTCGATAAACAACAGCACGTCGAGTCCCTGATCGCGGAAGTACTCGGCGACCGTCAGACCCGAAAGAGCAACTCGCAGACGCGCTCCGGGCGGCTCTGTCATCTGACCGTAGATCAGCGCCACCTTCGACTGTCCAATGGTGTTCATGTCGACCTTGGTAAGATCGAATTGGCCGGTGTCGTGGAAGTTTTTATTGAACGCCTCGCCAAACTGAATAACCTGCGACTCGACCATTTCGCGCAGCAGGTCGTTTCCTTCACGCGTGCGCTCGCCGACACCCGCGAACACCGAAAAGCCCGAACGCGCCTTCGCGATGTTGTTGATCAACTCCATCACGATAACGGTCTTGCCCACGCCCGCGCCGCCGAACAATCCGATCTTTCCGCCGCGGAGGAACGGCTGGATCAGGTCGATGACCTTGATACCAGTTTCAAACATCTGCAATTCGGTCGACTGTTCTTCAAACGTCGGCGCGTGTCGATGAATCGGGTAGCGCTCCTCGTGCTTCACTGGACCAAGCGTATCGACTGGCTGGCCGATAACGTTGAGCACACGACCGAGCGTGCCTTCGCCAACGGGCATCGTGATCGGACCGCCGGTGTCGATCGCCTTCATGCCGCGCACCATGCCGTCAGTCGGCGTCATCGAAACAGTTCGCACGCGGCCTTCGCCGAGATGCTGCTGAACTTCGGCAATGACGTCGATCGGAGTCGGGACATCGAAGCCATCGGAGACAACTCGCAGCGCCTGGTAGATTGGCGGAAGGTAGCCACCCGTAAACTCGACGTCGAGCACAGGGCCGATGATTTGCACGACTTTACCGACTTGTCCGTCGGCGCTCACGTTTCCATTAGGCGTAGCCATACTGTTCTATGAACTCCTCTTTCCACCTGTTAAGGCGAACAAAACTGGCAGGATTAAAAGCCGCCTAAGATACCACACGCCACAAAGAAGCACAAAAAGGAGTTAGCCACAAAAAGGCACAAAAAGCACAAAAAAGAATTTCTTAAAGTTTTCTTCCTTTTGTGCCTTATGTGCCTTTTTGTGGCTACAAATTCTGAAACCCGACTTGTACTAGTGTCGTAGTACAATCCGAGATGAGCCAGATTTTCTCATTGAGCCCTTCGCACCCTATGCCGCTTTACGCGCAGTTGACGCGGGCGATTCGCTTTGCGATCGCCACCGGGCGGCTACGGATCGGGGAACAACTGCCGACGGTGCGTCAGTTGGCGGTTGATTTGCGAGTGAATGCCAACACAGTCGCCAAAGTTTACGCGGAGTTGGAACGCTCAGGAATCCTCGAAACACGAAGAGGCGTGGGAACGTTTGTCAGCGCCCACCATCTCACTCCAGTTCATCGTGAAGAGCACGAGAAACACTTGCAGGATTTAGTCGATCGCTTCGTGGAAGAAGCAAGTGCGATGGGTTTCTCGCTCGACGATCTGCTGGATCAACTACAGAGCCGGCGCAAAAAGGAGACAAAGAATGTCGAGTTCTACAACGAGTCTGATTCAAACGAGGAGTAATTTGCCCGCCCCGGAAATGCCGCGCGTCAACGTGGTCTCAGCGGTCGCTCTGCTCGTACCGGTTCTCCTCGGCGGTCTAATCTCGTGGTTAATGTTCAATCCCGCAGCCATTATCGTGGGCCTGCTGTTGGGACTGCTGCTGTCGCAGGCGCCGAAGATCGCACGCCAATGGGAACGCGCGGTAGTTTTGCGTCTGGGAAGATATGTTGGCCTGCGTGGTCCAGGTCTGTTCTGGATTATCCCGTTTGTCGATTCGATTTCGGCGTGGGTGGACCAGCGCGTGATCACGACCAGTTTTGCGGCTGAAGAAACGCTGACGTCAGATACGGTTCCGGTGAACGTCGACGCCGTGTTGTTCTGGATGGTCTACGATCCGGAGAAAGCGGCACTCGAGGTTCAGAACTATCCGCAGGCTGTCAGTTGGGCCGCACAAACTGCACTGCGCGACATCATCGGCAGAACTTCGCTGACCGATTTGTTACGTGGTCGCGAACGCATTGAAGGGGAGTTGCAACAACTGATTGATGAACGTTCAAACCCGTGGGGTGTCACCGTGCAATCAGTGGAAATGCGCGACGTGATCATTCCGGCGGCATTGCAGGATGCGATGTCACGCGAGGCACAGGCAGCGCGAGAGAAACAGGCGCGCATCATCCTCGGCCAGGCTGAAGTCGAGATTGCACACTCGTTTGCTACTGCGGCGCAGTCGTACCACGACAATCCGACCGCCTTGCACCTGCGTGCGATGAACATGTTGTATGAAGGCTTGAAGGAAAAAGGCGCTTTGATGCTCGTGCCGAGCAGCGCGGTTGAGTCGATGGGAATGGGCGGCTTACTCGGCGCGGCAGCATTGCGACAACAAAAGCTCACCGGCAGCGATGAAGTACCAGAATAGAAAACCCATCCACAGATTACGCAGATTATTTCTTGTCTGTGTAATCTGTGGATAGTTCTGTTTTGTTTTCAATGTTCGGGATCGATCCTGATCTTCATCCGCTGGAGCACCTGAAGATCTTCTTCAGTGAGATCGAGATTGGCGCCATCAGTCGAACTCTCGTCATCACCGGCGTGAGGCCTCAAGCCAATCTCGAGGCGGAGTGTCAACTCCATTTCGTATCCGGCTTCGCGTAGACGCTCGATGGCCTCGGCAACTTTGGTGGAATTCTCAACCGATTCGTTTATCGCAGTGCCGATCTCGCGAACTATCTCTTTTGCGTCGTCATCGATTTCCATTTTGCTGTTATGCTACGCCAGTTTGAGAAGATTGCCAATTGCTGATTGTAGCAATTAGACTGAGGTCCATGTTCGGAACGATCGGGATCCTGACAGGCGGTGGTGATGCCCCCGGACTTAATGCCGTTATTCGTGCGGTGGTGAAGACTGCTACGTGCGAATACGGCATGCGAGTGATCGGGATCGAAGACGGTTTTGAAGGTTTGCTGGGTGAAACAAGAACCCGTTTGCTGTCGCCCAGCGACGTGCGCGGACTCTTGCCACGCGGCGGTACGATTCTCGGTACGCGCAATCGCGGTAACTTCGTGGAACGCGTTTGTGACGGAGTACCAAGAGACGTCGAAAGCGTCTATCAGGAAGCGATCTCGAACATGAAGATCGTCGGGATCGACGCGCTCGTGGTTTTGGGTGGTGAAGGCACGCTCACTATCGCAAACGAATTTGCCACCCGCGGCATTCCGGTTTGTGGCGTACCGAAGACGATCGACAACGATCTCGCGTGCACTGAGCTGACATTCGGTTTTGTAACCGCACTCGATATTGCTACGGAAGCACTCGATCGTTTACATACGACTGCCGAGTCACACGATCGCGTTATGATCCTTGAAGTGATGGGCCGGCACGCCGGCTGGATTGCGCTGCACTCCGGAATCGCAGGCGGCGCCGACGTGATCCTGATTCCCGAGATTCCCTTTTCACTCGAAGTAGTTGCTGAAAAGATTCGCGCGCGCGATGTCAGCGGCTCAAATTTTAGTATTATCGTCGTCGCCGAAGGCGCTCTGGAGATCGGACACGACCTGGTTTATCAAGACAAGGGTGACGCACTTCATGCACCTCGGCTCGGTGGTATCGGGCATCACCTGCAACATGATCTGGAGCACGTGACGGGTCGCGAGACGCGTTGTGTGGTGCTCGGACATCTTCAGAGAGGCGGCCGGCCCAATGCTTTTGACCGGATGCTGGCGACAAACTATGGTTCAGCAGCGGTGCGGGCCATTTCGAATGGTGAGAGCGGTGTAATGGTCGCTTTACAGGCGGGCGACATCGTTACTGTTCGCTTAACCGAGGCAATTAAAGGAATCAAGACTGTGCCTCCCAACGGACAGCTCGTCAGGACCGCTCGTGATACGGGAATTAGTTTTGGTGCTCCGGACGAGGCCAGTTATCATAAACCCCAGTAGTTAGGAGCAGGTTGGCATTGCAATTGCTGACCCAGTTGAGGCTGTGGCCGAAAAGGCTTGCCGGATAAGGATGTAAGCGGTGTCTCAGGTAATCAAAGAAAAACTCCAGGGCGAACTCGACGAACTGGAATCCGAGTTACGCATTCACCTGCCCAAAGAGATCAAGCGGGCGCTCGAATTTGGCGATCTTCGTGAGAATTCGGAGTATCGCGCCGCGCTCGACCGGCAGAACGTCGTCAAAGCGCGTATCGTTGAGCTGAGACAGCGGATCAGCGAGATTGCTTCGATCGATCCCAACAAAGTGCCACGCGACAAGGCGTCGTATGGATCGACCCTCGTGCTCTACGATAGCGAGAAAGATGAGGAAGTAACGTATCGTCTGGTAACACCGGAAGAGAGTGATCCGGCCCAGGGACTGATTTCGACCACTTCTCCCGTGGGAAAGAGCCTGATGGGTAAACAGGAAGGCGACGAGGTGGTGGTGCGAACTCCAGCCGCCGTCCGTAACTTTGAAATCAGGCACTTGCGTACGTTACACGACGATTTAGAAGCAAATCAGTAAGTTTTATCCACAGATTACGCAGATATCCGTGTAATCTATGGCGCAGCTAAGGAGTAACAAACCTAACAAATGTTCGGGGCTAGTATCGGACGTGCCGCACAGCGAATCATAGACGCGATAGTTCGCTGGCTCGCCCACGGCCATATCAATCCAAATATCCTGACCGTCATCGGCGTTGCTTTGAACGTCGGTTGCGGTCTTCTTTTTGGAATGGGCCGGTTTTTCTCAGCCGGAATCGCGCTGATCGTGGCCAATTTGTTCGACATGCTGGACGGCCAGGTGGCGCGGCTGTCGGGACGAGTGACCCGATTCGGCGGTTTTCTCGACTCCTCGCTCGACCGCCTGTCGGACATGGTGGTGTTTGTGGGCCTGATGGTGTTTTACGCCCGCGACACCGAATTTCACTCAACTCTTAACGTTTTTCTTGCGGGCGCCGGACTAATGGGCTCGGTTATGGTAAGCTACGCCAGCGCCCGGGCAGAGAGCCTGATTCCCAAGTGTGACGTAGGTTTTTTACGGCGCCCGGAACGGGTGGTTCTCTTTATAATCGGAGCGCTTAGTACTCATCCAGGTTCTACGAATTTCTTTGCCAATCGCATGCCTGCCGTTCTGTGGGTGCTTGCGGTTGGTTCTTATTGGACCTTCGCTCATCGCATGTATCACACGTGGCGCGAGCTGACCAAGGCTGATGAAGCAAAAACAGCGAACGTTGATGCTGATGCTTCGTATTCACAACCCAGTGGCGGCCAAGAGCGTCCGAAGCAGGCTGAAGTGCCGATTTAGCGTCGTCCGATTCGACCTAATTTATTTGATTTTGAGGTAAATGCTTGACTACTTGTCCGTGCTGCGGTTTTAAATTCCACGGCGCATTGACCAGTGGATGCAAAGAGTGTGGGGCGCGCGCAGTTGGTGAGCCGCTTCCCAGACCGGCCCACGAGCTTCCTTCGTATGGTCGCGCTTTAGTGCTGGCTGTTAGCGGTTCTCTCGTCGCACTTGTCTTTCTGGTCCAGGTCATAATTGCCTTCGTTCAAAAGTGGTCCGGGTCATTCGGATTCTGGACGTGGGCCGCCGCCGGTGAAACTGCCGCCTGGCGTTTGAAGTGGGTTGCTATCCCCATTCTCTTCGTCATCCTCTGGTTCGGACGAAAACTTTACCGATCCATCGTTGCTCAACCCACAAAGTTTTGTGGCGTCAGATATGCTCGGCGTGGACTGGTCGCATCAGCAACCGTAGCGATGCTGATCGCCGTACTGATCGGAATTACCGTGCCGGCTCGTTTGGAACACCGTAGCTGGGCGCAGGAAGCTAGTGTCCGTGCACAAGGGTACGCGATTGAGCGAGCGCTGTTCGAATACAAAATCAAGTACCAGACTTATCCGGCTGACTTGAAAGATCTGCAGGAACGCATTTCTGATCCTGACGGAACGCTGGCCGCCGCTCTCGCTAACATCGATCCGATTACTTACAAACCAAGCAGTGCCGTGGCCGCAGTCGGACCAGAAAAAGCGCGCCGTATGCGCGGCGTCGTTATTCAAAAAACCTCGTTAACATCGGCAACCGACGATACACCGTCCGGAGGATTTTCCTTCACCAACTACTCGCTGCCCCTTCCCGGTGAAGACAAGATCCTTGGAACTGAAGACGACTGGATCATTTTGGACGGCATGGTGACGAAAGCTTCCGATATCGCCAAAGGTGGGGTCGGGCGTTTCGTATCCGCAAGCGCCCTGGAACCTTAGCGACTTCAATGTCGTTCCTCGACCGTTTCCGAAAAAAACCTGAAGACGAAGCCTCACGTATCGCGCGTCTCCTGAAAACGGGTCGCATGGCGGATGGTCGCATTATCGATGCCGTCTCCGACAACGACGGTCGCATCACCCAGGTAACCTACACCTACGAACTCGCCGGAGTTCTTTACGAATCGTCACAGGTGCTTAGCCTTTCGCAGCAAGAGCGCTCAAACGACTACGCTCCCGGAAAACAAATTATCATTCGTTACGAGCCGCGCCGGCCGGCAAATTCGGTCGTGGTTTGATTTGCCGCAAAGAAGCACAAAAAGCACAATAGCAACATGTTCCGTAAAATCCTGATCGCTAACCGAGGCGAAATCGCCATTCGCATCATTCGTACGTGTCGCGAGTTGGGCGTCAGGGCAGTGGCGATCTACTCGGAGGCTGACGCTGAAAGTCTGCACGTGCGCATGGCTGACGAAGCAGTTTGTGTTGGACCAGCGGCGTCGAATCAGAGTTACCTGAAGATCGAGACGATCGTAGCGGCGGCGAAAGAAGTGAACGCCGGGGCGATTCATCCGGGTTACGGTTTTCTTGCCGAGAGCGCAGAGTTTGCGCGTGCCGTTAATGAGGCAGGTCTGGTCTTCATTGGTCCGGCTCCGGAAGCGATGGAGATCATGGGTTCCAAAACGAGTGCGCGCCGCGCGGCTGTTGCAGCCGGTGTGGCGATTGTGCCCGGAACGGTTGAGCCACTCGGTTCATTTGCAGAGGCAGATGCGACAGCGCAGAAGTTCGGTTATCCCGTCATGTTGAAAGCTGCGGCTGGTGGCGGTGGTAAAGGAATGCGCCTGGTGGCGGAGAGCAGCGAGCTGCGTTCTGCATTTGAAACCGCCCAGGCTGAAGCGGCGGCGGCTTTTGGCGACTCGTCGCTCTATCTCGAGAAGGCAGTCGAACGCCCGCGTCACATAGAGATACAGATCTTCGGCGACGCACACGGCAACGTGGTCCATCTCGGTGAACGCGAGTGTTCCATTCAACGCCGGCATCAGAAAGTGATCGAAGAATGTCCGTCGCCCATCAACGATCCGGACCTGCGCCGGCGGATGGGCGAAGCGGCGGTGAAGATTGGCCGCGCTGTGAACTACACGGGAGCAGGCACCGTTGAGTTTCTCTTTTCAGACACGACTCACGATTTTTACTTTCTCGAGATGAACACACGGCTACAGGTCGAACATCCCGTTACGGAACTCGTCACCGGACGCGATCTCGTGCGCGAACAGTTTCGAGTCGCGCTCGGCGAGCCGTTGTCATTTACGCAGGAAGAGGTTGACTGGCAGGGCCACGCGATCGAGTGCCGGATCTATGCAGAAGATCCGGCGAACAACTTCTTTCCGAGTCCTGGAGTTATCAAACATCTGCGCGAGCCTGCCGGACCGGGTGTGAGAGTCGATAGCGGCGTTACGCGTCTGTCGGAAGTTTCCATTTACTACGATCCGATGATCGCGAAGCTTGCGGTTTGGGGCCGCACTCGCGATGAGGCGATCGACCGGTTGAAGCGCGCGCTTGATGAGTATGAAGTGTCGGGAATCACGACTACCCTCTCGTTCTTTCGCGAAGTTGTAACCGACGAGGAATTTCTTTCCGGCCGTCTCGATACTGGTTTCATTGCGCGTTTTAATGAACGTCGTGCGTCGCAAGTTGTGGAGACTATTCAGGTCGAGAGCGATCTCGCCGCGATCGCTGCGGCGCTCAGTTATGCACTGCAACAACAGCAGCGAAGCGTCGCGCAAACTTCCCCTGTTAAGAGTCGTTGGAAAATGGCCGGGCGAATTGCGGGGCTGAACCGATCATGAAACTCAAAGCCATCGTTGGCGAACGTGAAGAAGATCTGTTGCTGAAGATCGAAGAAGGACGCGTGTCTGCGGAAGTTGGCGATCGTGTTTACAGTCTCGACGTGCGTGAGATTGAGCCTGACTCCTATTTGTTTTTTCTGAATACGAATGTACATGAGTGTCGCGTCAATGCTTCGAAGACGAGCTTTGAGGTCAGCATTCACGGGCGGAGTTATTCGATAGCGATCGTCGATCCGAAGCGTTTGCGTAGTGGACAGAATTCCGATCGACATCATCACGGCGTCGCGGAGATTCTTGCGCCGATGCCTGGGAAAGTCGTGCGGGTACACACTGAAGCCGGCGCGACAGTGGAAAAAGGCGCGGGCGTGGTGGTTGTCGAAGCGATGAAGATGCAGAACGAGATGAAGTCGCCACGAGATGGCACTGTGGTTTCGATCAACGTGAAGCCAGGCGATACAGTAAACGCCGGCGACGTTCTGGCCATCGTCGAGTAGATACACAAAAATGCACAAAAAGATCTGTGCCTTTTGTGGCTAAAAATATATGAGAATTCTGCTTTGGGATATTGATGGAACTTTGATTCGCTCGGTGAAGACGGGCGGATACAAGGAATACACGATTCCGGTGCTCGAAGAGATCTTCGGCACGTCCGGAAAGCTCGGCGAGATGCGCGTGTCGGGAATGACCGACTTGCAGATCGTCTTTGAAGCATTGAGTGATGCGGGCATCAGTCAGGACGAAATTCTTGCCCGCAGTGATGAGCTCGTTTTGCGATTGACGGAAGAAGCGCGCAGAGTCACGGGCAATGGTGTGAAATTTTTTGAAGTACTTCCAGGGGTGCCCGAGACTTTAGCAACGCTCGCGTCCCATCCGCGCTACGAGTCAGCGCTCGTGACGGGCAATATCAAACCGATGGCATATTTGAAGATGGAACTCGTCGGACTTGAAAAGTATTTCACCCTCCCGGGCGCCTTCGGCGAGGAGTCTCACAATCGTCGTGACCTACCCGCGCGTGCGGCAGATCGCATTCGCAATCATCTCCAAATGGACCTCGCCCCCGAGCAATTCATCGTCATCGGCGACACACCAAACGACATCGACTGTGCCAAGCACTTCGGCGCGCGCGCCGTGGCGGTCGGAACGGGAAGATTCTATTCAACAGAAGAGATCGTCGCGTGCGAACCCGATGCCTTGTTGCCAGACCTCTCCGACACCGAGCTTGTGATCAAAACCCTCGACGCACTCTAAATGCGATGAAAGCCCTTGAGGATATCTCGCGTTTTTAGTCGCAAGATTATCGGGCGGCCGTGTGGGCAGGTTGTTGGTGATGAGGTTTGTAATAATCGATCTATCAGCCAGCGCATCTTCTCGGGGGCGAGTGGCATGTTTACTTTGATGGCGGCGTGACAGGCCAGCGAGGCGGCGATCTCGTCGCGGAGCGTTTCGCGGGCGGCGTTTTTCTTTTCGGGGTCCACGGTGTCGAGTAACTCAGCGAGCATGTTGCGCGCTTCGCCGCTCGGAAGGTCGGCGGGGATCGCTTTGACGGCGACGGTGCGTCCCGAAAGTCGCATCAACTCAAATCCGTATTTCTCCAACTCCGGCGCGAGATCGTCAAACACTGCCGCCTGAGCGGGCGTCAGATCGAAAGTCTCAGGAACGAGCAGTTGCTGTGACTCGGTGCGTCGCTCTGCTTCCAGGGCGCGATACTTGTCGAACAACACGCGCTCGTGGGCGACGTGCTGATCGATCAGGAGCAAGCCTTCATCGTCAGTGGCGATGATGAAGCTCTCTTCTAGTTGGCCCAAAGGGCGAATGTTTGTTGACAGCGATTCCGGGGTCACTTCACGTGCCAGCTTCTCCGCCGAATTGAGGGGAGGAAACGCGGATGGCGCGGATTGAAAGGATTGCGCCGATTGGATCATCACCTCGATGTCGCGTGCGATTTCTTCGCCGGACGGTTCGAGGGGTGGTCGCGGGGCAATCGGTAATGGAGGAGGTGGCGGGACGAATTCGATGCGCGGCTGTGGCGCTACATAACTTACCGCGGCGGTCGCAGCGGCGATTGGCTCACGAAACTCTGGCTCAGGTGGCGGGACGAAGCTCGCACTCGCCAGCGCTGATCTCACCGCTTCGCGCACAGCATCAGCAACTGCCGCCTGTCGCCGGAAACGCACTTCCGTCTTCGCCGGGTGCACGTTTACATCCACTTCATCGAGCGGCGTTTCAATAAACAGCAACGCTGCCGGATAAACACCGTACGGCAGGATCGAGCGATACCCTTCGGAAAGCGCACGCCCAATCATTCGATCGCGCACAAACCTGCGATTCACAAACAAGTACTGCGAATCACGCGACGTGCGCCGGTCGCGCGGCGCGGAAACATAACCCGTCACCCGTGCGACCAAAGGATCTCCGCTGTTCACCTCCAACAGATTCTCGAGAAACTCCGAGCCAAAAATCTGATACGCGCGCTCTCGCAAATCCTTCGCCGGCGCCGCGCGCACCACTTCCCTGCCATTGTTAACAAACGTGAACGCGATCTCCGGATGGGCCAGCGCGTAATGAGTCACAAGGTTGGTGAGGTGATAAGTCTCAGTGGCTTCCGATCGCAGAAACTTTCGCCGTGCGGGAATATTGAAAAAGAGGTCACGCACGGCGATCGTCGTTCCGCGTGGATGCGCCGCGTCTTTAACGTCGCGGATGCGACCGCCTTCGATCGCGACTCGCGTCGCCGCACTCGCTCCTTCGATACAAGTGGTTAGTTCGACTCTTGCAACCGACGCGATTGAAGCAAGTGCTTCACCGCGAAATCCGAGCGTGCCGATCGCAGCGAGATCGTCAGTCTCGCGAATCTTCGAGGTGGCATGTCTTTCGAATGCGAGTACGGCGTCGTCGCGCACCATTCCCTCGCCGTCGTCGGAGACTTTCAACAGGCGACGGCCGCCGGCTTCGATTTCGATCGTGATACGCGTGGCGCCGGCATCGATTGCATTTTCGACCAGCTCTTTGGCAACTGAAGCGGGACGCTCAACAACCTCACCGGCGGCGATTTGATTGGCGACGTGATCTGCGAGGACGCGGATTTTGGACATTAATCTTTATAGGTAAACCACCTGATGATCGTTCGATCCGATATTAATCGCATTGAAGATCCACTCCATCACGTACGTGCCGTGGCGGGCCAGCAGCGAAGTGATGTTGATATGACGCTCCTGTAGATCTTTATTCGGATAAAGCTGATCGAAGGCTCGTTGCAACTGGCGATGCGCGGCCTCGTCGCGCGTCATCTGTGCGCGCACGAAACGCGTTTTTAATCCATCGAGCTGATAGTTGATCTTCTTACGACCCGTATCGAGTGCGCTCGCAAGCGTCGGGTCGATCGACTCGAGTTCCTGTCGCAAACGATCCAATTCGTGATTGACCTTGTCTTCGGTGTTCGCGAAGAGTTTGGCTGTGTCGGCGCCGAGATACTCTTCGACAACGCGCTTGATGACGGGCTCGAGTCCTTCAAAGAAATCTGCGGGAGTCAGATTGTACCGCTCCAACAGGCGTCCGGTGTGTCGTTCGATCATAGTTAAACTCGAACGCGGCAGGATCGGCGTGGCGGGACGTTCGAGCACACGATAAGCCTCGGCGGTTTGCGCAAAGTATGCGATCTCCGCGGCGCCGCCGTAGTAGGCAATTGTCGGCAACAGGTAATCCTGGACCACGGCCCGCAACGTCACGTTCGGAGAAAATCGTTGCGGCGTCTCAAGCGCCATCGTCGCCAGTTCTTCAGCAGTGTATTCCTGATCGATCTCTTTTGCTTTGTACTTTCCGTTTGCAAGACGCGCGACGGCATGTCGCGAGCCGTTCTCGTCATGTAGAAAGAGCGGGAAAGAATTAGCAGTGGCGAGCACTTGCGCGTGATAGCCGGCGCTTTCGAGTTCGCTGCTGCGCTGCTCGATGGCCGCTGCGATCTCAGGCGCGCGACGTGCGGCTTCGGAATAGAGTGGCGCGGCCAGTCGCTTCAACTCCGGATCGAGCGGGTCGAGGAAGATCAGACCATAACGTCCGAGCAGCGACGTCATCATCATCCCGAAACACTCGGCATATCCGCGACCCGGCTGCCAGGCGTTTTTTACCAGTGCCTTGATGTCGTCGGCAAACTCGGAATTCGGTAACAACTCAAATAACTGATCGACGACCGTGTTGATCGAATCGTCCGTAATGACGTGTCCGACGGGTTGTCCTTCGCGATGCAATGAGGCCGAAACTTCGACACTCTTTAGCTGACAATCACGACCGATAAACTCCGTTTTCGCGACCTCGGCAAAATCGCCGTCTTCAGAGGCCATCCAAAAGACGGGCACCGCCTTGGTGCCGCGCTGGCTCAGACAGCCGGCCAGTTTTACCGCCGACAGTGCTTTGTAGATTGTGTAGAGTGGGCCAGTGAAGAGACCGGCCTGCTGACCGGAGACAACGGCAATGCTGTCTGACTCGCGCAGTAACTCGATGTTCTTCAGCGTCGCCTCACCCGCACCCCAGCGCTTATTCATGACGGCAAGCGTATTGCAGACTGCGTTTCGATCGACTCGATAGGCCGCCAGCACTTCAGGTGCGCGTTGTGGAAGTTCGTGATGAAAACGAACGGCGGAAGGATAAAATCGTCTTAGTGTTACCGGATCTTTCAGGTATTCAAGAAATAGACGCGACTGATGCGGGACTCGGTCAAAAGAGAGAGTCTCGACCTTCAGGCCTGACTCTTCGGGGGTGCTGTAACAAGCAGGTTCGGCTGTACTCAAGGTAGTTCGGGCTCCTGCCGCTCATTCTACGCAGGCGGCGGTGATTGTACCAGCGGGCATAATAAGTTAAGGCTCTTATCCACAGATTACACAGATTGATCAATCTGTGTAATCTGTGGATAAGAGATAAGGAGGACAAATGGCCAAAGATTCGCTGCGCCGCGTACTTCTCTGCGAAGTACTCATTGAGGAGTACGAGAGTCTCGACCAACCTGAGTTAGACCCTGCTGAGCTGAAGACGATAAGAGATGATATCGAAGCTCACCACGGCAAGAGCGAGTCGATGACCGACATCGAGCGCGCGGACGCTGAAGAAGAACTCAATGGGCGGTTAGTCAAAAAGATCTATGCGCTGATGACTGCCGCTCAAAAGCGCAAAACAGACGAACAGGCTGAACAAGACTCGGACGAGTATCGAAAACTTTATTCCGGACCGGACACCGCGGGCGAAGACCTCGATCGAGTCGTCGATCGCGCCGTGATCGCCAAGATTTACGGACACGTCGACGAACTGAACGACCGCTACGACCGGCAATACATCTACGAAAGCGACGAGGCGAAGCGCGGTAAGATGGTCCGGGAAGCCACTCTCCAAAAGCTTCGCGACGAAGCGCTGGGAAGTGCGACGGGGTTGACATCACCGCCGTCCAGTCCCGCGACGACACAGACTTCACAAAAAGGCGCCGGCATCAGCAAAGACCAGGCGAAAAAAGTTGCCGCCGGCACGCTTCGCTCTGCTCTTTGTCTCTCGGGAGGCGGTATTCGCAGTGCCACGTTCAATCTCGGTATTTTGCAGGGACTCGCTCGTCACGGTTTGCTGTCGAGGTTTGATTATCTTTCCACTGTTTCGGGTGGTGGATTCATCGGCGGCTGGCTTTCCGCCTGGATCGCGCGCGACGGAATCGATTCGGTTAATCTCCAACTAACGGCGCCGCCAAAGTCTCCCCTGCAAGTCGAACCACAGCCGATCGAACATCTCCGCATTTACAGTAACTACCTGAGTCCGCAACCCGGTTTGCTGAGTGCAGACACATGGACGTTGATTGCCAGCGTGTTGCGCAACCTGTTACTGAACTGGATCATCTTCCTGCCCGTTCTGTTTGCACTTTTACTGCTGCCACGCTTGTGGACGTCGATCCTTTTCAGAAGTATTGACGCCAGCCATTCGACTCCATACTGGAAATATTCGATTCCGATCAGTCTGGCTGTGGCGTTGCTCAGCGGCATGTGGGCCATTCTGTACATCGGTTGGAACCTGCCGAGCGCGAACAGTTACAACAATAATCCGAAGTCACCAAGGTACAAGGGTGGCCAGGGATATTTCATCTGGCGTTGTTTGATCTGGTTAGTAATTAGCGCCATCGCTCTAGCCGTTTTTCTTTGGGCCAGCCGGAAGTCGCACAATGTTTGTTCGTGGGAACACTTTCCGGTGGTTGAAGGCGATCTAACCAGGTTTCACTTTTTCGCATATGCGGAACTCTTGATCCTGCCCGGATTGCTCGTTTGCCTCGTGAAAGTAGTGGCTAACGCCGGTCGCCGCCGGGGGATACGGTTTTTTGTGAGTCTGATCCTCGTGGCTGGGCTCATTGTTTTGGCTCAGGCACTGATCGCCTACTTAGCTATTATCGTGGTGACCAACTGGTTAAGAGTTTCGGACCCGGAAGCAGTCAGATACGCGATTTTTGCGGTTCCCGTGCTGCTCTTGTTGAAGGTGCTGGGGGCAATACTGATTGCGGGTTTGAGTAGCTGGGTAGCGAACGACGACGATCAGGAGTGGTGGGCTCGAGCCGGAGCGTGGGTCTTCATCGTCATGCTCGCGTGGATCGCAGTGAATTTCCTGGTGTTGTATGGGCCATTACTAATCCTGACCCTCAAAACTACTTACCAAACTCTCACCGCAGTCAACGGCGGCATCAGCAAGCTCAACTGGACTGACATCGGAAAAATTCTGGCAACTGTGGGCGGAGTAATTTCCGGTTTCATAACTATTCTGGGAGGGTTCAGTTCCAAGACTCCGGCGAATGCCAAAGAAGCTCAGAAATCAGGTGTTGGAGGAATACTGCTCGGCGCTGTAACCACACTCGTGGCGCCCATTTTCCTGGGTTTTGTGTTTATCCTCATATCTTTGGCAACCGACTTGATTCTGGTTAGTCGACTGTTCGAGTTCTCGAGTGACAAGTTAACCAGCAAGCTGACTGATCCGAATCTCTCGATCAAGGCGTGGCACATCGATCTGCTGCAAAACACTCCCGTTCGCCTGGTTGCGTTGCTTATCCTCCTTTTGGTCGTGCTGGTCTTTTTCTTAGGTCCATTCATCAGCACCAATGCGTTCTCGTTACAGTTCCTGTGGCGTAATCGCATTATTCGCGCGTATCTCGGAGCTTCCAACCGCTTCCGCAGGCCGAATGGTTTCACCGGATTCGACACCTACGACAACCTGCAAATGTACGAACTGCGAAAACAGCCGCAAGAAGTCGAGCAACCTCCTGTTCGCGAAGGACGAGAGGATCTAAAAACTCTTCCCGACACTAAAAAACTGCTGCACGTCCTCAATCTCGCGCTGAATCTTACTGGTGGTGAAAAACTCCAGTGGCAAGACCGTCGAGCGGAGTCATTCACGATCTCTCCACTTCATTGCGGCAGCTATTGGCTCGGTTATCGCAGAGCTTTTCGTTACGGCGGACGCGAAGGCATTTCGCTGGGCGCCGCGGTTGCAATCTCCGGCGCCTTCGTGAGTCCAAACATGGGATTCATGATGACCTCGCCGGTGGTCCGTTTCCTGATGGCGCTCTTCAACGTCAGATTTGGAGCGTGGTTAGGCAATCCGGGACCGGCGGGTGACAAACCCAAACTGCTCGAACGCGTTCTGACGTGGCCCGCGAAGCTCTTACGCGGAAAAATCGATCATCCGTTCCAGTTGGATTCACCGACTCTATCCGTGTTGCCGTTCATCGCTGAAGCATTTGGCGATGTCGACGACAAGGCAGCTTATGTCTACCTTTCGGATGGCGGACACTTCGAGAATCTCGGTCTGTACGAAATGGTGCTGCGGCGTTGCCGCTTCATCGTTGTCAGCGATGCCAGCACCGATCCGGATTACTCGTTTCAATCACTGGCGATGTCGATAAGGCAGATCAGAGTCGATCTGGGCGTACCGATCGATATTGCGGAATTGTCGGTGACGAATCCGTCACAGAACATGAAGAATAAATATTGTGCGATCGGAACGATCAGGTATTCGTGTGTCGATCGTAATCCAAAGGATGCGACGACTACGGACAAGGATTACGACGGAGTGCTGATCTACATCAAACCGTCGCTCATCGGCGAAGAGCCTCGAGACGTTGTTAATTACTGGCAGGATCGTCAAACGTTCCCGCAGGAAGTGATCACGGATCAATGGTTTAGCGAAGCGCAGTTTGAGAGTTATCGCGCCCTCGGCTCGTACATCATCGACGCGATTTGTGGCGACAGCCGGAATCCGGTGAATCTGGCCGCGTTTGCGGCGAAGGTGCGCGACCACAATCAGCTTGATTTCCGCGCCTTCCGCGAACAGATCAGTTACCTGGCACTGGAGCATGAATTCAAGACGAGTATGGGCGACAACACCTTCCCGAACGTCTTCTCGTCATACCGGCGCAAAGTTCGTGAGTTCATGGATCGGCTGTTGAGGTGACGTCGTACTTGGACACAGTCAGAACCGTCCGCGGTAGCGGATGGGTGCGCAGCCTTGATCGAAGCGTGTCTACAACGTACCCATCCGCTACCGCGGACGGTTCTGACTGTGTCCAAGCAAAATCTCATTTATCAGGCTTGCGATTTCGTGGCGTGCGCTTTCGTCTGGGGCGCGCAATGGAGGACGAACTGAGCCGCCGCGATAACCGGCGAGATCGAGGGCGGCTTTGAGGCCGCCGATGCCGAAACGCGTGGTGACGGCAGCGGCAAGCGGCGTTAGTTTCGATTGCAGGATCGCCGCGTGGTCATCTTCACCGGCGTTGAACGCTCGGAGGATCTCGACACAAACTTCCGGAACCACACAGCCTACCGCCAGGATTCCACCGGTTGCTCCGGCACGTAAGGTTTCGAGCAGGACAGTTCCATTGCCCGTCATCACTGCAAAGTCGCTCGGACAAAGACTGACCGTTTTGCTGAATCCCGCAACGTCGTTTGAACTGTCTTTCACGCCGGCGATATTTGCGTGCTCACTCAGACGCGCGACGGTTTCAGGTTCGATCTTGATTCCTGTGAGCGGCGGCATGCTGTAGAGCAAAACAGGCACGGGAGACGAGTCGGCAACGGCAGTGTAGAAGCTGATGAGCGTTTCCTGCGTGATCGCCGGTCGATAAAAATACGGTGTGATCACGAGCACGGCATCAGCGCCCGCTTGCGCTGCTAATTTCACTTCTCTGATCGTACCGGCGGTGCTTTGTTGTCCGGCGCCGACAATGAACACCGAGTCGCTTGACGTCGCCGCGCGCGACGTCTCGATCACTTCGAGATACTCACGCTCGTCGAGATGCACACGCTCGCCCGTGGAGCCAAGCACGACAAATCCGATCACGCCTTTCGCGCTCCACGCCTTGATATTCGAGCTGACCGCAGCGGTGGAGATCTTTCCGTCCGCATCGAACGGCGTGGTGGTTGGAAGTAAAATTCCGTTTAGATTCATAAAGCCCCTCGGAACGATCTAATAAAATAAATCGCGGATGCCGATGGCGAAGAATAAATTCCCGCGGCCTTCACCTGGTCCACGATTCACGTTCCATGCATAACCAAGCGTGAAATGCGCCGTCGTCGCGAGTTCAAAGCGAACCCCGCCACCCGGCCCGTAACGTGTGCCGCCAAGCGATCCACTTCGTGGTCCAATTCCGGCCACGTCGAACACAAACACCGGACTAATCGAATAAATGTTCACATCATTGAAGAGCGTATTGAGCGAGCGACGCGTAAACGCCATATCACCACTCGCCTTCTTGCTCGCCTTCGCCTGATCGACGAGGCCAAACTCGGCCATCAAACCCTTTCGTAACGTCTCAAATCGATTCGTCGCCGCTCTCAGCGTTTCATCCTGTAGGGACGCGTTCAACCGTTCGCACGCCGGAGTTACTTTCGCCAATTCATTAGTCTCGTCGTCAGAGAGCGCCGACAGAACGGAGCTATATTGATCGCCCGCCGTCGGTGTGACGGCCTCGTTCATTCGCCTCAACCCCATGTTGACGGCGCGCGTGCAGGCTTTGAACAGATCGGTAAACTGATCTGCATGCGCCGCCTGCGTGTTGGCAACGACCGCCTTCAAATCGGAGAGAGCAGTCTGAGCGGGAGCTAACTGCGAGACAACGTTCTGATAGTGTGAATCTTTCGACGCATAATAGTTTTGCAGTGTGCTGGTCACGGTCGTGATCGCGCCCTGAAGCTCCGACTGAAACTCTTCATCCGTGGTCAACTCTTCGGGCACGAGTGTCTTGCGCCAGATACCGTAAGCACCGGTGAAGTTGTAACTGAAGAAACTCTTGCCGCCCGCGCCCGCAGCAGTTTGAAAGAACTTGCTGCCCGGAATCGCACGAATCACGGGATTGGCGCGAATCTGCCAATCGTCACTCTCGATCAGAAACTCCTCATTGTTACCGCCAAAAAATCTCTCCGGCAAAGGAATCTTTCCCGGTATCTGAAGTCGACCGGCAGTGAAGTGAGATTCCAGATCGAGCAGGTGATGATTGCCGAATGAATACCAGAACTGATGCCGTGCGTCGAAGATGTGTTTGCGCCAATCAACGCGCGCGGCTGGTCCAATTGATCCCAGCTCAAGACCATAAGACGCTGAGAAAATGTTGCGTTTGAAACGCGAATCAAGTGCGCCGTAGAGTTTCAGAGTGCCGAAGCCGGCGTTGCGAACTGTGTCCGGGGCGAGGACCAAACTGCCGGCTTCAGTCTGACGATTTCCGCCATCCAACGCTGCGCCGAAACGAAGACTCACATTCCCACCCACTAGCGGCTTCGACACACCCGAAAAATGAGCGACCAAATGACCGCCTTTGATGTTTCCGGCGCCGGTAGGCAGCGAATAGTGTGAGAAGTCGATCAGCCATGCGGCGTGCGCGAGCCAGCCCGGCGCTTCGACGTCCGAATCGTACGCACCTTCGAGCGCAGCGGAAATGTTGTGCATGCGCGACGAAGCTTCGCCTTTGATCACCGCCGACTTGAACGGTAAGCCAAAGAGCTTGCGTGGCCTGTATTCAAAGCGTCCGCCACCGGAGAAGAGATCGGTGAAGTCGTACTTTGCGATCGGAGTGAAATGAAAAGGACTGGCATCCGGTGTCTCAACCGTCGTTTGTCCGGCAGCAGTCTGCGGCGTCTCGCGTTCTTTTACGCGCGCTTCAGGACGAGCGCTGAGCACGGGCATGATCTGGGTTGAGTAAACACCATAGATCAGATCGACCTGGCCATTCGTGCAGTTCTCGACGCTTACGATTTCGACTCGGATCTTGACGCGGGCGTCGCTCGTGTCAGGCAGAAAATTTTCGTTCTCGATGATGTCGAGTGCTTTTGCGGAGACGTCGGTGTAGGTGAATGGCTTGTCTTTGATTAGCGCCGTGATCTGATCGAAAGCACGCTGCTGTCTCGCCTTCACCCACGGCAGAAACTTAAATGGATCGTTGATGCGGATACTTCTGACTTTGAGACCGGCCTGCTCAAGATCGATTCCCGAGCACGAATTCGCAGTTTGGTCTGTTTCAACGACTTTGTCGAGCGCTGCCTTTGCTTTCTTTCTCGCTTGCTTGAGATCGATGAAGTCGAATTCTTCCTGAATGTTTTGGGCGATGACTTGTAGACGAGCTACGGCCGGATCTCGCGAGCCGCTCAAACACGAAAGTACCCTGGCCAAACGGTTTTCGTCGTCTTCATCCGGTATCGTGACGAGTGCACGGATGAGCCCGTATTGCGCTTGCTCTGAAGTCTGAATCGCGCTCGTCGTGCGACGGAGTGCAGTGTCGATCGCACTCAAGCACCTCCCCGCAGCCTGGGATATTTTGAGCTCATTCAGGGTGCTTTGCAGCGCGGGAAGCTGCGCGACAATTTTGGCGTAATGAGGATCTTTGGTGGCGTAGTAACCCTGAAGATTTGCAAGCTCAGTGGCTTTAATCGCCCGCTCGTCCTGGGCAAAGCAGAATCGCGCGCCCAGAACGAAGAGTAAAAAACAGATTTCTCCCGCAAAGACGCAACGACGCAACGTCAATCTCATGTTTCTCCTTTGCATCCTCGCGCCTTCGAACTGTTTAGCCACAGATTTTCACGGATGAACACGGATAACTGCTATCAGTGAAATCTGTGTAATCCGTGGCTAAACAGACTCTGACCCGGCCAACAATGATTACTTCTTCTTCAGTGTGTTTTGGATTGTGTCGTTGGCGTCTGCCTCGTCGATTTCACCCGTCTGCGCGGCCCTGGCATCTTCGGCTGCCGGTCCGAGTGCGTGCGCGGTCTGGCCCGGCGTGAGACCCTGTGCGGCTTTCTCGGCTTTCGAGTTGAGAGCCTTGTCGACTTCGACGTCGAGGGTGACGATTGCGTCGCCAAAAGGATCCGTCTTCTTGGTGCGCTCAAAGAGTTGGAAATTGATGGTCCATACCACTACGTTCCCGGACGTGGCGTCCTTTTCAAGCCCAAAGATAACCCGGCGCAGGCCGTTCGGAGTATTCAAGGTAAAGTTGACTTTTAGTTTGATTATGTTTGCCTTCGTCGCCATTACTCGCTCCTTATCGTAACGAAATTAAGACTCGACCCATTGGTTCAAAACGTAGTGGGACGTTTTTGGAAAACATCACTCTTTTGGTTGTCCGGCGCCGCTTTGCGTCTCGATATTTTGAGTGCCGCTCTTCTGGCGCAGCAGGTTCTTGATACCGAAGAGCGACTCTAACGCATCCTGCCAGAATGGTGCGCCGACACTTAATAGCATGACCATGATGGCCCATCCAACAATTGTTACGAGATTCTCCTTGCGCGAATCCCACCACTCCTCGCCGCTTTGCGCGTACCAGTGGGCAATCTCGTTGCCATCTCTTAATTCTTTGCTGAGCTTGAATCCGGCCCAGCCGTAATTACCGTCGTCGTCCGCAAAAGGTCTTGTCCAAACGCCGGTACTCCACACAAATGCTCGCAGTTGTTCGGCGCTCAGCGGCTTGAAGCCGAAACCTTCGTAAGTGCCGACCAGCGAATCAATGTCCCGCAGATCCTTTTTTAACTCCGCTACCGGGTTTGGTGTCGGCGAAGCGTTCGGGCTGGCCACGGGCGAAGCGTTCGGACTGGGCGACGCTACCGGTCGCGACGTTGGCGCGTTATTGTCCTTCACCAGATCGGCGCCCGCATCGACCAGCATGTTTCGCTGAATTTCATTCTTGGAAAGACTTTTGTAGACCTGAAAGAAATTTGCATTCAGCAAGATCACGACGAGGATGCTGATGACGATGGAGATCGTCTTCATGTGACGGGTGTAACGTTCGTCAAAACTCTGCGTGACCGTGTCGAACCAGAGCTCGACCTGATCGATCTTGTTGCGCAGTGGTGAAATCGCGTCGACAAACTTCTGACTCAAGTCGCCGATGAGTTTTGAGACTTGTGCCAGTTCCGCTGAGATCTTTTGCAGTGCCGCTACTTCACCAGTGTTATTGGCAGTGGTGGCGGCCTGTATTTCTCTCGTGATCGACTCCTGCGCTTCATCGAGCAGTTTGAGTAGTCCGTGAAAGTCGAGCTGTCCGAGTCGCAACAGATCGGCAAAGAGAACTTTTGGTTTGACCTGTTTGCCGTCGAGGATTGCTTCGACGTTATTGAAAATAGGCGCGAGGATCGAGCGAATTTCGGCGATTTTTGTACTCGCAGCGCCAAGCAGAGCGGGATCGTTGGTGATGTCTTCGATCGCCTTGCGCAGGTCGTTGATCTGATCGCAAAGAATCTGAAACTTCGTTACATAGTCAGGGAAAAAGTCTTCCGATTCGAGTTTTCCCATCACTTTGAAGAGATCACTCTTCGAAAGCGAATCAAGCACAGCGTTGCCGAAAAGGGTTTGCCTGCCAATGCTTTTGAATTGATCCAGGACTTTGTCTTTAAACACTTCGGCGGGCGTCACGACAGCGGTGCGCTTGATGCTCAGCCAGCTCTTCACTGTTGTCCAGACGTTGGATAAAGATGAGGTTGGAGGCGCAGGTTCGGGTTGCGCGCCGACAACCTGTTCGTAGAGATCTTTTAGTGAGTCTTCAATCTGCTTCGACTTGAGTTTCAGCAGTTTCTTCAACAGGGTTTGAATCGCCTGCACGAGCAGACTCAGAACCAGAAGGACAACGACGAGGGCGATGATGGTGTTAAGGATACCCAGATCCATAAGTGCTCCTTGAGGGAAAAGACAAGGTAATGCCTGCGAGCGAGGTGTAAATGGATTGAAAGGCTAAATCGCGACCGACGCGGCTACCATATTAGATCTGGATTCTTTCTTCAATAACATATCCACAGATTACACAGATTGATCGATAGAATCTGCGTAATCTGTGGATAAGCCAGCGGATGTTGCGACTTTCCGTTGCTACTGTTTTAATTTCTAATCATGCCTCCATACAATTTTTTGCAGTTTGACGTTTTCACGGACCGCAAGTTCTCCGGCAATCCCCTCGCAGTCTTTCCCGAGGCCGACGGCATCACTGACGACCACATGATGAAGATCGCGCGCGAGATGAACCTCTCGGAAACCGTCTTCGTGTTGAAACCGAAATCTGACGAGGTGCTGCGACACCTGCGTATCTTCACACCCATGCGCGAGATTCCGTTTGCGGGTCATCCGATTGTCGGCACATGGACTTCTCTCGCGCAGGAAGGTGTCGTTCCCATTCCCGACGGCGGAACCGGATGGAAACGCATCTTTCACGAAGTCGGCATCGGAATTTTGCCGGTTGATATCGAGTTTGAGAACGAGAAGCCGGTCCAGGTCGTCATGACGCAGGGCAACTTCCAGATCATCAAGGAGATCGACGACGCACACGAACAAGCCGAAGTCGCACGCGCGTTGGGAATTGCCCGCGAGGATCTCGACGAGAGTCTTCCGATTCAGGTGATCACGACGGGTCTGTCATGTCTGGCAGTTCCGATTCGTTCACTCGCAGATTTGCGTGACACTCGTGTCGACGCGACCCTCCTCGCCGACATTTACCAGCGACACGGTGGTACAGGTTGCCACGCGTTTACGCGGGAAACGATCGAGGTCGGCGCTTCGCGCGCTCATGCTCGATTCTTCGCGCCGGCAGATAACATTCCCGAAGATCCGGCGACCGGCAGCGCGTGTGGCGCCCTCGGCGCGTATCTTGTTCATCACGGCGGTCTGTCGTTGGAACCGGAAAACGGCCGATATAAATTCGTGATCGAGCAGGGCGACTTCATCAATCGTCCGAGTCGCATCAACCTCGATGTAAAAGGACAACCGGGCCAGGTTGAAGAGGTGAAGGTTGGCGGACAGGCCGTGCTCGTTGCTCGTGGCGAAGTGTTTGTCGACTAAGTCGTATGCTTGATCTCCTAATCATCGGCGCCGGACCCGCGGGACTCTCTGCTGCTGAAGCGGCGGCGCAGGCGGGACTCGACTACCTCGTCATCGAAAAAGGAACGATCGCAAACACGATCCGGCAGTATCCCGTCGGGCGCGCCATGTTCTCCACGCCGAATGAAGTCGAGATGCACGCAGGCACCTTGAAGCCGGTGCGCGAGAAACCGACGCGCGAAGAGATGTTGTCGCACTACATCCACTTCGTGGTCGATCTCGATCTCCACCTCAACACCGGAGAAACAGTAACAGCCGTAGACGGAAATATTGACGAAGGCTTCGTTATCAAAACGGACGCCAGTGAATACAAAGCTCGCCGGGTGTTGTTTGCGATCGGCGCGATGGCGAAACCGCGCCGGCTGAATGTCCCCGGCGAAGATTTGCCGAAAGTTCATCATCTCTTTGTCGAACCGTACGCCTACGTGCGTAAAGACGCGCTCGTAGTCGGCGGCGGAAACAGTGCCGCCGAAGCAGCATTGTTTCTTTCCGAGGAAGGTGTGCGTACGACGATGGCAATCTGGCGCGAAGACTGGGAGAACCGCGATCCGAAGGCCGGCGCGATGAAGCACTGGGTGCGAACGCCGCTCGAAGCCGAGGTCACCGCCGGACGCCTCAACGTCGTGCTGTACAAACACGTCGACGAGATTCGCGAAACTGAAGTGACCATCACAACAGAAACGGGCGAGTCGCTGACGATTCCAAACGACGTCGTTTTCGTGCTCGTCGGCAGTGACGCCGATCTCACGTTATTAAAAAAGCTCGGCGTGCAAATTGAGCAGGGCAAGCTGGCTGAGGTGCCGGTCTACGATCCGGAAACTTTCGAGACAAACGTGCGTGGAATCTACGTCGCCGGGCACTTCACGCACGCTCGTCATATCAAAGCCGCGATCGACGTGCCGCGTCGCATAATCCCACTCCTCGCCAAAGAACGTTAGCCACAAAAAGGCACAAAAAGCACAAAAAGAATTTTAAAGAGCGGGGCTGGTTCAATTAGTTCTCTTTGTGCCTTTTGTGCCTTTTTGTGGCTAGATCAATTGTTTTGTTGCGCGTTTGAGGCGGGTGGCGGGGGTTTTGGCGGCGAAGATTTCTTCGCGGAGCATTCGTTGTTGAGCGGCGGTGAGTTTGGCCCAGTTTTGTTTTGCGACCGCATTTTCTTCAAGGAGTTGTTGTAGTTCCGGTGGCAGTTCCTCCGAAGCGAGGCGCAGCGTTAGTTTGACGTCGTCGCCAACTTCAATCCCCGCTTTCTTACAAAGCGGGTCAGGCAGATCGATCCACCAGCAGGTTCGCTCGTCCCAACGTTTCAAGCTCCGCCGGCCCAACTCAATCCCGTTGATTGTTCCTTCAACTGTCGTCGTGGCGTCGAGTTTCCACGGGGCGATCTTCTCCAACGGAATTGTTACCAGTCGTGAGAACTGTGGCTGATGCCTGATGACTTTGCTTGAGACCGTGATCTCTTTCATGATTCGCTGATTTCACTCTTGCGGCGCGCGACTCCACTCTTTTGCGCCGCCGCTTCAACCTCGCGGGCGACTGCTTCGGCCACTCGTTTATCAAACACTGAAGGAATAATGTACTCGGGATGTAACTCGCTGTCGGTGATGATGTTCGCAATCGCATCCGCAGCCGCCAGCTTCATCTCTTCGTTGATGCGCGCCGCTCGACACGCGAGCGCGCCGCGAAAGATGCCGGGAAAACTCAGCACGTTATTGATCTGGTTCGCATAGTCCGATCTTCCGGTCGCCATCACGGCAACGTACGGCGCAGCATCTTCCGGCATGATCTCGGGAACCGGATTCGCCATCGCAAACACGATCGGTTTGTCAGCCATTCGTTGCACATCTTCCGCATCAATCACACCCGGCACCGACAGGCCAAGAAACACATCGGCGCCTTTGATCACGTCGTGCACGGTTCCCTGCTCGTCGTTTGGATTTGTGTTCTGCGCGTACCAGTCTTTCATCCAGTTCATGTGTTCGCGACGGCCGCGATAGAGCGCGCCCGTTTGATCGCAACCGACGATGTTCTTCACGCCCGCCGCCATGATGATCTTCGTGCACGCAACGCCGGCCGCGCCGACACCGTTAACGATGACTTTGACATCTTCCATCTTCTTACCGACGAGCTTGAGCGCGTTGATGAGCGCAGCGAGCACGACGACCGCGGTGCCGTGCTGATCGTCGTGAAACACCGGAATGTCGAGCTCTTCCCGGAGCCGTTCCTCGATCTGGAAACAACGCGGCGCCGAGATGTCTTCGAGGTTGATCCCGCCGAACACAGTCGAGATCGCTTTCACTGTGCGCACGATCTCGTCCGGATCTTTCGTGTTCAAACAGATCGGGAACGCGTCCACGCCGGCGAACTCCTTGAAGAGCATCGCCTTCCCTTCCATCACCGGCAACGCCGCCGCTGGTCCGATATCACCCAGCCCGAGCACCGCGGTTCCGTCTGTGACAATCGCGACTGTGTTTTTCTTGATCGTGAGATTGAAGACTTTCTCCGGGTCCTTGTAGATCGCCTCGCAAATACGCGCGACTCCGGGCGTGTAAGCCATCGAAAGATCGGCACGCGTTTTCAAGGGCACCTTCGAGACGACTTCGATCTTGCCGCCGAGATGCATCAGGAAAGTCGGATCCGAGACCTGTAGCAGCTCGACGCCGTCGACGTCTTTAACTGCTTCGACGATTTGTTCACCGTGCTTGCTCGAGATCGAGCTGACAGTGAGATCGCGGATGATGTAGTCGTTTCCGACCGTGACGATGTCGATGGCGCCGATATCGCCGCCGGCGCGTCCAATGGCCATCGTCAATTCACCAAGCGAGCCGGCACGTGAAGAGAGCCTGACGCGCAAGGTCAAACTGTAACTCGCGCTGGGTGTTGGTTGCATACTTTGTTTCTGTCCACAGATTACGCAGAATGCGCAGATTATACCGAATCAAGTATCTGTGTAATCTGTGGATGCTTCCTGACTAGTTTCAGAGACCTCTTGCCGAGCAGGCGGTACAACTCCAAGGCATCCGGATTTCGCTTTAACGCAGCTAGATGGCGCTTCACTGTCTCCAGATCTCCACGTGAAAACGTTCCCGTTAAAGACTCTGCCGGGGTTTTAGTTTCGAGATTTCGGACGGTACTGGCAATCAAAGGCAACAGAATGTTCTGGGCCGTTTCGCGTTTGATCCCACACTCGGCCAGCATTTCCAAAGCGACATCGAAAAGCGCGACCACATTTCCCGAGACCATCACCGCCGCGGCGTGATACAGCGGCTTATCCTCGGAGCGTATAAAAAAACTGTGGCCGCCGAGGTCACGAACGATTGTCTGGCCCAGTCGCACCGCTGACTTATCGCCCTCGACGCTCCAGAATGCGCCCTCAATCGCAACGCCAACATGGCTGACGGAAACGAGCGGATGGATCGAACCCGTGTGCCAACCTTTCTCTTGCAAGGGCTTCAACACGTCGGCAGAGAGCGCGCCACTGGTATGAAAGACTGTCGGGGCACGCGAATCCGCGATATCAATCCGGCTGAGTTCAGCCGCGACGCCCGCAATCTGATCGTCGGGCACAGTGATAAGAATTACGTCTGTGGGCCGCACCGACGACAGTTCTTTTGCGGCCAGAACCTCAACTTCGCCGTCTAAAAGTCGGGCGGCTTTGCGCGCGTTTTGGAGTCGCCGCGCTACGAGCGACTTGACCGGGTAACCGCGGTGCAAAAGTGCCACACCCAGAGTAGTGCCGAGACGGCCACTGCCGACAATCGAAACTTCCGGCTTTTGCTTCCTTTTCCGGTCAGTCATAGGTATATTTAAGTCGTTAACGAGAAAAGATTTTTGAGACGTGAAGCCTAGTCCTCCGGGCCCAGGAAGTTATATCCGGTCACACAACCAAGTTACCGAACCTGAGCATCATAGACTGCGCGTCAGGATTTAGCGAAAACTGAACGTTCCCCTACCCTCAGGTCATCGAATTCTTTGGAGGTTTTTTGAGATGAACAACTTCTCCCGTGCCACGAGTGCTTTCGTTTTAACCGCATCGTTACTGGCGAGCTCAGTGGCCGCGGTGGCGCAAACGTCAACTACCAAGTCGACGGACCAGGCGCAGAAAACCAGCCAAGCACCGACCGAACAGAAACAAGCCACGGAGCAGAAGGTAGATCCCAAAGCGGCTCCGGCGGCAACGACTGCTAAATCCAACAAGACGCTCTCGACAAATGAAAATCCTGAGATGATTGGCAAGCGGAACATCAATACCGGACTGATTGCCAAAATGAGTGGTTCGACGGAGAAGGAAGTCCGCATGGGACGCGAGGCGGCTGCTGAAGTTGACCGCCAGGCCAAGTTTGTTGACGACCCGCTCATCACTGAATATGTGAATCGCGTCGGACAGAACATCGTGCTTCACTCCGATGCCAAGGTTCCTTTCACAATCAAAGTCATCGATTCTGACGAAGTGAACGCCTTTGCGCTGCCGGGTGGTTTCTTTTACGTAAACAAGGGCTTGATTCTGGCGGCGGACAATGAAGCGGAACTCGCGGGCGTGATGGCCCACGAGATTGCACACGTCGCAGCCAGACACGCGGTCGAGAATCAGACGAAAGCCAGCTTGCTCGAGTATGCGGCCCTCGGTGGTTCGATATTTCTCGGCGGCATTCCGGGAATGATTTATCAGAACACGGCGGGTATCGGATTGCTCGGCATTTTCATGAAGTTCAGCCGCGGCGCGGAAGAAGAGGCGGATCGGCTCGGTGTTCAGTACATGTACGCAGCCGGCTACGACCCGGGCGCCATGGCCACGATGTTTGAGAAACTCGAAGCCAAGAACAAGAAGAAACCCGGTTTGATCTCTCGCGCATTTGCCACGCACCCGGCGCCGCCGGATCGCAGAGCCTCGGCCATCGCACTCGCGGCGAGATTCCCGGAGCACGAAGAGTATGTGATCAGCAGTTCCGAGTTTCAGCGCGTGAAGAACCGCCTCCTGAGACTTTCAAACGCGCGCGCCTCGACGGCCGGAGCAATTGCCGCCGGCGATGACAACGGAGCACCCGGACGGCCGACCCTGAAACGTCGCCAGCCGACTCCGGACGACGCGGGCACAGCAACTCCGGACGGCGAGCAGCCCAAGTCGACGGAAGCGCCGCCGAAATTGAAGAAGAACGACACTGGCACCACCGGGACGCCCAAAACTCCCGACAAGCCATAGCCGTTTGTGTTAATTTAGTTGAGCGAGGCCCTTCGGGAACCCGAAGGGCCTTATTTCTGAGACCCGTATCCACCGATTACGCAGATGTTGACTGTATCTGTGTAATCTGTGGATCTGTCTTCGCGGGTTGACAATCTTTTTCGCGCTTCGGTATTCTATCCGTTCGCGTTTTATTCGCTTAAAACAGAGATAGTTAACTATGTCGACATACTTCCCCAGCGGAAAGGAACTCGCTGGAAGACGAAAATGGTACGTGGTGGATGCGAGCGGTCAAACCGTCGGGCATCTGGCTTCTGAGGTTGCTTCAATTCTG
>DASSFI010000002.1:0-6053 GCA_035694465.1 Pyrinomonadaceae bacterium | reverse complement strand
CATCCGCTACCGCGGACGGTTCTGACTGTGTCCAAGTTCAAGGCGTAACCCCGATCAGTACGACGTTACTCTTTCGGCCATTCACGTTGATACTCACCTGTAGATCACCAGCCAGAGTGATGCCGTCGGGGAGTTTTACACACACCTGAGTGAATCCGGTGAACGTGGGTAAGCTGCTGATGAACTCGACCGGAAGCGGATGAGTTACTTGCTGTGAGTCTATCGCCTCGGCAGTCACCACGAGTCCGGGCGTCACTGTGAGGTTGGTTGCGAAGAGCGCCACGCGTGTTCGTTGATCCGTTCCGAGGAAAACAGGATTAGTAATCGAGAATGGATCGCGCAAGAAGAAAAGTGAGTTGAGCGCGATTGCGCGCTGCGAGTTTTCTTCAGTCGCGAGTACTGGCGCATCGTCGTCCACGATCTTGCCCACGCCCTGATTATCGGCAATGGATGCGTTTGTCGCTGTCGTTAGATTAACGTTGAAAGTAAGCTCCGCTACTTCATTCAGCGTGTCGCCGTTCACCGGCACGTTGACAAGTTGTGTCGTCGTTGTCGGATTGAATGTCAGAGTCCCGCTTGTATTCACATAATGTGTACCCGCAATTGCCGTGTTGTTTTGAGTGGCAAAATTAACCGTGATCGTCTGGCTGCTTGCATTTGATAACGAAACGGTAAACATCGCGCTTGCCGTACCGGAATCGCCTTCGGCCACCGTCACATCATTGATCGAAATCGCAGGCTGCGAATCGTCGTTTGTGATCGTGCCCACTCCCTGATTGTCAGCGAACGATGCATTTGTCGGCAGCGACAGATTCACATCAAAGGTTTCGTTGGGTTCAAAAACAGTGTCGCCATTCACGGTGACGTTAAGGGGCAGGGAAGTCTGTCCGGGCGCAAAGCTGAGGTTCCCACTGGCTGCAACATAGTCGCTGCCGGCGGTCGCAGTATTGTCTGCCGTTGTATAACTGAGCGTGACTGTTTGGAAGCTTGGGTTCGAGAGGGAAACGGTGAAGCCCGCGTTACTCGTGCCGCTGTTTCCTTCCGCGAGTGATGCGTTACTGATGAAGATCGTCGGTTCGGCGTCGTCGTTGTTGATAGTGCCGATACCCTGATTGTCGCTGATGGTCGCGTTAGTCGGACTGGTGAGATTGACGAAGAACGTCTCTGCCGGCTCAAACGTTATGTCGGAGTTGACGGTGACGTTTATTGAAGTCGAAAGCGCACCCGGCGTGATCGTTGCCGTCCCGGTGGCAGCGACAAAGTCAGTGCCTGAAGTTGCCGTATTACCGGCAGTAGCGTAGTTGACGGTCACAGTTTGTGTACTGACGGCCGATAGTGAAACGGTGAAGGTCGCAGTTGTGGTGCCGGTTACTCCTTCCGTCACGCTGGTATCGTTGATCGAGATCGAAGGTTGTCCGTCGTCGTTCAAAATCGTACCGACACCCTGACCATCGCCGATCGTTGCGTTAACAGGAACTGAAAGATTGACGTTGAAAGTTTCGTTAGCTTCGAAGGCGGTATCGCCATTGATAGTGATACTAACTGGTTGCGATTGTTGACCGGGAGCAAAAGACAATGTCCCGCTTGCGGCCTGGTAGTCAGTGCCTGCTGAGGCGGAGTTGTTTGCAGTGGCGTAATTTACCGTCACCGTTTGCGCGCTTGCCGGCGACAGTATGACGTTGAAGGTCGCCACCGAAGTGCCTGCGTTGCCTTCAGCGATCGTGAGGTCGTTAATGGCGAGGGTTGGCCCACCATTGTATTGCACGCGGAAAACTGCGCTCGATCCACGGGCCAGGTAATACATGCTTCCGTCATTCGCCACTTGAATATCAACCGGCAGACTGATGTTGGTAAAGGCATCGACTGCCTGATCCGTCGGCGGTGGAAAAAGTGGATCGAGCGTCTTGATCCAGCCGGCACAGAAGTCAGCAAAGAAATACTTCCCGATGTACTGGGCGGGAAATGTTTGTGTCGTGGGATTGTAGAAAGCGCCGCCAGTGATCGCGCAGGGAGCAGCCACAGCCGATGAATACTGATAGATCGGAAGTGTCATTCCCGCCACACCGCAAGTGCCTTCGCAGGTGGGCCAACCGTAGTTTGCTCCCGCAGCGCCCACGTTGATCTCTTCCCAGGTATTTTGTCCGACGTCGTTGATGTGCATCCGGCCCGTGCCCGTCTGAAAGGTGAACGTAAACGGATTGCGCAAGCCGACGGCCCAGATGGCGCGATTCAGTCCCGTTGGCGAGCCGACAATGTTTGGAAAAGCGGTTGGATTATCTGCGGGAATGGTCCCATCAGAGTTGATGCGCAGAATTTTTCCCAACCGGTTTGCCAGCGACTGCGAGTTTGAAGGAACCGCGTTCTCACCGGTCGCGATGTAGAGTTTTCCGTCTGGTCCAAAATGTATGGCGCCGCCGTTATGGTTCGTGGCGCTGAGATTTTCCAGATCGATAAGGACCATTTCACTGCCTGCCAAGGCGACGTCTTCATTCGCGCTATCGGCCGTGAAACGACTGACGCGATTGTGAATCGCGGGAGTGGTGGCGGTGTAGTAGACGTAGATAAAGCGGTTGGTGGCGTAGTTTGGATCGAATGCAACTCCTAACAGGCCACGTTCGCCGATGGCATTCACGGGCAGAGTAATAAACGGCGTGGGCAACACGACGCCGCTCTTAATAACGCGCAGCTCGCCCGTTTGTTGGCACACGAAAATGCGCCCGTCCGGGTGCAGAGCCATTGCGGTCGTATTTGAAAGACCGTTTCCCGAGAACGAAGTCTCAGTGAAGCCCGACGGCAAAACAGCTTTCGGATCGTTGTCATCGCCAGTCTTCAAACCCGTGAAATTCGCGCCGAGAAGAAAGAGCGATACCGCAGCGCCCACGATAGTCTTCAACATCAATTTCTATCTCCGTTTTCGCAGATTAACAACGACAACGGCTGTCGGGGGCCGCGGCGAGGATTAACTGGGTCTTTTGTGGGCGAGAGGCTTTAGATTATAGATGCTCTTGCGATGTGGAGGAAAGACTAACCGTGGCTGTTCGATTTCCGTTGTGACACTCGAGGACTACCAAAAAATAAACCATAGCCATCGATGTCTTCGATCGCGAATCCTCTCAGATCCTCATCCTCACCCAGAGGCACTGAGAAACGAACCCCACGCAACGCGAACTCCGCCGCCAACGCGTCCGGATCAGCAACTTCAAGGTAAGCATCCCAACTAAAAGCTGGTTTACGGTGATAGTTTGGGACCGGCGCCACGACGACCTCTTTGCCGTCCGAGATCACGCCCAGCGCCTTGAACATGATCATCGCTCCATCACGGCGGACTATCCCGAAGAATTCGTCGTCAGGTGTGGGACCTCGAAAGGTAACTTCGAAACCCAGCGTATCGCGATAGAACGAGAGTGTTGCGGGAACGTCAGCGACGATAAAAAGCGGTGCGATGCGGGAGATCGTAGGTCGTGTCATTCGTGACGCTCCTTTTCCTTATTCGAGGCCGCACAGGATGGCCCGCTCGACCGCGCACACGCCGGGCTCGTCTCGGAGCGCGAACGGCTGATGGTGTGCGACTTCCGGTTGCGCAATCATACGTGGTCCAACTCCACGATGCGGCCAGGTCGCGCGATGGACCAGAAACGGGTGACAGATGTACACGTCACCTGCATTACCGGTCGCTCGTGCGCGCGGGCGCTGGAACGTAGCTGCCGGGATTTCTTTCACTGCGTCGCCGAAAAATACGCCGCGCTCACCATACGGTGCGAGAATGCGCGGGATATCCAGATGAGATCCCACGATGATCTCTGTTGGCGCATCATCGTCGCTGATGTCCGAGAATAGGAACAGTGCCAGGAGCCCACGATAACGACTATGCACGTTCACCCAGTACTGCCCATCTACATCGTAACTGCCGTCAATATGCCAGCCCGCGTCTCCGGGATCTGTCGTGCTGGGGAAGCGAACTGGAATCGTGCCGCCAACTCCCTGACGCTGAACCCAACTACCTGGTCCAAGTAGTGCGTCGTACATTCGCCAAAGTTCCGGCGACGTACCGGCGGCCGTGAATGCCGGGCTGTCCGGACAAGGGATGCGGACGACGGGACTGGTCCACGTCGTGGGATCGTTTGTATCGACGGATAACGCGCGCAGTTCGTTTTCGATCACACTGCGACACTCACGAACAACCTCCGGCGCAACCGCGCCGCGCACCACCAGAAACCCGTCCGCTACAAAGTTATTAATGAGGTCTGTTTCACTCACGCCGCCGGCCTTCGTTTCCCTTTCCGCATAACTGCCGAAGTAGACTATTGGAGGGCCATTACCCTCCACCATATCTCTCTGTCTTTCATTGCCCAATAGCCCACTGCTGAGCCGTCAGAAGTAAAAACAGGCAAACCTACGTCGTCAACCTCGGGACCTAACTGATTACCGACGGCAATCTGCCACTTATCATATTTCGGAAGTATCTTCCTATCAGCATCCGGGAGCACCTTACACGCAACCTTACTTCCATCCGGACTTACAGTGAAAGTCTTCTTCCAGGATTCAACCCCCGTTAACGTGAGGATGAAAAAATTGTTCCAGGTCACACATTTCGACTCTTCAACCTTATCTCCGAGATAGATGAGGCTATTGCCCTGTAAATAGTTTGCCTTTCCGGCGATGTACACCAGCTTGTTTCCGGAAGGCGAGAAGACGGGCACTCACGAAGGTGTGTTCAGTCCCTCTGTAGTCGCCACTGACAACGAATATCTTGGTTTTGAAGAGCCTGGATTTCAGGGCGAGGTAGGCGACTTGAGTACCGTCAGGGCTAAATGTGGGAGCATAGACCGTGTCGAACTGAGGGCCCTGTTGATCCCCGACTATCATGGACATATTCTCGATATCGCCAGCGGCATAAGCAAGCTTGCCACCCGGGGAAAAAGTTACGTCACTAATAATCGGATGCTCAGCCACCTTCTTACCGCCGACAAAAAGGGCCGCCTTTTTACTTCCTATTGGGCGAGCGACAAAAGCAAGCGTGTTTCCGTCCGGGCTGAATACTGGTGACGAGATGTCATTAAATTCCTCGCCCTTCTGACCATCTACCACCAGGAACTCTTTTGCTGACAACTCCGCTGCGTAAGCCAAACGGCTGCCATCGTGGCTAAAGACAGGCGGGCCGACTTTGTCAAACTCTGGTCCTTTTTCATCGCCTATAACGATGAACCATTTGTCTTTCAACTTGGCAGCATAAGCTAGTTTGCTGCCATCTCGATTGAACGCCAAATATCTAACTTCATCAAAATCCAACTCCTTCTTACCGTTGATGACGGCGAACACTTTTCCGCCTGCCTTAGCTCGATATGCAACTTTCGAGTAGTCGGAACTTAACGTCACTTCCCACCCTCCGCCATATCTCTCAAAGCTGACCTTGGGTACAACGTTCCACTGACGATCAGCGTAGGAATTCGGGTACTCATACCATCCCGGCTCTTTATACTCTTTCGGGATTACAGTCAGCAGTTTCTCTTCGAAAGATATTTTGTTAATGGATTGCTCTGGCTCCACTGCCGAGTGAGGGCTCAACTCACGAACATTAGCAGATCTCGCATATGTACCTATCAAGCAGATGGCAAGGATGAGAATAATTTTCTTCATGAACTCCTTCGAGCAGTAGCTGTTCGGTGATTTGTGAAGTGTGAAAGGCTGAGTTCAGAGAATATGCGAGGACGCAGAGGCTCCCGGATCAGCCCTTTGATCGTAGCGGCAGGAGGGTATTCCGGGTCAGAAAAAAAGTCAACGCGATATTTTTATTTGTTTTGAATCGGTCGTGAAGTTCACATTTCGTGAGCCGGTGGCAGAATTCCCGCTATTTGCGCGAACTGCGGCAATTCGCATCACCTATTGCCTCAATTCAAAATCTTCTCCAAAGTTGATTCGTTGCCTCAACTAGAAATCTTCTCCAAATCACGCGCCGGCTGACCGAAAACAAAGCTGTTGTTGGTCCAGTTACTCTCCGGTCGACGATACAACCGTTGCGGCCTGTGATCAGCCGCCAACTGTAATAACTGCTC
>DASSFI010000001.1:0-40941 GCA_035694465.1 Pyrinomonadaceae bacterium | reverse complement strand
CGCGCTGCGTGATGAATTAAAACGTTTGGCTGCGCCGGAGACGATTGTTTGTCGCTGTGAAGATGTGACGTATGAGCGACTGCGTGTGCAGAATTCCTGGCGCACGGCGAAGCTGCAAACGCGCTGTGGTATGGGACCATGTCAGGGAAGAATTTGTGGCGGCGCGGTTGAGTTTTTGTTTGGCTGGCGTGCAGAATCGGTGCGTCCGCCAGTGCTACCGGTCAGAGTTGAGAGTCTAATCCGTGAGGTAACTGAATGAAGATGAAGTGGGCGGGCGTGATGCCTGCGACGACGACCGCTTTCGACGAGAAGCTCAATATCGATCACGACTTCGTGGCTAAGCACGCCAAGTGGCTGATCGATAACGGTTGCACTGGAATCGTCACTCCCGGCTCGTTAGGCGAGAGTGCGACGTTGAGTTTCGACGAGAAGATCGCGATTTGGAAGACAGTGATTGAAGCGGTTGGTAGTCGAGTGCCGGTGGTGGCGGCAATTGCATCGTTGAGCACGGCTGAAGCTGTCCGTCTTGCTGAAAGTGCTGCAGATGCTGGCTGCAGTGGTCTGATGGTTCTGCCGCCTTACGTCTACAAGAGCGATTGGCGTGAGATGAAAGCGCATGTTGAGGCGGTGTTCCGCGCCACTAAACTCTCGTGCATGCTCTACAACAACCCGGTGGCTTACGGAACTGATTTTCTGCCCGAACAAATCAGAGAACTCTCGTTGGAACACGAGAATTTCGCAGCAGTGAAAGAATCGAGCACTGACGTGCGTCGCGTGACATGGATCAAAGAGTTAGTTGGCGACAGGCTGGTGATCGCCGTGGGGGTTGACGATGCGATCGTCGAAGGGGCGGCGATGGGTGCTACCAGTTGGATCGCCGGCCTCGTTAACGCGCTGCCACGTGAGTCAGTAGATCTCTTCAACTACGCATTGAACCGCGACTTCGAGAGAGCAATCCCGCTTTACAACTGGTTCCTGCCGCTGTTGCGAATGGACACGGTGCCGAAGTTTGTGCAGTTAATTAAGCTCGTGCAGCAGGAGGTCGGCATGGGCAACGCTCGTGTTAGACCACCTCGCCTCGAACTCGTGGGCGCCGAACTCGAGGACGCGCTCCAAATAATTCGACACTCATTATCAACACGACCCAGATCCGGCTCTTAATCAGCGTTTATCCGCGGCCAACATTTCGTCTGCAACACGCAACCCAACGTCGAACGCTTCCTCAAACAGCGCCACCCCACTCAACTCCGAATGCGCGAAGTGGATCGATCGAAACGGCTTCGCCGCTTCACGTCGCGCCGTTCCCCACATGAATCCCGTGCGCGGGCGAATCATTGCGTGGCCCCAACGCATCACGTCGAGACGCTCGACGAGATTGCGAATGTCTCTGTGTGCGCGAGAAATATCCGTAAGCGCAATTTCTGCCCAACCGCGCCAGTCAGTGTCTAATAGTCGCGTCCGCGCAACTCGCGGATCGGCGTCGCAAAGTGGATAGTAGTAAGTGAGCACAGTTGGACCACGATCCAACCCGCGTTGATGTGTGGCCACGACGTAACCAAGCGACGGGCTCTCGTAAAAAACATTGTCCCAGGCGAGTGGAAAGTCACGCGGCGAACTACTCTTCGGACGATCCTTCAACGTCAGATTAGCCACCATCCAGGCGCCAAAATGAAACTCAGAAATGTGTGGCGGTGGATTGTCGCGAAAGCTGCGGATCGCATAGCGCGCGACAAATTGCGGCGCCGCGAAGATCACGCGGTCTGCGTGGAAGCCCTGCGGCGTGTGCCCATCACGATCGATCGTCACTACGTCCACGCCGTCATTGGTTGGGATTAGCTCAACCGCCGCGCGATCGAGTCGAATATTTGCTTTGACTCTTTCGAACAAGTGCTGGACCAGACGTCCATTGCCTTCAGGCCACGTAATTAGCGACTGCGACTCGTTTTCAGGCGCTACGACTCGCGAGCAGAAATAAAAAAGCCCGGCCCAGGCGCTGGTTTGTTCGAGCGTCATACCGTAGTCGTCGCGACATGCGTAGTCGACCCACCAGCGCAGACGCGGACTCGTCAAGCCACGCTGGTCCATCCACTCGCTCATCGAAAGCCGATCGAGCGCGGTTAACTCGGCATCATCCGAACAGGCAGACACGGGCAGCGTGAACGCGCGTCGTCCTTTTCCATCGCGCCACGCAATCCACCTGTTCACCTCCGAGTTGAACTTCTGATACTGCTGCTTGTCGTCGTCGCTTTCGCCGGCGTGGAGATAGAGGCCTTCGTACCAGCGTCCTTTATAGAACACGCGTTCTTCGGGATCGCGACAGAGAAACTGTTCACCGATAACAGGCTCGCCGTTTTTGTCTTTGCCTTCGACGACGCCCATCTCGTCAAGCAACGACACCAGCGGCGTGTTCTCTTTCATCGGCGTGGGAATGTAGTGCGCGCCCCACGGGAAAGACACCAATCGATTCGAGCCCGAGCGCGACGTGCCACCGGGCGCGCTCTCCAACTCGATCAGCACGAAATCCTTGAACCCGGAATTTTGTAGTCGCCACGCTGCTGTCAGACCGGCCACACCGCCACCAACGATAACGAGTGGAACTTTGGACCACGCATCCTGCGGCACTTCAACACGCGCGCCATCACGCACACGATGTCCAAAAACATCCGATGCCCCGACAATCTCACCCTCCGGCAGCGCTACAGTCTCCGCGCGCCGGCACGCCGCCATTGCCACCGGCAGGCCAAGAAATGCAGCTAAGAGTTCGCGGCGATTCATAAGATGTTTCACGCAAAGACGCAAAGACAAAACAAGAGCCGCAAAAGAAGAATTCTCCTCTTTGCGTCTTCTTTTACTCTTTGCGCCTTTGCGTGAAATTTCCTTTTTTATTCAAATCTTTTCCATTCACCCTCGTAATATCGCACCAGCACCTGATTATCGAGGCGGTTGATCTCGACCGGCACGGGTTCGATGTCCTTCGAAAGTGTGAACATTGAAACCAGTGTCTGGTCGTCGAGAAACTTCAAACCGGGTGGCGGATTTCGCGGCACTTCGAACGCCGTAGAGCGTGCGAGCGCGAAACCCCAGAGTCCGAAACTCGGCACCGCCGTGTAATAAGGTCGCACAATGAAACCAGCCGCTTCGAGTGTGCGGACGATGCACCAATACGAGTTGCGCGCAAACATCGGCGAGGTTGATTGCACCGACACTCCCGCATTCTCGGTCAGTCGCGTTCGCAACAACCGATAAAAACGCTGCGTGTAAAGCTTGCCAAGCGCGAACGTGTTCGGATCGGGAAAGTCGACAATCGCAGCGTCATACGCAGGCTCGTTTGTCTGCTCAACCCAGATGAACGCATCTTCATTAATGACCTGCACCCGGCGGTCGCTGAACGACTGCTGATTCAGCTTCGCCAGCAGGGGAAAACGATTCGACAGCTTAGTCATCTCGGGATCGAGATCGACAAGCGTGACGTGTTCGACCGACGGATACTTCAAAATCTCACGCAGCGCGAGTCCATCACCGCCGCCAAGCACAAGCACACGCCGCGGATTGTTCGACAGGATCATCGCCGGATGCACGAGCGCCTCGTGATAGCGGTACTCATCAGTCGAGCTGAACTGCAGGTTGCCGTTCAGAAACAACTGAAACCCCGCGCGCCCGCGCGTGATCACGATGCGCTGATACGGCGTGTCTTTCGTGTAAACGATCTCGTCGGCAAACATTTCGTCTTCAGCCATCGAAGTGATCTTGTTTGCTTTCACGAGCGCGACGAGCAACAGCGCGATCACGACTACCGCTTTCACACGCAATCCTACAATTCGGCCTTTAATCAACGGCCGCAGCAGCCATGTGCCCCACAGCGCCACTCCGGCATTCAACATCCCGAAGATAAGCGACGTGCGAATCAGCCCGAGTTTTGGCACGAACAGAATCGGAAATAGGATCGAAGCGAGCAGGGCGCCGATGTAGTCGAAGGCGAGCACACGCGAGACAAGCTCTTTGAACTCGATCTCGTCTTTGAGGATGCGAAGCAATAGCGGAATTTCGAGTCCAACAAAAACGCCAATCGCGAAGACGACGAAATAGAGCACGGCGTAGAAGTAACCGACGCGAGAGAAGCTGAGAAACAGCAACGGCGCCGAGAAGCCGCCGAGCACTGCAACCGCGAGCTCAATGTCGACAAAACGTCGCGCGAGTCCTTTGTCGATGAAGCGCGAGAGCCATGAACCGACTCCCATCGCGAAGAGATAGATGCCGATGATCAGTGAGAATTGTGTGACGGAGTCGCCGAGGACATAGCTGGCGAGCGTGCCCGCAAGCAACTCGTAGATCAGTCCGCAGGTCGCGACAATGAGAACGTTGAGAAAAAGTAACGGAGGACGCTTCATTTCGTCGCTGCGGCAACAGATTTAGTGGACCGCCGCGGCGATGATCAGGGCGCTGCCCAGAATGACGGAACCGATGACAATCGCTAGCGCAATGTTTTGATCGTCTTCGATCTCTTTTCGAACGGAGAACGGGGCCGCCTTTGCAATCACGAGAAACGCGACGGCAAAGACGATCAAACCAATAAGGACGAACACCAGAGTGGTAACTACAACCGGCAACAATCCTTCAAGCGGGATCGCCAATCCTAAAACGGAAATTGAATCAAGCATCATTTTCCTCCGTGTAAGCCATAGTGCCAGAAGTGGAACGAGCGGTAGCCATTCTGTCGCGCGTCGGGCGGCAACTGGTGTCGCGAGCCGCTGCTGATCTCCCAGCCCATCATCGCGGCGACCGTGTACAAGCTGACAACGCCGACGCCAAAAATTGTGTAGAGTGTCTTAAGCATCTTTAATCATCGTCCTCCGAATCATCACCGCCGCCGAACATACTTTCCGACCACCGCCGGCGTTCGAACCCGATGTGATAAATAGCCATGACCACCGGCCCGATAGATAAAACAATAAGTGCAACCAGCAAATTGAAACCACGCGTCACATTCTGTTCGATCGTGATCGTGGCCACCGCCGGTTGCGACCAACGTTCCCACTGCCCCTCCAGCCGCAACACATATCTTCCCGCCGGTAGCGACGACGTATACGCCGAATCACTTTGCCCGCCTTCAGACCACGACTCACCGTCTTCAACGCCCTGGTAGTAAGAAATGTCGATCGGAAACGATTGCACGGTGCCGGTCTCGTCGTTGATCAAATCTCCTTCGAGATAAACCCACGTATTTTCCACCGGCGACTGTCCGATGATTTTGATGTTGCGTCTTCCGGAAAGTTCAAAAGGCTCGCTGAAGAAGACCTGCGTGCCGTCTTCATTCGGCAACGGCTGAAACGTCACCGTCTGCGAGAACACCTGCCTGGTCGAACCGGAAGTCAGGAACGCGACGACGCCCGCCAAAAGCACTACGACGATGAACGCGAGCCAATACTTGTAAACCCACCAGTGTTTGTACGGCTGATTGGGTGCAATACCCGAAGGACGCGGCAGACCGCTGACGGAGAACGCCTTCTCGATCTGCTGCACGGGAATATAAGTTCCGAGTGACCAGTTGATCTCGCCGGTAGTGCGCTTCGTTTTTCCCTGATCGTCAGAAACGTAGACCGTCGAAACTTCCTTCGAGAGCATGTACGGCGGCGACACGTAATCGACGCCGCGAACCTGTTCACCAGTTTCGACTTTCCAGTAAAACTCACCGAGCACGACTTCAACGCGACACGGAGCGTCCTGAAAAATCTTGTAGGTCTGGTTGCGATACGTAGCCGTTCTTGCCACTTCGTTCACTTCTCCAGGCGGCACAGCCTGCACGTAGTTCCACTGATCGTCGCTATTGACCAGCCAACGGAATCCGACTTGCGGATTGTAGAGAAGATACTCGCTCCAGAAGTATTGCGTGCCGTCGATCGTGACGCTGCGAGCCATTGCGCCGATCACGGTCATCTTTCCTTCCGGGACGTCGCCGGTACTGCCAAGCGGAATCAACGGTTGAAACCACGGTTTCTCGAGTGCTTTCAGAAATTGAAGTTGACCCTGGTTGACGTCGAGCAGCGAGTTGCAGTTGGGACAGGTGACGCGTTCTGTTTTATCCGGCGCACGCAGTTCGAGTGGACCACCGCATTGTGGACAACTGACTTGCGCGGCCCCAACGCGTCGCTCTTCACGCTCGGGAGTGCGAGTAGTGGTGATGCCGAGTTCGGCGAGAGTTACCTGTTGGCCCAGGAAGACGAGCGGTGGCGACTGGTTATAGTCGAGTGTGCCAAACGAATTGTTAACACCCGAGAGATCGGCGTAGTAGTAAGTCTCTCCGGGTGTTAACAGATACGGAATCTCGCCTTTGGCGCCGAGAGCTGTCGCGCGTCCGGTTTCGGCAACCATCAACGGTGTGGGCCACGGCAATCCGGGCACCTGCTGTCCGAGTTGCAATTGATCGAACGCCGGCACGTGGGCGCCTTCAGGAATCGGATATTGAAAAGTGATGTAGAAACGGCCCTGTGCTTCGGCTAACCAGCCGAGCCAGCCATTCGAGAAGGTCGCGTACCACTCGTCCCACTGTCCGCCCATCTCGTGACCGAGTTGTGCGCGTCCGGTTAGTTCAAATGGGATGTCTTTCCATTTGCCGCGCAGGCCGACGTCAAGTGGTGAACCGGTTTCGACAAGTTCTGCGACCTTGCCGAGATCTTTCAGTTCGCGATCCGTGCGCGCGATGGCGGAGCGACAGTATCCGCAGATGACGACGATCGATTGCCCGCTCTTGAATTCAACCGGCGCGCCACACGACGGGCAGTTCGCCACGAGCACACTCATTTAGCGGCTCCTGCGACGGATTCCTGGATCACTCGTTCAAACACCCGAACGTTTACCGCGGTGGCGCCCAGCATTTCTTTGAGAGTTGTTTCCCACGACCATGAGGTGCGTTCGCGACAGCAGTAAAGATTGAAAGTCGCCGCGCCAAATTCGGGATAAGTGTGACAGGACAAATGAGACTCGGACAGCAGTGCCAAGCCACTGACACCGCCGGGATGATCGAATTGATGCCAGGCGATCTCGCCGAGAACGTGGAGATCGAGATCGCGAATGATGCGGTCGAAGACTGCGCGCAGCCGATCGAGATCCGCAAGCGCGGCCACGTCACAGCCGCTCGCATCGATGAGCCATTCCGTTCCTAGAGTCATGATCACAGATTACGCAGATTATACAGATTTGTTTAAGTGAACTGTGGATTTCTTCATTCGCCTGCTAATGAAGCGTGTGGCAGGATTGCAGGTGGTATCGGTTCGAGAAAGCGCGAGAGCGTTGGCACGCCGTCGGTTTCCGGACCGCGGTAGACGTCCACCGCCGGATAAACGAAATGCAGCTCTTTCTTTGCTCGCGTCGTCGCGACGTAGAGCAGTCGTCGCTCCTCGTCGTAATCGTCAAACTCGTCCTGAAACCTGCTTGACGGAAACCAGCCGTCGGTCATCCAGATCACAAACAAGTTGTCCCACTCGAGGCCTTTCGCTGAATGTACGGTGGAGAGCGTCACGAAACCACTGCTGCGCCGCGGCGTGTTGTCCTGCACCGCTTCGGTTGGATCGAGCGCAATGTCGTCGAGCAACTTGGCGGAAGTTTTATACCGCTTCGCGATTGTTTGCAGGTGCTCGAGATCGCGTCCGCGTCGCTGTACGTCGTCGTACTTGTTCTTCAACAGTGGTTTGTAGAAACGGAGTACAGCAGACAGTTGTTCGCTCGGAGTCTTGCTTTCAAGCATCGTGACGAACACGCGCGCGAGACGCAGCAGTTGCGCTTTGTACGCAGCGCGAGCCGGGAAGCGAATCAGTTTCTTGAATAGACCGGCCTTTGTGCGCGCCGAACGAACCTCGCGTTGTTCGACACCGAGATGCTCGAGGATCTGGTAGACAGTTGCGTCGCCAACGTGATCGATAAGCTTCAACGCGCGAAACCAGGAGAGCGTGTCTGAAGGCTTTACTATTACTCTTAGAAATGAAAGCGCGTCCTTGATGTGTGCCGACTCGGCAAACCTGATCCCGCCAAACTTCCGAAACGGAATGCCCTGCTTGCCAAGCTCGATCTCCAGATCAAACGAATGTGAGCTCGACCGAAACAGGACTGCGATTTCGCTGAGCGGTGTGCCTTCGTCGCGTAACTCTGCGATTCGTTGCGCGACAAACCGCGATTGCTCGTTCTCGTCGCGCGCGCTCACCACCACAGGCGCGACACCGCCTTCGATCTGCGAGTAAAGACGCTTCTTAAAACTCTCTTTTACGTCGGCGATGATCGCGTTGGCGACGTCGAGAATCGGTTGTGTACTGCGAAAGTTTTCTTCGAGTTTGATGATCTGCGCGGAGGGAAACAACTTCGGAAACTCGAGCATATTCCGGTGGCTCGCACCGCGAAATGAGTAAATCGATTGAAATTCATCGCCCACGACCGCGACGTTGTCGTGTTGCGCTGTCATCAGTTTCACGATCTGCGCCTGGAGCTTGTTCGTGTCCTGATACTCGTCAACCATGATGTAGCGATACTGGTCCGAGATCTGTTCGCGCATTTCGGCGCTGTTCTCGAGCGCCTCGCGGAATCGCACCAGCAGATCGTCATACGTCAGCATATGGCGGCTGCGTTTGAACTCCTCAAATGCCTGGAACAACGTTTCGAGATTGCGACGTTCGTCGACAAACTGCGGATACTGCTGATTGAGTACTTGCTTCAACGACTGCACCTTGTTGACCATCATGCTGAAGATCGCCGCGATCGTGCGCTTGCGTGGGAAGTGTTGCGCTTTCGAGATGCGAATCTGGCGGCGCAGCAGATCGATCAAATCTTCAGTGTCGCTCTGGTCCAGGACGGTGAAGTTTTTTTGCACGCCGGCTTGATCGGCAAACTTACGCAACGCCGAATGGCCCAGCGAGTGAAAGGTGCCGCCCGAAACTCTTTGGCAGCGCGCGTCCGCGAGTGCCGCCGCTCGCGTGAGCATGCTGGCGGCAGCTCTCCGGGTGAAAGTCATTAACAGGATCGACTCCGGCTTGGCGCCTATTTCAACGAGGCGAGCCACACGATAAACGAGGGTGCGTGTTTTTCCAGTTCCGGCTCCGGCGACGATCAGCAACGGGCCTTCGGTGGTGGTGACGGCTTTGAACTGTGCTTCGTTGAGCTCCTTCTCATAATCGACTACCCGCGCGCCGGGGGTGCGCTTCAACACGAGCCTCGTCCCTAACTTGACCGGCAGTGTCTTGCCGAGATCGAGTTCGCGCTTTAGTGTCTTCAGCTCTTCAGCCAGATCCGTGATCGTTTGATAACGATCCTTCGGCGTCTTCGCGAGCGCTTTGGTCAGGACGCGTTGCAAATCAAACGGAAGATCCGATCGCCCGTCTGAAGGAAAGCGCGGATCACGGTGCAGGATCGCGTGCATCGTGTCGATGCGATTGTCATGAACGAATGGCGCGGTGCCGGTTAGCATCTCAGTCACCACTACACCAAACGAGAAAACGTCGCAGCGACTATCGACTTTTTGACCCAGTAACTGTTCGGGCGCCATGTAGTTGACGGTGCCCATCACCGTACCGGATTCAGTTTCGACGCCGCGAATAAGTGTCTTTTGCTCGCTGTCGGCAACGAGGGCGCGTTCTCGTTCTGCCACGAGCTTGGCGAGACCGAAGTCAAGAATCTTGGCGTAGCCGTCGCGACTAAGCATCAGGTTCTCTGGTTTGAGATCGCGATGAATGATGCCGAGTTCGTGCGCGCGCGCGAGACCGGTGGCGATCTGAATCGCGATGTCCAGAGTTTCGCGGAGTTGCAGGCCATTCTTTTTGATCTTCTGCCGCAGCGTCTCGCCTTCGACGTACTCCATTGCGATGTACGGTTTGCCGTCGTCTTCGCCGACTTCGTAAATCGTGAGAATGTGCGGATGGTTCAGTGCCGACGCAGCCCGCGCTTCCTGAAAGAAGCGGCGACGACGGTCCTGTTGCGAGACGTATTCAGCCGGAAGCAGCTTGATCGCAACAACGCGCTGAAGCTTGTTGTCGTAAGCTTTGTAGACTGCGCCCATTCCGCCGGCGCCGATTGGCTCGACGATCCGGTAATGAGCTATGGTTTTGACCGGCAGGGGCTTCATGATTGAGGGACGGGCAATTGTAACAATCTTGATTCCCTAATTAGAACCCGGATCGTAGAATTGACGTATCTTCAACGACTAAAATCAGGAGTTGCCTATGATATGTCCGCGTTGCGCCTCAAATCAGAGTGACGACATCAAGTTCTGCACCTTCTGTGGAGCTAACCTCCAGGCAGTTCGCGAGGCAGTTGAAGCTCCGGAAAAGAAGTTCGACTGGGGTAACACCTGGGTCGCCGAGATGTTTATGTCGGGCCAGGCCCACGAAATGCGCAAACTGGAGATGGAGCGCCGGCTCGGCATCACGCCCGAGGTTAAGCGTTACAACGAAGTGAAAGCCGGTGTGATCACGAGCTCGGTTGGTGTCGGCGTCTCGATCTTTCTTTATTACTTAATGGGGGCAATTGCTCTTAACGAGCCTCACGATGCGGAGTTGCTGAATCGCATCTGGCTGGCAGGCATTATTCCATTCATGGTTGGCGTGGCGCTGATCATTAATGGTCTGGTGGTGAGCAAAAAAATCGTTCAGGCCATCGAGCGCGAGCAGCAGAAAAATCTGCCGCTGGGCGAAGGCCAACCGGCTAAAGGCCTGCGTGCGGCGGATACGAGTGAATTCATTCCCACAAATTTTAGTGTGACCGATCAAACGACCCGACATCTGGAAAGCTCAGAACGGAAGATCAAGTAATCCGCGTAAATCCGCGTTAGTTTTTGATCAGCATCTCAAGTTCTTCGGGTGTGCGTGGCCAATCATCTTTCAAGAGACGCGAAAGCGCGCGGTCGGCGAGGAGTTTGCCGCCGGTCTGACAGGTAGGACAGTAATTGGTCTCGTTCGATCCGTAACGAATGCGCTGAATCTTGCTCCCACACCGCGGACACGGCTCGCCATACTTCCCGTGCGTTGCCATGTCTGGCCGGAACGCAGTCACTTTCTCGGGAAATTTCTCTCGCGATTCCGCCCGCAGTCGTTCCACCCAATCAGTCAACGTTCGTTTGATCGCTGCGAAGAGTTTCTTAATATCTTCATCACTCAGTTTCTGCGTAAGCGTAAACGGCGAGAGTTTCGCGTCGTGAAGAATTTCATCGGAGTAAGCGTTGCCGATGCCACTGAGAATGCGCGGATCTGTGAGGGCGCGTTTTAAGGTGTGATTCTTCGCGCGAATCGCTGCGGAGAACTCTGCGAGTGTCGCGTCAAAAACTTCCAAACCGCCGGGATTAAGATTGTCGAGTCCCGCCTCGCCCTGGACCACGTGCAGGGAAGCACGCTTCTGAGTGCCGGCTTCAGTCAGCGTCAAAGTCCCGGTGCTGAACTCGAACGTAGCTACATTACGACCCTTCGCAGCCTTGCCGCGTTCGTTGTACCAGTGCAGTCGCCCCGCAATCATCAGGTGCAACACCAGCCACAAATCGCCTTCGAGACCGAAGCAAATCCGTTTGCCAAGCCGGCGCAACTTAATGACCTTCTTACCTTCGACGCTGGATAACGGCGGCACCGCCGTTCGCAGGAGAAACGGACTGGCGAGACGAACGCGTTCGAGCGTACTGCCTTTGATTCGCTGCTCGAGAGCCTCGATATAGACAACGATGTCCGGCAGTTCAGGCACGTACGGCTTATACCATGTTTCGACGCCGTATTTGGCGTCGGAAACCAAATACGGCGTCGAAACCAGATGCGCTCGGTTCTGAACGTCTCTCCTTAATCCTTACTTTTCAATAAGTTAAGTCCTCAGGCAGTGGTGGCCTCGGCGTTGCACTAGTGCACGCCGAAAGGAAGTATTCATGACCACACGAATCACACAGGTTGACGGTCAATCGGGAAAGGTGACGACCTTGCGCGTCGAAGGCTCGCTGCGACTCGCTGACGCGGAATTGCTCGAGTCGACATACCTCGAACTGCAAGCAAAACAGCCCGGCCCAATCACGATCGATCTGGCCGGCACCAACTTTCTCGACAGTGATAGCGCGTCGATCCTTTGTCGTCTCAAACGCGAAGGCGTCGAACTGATCGGTCTTCATTATTTCGTCCAACAAATTATTCAAGCGGCTGAAAACGAGTAAGGAGTGAGGTTATGCAACGCACGATTTCATTAAGCACATTTTTCCTGATTATCGCGTTGACCGTGAGCAGCGTTCACGCCCAGACCAACGACGAGCAGCCGATTCAACGCGAGCGCGTCGGCGTCGAAACTGCCGATGCGATACAACTGACTTTGAACGAAGCGATCAGGCTTGCACTCGAAAACAATAACGACATCCGCACGTCTCGAATCGACGTCGAAAAAGCGGAGTACAGACTGACTGCGTCGCGCGGTGCTTACGATCCGAAGATCTTTTCCGAGACTTACTTCGAGCACAGTTCGACGCCGGTCGCTTCTTTTCTCGGTGGCAACAGCAGCGGTTCGCTGAAGCAGAAAGACTTCACCAGCCGAGCCGGTTTGAGTGGGCTGGCGCCGAAGTTTGGTGGTTCTTACCAGTTTGATGTGTCGTCCACACACCTTTCAAGTAACAACTTCTTCAACGCCCTCGATCCTGCTATTTCGTCGCGGTTCTCGTTCAGCTACACGCAACCGCTCGTGCGTGGTCTCAAGACCGACGACACGCGCCGCAAAATCGAGATCGCGAAGAAGAACCTGACCCTGACCGACGTCCAGTTTCGCCAGCGTGCGACTGATGTCATCACGCGCGTCGAGAAGGCTTACTGGGAACTGGTCCATGCGCTCAAGAGTCTGCAAGTGCAGACCGAAGCCGTGAAGCAGACTCGCGCGCAAGTGGAAACGAACAAGAAACAGGTGGCCCAGGGTGTGCTCGCTCCGATCGACGTCGTCGAAGCTGAAGCACAAGTGAAGATTTACGAGCAGAACGTTTATGCGGCTCAGGAAGAAGTGACGCGAATGGAGAACGCGCTCAAGACGCTGATGCTCGCCAGTCGCTCGTCGGAAGTTTGGTCGCGTGCGCTGCTGCCGGTGACGCCGGTGAATCTCGAAGCGCCACGCATGCTTTTATCAGATGCGATTCAGACGGCGCTCGAAAATCGTTTCGAACTCGCGGAGTTGCGCACCAGCAAGGACATCAACGAGATCAACAAACGTTTCTATCGCGACCAGACCAAACCGCAGGTCGATTTGGTAGTGAACTACAGCAGCAACGGTTACGCAGGCTCGCTCACAGATAACGACAATCCAATCCTGAATGGGCTGACGTCGCTCGACCGGCGTGTTTCCGAGTTGTCGACGCTCGCGGGCTTGCCGGTGTTACCGCCGACAACTTTCAACACCATTCCGGCTGACTTGCAAGGTGGGTTTGGTCGTTCGTGGTCCAACCTGCTCGGTCAGGACAATCCGACGGTGCGGGTCGGTGTAAAGATCTCGCTGCCGTTGAAGAATCGCACTGCGAAAGCCGAGTTGGGCGAGTCATTGGCCGAAGGCCGTCGCATCGATACGGTTCGCGCGCAGGCAGAACAACTGATCGAAGCAGAAGTGCGCAATGCAATTCAAAAGGTGCGATCGGTTGAAGCCAGCATGTCGGCGGCGGAAGCAGCGCGAGTTGCAGCCGAGCAACAGTACGTCAGCGAACAGCGCAAGTTTCAGGGGGGCATGTCCACGGTGTTTCTCGTGTTGCAACGGCAAACCGATCTGGTGATGGCCCGCGGCCGTGAGTTGGAAACACAAACCGATCTCAACAAGGCCATCGCCGAATTCCAACGCGCCACCGGCAACACGTTCCGTTATCGAAACGTGGCCGTGATTTCAGAAGGACTGCAATTGGCCAATGATAAAGCAGCCGACAGATAAAGGAGATGAGTATGTCAGACCCCAAAGTTAATAAACGCAAGCCACTAAAAGCCTTGATCGCACTCGCAGTTCTTTTACTTGCCGGCGGCGCCATCTGGTACTTCCTGATTCGCACGCCGCCCCGCCCTACGAATCTAATCAAACTAAGCGGACGCATTGAAGGCGACGACACAACGGTCGCCAGCAAAATCTCGGGTCGTATCCGCGAGATCAAAGTTCGGGAAGGCGACGTCGTCAAAGCCGGCCAGGTCATCGCGCTGATCGACGACGAACAGGTTCGCGCACGCGAACAGCAGGAACAGTCGATGGTGCTGCAAGCCGAAGCACGCGTGTTAAGCGCCCAGCAGCAGGTAGCAGTTCTCAATGCCCAACTCGAAGAAAGCAACATCGGTGTGGACCAGGCGCGGATGGATGCACAAGGCCGAGTCAGTCAGGGCGAAGCGCAGGTGGCCCATGCGGAAGCGGAGCTCGCGAAAGCCGAGGCGGATTACAGCCAGGCGCGTTACGACGAACAGCGCTACACGAAGCTGGCGAGTGACGGCGACGTTCCCGAACGTACCGGTAGACAGGCAAGCACGACTGCGGAAGCACAGGCCGCCGCTGTTCGCGCCGCACGCCGTCAGGTTGACGTCGCTCGTGGCGCGTTAACGATGGCGAAAGCGAATCTTGCGAACGTCGGGATGCGCACGTCGCAGGCGACGGCAGTTCGCAAGCAGATCATTCAGGCGCAGGCAGAAATCACCGCGGCCCAGGCCGAAGCAGAACACGCGCGAGCAAAGTTGCGAGAAGCACAGGCCGATCGCAACGATCTCGAAGTCGTGGCGCCAATCGACGGCACGGTGGCAACACGTTCGGCTGAACCCGGCGAGGTTGTCGCAGCCGGAGCGACGCTCGTCACGCTCGTCGACTTAAACGCAGTTTATCTGCGTGGCTTCATTCCCGAAGGCGAAATTGGACGCGTGCGAACCGGGCAATCCGCGCGCGTATACCTCGATTCAGCGCCTGAGCGTGCGCTTGAAGCAGTGGTGACGCGCATCGATCCGGAAGCGTCGTTCACGCCTGAAAACACTTACTTCAAAGACGATCGCGTAAAGCAGGTTGTCGGCGTGAAGCTCCAATTGAAGAGTGCTGCCGGTTACGCGAAACCGGGCATGCCGGCCGACGGCGAAGTGATCACCGACTAAATATTTGTTCGGATTCCACGAGGGGGCGGCCACGGAGGGCCGCCCCTACAAAGGAGCAATATGAGCGCAGCTATCCAGGTCCGAAATCTCGTGAAGAATTACAACGGCTTCGAAGCAGTCAAAGGCGTTGACCTCGACATCAGCGCCGGCGAGATCTTCGGAATCATTGGACCAGACGGCGCAGGTAAGACATCGGTGTTTCAGGTGCTCGGCGGCGTGATGGAACCAACTTCCGGCGAAGCGCGCATGTACGGCAAATCGACCGTCGATGCACGTCCGTTTGTCGGTTATCTAACGCAGACGTTCAGTCTGTACCAGGACTTGAGCGTTGCCGAGAATCTGCGTTACGTGGGCCAACTGCGATTGCTGAAGCGGAGACAGATCGAAGAGCGCGGCGAACATTATTTGCAGATGTTTGACATGGCCCGCTTCAAAGATCGACTCGCCGGAAGTTTGAGCGGCGGTATGAAACAGAAGCTCGCGCTTGCCTGTGCGCTGATTGCCGAACCAAAGATCCTGCTGCTCGATGAGCCGACCACGGGCGTCGATCCGGTATCGCGACGCGAGTTTTGGGATGCGTTGGCAGGACTCGCGACTGGTGGCATGACGATGGTCGTGGCGACGCCGTATCTCGACGAAGCGGAGCGCTGTCATCGCGTGGCATTGATGTACGACGGCGAGATTCACCAAACCGGCACACCGGCTGAGATTCGCGAGCAGCTCGGGTTGCAGCGACTCGAGGTGCGTGCGGCGGACCTGGCTCAACTCGGCGCCGCGGAAGACATCCTGAATCGCATCCCCTCGATCAACGACGTGCAGCGCTTTGGCGATCGTCTCGATCTGATGGTGGCAAATGTGGAGGTCGGCGAGCAGGCCACACGCGACGCACTCGGCGCAGCCGGAATCCAGGCGACTGAGTTCAAGTCAGGCGCGCCGACTCTCGAAAATTCCTTCGTGGCGAAGCTGCGCGAACTGGGTGGCGAATTGAAGACGTCTCCGTTTCCGCGTCGGCGCCAGTTTCGAGAACGCGCGGCCGATGCGATTGCAATTGGCGCGCACGATCTGGGCAAGAGGTTTGGAAGTTTCAATGCGGTCAAGAACATCAACATTGAAGTTAAGTACGGCGAGATTTATGGGCTGCTCGGGGCTAACGGCGCCGGCAAGACGACGACCATCAAGATGCTTTGCGGGTTGATTGGCGCGTCGAGTGGAAAGATGGAACTCGCGGGTGAGAGTGGAAGTTTGCGATCGAGTTTTGTCCGACAACGGATCGGTTACATGTCGCAGAAGTTTTCTTTGTACGACGACTTGACGATCGAAGAGAACCTCAACTTTTTTGCCGGAGTTTATCAAGTGCCGCGCGAGGAAAGGGAAGAAAAGAAGCGTTGGGTGCTCGAGATTTCCGGTCTGGAAGGCAAGGGTGATCTGGTGACGTGTAGTTTGCCGGGTGGTTGGAAACAACGGGTGGCGTTTGGTTGCGCGGTGATGCACGAACCGAGTGTGTTGTTTCTCGACGAACCCACTTCGGGCGTCGATCCGCTCGCGCGCCGCGCGTTCTGGAAGATGATCAATGGTTTTGCTGATCGCGGCGTTGCGGTGTTGATTACGACGCACTATCTCGAAGAAGCGGAGCAGTGCAATCGACTCGGTTTCATGGTGGCGGGTGAACTCGTTGCGGAGGGAACTCCTTCGGGTGTGAAAGCCGCGCAGGGTGGTCACTTGATCGAATTGATAACTGACGAGCCGCAGGCGGCGGCAGATCTCTTGAAGCATACGCGCGAACGCTGGCGGATCTCGCTCTTTGGCGATCGATTGCATGTGGTTGTCGATGCGAATGCTGAGTTTGAGATTGAGGGATTAAAGAAGGAATTAGCGACGGCGAATATCAGTGTTCTTGAGGCTTATGAGATGCCTTACTCGCTTGAAGATGTTTTCATTTCGGTTGTCGAGAAGGCTCGTAATCGCGGATAAAAGGCGGATTTATGAAGAGGATTATCGCGCAAACACGTAAAGAGCTGACGCAGTTTTCACGCGATCGATTGACGGTGGTGCTCGCACTGGTGCTGCCGATGATTCTGATGTGGCTCATCGGATCGTCCGTATCGCTGACTGTCAGTGATTTGCCGGTCGTGGTCCAGGATTTCGATCAAACGCCGACGTCGCGTCGTTACGTGGAAACGATCCGAGCTTCGTTGACTTTCAGAATCGTTCCGCTGCCGATTACGGCCGCGCCCGAAAGCGCGCTCGACAAGGAAAAAGCGCGTGCGGCAATTGTGATCCCGGCAGACTTCGAAGCCGATCTGAAACGCGGAAAGTCGACGGAAGTACAGTGGTTGATCGACGGTACCGATGCCAACACTGCGAATGTCATGCGAAACAACGCAGCGATGATCTCGCAGGCGTTCAATCAGCAGAATGCCGCTTCAGTAGCACCCGCGATCAATGCTGAGATGCGATTCTGGTTCAACCCCGGACACGATTCCAACCAGTACATTGGACCAGCCGTCTTCGCTGTCGGCCTGGCGCTTTTTCCACCGTTACTCGTCGCCCTCGCGATGTCGCGCGAAGGCGAACAGAAAACGATCCTGCAGGTCTACGTCGCCAGTATTCACGCGCACGAGTATCTGCTGGGAAAGATTCTCGCCTACATGATCGTTGCGATTGGCGAGTGGGTCCTCACGCTCGCGCTCGCGATACCGATGTTTGGAATCTGGTTCAAGGGCGACCCGACAGTCTTTCTAATTAGCTCGTTTCTTTATTTGTTTTGCAACGTCTGTTTCGGTGCGATGGCGGGCGCGTCGATTCCGAACCAGGCCGCCGCGATTCAGGCGGTTCAGAATGTATGTTTTCTGCTGTCGTTTCTGCTGTCGGGATTTGTGTTTCCAATCTCGAACATCCCGTCGTGGCTGCGCTGGGTTTCTGGTCTCGTACCGGCGCGTTACTTCGTTGAAGTGTCGCGCGACGTGTTTGTTCGTGGCGGAGGCTGGCCGGCAACGTGGCACGTGCCGGTCGTGCTGGCGTTTCTGAGTTTAGCGTTTCTTTTCAAAGGTTGGATGAGTCTGCGCAAGATGCAGATCGACGCGTAGGAAGGACACTTTATGTCAGACAGATTTTTCAACTGGCGATTTTGGCCACTCTTCTTCAAAGAGCTCAATGAGCTGCGTCGCAATCGACGGCTGATTGGCATGATGTTGCTACCGCCGACCTTGAACCTGGTGTTGCTCGGGTTTGCGATGAATCCCGAAGTCACCGATTTACGACTGGGAATTGTTGACGAGAGTCGCAGTGCCGAAAGCCGTGAACTGATCTCGGCGTTTGCTGAAAGCAAATCGTTTGTGCCGGCGGCGTATTACTCCTCGGTGGAGGAACTGACTCGGGCGTTGAGCGGTGGTGAGCTCGAAGCCGGCCTCGTTGTGCCGTCTGACTTTGCAAAGAAACGTGCACGTCATGAGAGTGCTGAAGTGCAGCTTCTGGTCGATAGTGTTAACTCGAATACGGGCAGTATCGCGGGCGGTTATGCAGCGCGAGTGGTCGGCGCGTTGAATGAGAAGATCTCTTTGAACCGGACGAGTGTGCAGCCGGCGCGCGCCGAGTCGCGAGTCTCGCTTTTCTACAATGCCGGACTTCAGAACTCGTGGTTCATCGTGACCGGCATGATCGGAATGTTGCTGGTGATGCTTGGATCGCTCGTCGCGTCTGCGTCGATGGTGAAAGAGAAAGAAGTGGGCACGGTTGAACAGCTTTTGATGACGCCCGCGGGAAGTGCGGAGATTATTCTCGCGAAGATGGCGCCGATCTTTCTGTTGCTATCGGTCGATATTGGTTTATCGACCCTCGTCGGGAATTTTGTGTTTGGGGTGCCGCTGCGTGGCAGTTTTACGCTGCTTTATTTCTCGGGCATGTTGTGTGTGTTGTCGGGTATTGGCATCGGCACGATCATCGCGACGTTCACTCGTTCGCAACAGCAGGCGCAGTTGATGAGTTTCTTCGTCAACCCGCCGTTGTCGATGTTGTCGGGAGCGACGACACCGATCGAAGCAATGCCGCAGTGGATGCAGCCGTTGACGAACTTGAATCCGGTGAAACACTTCGCGGTGTTGGCGCGTGGTGTGATGCTGAAGGGCGTCGGCCTTGAAGTTCTCTATCCAAACTTTCTGGCCCTCGTGGTCTTCACCATTATCCTGGTCGGCGTCAGCGCCTGGCGCTTCCGAAAGCAGTTGAATTAGTGGCAGTATCCACAGATTACACAGATTTGATTTTGGAATCTGTGTAATCTGTGCAATCTGTGGACAAAACATCCTGTCATTTGATTCGCTTAGCGCCGTAGAGTTCCGTAAACAGAAACTCGATCTTCCCGCTTTTCCCGACCACAAAGACGACTTCATTCTCATTCTGCTCGCCGAAGGTGAACTTTCGTTCGCCACTCTTCGTCATCGCGTAATCCTTGCCGTCAAACTTCATGAACATCTTCCCGTCTCGCACAGTCACTTCCCAGGTTTGCGGTGCGTGCGAGTAAGTCCCCACATACTCTTTCAGCTCCGACTCCGCCGCAGGCGCAACCGCGACGGTCTTTTCTGCCTCGTCGTCTTTCAAACCGAGCCCGATCTCCATCGCTTTATTCAAGCTCTTTCGCATCGTCTCGCCACTCTTATTAGTCAACACAATCACCGCAAACTTTCGCGACGGCGCCATCTGAATCATCGAACCGTAACCACGACTAAACCCGCCATGGCCCACAAACTCCAGTCCCTTATATTTAAAGACCGTTAACCCGTAACCGTAGTATGAATCAGTTTCGCCTGGCACCGGCACGTGATGTTGGACCATCTGATTGATCAGCGACGGCGATAGCAGTTGCTTGCCTTCGACCTTCCCTTCATTCATCAGCGCGATGACCCAGCGCGACAGATCCTTCGCATTGGAAAAGATCGAGCCGGCGGGCCACATCGCCACGTTATTGAACATCGGTCGCAGGATCGCCGGCTTTCCGCCTTCGACTGCGTGGCCGGTCGCAAACGGGTAAGTGATCGCCATGAATGGTCGCAGCGTGGTTCGTTCCATTCCGAGTGGAGTAAATAACAGCTCTGTCATCGCGACGGCGTAAGGTTTGCCGTACAAGTCTTCGACCACAAATCCCGAGAGCCAAAATCCGGCGCTTGAGTACGAATAGATCTCGCCCTGATCGGCGAAAAAGACGTCGTCTTTCCAACCACGCACCATGTTGCCGAGCGCGGCATCGTCGTTTGAAATTGTGGGCGCCGCAAAATCTCTGATGCCGGCGGAGTTGCTCAAGAGGTAGTGTGGGGTCACCTGGCTGAGCTTCGCATCCAATCCCTTGACGCGATTACCAATCGGCTCATTCATCTTGATCTTGTCTTTCTCGGCGAGCGTGAGCAGAGCAGCAGCGGTGAACATCTTTGTGGTTGAGCCGAGACGAAAGAGCATTTCGGCTTGCATCGGCGCGTTGGTTTCGACATTCGCCACGCCAAACGCTTTTTGATATATCACCTGATCGCCACTGATAATCGCGATCACCGCGCCCGGCGTGTTTTTCTCTTTCAGTTCGACCGGTACGAGTTTGTCCAGCTCACTGAAATCAAGCGTGGGCGACGAAGTTGCCGGTTGAACACACGCGACGAAGCACAACACGATCATCGACACGAACCGTTTCATTCAGCTTCTCCTATCCTGTTTATCCTGAAAATCCCGGAAATCCTGTCAAAACTAACACCGCATCGAGCGCCGATATGACAACCGACTTGCCAGAAAACCCACGACTGTGATTCGATGCGCTCCAATCAATTGGATCTCGCCGAAAAGCAGGAGGAATTTCCATGCAATTGCGCCTCGATCGCCGGGCTCTGCTTCCGATCTTTGTCATGGCTGCGGTGGTTTTGATCGCGTCGTACTTTTCAACAGCACAACAGGCGGCGCAGTCGTTCACGGTGGAGCAGATCAAAAGCTACCCATTTCCGAACGAGTTGACTGCATCAGCTACGGGCGCGCGCATCGCATGGGCATTCAACGAGCGCGGTGCGCGCAACGTTTGGGTCGCCGAAGGTCCCGTCTTCAAAGCGCGCCAGCTGACAAACTACGAAGTCGACGACGGCCAGGAGCTTACGAGTCTTGCCCTATCAGCCGACGGCAAGTACGCGGTTTACGTCCGCGGCGGTGATCACGGATCAAACTTCGATAGCTCTGTCGGCGTCAATCCCGGACTGACTACAACCGCAATGAAGGTCCAAATCTGGACCGTTCCGTTTGCCGGTGGCGAACCAAAACTCCTCGGTGACGGTGACGAACCGCTGATTTCACCAAAGAGCGATCGCGTCGTCTTCGTTAAAGAACGAGGGATCTGGTCGGCGCCGATTGACGGTTCTGCACCCGCGAAGCGTTATTTCTATGCCCGCGGTGACTGTGGCGCGCCGGAATGGTCGCCCGACGGCACTCGTCTCGCATTTGTCTCCAACCGCGGCGATCATTCCTTCATCGGCATCTATACAAACGACGCGACACCGATTGTTTATATCGCGCCTTCGACTTCACGCGATGCGAGTCCGCAATGGTCGCCTGACGGTAAACGCATCGCGTTCGTGCGTCGCCCTGGAAACGGCGGCGCTCCGGAACCGGCTCTCGAGCAACGCGCGCAGGCATGGTCCATCTGGACCGCGGATGCCGAAACTGGTGAGGGACAACAACTCTGGAAGAGTCCATTCACCTTGCGCGGCTCGCCGCCGAGTACTCACGGTGGCACAAATCTACACTGGGCCGCTGCCGGTCGCATCGTCTTTCTTTCGTATCTCGACGGCTGGCCGCATCTCTATTCAATCTCTGAAAACGGCGGCGAGCCGATGTTGCTGACGCCCGGCAACTACATGGCGGAGTACATTACGATCAGCCGTGATCGACGTTACCTCGTCTTCGCAGGAAATTCAGGCGCCGACGCCGACGACATCGATCGCCGTCACATCGTGAAAGTTCCTGTAGATCGCGCTGAGCCGGTGGTGATGACTCCCGGCAAAGGGCTCGAGTGGACACCGTTCGTCACCGGTGATGGGAAATACGTGGCTTACATCGCCGCCACGTCGCAACGTCCACCATTGCCAACTTTCATGCCTGCCTCCGGTGGCAAGCCAATCACACTCGCTGAGGATCGTGTTCCGAGTAGTTTCCCGACGGCTCAACTCGTCACGCCGAAGAAAGTAGTCTTCAAAGCATCCGATGGCGTTGAAGTTCATGGACAGTTGTTCGAACCCGCAAGTGGATCGGGAAAGAAACCCGCGATCGTTTACGTTCACGGTGGACCACCGCGACAGATGCTGCTCGGTTGGCATTACTCTGACTACTACACCAACGCATATGCGTTGAATCAATATCTCGCGAGTCGTGGTTATGTCGTGTTGTCAGTGAATTATCGTTTGGGAATTGGTTATGGTCACGACTTCCATCGGCCACCAAATGCCGGCGCACAGGGCGCGTCTGAGTATCTCGACGTCAAGGCCGGCGGTGAATACTTGCAGCGATTGGCTGAGGTTGATGCGAAGCGCATCGGCATCTACGGCGGATCTTACGGCGGATTTCTGACGGCGCTTGCGCTGGCGCGCGACTCAAAACTGTTTGCGGCAGGCGTCGACATACACGGCGTGCATAATTGGACCGCCGAGCGTGCGGCAGGTCTGCTTGAGAATCGTTACGAGAAAATTCCAGACGTTCAACAAGCGCTTGACGTCGCGTGGCAATCATCACCGGTATCGTCAATCGCAACCTGGAAGTCGCCAGTGCTATTAATTCACGGTGACGACGATCGCAACGTTCGTTTCAGTCAAACAACTGATCTCGTTCAGCGACTCGAAAAGGCCGGGGTCACTTACGAACAACTGGTGATACCTGACGACACGCATCACTTTATGCGTCACACGAATCTGGTGAAGGTTGATGCGGCGGTGGCGGCGTTCTTCGATCGCGTTTTTGGAATGAATCGTGGCAGCGAATAAGATTAATCACTACCCGTGTTCGTCCTGCGGCGCCGATCTTCTATTCGAGCCGAAAGACGGTTTCCTGACGTGTCCTTACTGCGGTCACAAGGAAGCGATTGCGGACGGTCAAGAGGCAGTTGAAGAGCAGTCGTTCGAGCAGCATCTGCAAATTCGTCCCGAGCAGATGACGACATTGGCAGTCGATGCGCTCGAAGTTCAGTGTCAGAGTTGTGGCGCTAAATCGATCTTCACGCCGCCTGAGGTCGCCGGACGATGTGATTTCTGCGGCGTGCAGATCGTAGCCCAGCCGAAGTCGGCTGATCCGATCCTGACGCCCGGCGGTGTGTTGCCTTTTGCCGTCACTCAACAGCAAGCGACCGCAGAGCTTCGCAACTGGCTTCGGACAAGATGGTTCGCGCCGAACGGCTTGAAGTATTTTGCGCAGCCCGACGCGATCCAGGGTGTCTATCTTCCTTTCTGGACCTACGACACAAGCACGACCAGTCAGTACGAAGGCCACCGTGGCGAGCACTATTGGGAAACCGAAACCTACACCGAGCGAGACGCGCAGGGAAACCAGGTAACGCGCACTCGGCAGGTTCGCCACACACGTTGGTATCCGGCGTCAGGAACTGTCACCGGCTCGTTCGACGACGTGTTGATTCCGGCGACACTCTCATTGTCACCCGATCGGCTGACGTCTTTAGAGCCGTGGGATCTGGAAGCTTTACGCTCTTACGACCCGGCATATTTATCGGGCTTCAAAGCACAACGTTATCAGGTTGATCTTGCCGGTGGGTTTGAACGGGCCAAGGAAGTTATCGCGCCGGCAATCGAGGCTTCGATTCGACAGGACATCGGCGGCGACGAGCAGATGATTGAAAGCGTCTCAACAAATTATTCCGAGGTGACATTCAAGCATCTGCTCTTGCCAGTCTACGCAGGTGCGTATCGCTACAACGGAAAGCCATATCAAATTATGGTCAACGGCCGCACGGGTGAGATTCAGGGCGAGCGTCCGTACAGCTTCTGGAAGATCGCGCTGCTGGTCCTGTCAATTCTGATCTTCGTGGCGATCCTCGTGATTGCATTCAGCGGCCGGTAATTCTTTAGTCAGTGAAAACGGCGGTGGGTGAGTATAATTGGCCGACACTATGGACAATGAGACCAAACCTCGAGGTGCGGGCGGAACGCCGGGCGGAATTGCCGAATTCTTTCTCGGCCTCGCGATGGCAGTCGCCGGAGCATACCTGATCGTAAGTCACGTTATCGTATCGAGCAGTTTCTGGTCCATCGGAGGTTACAACACCTTCGGCCTGTCTCTGGTCCCGTTAATCATTGGTATTGGAATTCTGTTCTTTAACGGCAAATCTGTTGTCGGATGGCTGCTGCTGATCGTTGGCGTCGTGATCATCTTCGCCGGGATTCTGATGAACCTTCAGATCTATTTTCAGGCAACCAGTCTCTTCAACACGATAGTGATGCTGGTGTTATTGGCTGGTGGCATCGGCTTGATATTCCGTGCCCTCGCGCCGCATGGACGAAGTAATTAGTGCGTCACGACTGCCTATGGACCATGAGCGCATTAGTGCCGGACTGCAGCATGTAATTCCTGATTTCCTTTCTAATTCGAAACACTCGCAGGCGTAGAGCATTTGCGCCGAGGCCGAATTGTTTAGCCAAAGCCCGTCGATTGATTTTGCTTTTCTCACCGCCGCTGTAGTATCTGAGAATTAGCTCACGGTCAGACCGGGGAATTGTGGTCAGCGCCTGGTCCAGTTGTGCGAGCATATCTTCCAAGTCTGGGTTTCCGTCATCGATTGCTCGCGACGATTGAGATCGCCTGTAATCGATTGCAGCCTGTCGCTGGTGCTCGAGATATATCTTCTTGGCAACTCCATAGAAATACAGAGCCGGATCGCCAGTAAATCCGTTCGACAAATCGCTCAACTTCCTTGCTACGCGTTCGATCGTGGCATCCGCAAGATCCTCTGCAAAAACACAGCGCCGGGCTTTGAACATCATTATCAACCGGCCGCGAATTGACTCGTACTTCCGGCCCGCGGCATCTGTGTCAGGCCCGAGCCAGTAAAGAAATTGTTCGAAGGTAGTGTTGTTGGATTGCGTGTTCATGTTTGGGCTCCTCGTTTACGGCCGATTCGATGTGTTGCGGACACACGTGTACCCTGCTGGTATGGACCCAGTTGGGGCGATCACGTGTGTTTGTACTTAAGGGTTAAAGGACGCCGGCGAAGCTCAATAGATCCTTGAGATCAAACCTGCCGGTCGTTTGTCCGAGCGTCGGTCTCCAGTCAGGCACGGAAAGAATTGAATAGGTACTGTTACGCAGGACTCCGATCAAGACCTCCGCAACGATCGTGCTGCCGACCGGTCCGAGATGATATCCACGACTGTAGTAGGAAGCCTCTGCCAGGATGTAGAACCATAAGGGCGTTCTGGTTAGAAAATCAGTTCCTTTCAAAGCGCCAAGTTGGTCCGGGATTTCCTCCGCTACTCGACGGAGCTGCTGTTCGATCAGAGGAACAACTCCCTGAGAGGCCATGGCTTTTGCGACAGCTTGGCCCGTAGGCAATCTTAGGATGTAACCTCGCAAAAGATTTCTGATTGCGAGGTTGCCTTCAGGATCATTGTCGTCCACTTCGTCCTTACCCAATTTCAATAACATGTCGGTTAATGAAGTATCGATCGGCCTTGGCAGATTTAGGTTGTCCTCGGGTTTCAGGAACGCCTTCCAGTCGATAACCCAATCTTCAGAAAGGCGCTGATGGGCGTTAGAAAAGAGTAGGTCCAATCCGCCAAGCACATTTTTGCAATTGAATTCATTATAGGCGGCGCGTACTTTGCTGTGACCGAATCTAAAAGCGGCAACGGAAAACTCCAACGGCATGAAAAGTGATCGCGAAGAGGGATTGAAGAACCTGGCTCCGTAATCTCTGATTCGCTTCACAATGTTGGGATCAGCGATACGATCCAGGAAGTCATCCAGGACAATCCATTGGTAATGCTGCGTGAGAAGTTTGCGCGCACCCTCGAAACTTAATCCTTCATCCACCAGAACGTTGTGTGCTTTCAGGAATGCGACATGGAGTTGAGAAACGACGATGTTTTCATCATTTCTCCGGTCCCCAATCCTGGGAGTTCCATCTGCACGTCGCGGTAGATCACTGATAGGATCCTTACCCGGAATCGGCCCCAATACTCCCGGGCCTACTTCCTCAATTAACAGCTTACGTCGATCGTTAGGATCGCGCGGTGCAAATTGTCCATCCACATCTGGTCCATAGACGTGATCCAAATCCAGGTTAGGTGAACGCGAATTGACGATGTGAAGCGGAATCAGTTTTGGATCGATTGGATACGGTTTGCTTAATTGGATCATGGATGATCCCTTTTCCCGGGTTATGTCATGGTCGACAAACTGGCCGAAGAATGTATAAATCGCCGGAACCTGCACCCCAGGTGCTTTATCGATCGGAGGATCGTTCATTCCATTGCTACCCAGCCGGCGGAGGTTGCTGACGGTACGTTTAGAGGTTTCCAGAAGCGACATTGGATCATGCTGGAGTTCGGGGAACATGAATCCAAATGGCCACGAGGGGGGCTTGCATTCGTTGGAGGCAACGCGACGTGCATCCCCCTCTTTAGCATAGTTCGCTGTTGGCTCCAGAGGTAATATCGCTCCGTGACGAAATCGTGCCATGATGATCTCCTTAATTAGCTGCTGTGAGCGGAAGACTTTACTTCAGGATTAGATTTAACCTCTCTTTGATCTCGGTGGTCATGACATCGAGAGGAGTTCTTCCCTCTCCTTGCAATGCGATTGAAAATTCCTCTGCGGTGAAGCTTAATTTGCTGTAATCAATGCTGGCGATCATGTCCCTTCGCTGATTGTAAATATCATCGAGGTCGGGACGGTCGTGAACCCAACCCAATGCGGTCGGCGTGCCTGGCTTAGGTGCCGCACCAAAGTTGGGCGCGTTGCCGATCAACCCATCAGTCCTGATCATGTTAACGAAAAAGGGGATTCGCACCATCCACGGAACCACGATCTGCTCAGTGGGTTGAATTAGTGCCATGAACATCTGGACCGGGTTGCCGAGATCGCTGTTGAAGAAATGGGCTTCCGGAACTTTGCGGCCATGCAACCAGTTAAAGACACCGGTGATATCCCGGTCGTATTCGTCTTTAAGGTACTTCCCGTCTTCCCCCTTGAGACCGTCGACGGCGTACTTGATGAAGTCGTCCATTTTAAGTGGGGAGTAAGCGAGAATTTCGATTCGAGTCATGGTTTTCTCCTTCTGCTAAGTTGGTTACTACGTCTCACGGCTACTTCGAACAGCCGGGAGTCTATCTGAGGGATTGCCTTGCGTCTTTAATTTCAAATAGTATTGCGGCAAAATTTGGGTTAAGTTTTTACTAAACCACCCAGACTGCTCCTTAAGGATTCCTCCCCCATGAAGCTTCGGACAGACGAAGAATATGAATTCGGCCCCTACCGACTGAATGTAAAAAACTACAAGTTATGGCGCGGTAAGGAAGAGATAAAACTGCGGCCCAAGCTGTTCAACCTGCTCGTGATCTTTATTGAACACCACGGGCAAATGCTCGAAAAACATGAGCTGATGCGCAGCCTGTGGCCTGATTCTGTTGTCGAAGACAGCAACCTTACCGTGACCATAAACGCGTTGCGTGCTGTCTTAAGTGATGGGCTTTATATCGAAACTGTTTCCAAACGAGGCTATCGCTTTACCCCCGAAGTGAAGATTGTTGCTCGCGATTCGTCAGTGGGTCACGATCCCTCGCCGGAAGATCTAATCGAACCGCCGGGAGGAGCGTTACCACTACATTCCCCACTTTACATCTCCAGATCCAGTGATGATGAATTCTGTCACGCGATTGCGAGGCATGACAGCATCGTCCTGGTTAAGGGCGCCAGACAAGTCGGTAAAACATCGTTGCTGGCCCGCGGTCTCGAGGCGGCGCGCATGGTTGGTGCGGGCATTCTGCTGGTTGATTTCCAGCACTTTGGTCCAACTGCATTCGCGAGTTGCGGCAAACTCCTGCTCGCCATGGCGGAATTGATTGCACATCAAATAGAACTACCCTCGCAGCCACATGAGAATTGGAATGAGCGTTTGAGTCCCAGTAGCAACTTCGAGCGTTTTTTGCGGCGAGAAGTGCTGAAGGATGAAGAAAGCTACTTTGTGCTGGCGCTTGATGAAGTCGATCGTTTGTTCAATCATGATTTCGCGAGTGAGATCCTTGGTCTCTTTCGTTCCTGGCACAACTTGCGCGCACTCGATCCAAACGGACCCTGGTATCGGCTCACCATCGCGATCGCATACGCAACGGAAGCCCATCTTTTTATTTCCGATCTGAATCAGTCGCCGTTCAACGTGGGCACGCGATTGCGGCTTGAGGATTTTACGCTCCAGCAATTGGCCGAACTCAACGATCGTTACGATCGACCGCTGGCGGATGAAGAGCAACTGACCCGCTTTCGCAAGTTAGTTGGTGGCCACCCGTACCTCGCACAAAGAGGTCTTTACGAGATGTGCAAACGCCGCGTTAGCCTCGCGGCTTTGGAACAACAGGCCGATCACGATGATGGACCATTCGGCGATCATCTCAATCGCTTGCTGATCTCGCTTGAGCGCGACGAACAATTGCGACAGGAATTACGCGACTTTGTGTTGTCAGATGTAACCTTATCCAACGGCGCTTTTTATCGTTTGCGAAGTGCCGGCATCCTCTCAGGAGACAGTGCCGACGAGCCAGGTCCGCGTTGTGATCTCTACACACGATATCTGAAACGACATCTAGCATGAGCGCCCTCTCGATCGAACCGATCGCTCAAGATTTCTACGTCGTCGGCGGTACTATGCGCCCGGACGCCCAGTCTTACGTTCGACGAGACGCGGATGAAAAACTGTATGAAGGTCTGCTGGAGAACGAATTTTGTCACGTGCTGACGGCACGGCAGATGGGAAAATCTTCTCTGATGTTGCGCACTGCCGCGCGTCTGCGCGAAGCAGAAATCGGCGTGGCCGCCCTCGACCTCACCGGAATCGGAACCAACCTTACGCCGGAGCAATGGTACAGCGGACTGATTGTTCAGTTGGGTGACCGGCTGAAGCTCGAAGATCAACTGCTGGAATTCTGGGTAGCTAATGCTCATCTTGGACCAATGCAGCGATGGGTAAGTGCCATCCGAAAAGTGGTTTTGCCTGAGCACACGGGCCGTCTCGCGATCTTCATCGACGAGATTGACGCGGTTGCCAGCCTGAGCTTTTCAACCGATGAGTTCTTTGCGGGAATTCGTGAGTGCTACAACCTGCGCAATGAAAACGCAGACATAAATCGCCTGACCTTCTGCCTGCTGGGAGTAGCGAATCCTTCCGATTTGATCCGTGATACGCGAACTACACCTTTCAACGTAGGCCGACGAATTGAGCTCAATGACTTCACGGAACAGGAGGCCGCACCGCTCGCCACGGGCCTGGGACGCTCCGCGTTGGAAAACCAGAGTTTACTTAGACGCGTTTTCCATTGGACCAACGGGCATCCGTACCTGACGCAGCGACTCTGCAAAGCAATTTTCGAAAACGGCAACCAGGGAAGCGCTCGCGAGATCGATGAATCGATCGAACAAATGTTTTTCACGAAGCGCGCTCAGGAGTATGACGACAATCTGATTTTTGTGCGCGAGAGACTATTGCGCAGCGGTGTGGATGTGGCCGCGGTCCTGAATCTCTACTCGCGTATCAGACGCAGCAAGCGCGTCGTGGATGATGATTCTCAACCACTGGTAGACGTCATGCGATTGTCGGGAATCACGCGAGCTGAAGAGGGCCGGTTGTGCGTCAGAAATCGCATCTATGAGCGAGTTTTTAACAACGAGTGGATAAAGGCAAATCTGCCCGGAGCCGAATTGAGACGGCAACGCGCCGCGTTCCGCCGCGGCGTCATCCGGACCACAGGGGTTGCCGGTGTGATCCTGGTTATAGTGGCTTCGCTCGCAATTACAGCTTTCCGGCAGCGAAACCTTGCTCTTCAGCAAACGGCGGTCAACAACCAATTGCTTTACCGGGCGCGTATGAAACTGGCTCTCCAGGAATATGAGACTGCGAATCTGGCCAGAGTCGAGACGTTGGTTGAACAGACCACGCCCCAGCCAGGTGAGACTGATTTACGAGGTTTTGAGTGGTTCTTGTTTTGGAGGTATGCACACGACGAGGTGCAGCGCATCACGGAAACTGGTCGGATCGCGAACGCAAGATTCGTCGGTAACGACACGATCGCATTCGCTGAAGTAATTCACACCATGACTCAGCAGAAGCGTGAGTATCTGATCAAATTCTACGATCGAGCAGCACGGAAGGAGTCAGCTTCGTTCAGGGTGCCGGCTGGAACATTCTTCGATGTTGCAGTGTTTTCTCCCGACAACAAACTGCTGGCGACTGATGCCCCTGACAACTCGGTAGTTCTTTGGGATCTTGCGTCGAAAAAACAACTTCTGACTTTTCCCGGGATGGGTCCAGACTCAGAGAATGGAGTTTCGTCAATTGCCTTCGCGCCCGATCAAAAGTTTCTGGCTGCCAGTTTTGCGAACGGGAAATTCAAAGTTTGGGATCTGGGTTCGGGCAAACCGACAATCGACGAACAATCAACGCAAAAAAGACCAGCCATTGCTTTCTCAGCAAACGGAAAGTTTGTGGCAGTAGGAACACGGGAGAATGGTGCTGACGTTCTCGATGTTGCGACGGGAAAACCTCTGAGGACGATTTCTTTTCCAAAGGGTCCAATCTCTTTGATGTTCTTTTCACCGGACGGCAACAAACTAATCGCCGCCACCAGCAAGGGAAAGCTTTATGGTTGGGATATGCTCAATCATCGACTCCTCGATGGCTTCACTGAGAATCACACGAATGAAGTAATGTCGTTTTCGTTTTCTCCCAACGGTAAAACACTCGCCACCGGCTCAGTCGATCGCACTGTTAAACTCTGGGACCTTGATTCGGGAAAGTACCTGCGCACAATTCTCGGTCACGGAGGATGGGTAACTGCTCTTCACTTTTCTGCGGATGGACGCTATCTGCTTTCGGGCGATGCTGATGGTCTGATCAAAGTTTGGGATATGACCATCAGAGAGCTGCCGGTGTGGCCGGATCAGAAAGCGAAATCGATCGCGGAAACTGCATTTACGCCGGCGCAGAAATTGATTGCGATCGGTCGCACTGCCGAAGGACAATTGAACCTGTGGGATCTCTCGAACGGAAAAGTCTTGTTCGATTTAGGCCACTCGAATTCAATTGACAGGGCGGCTTTCTCAACCGACGCGTCGCTCGTCGCACTGGCCGTTGGCTCGCAGCTAAGAGTTTATTCAGTCGCTACCGGAAACCTCATCAGCACTCGCGCGACGTCCGGTAACGGTGTTTACAGCGTGGAGTTTTCACCGGACGGTACCTCCGTGCTCTCCTGTGATCGCGACGGCAATATTATCGTATCGACTGTGGCTAACGGCGGAAGCGAAGCGTCGTTGAACAGCGGAAATGGGTATTACCGCGCGGTCTTTTCACCCGACGGCAAGCTCATCGCCTCCGCGGACCAGGATGGCCAAATCAGAATCTGGAATCTTGCCTCACAAAAAATCGACAAAACTCTGCGGGGTCACACGAGCGTGGTCAAATTCATTAGCTTCTCGCCCGATGGCAAGCTGCTCGCAAGCGCCGGCGAAGACAACACGGTAAGAATATGGGATCTGTCGTCAGAGCAAGAGTTGCAAGTCCCAATTCATTCATCGTTTGTGGAACGCCTTGCCTTTACGCCCGATGGTAAACGACTGTTGACGGCAGCGTATGACGGGGCAGTTATCCTTTGGGATGTCGCAGAAATGCAAGAAGTGATTACGCTCCAACGACGTGGTGATCCACCGTCCTGCACGAAGTTTTCTCAGAACGGGTTAACACTTGCCGTCAGCGATGAGAACGGCGCCATTAAAGTTTGGCAGGCAGGTCAACCAGGTTCTTAAGCAAATCGCGAAAATCGAACGAAACGTTTTCACACTCACAATCATTATCAACAAATAGCAGTGACTGCGGGGGCGATACCAACCCAGATCGCGAGGGAAAATTATGCAGTTAGATGCAAACCAGAAACTATTGATTCAAAGAATCATCAACGTATTCGAGACTGGGTCGCCGGACGGCGACTACTCCACCATCTCGATCTTCCACGATGGACCACACGACATTCGCCAAATCACTTATGGGCGATCGCAAACAACTGAATATGGAAATCTCAGGAAGCTGGTGACCGATTACGTCAACGCCGGAGGGCTATTCAGCCAACAACTCCAGCCTTTTGCCGACCGCGTGGGCAGCGTTGCGCTTACCGACAACGCCGAGTTCAAAACTCTTCTGCGTCGCGCCGGCAGGGAAGATCCGGTGATGCGCAAGACTCAGGACAAGTTCTTTGACGACATTTATTATAAGCCGGCAATGAAGTGGGCCGATCAGCAGGGATTCACGCTGCCGTTGTCGGCGTTAGTGATTTACGATTCGCACATTCACAGCGGTTCGATCCCGTGGGTCATTCGTAGCATGTTTCGGAAAGCCCGCCAGCCGCAGGTGGCGACGAGAAAACGTGGATCTCGGAGTATGTAAACGCGCGTCACAAGTGGTTAGGAACCACCCTCGTCCAGTCGTTCGGGGGACCATCTATCGAACGCGTTGCTTCCAGCGAGAAGTGGACCGAGGTAACTGGGATCTGAGCCAGATGCCGGTGAACGCTAACGGCACACAGGTGTCCGTGTAACAAGGTGTGAGCCAAAATTCGAGCCCGGATTTATTTGAGCCGGGCTCGAGTTGGACCACTAACGTGTCACTCGTTGCGCAATGCGATCAAGGGGTTGACTTTGGTTGCTCGACGCGCCGGTAAACCGGCCGCAACCGTCGCGACGACAAGCAGGAGGGCCGAAACCAGCAGGAATGTCAGTTGGTCGGTCGGCGTAATATTAAACAACAAGCCGCGAATCACTCGTGATAAGGCAAACGCACCCACCACACCAATCGCTAATCCCAAAACGATGACTTTCAAACCCTGGCCCAGGATCAATCGAAACACCTGTGCGTGTTGCGCACCGAGTGCGAGTCGGACACCAAGCTCAGGTGTGCGCTGTCTGACGCTGTAGGAGACTGTCCCGTAAATCCCGGTCACCGCAAGCAACAGTGCGACTGCCGAAAAGATCGTCAACAAACGCAAACTGAATTTACGCGGTGCGACTGAGTCTGACAGGAAATCATTCATCGTCCTGATATTGGAGGTGGCGGCATCGCGATAGATCTTTTGCAGTTCGCTCAGGAAAGCGGTTTCGAGTGAGTGTTGGGGAACGTGCGATCTGATCAGCCAGTAATGGCTGTTGGTGATCGAGTCGACGTTGTCAGCATGCACCTGGGCCATTGGGATGTAGATGTCGAATACCGGATCGGCTTCGAGACTTTCCTGTCTGACGTCGCCGACCACACCCGCGATCTCGATCGGTCGAGGTCCAGTGTTATTGTCGTCAACACGCAACTGCTCGCCGATCGCGTTGCGGTTGGGCCATAGACGCCGAGCAAGATTCTCGTTAATCAGCGCCACAGGAACCGTGTCACCGCGATCGTGATCATCGAACAACCGGCCTTGCAGAAGCGGAATCTTCATGGCGCGAAAATACTCCGGCGTGGCAACACGGTAGTTCGCCGAATGTTTGTCGTGTACGGATGTTTCCTGACTCGCGATGCTGAACTGGATCGTATTTCCGCCACCACTCATCGGTAGAATCGAAACTGCGCCAGCAGCTTCAACGCCCGGCATGGCTGTTAGTGCGGCGGCAAGCTTATTGTCGAACAACGCAACGGCTTCACGATTTTCAAAATGCGACTTTGGCAGGGAGACTCGAACCGCAAGGGTATTCGATGGATCGAAGCCGGGTTGCACGGCCTGAACGATGGCGAAACTCTGAATCAAGAGTCCGGTTCCAATCAACAGCATGAAGGAAATCGCGACTTCACCCATCACCAGTATGCTGCGCCAACGATTGAGCCGTGCCGCGTCACCGGCGCCTCGCGTGCTTGAACGCAATGCGCCGTTTGCATCGGCTCGCGCGCCCTGCCATGCCGGAAGAATGCCGAAGATAACGGCAGACACGAGCGACGAGCCGATAGCAAACGCGAGCACGCGCAGATCGATACCAATCTCTTGCTGGCGAGGTATCGGCGCGGAATTAAGAAACAGCAGTGCTCTGACACCGAGCATCGCGAGAAACAAGCCGCAAACTCCGCCAATCGTGGCGAGTATCAAACTCTCTGTTAGTAACTGGCTGATGAGTCGCCCGGAGGTCGCGCCAAGTGCTTTTCGAATCGCGATCTCGTGACTGCGTCCGGCGGCTCTCGTCAATGACAAAGCGGCGAGATTGCAGCATCCGATCAACAACACCAGAGTGACGGCTCCAAACAACACCCACAGTTTGGCCCTGGTTGGCCCAACTAACTCCTCATGCAACGATACCAGGTTGATACCAGTCTTTTTCAGATACAGATCGCCGAATTGTTGTCGTTCATGCGTCACTATGGCGGTGAGATCCGCTTCGGCCTGGTCAATAGTTACGCCTTGCTTCAGGCGACCGATGAGACGAAGGAAATTCACTGAACCACGTTCGGTACGTAGTGGATCGACATCAGGCGCCAGGGGGATTGCCAATTCAGCGAGCGGATTGGGCAAAGAGTAGTCAACGGGCGTGATTCCGATCACCTGGTAGCTTTCACTGTTTAGAGTTAACGACTTGCCGACGATTTGCGGATCGCTGCCAAACCGTCGCTGCCAGCATTCGTTAGTCAGGACAACGACGTGTCTCTGGCTCGGTTCATCGTCGGTGGGAAGCATCAGTCGGCCATGCGCGGCCTCGACGCCGAGGAGTTGGAACAGGTTCGCTGAGACTCTCACGGCCTGAATGCGATCGGTTCGTTCCACACCCGAGAGACTCAGTCCTGTGTTACCAAACGCGGCGACCTGTGCAAGAGTTTGATTCTGATCGCGATGATCGAGAAAGTCAGGTAAAGAGAATGGAGCCCTGTTGTTATCCGGTCGTCGCGACCAGATCCAGACGAGTTGATCCGGAACTCTGAATGGCAATGGTCGCAGCAGGACGGAATTCACGACACTGAAGATTGCGGTCGTGGCGCCGATTCCGAGGGCCAGGATCGTTATTGCGACGAGAGCATAGGCCGGATTCTTGCGAAGCGATCTGAGACCGAGACGAAGATTGCCACCAAGAAGCACATAACGAACAAGAAAGAAGTTTCTTTGATCAGTCGTAATCATGAATTCTCGTGCCCTTTGTGGCTTATTATAGAGACTGACGGCGAACGCTTTGCGCCAATCTCCAGTCGATTTCCGCCAAAGGATGCCTAATGAGACGAATCGTCTTCGTCGTGGTTCCACCAATTGAAGAGTTGGATCTTGTTGGTCCAATGCAGGTCTTTAGCGCGGCGAATCGTCTCTCGGGTCGAAAGACCTATGCAATTGGGATTGCTACCACGGGAAGGGAATTGACGGTGCAGGGCGAAGGCGGAGTGCTTTCGTTTCTCGCTCAATCGACACTGAAAGATCTCAAAGGACCAATCGACTCAGCTCTCTTAGTTTGCAGCATCGGCACGAGGTTGACGCGCGACCCGGAATTGTCTGCATGGCTTAAGCAGATTGCCACCACGGCGCATCGACTGGGCGGCGTCTGTGTGAGTACATTCATCATGGCCGAAGCCGGCGTGCTCGACGGCAAACGCGCAACCTCGCATTGGAAGTTCGGGAAAGAACTCGCCCGGCTTTATCCGCAAGTGAAAGTCGAGTCAGAACCGATCTGGGTGAAAGACGGAAACATTTACACCTCGGCGGGAATTTCTGCCGGCATCGACCTTGCCCTCGCGTGGGTTGAAGAGGATTGCGGCAGCGCCCTGGCCCATGAGGTGGCGCGCGAGTTTGTACTTTTCCTCAGACGTCCGAGCGGTCAAAAGCAGTTGAGTGTTTCGTTAGCCAAGCAGGCGTCAGAGATGAAAGGCATGCGAGAGCTTCAGGTTTGGATAGCGGACCACGTCGAGAAAGATCTTTCGGTGCAGGCGCTCGCACGCCGCACGGCAATGAGCGTAAGAAATTTTGAACGCGTGTTTACGCGCGAGATCGGATGCACGCCCGCGCGTTATGTGACGCAAATGCGCGTCGAGGCCGCACGCCGCGAGTTGGAACGCACAGAGAAGAGCATCGAGCAGATTGCCCGGAACAGTGGTTTTGTCAGCGCCGATCTCATGCGAAAGGCTTTTGTCCGTTTGGTCGGCACGACTCCCGCGCGTTATCGCACCCAACTCTCAACCAACGGTTCTAATCCACCGCAATTCCCAGACGATCCGCACACTTGAAGAGCGACAAACCCAGAATGCAGGCGATCACAAGATTGAAGTAGAAGGTGAATGTCGCGTTGATAAAATTGCCGACGAGATTTCCCATGAAGGGCAGTGTGAACGGTGAAGTCACGACGGCAACTATCGCACCCACTACAAGTGCAACCACCTGGACGAGGATCACCATTCCGAAACCTTTGAAGTAAGTAAGACCCATACGTCGAATCGTGTCTAATCCGACGAGCGGATTCAATACTGAGCCAAGACTCTGGGTGTAACCGGCGACCGTGAGGGCCATCGGGTAATAGAACACTCCCCACGCCAAAGTCACGAGAAACAGCAGCACGAACACTATTCCGGCGCCGAGGTACGGCAGCAAGTATCTCAAAGCACCGGCCGGATCATTCGCTTCCCTCTTCGACTGTTCAGCGTCGCGTGCTATCTCCGATCCGGGTCGAGTCTGTTGAAGCTTCCTGTTTGCCGCCTCGAGTTTTTGCGGATCGGCGTTGGGATCGGTGAGCACTGAGAGGTCTTCTGAATTTATCGTTTCCGAAGCTTGCTCGGCGTGCTCCATCGCGGCATGGCCCACGCCGCCACTGCTGATCGCACCCCATATCAAGGCGAACACAAGCACGATGAGTGGACCAAAACTGACAACCATGATTCCAATGCCGAGAAACACCGGCAACACCAGATCGTCCCACAACGAGAACGCGCTGAAGTCGGGCATGAAGCTGCGATTGAGTCTGCCCCACGCCACCTGGCTGATAACATGCGAGATACATCCGAACATGACCATCCAGGCCACGAGGGCGCCGCGAAATCCGGCGAGCATGAGCGCTCCGTAAATCAGAGCACCGGTTAACAATGCAAACTTGTGCTGGAACGGATACTGAATCGCGCGGACAAAGTCTTCGATTCCGAAGCCTGAACTCTGGAATGCCGCACGAGCCGTTTTTTCAACTATGACTCGATACTCGTGACATAAGTCGCCACACAACGGACACGTTGGCACCGTTCCACCGGCAAACTTCGGACAGCGTTTACAAAAGCCCGCGCCACACATGCGGCACACATAGTCAGAGGCTGCTTCGGGATGGTTGTGACAAACACTTGCGTCTTCAGCAGTGGAAGGCGTCGGGTAGGTCGGCGCATTGTTGAATTCAGGATTTGAATCTACAAAAGTCTCGAACGATACGTTTGGCTGTGAAGCAGGCACCGCTTCGCCATTGAAGGCGCCTTTGAGCTTTGGAACTCGGGCGGCTTCAATCCAACTCAGGTTGCCCTTGCTGACTTTGTCGGTGGGTAGAACGCAACCTTCGACGATCCATTGTTTCAGCGTTTCGAGGTCAGTTTCGAAGATGCCTTCAATGGTACTGACACGCCAAACTTCGGGTTGTGCACTCATGGAACTTTCCTCTTGGGAGTTGGCAGATTGAAGTGGGACTGCCAATGGGGTAGGCCGAACGCCGTAGCTGTTCAAATAGTAAGGCCCTGAATTTGTTGCCGTCAACCAAAATTTTATCCACAGATTACACAGATTTTGTTAATAAATCGGCGTAATCTGCGGATAAGAAGCTTATTTGGCGGTGTCGTCGAGTTTGAAGGCGACGAACATCAGCCTTCCGGAGCGCTCGATTTGCAGGACTACGGGACTGCTTGGACTGGTGGTGTTCAAGGCTGAGCGAAGTTCGTCGGCGGTCTTAACTAAGGCTCCGTTGAGCGTGTGAATCACGTCGCCGGGCTGAAGCGCGACGTTTGTATTCGAATCGATTGCTTGTGCGGCGACGAGCACGCCGGACGCGATCCGCAGGTTCGGAACCTTGTCTACCACTACGCTATCGACGTCGACCACCACCACACCGAGTTGACTCACCCGACTCTGCTTCGCCTGCAATACTGCCGCGAGGCTGTCGAGGTCGTTCTGCAACTCAACGACGGGCACGGAGAAGCTCAGTTTGTTCGAGCCACGCAACACGCCAAGCTTGATTTGATCGCCGCCGCTCCGCATGAATAGTCGTGTATTCGTCGCGGGAAGATTCTCGACTGGATAACCGTCAATGCTCTTGATGATGTCCTGCACCTTTATTCCGGCGCTGTCCGCTGGACTGCCCGGCACGACATCCGAAATGATGACGCCCGAATCAGTGCTGAGTTTCAGACCAGCGGCCAGATCGCTGGTGATCGCTTGTACGCCGATGCCTGTTTCACCGCGGTGCAAGTGTCCGAACTTGCGTAGTTGCGGATAAGCGTAGGCAACAATCGCACTCGGAATTGCGAACCCCAAACCTTCGTTACCACCGCTCTCCGACAGAATGAAGGTGTTGATTCCGATCAGTTCGCCGTCTACGTTAACCAGTGGACCACCGCTGTTGCCGGGATTCGTCGCCGCATCACTCTGTACAAAAACCATTGGATTGTCCGGATCAATTTGTCGCGCCGGTGTGCTTACCACACCCATCGTGACCGAGTCCTGCAAACCTTCCGGACTACCGAACGCAAATACGAAGTCGCCCTGGCGAACCTTGTTGTAGTCGCCGAGCCGAAGGGCCGGCAGACCAGTCGCTTCGATCTTCAAAACCGCCAGATCAATATCCTCATCCGCACCGACGACGCGCGCCTCAAAAGTACGCGTTCGACTAATAACTGGCTCGTCATTCGACTCGCTCGCGACGACGGTTGGCACGAGCACCCGGACCTGTTGGGCACCGCTGACGACATGCGCGTTCGTCACGATGTAGCCGTTTGCATCAATGATTGCTCCCGAACCCAGTTTCTGCTGCATGCTCATCATCGCACCGGTTTTTCCAGAACTTGATTCAACCGGTCCATAACCGGTGGCCAGCACCTGGACCACACTCGGCGTGATCTGACTGACCAGTTTCCTCACCGCGGTATTGAATTGATGGAGCGCATCGAGGTCGCGGTTGCGATTAGGTGTCTGTCCCGAGGCTGTCGCAGCCATCAACAACCCGAGCAAACACGCACACAGTGACACTGAGATTTTCACGATTGAGAAGTTAAGCGTGCCGTTGTCCAACTCGTATTGCTGGCAATTGCTTCTCTTTACCCGTTTTTGCAGTTGTTATGTAAATTCGTGATTACAAAAGGCACACATTGGTTAGGATCTCCAGCGATGTCTCCGGCGTATGAGTGTTTAGAGTTCGGAAGAACTCGTTGAAAAAGGAGGCATGATCATGAAAGGGAAATACTTGCTGCGGGGAATGCGAAATCTGGTGCTGGGAGCGTTCTTGTTATTTGGTGTGACCGCGATCGCGAGCACTAATGCGAATGCGCAGGTACGATTTCGCGGTGGTTTCCATGGCGGCGGTTTCCATACTCGAGTTTTCATCGGTCCGCGATTTGGATACCCGTATCGGTATGGTTACGGTTACCCTTATGGATACCCGTACTACGGCTATTACGGCCAGTATGTCTTTGGTGACAGTGTGGGCGCAGATAGCCAGGGATATCACGACGGGTTGAAAACCGGCGAAGAGGACGCAAGTCACGGACGCAGTTTCGATCCCGAACGATCGCACTACTTCAAGGACGCCGGCTTCGGTAACTTTGGAGGAGTTTATCGAGAAGGATTCGAGCGTGGTTATAGCGTGGGTTTCCGCGGATAAGGAAGCCATCACAGCATAAAAATCGGAGGCCACCTTCGCGGTGGCCTCTTCTCTTTATATAATCCGGGAAATGGCCAATGACGTCGTCGCCGCTGAGCTACCAAAGGAGATGCAGTCGCATCACTATCCGATCCTCTTTCAGGTTGAGGAAACTCACTGGTGGTACGTTGGTCGACGTCGCATCATACAAACCCTGGTTGAGAAGATTCGGGCAACGCTCAACAGTTCAAACCCGAGGATTCTCGATGTCGGATGTGGTACGGGAGCGAACCTAAAAATGTTGAGAAGCTTCGGCAAGGCAGATGGCGTTGACATTTCTTCACAAGCCGTCGATTTCTGTCACCAGCGTGGTTTGGATTCGGTTAGGCTGGGTGCAGCAGAAGAGTTGCCATACGAAAACGATTCGTTTGATCTGGTCACTGCGCTCGACGTGATCGAACATCTCGACGACGACGTTGCCGGACTGCGCGAGATGCGAAGGGTTTTGCGTCATGACGGCCGGCTGTTGTTGTTTGTGCCGGCTTTCATGTTTCTTTGGGGTGTTCAGGACGACGTGAGCCATCACCGGCGACGCTACACGTTGCCGAGTTTGTTGCGAGTAGTGGAAGAGGCGGGGTTTTCAGTGGAGTGGTCCAGTTACGCAAACACCAGCTTTTTTCTGCCGGTGTTAGCCGTTCGTTCGGTGATGCGCTGGTTGGGATTACGTGCAGAGACGGAGTACGGGATCAACATCTCGGTGATGAATGGACTGTTTGCGCGCTTGTTTGCGGCTGAACGATTGATTCTTAAAAACGGAAGTTTGCCGTTT